>NZ_AP022810.1:1020000-1769969 GCF_009731355.2 Desulfuromonas sp. AOP6
TAATCTGGATGCTCACCCCAATCATTTCATTGTCTTTATTTATTTTGCTCTTTAATGATTGGTTCTCCTGCACGAGCTGGGTTACCCTCATGGCGTTTTGAATACACAAGAGCACCTTTTCCAGGGAAAGTGGTTTTTCAATAAAGTCGTAGGCCCCGAGCTTGGTCGCTTTAACTGCGGTTTCAATCGTGCCGTGCCCACTCATCATGACGACGAGCTGGTCGGGAAAATCATCCCGAATACGACGCAGGGTTTCAATTCCATCCATGCCCGGCATCCAGATGTCAAGCAGTATGAGGTCCGGGGTCTCCTCACGTAAAGATTGCAGAGCTTCCTCACCGTTTTTGGCTAATACAGGTCGAAAACCTTCGTCTTGAAGTATCCCCTTCAGGCTTTCTCTTATGCTTTCTTCATCGTCAACAATAAGAATTGTTTTCATCGTTTGCCTTGTTTTGATTTCTGAGGAAGAGGTTAACCGGTCATAGGATTTTCACCGACGGGCAGTTCAACTATAAACTTAGTTCCTTTGGGATAGTTGTCTCGCACCCGGATGTATCCATTGTGGTCAGCGATAATGGTTGAAACAATGGCTAGCCCCAGGCCTGTTCCGGATTTCTTGGTAGAGAAATAGGGTTCAAACAGCCTGGGTTTATCCTCCGCCGGTATGCCGCAGCCTGAATCTGAAATGGTGATGATTGCCATTTGTAATGCTGGATTGTAGGCTGACCCCATGTGGATGGTTCCTTCGTCTCCTACGGCGCCAACCGCGTTGTCAAGCAGATTGATAAAGGCCCTTTTGATCTGATCTCTGTCAAGGTTAAATACAGGCATTCCTGGATCGGGCTGAAAGGAGAAGCCGATCTCTTTGTGTGCTTCCTGGTAGAGTCGCATTGCCTCGGAAAGTATTTCGTTGATATTGTTCGGGGTTGGATTGCTGGCTGGCATGCGGGCAAAACTGGAAAATTCATTGACGAGATTTTTAAGTTCGTCAACTTGTCGCACAATCATCATGGTGCATTCGTCAAAAACCGTGTCGTCCTTGGAAAAACGATCAAGATACCGTCTTCGAAGTCTTTGTGCGGAAAGCTGGATCGGTGTCAATGGGTTTTTTATCTCGTGGGCAATACGTCGTGCGACCTCTCGCCATGCCGCCATTCTCTGTGCTTTGAGCAAATGGGTCAAGTCGTCAAATACGACCACGGTTCCCATGAACTCACCATTCTCGTCGCGCAAAGTGGTTACATTGACTAAAAGAGTGATCTTGCTGTCCTGTATAGATACGGTGATTTGTTTGCGTACTGAATCCTTGCCCGAAGAAATAAGGTCCTTGAGAAGGTCCTTAATCATGGGCAGATGGTTGGCGTCAACTACCTCGCGAAAGTTTTTTCCAAGAATTTTCCCTGTTTTGATTCTCAATAAAAGCTCTGCCGATTTATTGATCGTAGTGATGTTGCCCTGTTTATCAAGCGAAATAACGCCGGCGGTCACATTTTTAAGTACAATCTCCATGTAGCGGCGTCGTTGATCAAGCTCCAGATTCGAGGCATGAAATTCCTGATTAGCTTTGTTGATGGCAGCCTGACTCTTGCGCAAGTCCGCGGTCATTTTATTGAAAGCCTGTACAAGGGTTCCAATTTCATCATCGCTTTGTACGTCAATCTTCACATTGAGATCGCCACCGGCGATTTTGTTGGTCGCAACAGCCAACTCCTGAATGGGTACGGTAATTCCCCGGGCAAGGTGAAAACCAAACCAGGTTGCCATGAAAATAATGACCAGCGCAATAAGAAGAAGAACGACGACATAGCTTTTCTGGATGCGCCCCTTGAGCAGTTTGCTGCTTTTGTACTGCTCGAAGGATGTGGAAATTTCCTTCATCTTGGCAACCAGACTATAGGGAACGTAGTAGTTGACGACAACTACGCCGACAACATCGTTGGGATTCCAATTGGAGTAAACGGGGACGATCCCCCGGATGAGGTCTGCTTTTCCTATGGGGGTGATCCGCGTGAATCGGTTGCCCTGGAGGGCCTCCCTTATATTGTCCGAACCTGGGTCAGTGAATTCAGAAGCAGGCACTTGTGGATTTGAGGCCCGCACAAGTTCCTCGTAAGTGCTTGAAAAGACCTCAACGATGCCCAGGTTGTATTCTTTCTGCTTCTGTTTGATGACTTCCACCAGTTTCGGTAGATTCTCCTGGTTGAGAAGTTTGTTGTCCTTGATGATCAGGGCGAGTTGTTCCGCATAATAGAGGGCATTGGCGGCCGAGTTTTTGTAGTAGGTCTGAGCGACATCCAGAGATTCCTGAAGTGATGTTTCGATCTGACTGTTGAACCAATTTTCAATGGTGTTGCTGATGAATCCGGCCGATACGAAAAAAAGCAACATCGTGGGCACGAGGGACAGGGAAACAAAAGCGATGACCAGCTTGGACCGCAGACGTGCGCCGGGCACGTTTTTGCGCCGCTCGAGAATGAGTTTAAATAAATTCCTGAAGATAAGGAAAAGCAGGAGGACAATGAACAGAATGTTGATGTTGATCAGCGCCAGAAGCAGGATGCTGTTGGAAACAGGGACACCTGAGGTGAGTTCAAAAAGCTGAGTTTCAAACTGCGAAAACAGAAGAACGAGACAGATTACCAGGATGATAAGAGTCCATTCGCGGCGTCTTTTCCTGGTTTCAAGAATGGGATCTTTATGTTTTTTCGTCTCTGGCGACATTTTTCCCACGAGTGGAGGTGTAATCTAAGGGCTCTATAACGTACGCTAAAATATCAGGACATGACTGTTGGCTGCAAACGAAAAGAGGCAACCCCTGTTCAGGCTGCCTCTTTTTATACAGATGTTGTTTTGTCCTACGCCTTAGATAAGGCAAGTTCAGTAGCGTAAGCGGGAGAGTTGGCGTTGAGGGCGTTATCGATTTCTTCCTCGGAAAATTCGACCAGTTTCCAGCAGTCAGGTGAAGACAGAATTTGCTCAACCATTTTATGGTTGATGTCATGCCCAGCCTTGAAGGTTTTAAAGTGGCCAAGAATTGGGTAACCCAGGAGGCTGAAGTCTCCTACGGAATCCAGTATCTTGTGGCGGACGAACTCGTCGCTGAACCGAAGTCCCTCCGGGTTGAGAATTTTGTCTTCGCCAATGACCACGGCATTTTCCATCGAGCCTCCACGGGCCAACCCATTGGCTTTAAGATATTCCACCTCTTTTAGAAACCCGAAAGTGCGGGCCGGTGCGATTTCTTTAATGAAGGCTTCGCGAGAAAACTTTAGAGACCGCTGTTGATGTGAGATGCAGGGATGCTCAAAGGCAATCTCGGCGGTGATGCGAAAAAAGCGAGAAGGAATCAGGCTGACGCGTTTTTCTCCGTCAATGACCGTGATAGGCTTGCGAACCGCCAGGAATTTGCGGCTGCGGGCCAGGTTGCTCACCCCGGCGTCCTGCAGCAGTTCCACAAAAGGAACAGAGCTTCCATCCATGACCGGAATTTCAGGGCCGTCGATATCCACGTGAAGGTTGTCTATGCCAAAGGCTGTAAGCGCAGCCATAAAATGTTCAACGGTAGAAACCTGCAAGCCATTTTTACCCAAGACCGTAGCCAGCCGGGTGTCCACAACATTGGCTGAAATGGCTTCAATGGAAACCACGCGATCTCCTTCGGAACGGTGGAAAATGATGCCAGTTCCTGCCTCAGCAGGCCGAAGGGTCATGTTGATCCGATGGCCGGAGTGAAGGCCTATGCCGGATATGGAGGTCGTCTGGGCTATTGTGCGCTGAAAAATCATAGACAGGGTTCTCCTGAGTATTAATGCAATCTGGTATGTCATTTTGTAGACGCCTGTTGCGCTGCAATAAGCTTGCCACTTTTTGTTTTCTTGTAAGTGTTCGATATTGTTATTGGTTTTTTCTGCCAGACGGGGTGGTGGGAGGGTGTTGTGGTGGAAAAAGTGGGGCTATGTGGTTTAAAAGCTACAGTTGATTTTCTCTCAAGAGCGCAGAAAAGAAGAGGTGGGACGGTTTGAGAAGTCTACAGTCGGCCAGAACGGAGAATGGCGACAGCAAGCCAAAGTCCTAGGAATCCGGCAATGGAATATCCCAGCAGACCTAGTATCGGGAAGTTGAATAGGAGGGGTCCCTTTTCGGTTTGCATGATAAGGGATGACCCCACAATAAGGGAGCCGATAACCAGGCTGAAGGAGAGTCTGTTGCTCGATTTGTCGAGATCGGAAATCATTTTTTCCAGTCCCCGGTGTTCCAGGTCGATCTTGAATTTGTTTTTGTTTATCCGGTTGATGAATTCCTTCAGGTCACTGGGAAGGGTTTTGGCAAAAGAACCATAGTCCTGCAGAACCTTCAGAAGCTCTTTTCCGAGGGCCGCGGGAGCCAGTCTTTCATGAATGACCTTTTCAAGAAAGGGCTTTAGATGGTCGATCATATTGAAGTCGGGGTCCAGTTGGCGTCCTATCCCTTCGATCGTGATCAGGGCCTTCGCCAGCAGGATGAGGTCAGAGCGAAACTTGATGCGATTATGGGAGAGAATTTCCACGAATTCCGACAGGAGTTTTCCCGCGTTGATTTCCTGTAAAGGAATTTCATAATAATCGTCGATGAAATCGGTCAAATCCCGGCGTAGATCTCTTATATTGGATTCGTCCGTGAGCTCGCCCGAATAGAGCAGCATGTTAATAATGCGGTCGACGTCTCTTTTAAGGACGGCGACAAGAAGATCGACCAGCTGGTATTTCAGACTGTCATCAAGTCGCCCGACCATGCCGTAGTCCAGAAAACAGACCTTGTCCTGCTCCAGGATATAGATATTGCCCGGGTGGGGATCCCCGTGAAAAAGGCCATGGATAAGGACCTGCTTGAGGATGGCGTCTGCTCCATGTCGGGCAATGGCTTTGAGATCGTGGCCCTTCTGCCGTAATTGATCGAAATGAGAGACCTTGATCCCGTCCACATACTCCATAGTCAGGACGGTTTCCCCCGTGTACTTCCAGAAAACCCGCGGGACATGGATTGTCGGATCATCGGAAAAGTTGGCGGCGAAACGGTCTATAGTGTGTCCTTCCCGGGAAAAGTCCATTTCTCGGTAGATCGTGCGCCGAAATTCTTTGACAATTCCGGTAGGATCGTACAGTTCGCCTGTTGGCAGGTGCTTCTCTACCAGATAGGCCAGTCCCATGAGGATGTCGAGGTCCGTTTCGACTATCTGTTCGATCCGAGGCCGTCGGACTTTCAAAACCACCTCTTCGCCCGTTGTCAATCGGGCCCGGTGTACCTGGGAAATCGACGCGGAAGCCAGAGGTGTGACAGAAAAGCAGGCGAAGAGTTCCTCGACGGATTGGCTCAGTTCCTGGGTGATCTGTTTGCGAACCTCGTCGGCTGGTATGGGAGGAACCTTGTCCTGCAGCTTTCGCAATTCTTCGATAAATTCGGCTGGTATGACGTCAGGGCGCGTCGACAGGAGTTGACCGAGCTTTATGAAGGTCGGCCCCAGTTCCTCCATGGCCAGGCGCAGGCGCTCTGCCTGGGTCAAACGTTCCAATTCTCTGGAGACCTTGCCCAAAGTTACAATCTTCCGTCCCAACTCAATGTAGTAGGTGATGTTGAGCTGCTCTATCAAGCCGCCAAAGCCATATTTGATAAGGATCGACAGGATGTCCCGATAGCGTCTGATGGAACGGATATTGCGATTGATGCGGGTGAAGGTCAGCATAGATTCTGGGATGTTATCCCCGCTCCTTTAACAGTTTCTCAAGGTGGGCCACTTTTTTACTCAGCTTTTCAAATTCATCGGTGGTGACGACTCCGGCTCGCTCGCAGGCTTTCTTGACCTCTTCCCGGGCCATTTGTTCAAGCTTCTGCTGGTTTTCCTTGGCTCTTTCCTGGAGATTGTTCAGAAACGCTTTGCCCTCTTCTTCGGTAATATTGAAGCGTTCTTTCATCTCCGCCAGCAGTTCTTCGGCTTTTTTCTGGCTCATGGCAACGGCACCTACTGTGGTGAAAAAAGTTTTCTCGAAAAATTCCAGCATAATGGCCTCCTTAAAAGATAAGATGACTTAGGCTGTAAGAGTTTATCACAGGGGAATGATCTTTCAAAGCTGAGCCAGGTCGCGTACCTGGGAAAGTACTTTGTTCATTGCCTTGGCCCCAGCCTGAATCGTCTCTTCAGCACGATTGAAATCCAATAGGGTGATCCCGTTAAGGTCGGGACGAATCAGAAGATCAGCTTCATCTTTCTCCAGTCTGAGAGAATTGATCTCATTTTCCATAATGGCAATGCTTTGGGCAAACACCTTTAAAATACCCGGAGGCTTGCGCTCCCCTTGCACCTCTTCACTGTATATGCTTTCGCGGTGTGTGTGACCGTTGCTCTCCGGGGGGGATCTAAAAAGTTTCTCCACCGCCTCGACAGTCAGAAGGTTCAGGAAACCGTTCCCCCTCTTTTCTTTCTCTTTTTTGTGAACCAGAAAATCCTCGGCCGTTTTTTTCTCAACCTCGGGAATTGTGCATACACCAATGGTGACATCAACACCCAGGTCACGAACCTGATTGATGGGCACAGGAATGCAAAGCCCTCCGTCAACCAGAAATCGATCGCCAAAGCGGACCGGCGGGAAGATGCCCGGAAAGGCAATGGCCGCCCTGATGGCATCGACCAGGCTGCCCTTTTTAATAATAACGTGTTCACCCGTTTCGATATCGGTGGTGACCACAGCCAGGGGAATGGAAAGCTCTTCAAAGGTGTGGACGGGAAGAAGGCTCTGGATAAAAGAGGCGACATTTTTGCCGTTAATGAGGCCCGACGTTGGCAGTGTCGGGTCAACAAGACGGGCCAGTTTTCGCCAGTCCTGCTTGAGAGCCACCGCCTCCATTTCCACCAGAGGGACACCCGCAGCATAGAGAGCTCCAATAAAGGCACCCATGGAGGTCCCGGAAATCGCGCTTACCGGAATTTCATTTTTCTCAAGTTCCTTGAGGACGCCGATGTGAGCAAGGCCCCGTGCCGCTCCGCTGCCAAGAGCAAGTCCTATGGATTTGGCCATAAATCATCACCAGAAGGGAATAGTGCATAGGTTAATGAGTCTTCTATCGGGAAGCCAGTATAAGGGGGGATCGCATGGTCTCAGCCGTGCCTCAGCGCCGAAAAATCCAAAAAAGAAGGGATAAGAGAGCCGAGATAAGAAGGCTTGTTCCCAATGGGATGTACAGGGTGAAATTCTCTTTTTCAATGCGAATGTCGCCAGGCAGTTTGCCTAGTAAGGGAATCTTGGGGCCATAGGTGATCCATAAACTGCAACAAGAAGAATGAGACCTGTCAGGATGAGAATTCTGCCTGATGCCATGAAATGCCTGCCTCGATAGAAGGAAATTGTAGTAGTTATAAAGAGGATATTTTGCCTCGGGCACGAAATTGAAAGATTTATTCATCCAGGATTTCCCAAGGGGGAAGCCCCTGCGCAGACCATATTTCCCTGGCGAGGGCTTCGGCCTCCTGCTGGTTCGACAAGTGCCTGTTGACCTGTTTGTATAGGGAATCCTTCAATGTTCGGAGATCTTTTATATACCGTTCAAGCAAGGTCGCCGTCAACTGCAACTCCTTGGGCAGCTCAGTTTCTGTCCGCTTTGTGTGCGAAACAAGGATCAGCGCCCTTGCCGCCTCCAAGCCTTCGACTTCCAGGGTGGTGCCGAGATCGTCCCGGAGGGTGTATTGTCCGAAAAACACCTCGCTGATGTGGAGGTGGGTCCGCCAGCGATAGAGGGTTAGCTGCGGTTTGTAGTAGTCGTATAGATACTGCTCTGGAAACAGGGGGACGCCGTCCTGGAAGACAAGGTCGCCAATACTGGTGACGAGGTCAGCCAGAGGAGGGCGTGTTCCGTCTCTTCGGGATTTTTTGGCCCTGACCGGACGCTTTAGTGGCTTGGGAAGCTTCTGGTCTGATTCATTGTCCATCCACAAGGAAAGCTCACTGTCAATGATGGCTCGGGGAACCCTTTCCCCTTCTTCCCAGGGGATGAGGGCCAGACTTTGCAGGATCTCGGCTCCAGGCAAGGGTAGGCCATGGTGAAGGATCGATTGACGAAGGTCTTTTTTGGATGGAAGTTTTGCCTGCCCAGCAATGACGCTCCAGAGGAATTGTCCCAGGGTGGACTGGGTGAAAAGGTAGATCTCACGCTCCTTTTCTGCAGGCCAATTGTTTGATTTAACAAGTTTCAGGGTGCCCGTTTCGAGCCATTTAAAGAGATAAGCAGGCAGTCGCAGTCCGAGAGCCAGAAGAGACCGGTGGCCAGAGCACAGGAGAGACCAGCTTACACTTCTGGTCTCTCCGCCGAGTTTTAGGGTGGTTTGTGCTCCCTCATCAACAGTTTTTTCGAGGCTTACCGTCAATCCATTGTCCCCTTCGGGTCTGATGCCGGTCAGGACGAAATATTCTTTAATAAGTTCGAAAAGAGGTGAACCGAAATCTTGATAAATCCAGGTGTCGGGAATGTGAAATTCTAGATCCGCCCCGTTCCCGGCCAATCCGAGGAGATGGATGAATTCCCAAGCCCAAAGGGGTGTTCCGGCTGGAAGGGGAAACCGGCGGTTTGGCCATGAACCGCGCAGAAGAGTGGCGAACTCCTGACGCTCCATCATCGAAGGAAGGCGGCTGTCACTCAGCGTGCCGATGAGCTTGTGCGGTGCGACCGGCGGCACGAAGCGCAAGACACTTGTCCCTTGGGCGATGGCTGGAGGAATGTGTAAGAAGTCCCGGAGCAGTGCCGTGTATGCCAGGATGGGCTGCGAGGCAATTTCCATGGACTTTTCGCCTGTATTCTTGATGCCGTCAGGGTGGACGAACAGGCAAGCCGTATCCCTGCTCAGCGTTTCTTCAGTGGGAAGCGGATATCCTCCAAGTTGTGAGGCATCCTTAGCCAGGAGTGATTGCAGCACATTGGTCAAAAACTCATGGTTTTTTCGCTGCGGTAATTGAAGCATACGACGAAAAAAATGATGGAAACGAGTGGCTGCTTCCTCTGGCAGGGGTTGTTCGGTCTGCTGGGGTTTCATGGCCTGCTGCAGAATTTCGGGAAGTGTATCCATCGCATAATTGGCGGCTCGTTCCAGCCCCTCCGGTTGGACCGATGGTGGCAGCCGATCATGGCTGATCAGCGCCAAAAGACGCAGCAGGGTCAGCGTCGCCTTGCGGTACGCCAGCGCATTCAACAAAGTCGGATCGGCACCGAGGCGGCTGGCTTCGCGGGTAATCTGGTATTGTTCCACGATGAAAGGACAGGCGGAAGTGATGGCGCCGAGGCAGAGGTTAACCAGATAAAACGGAGAGAGATCGGTGGGGGCAACGGCTCCTGTGACCGAAAGCATTTTGACCTCTTCCAGCAGAAGAGAGAGAGTCTCCCGAAAAGCTTCTTCACCCTCATCGCCAAGGCTTGAAAGTGCGAGTGTCTTGTGCTTTTGACAGCTGCCGGATTGAACCTCCCAGATGACAACCTCTTTTGACGCCCAGGAAATAAAATGCCTCAATCCCAGTGCTTCGGCGCAATGAATACCCGTGTCGTTAGCATCGTGGGTGTGCCCCGATGGGAAGAGGACAAGGCCGGCTGCCATGTAACTGTCCCGATTTATCCAGAAAATCAAGGGCGGCGACAATTCGCCCACAGATGTCAACAGGGAAGAAAAAACCTCCACCTTTTTCAAGGGAGAGCGGCCCAGCTGAATGTGCGATTCGGTCCATCGGGCCAGCTGTTCGGCAAAAAGTCGGGCTGTATGTGAATCCATAGGTGGTGGCCTAAACAGGGTGGTCAGAGGAAAGTCAGAATTGCCGTCACGGCAAGAGGGAACGCTGTAAGGGCAGGGCAGTTCAGGTCAGCGGGTAGAAGCGCCAGTCGGACCTATTTGGCTCTTAACTCATAATCAACTAGAAGTTGTTTGAGCTGTGCGATGTTCTCCCTCAACAGATCAATATTCTGCTGCAGCTTTTTGTTCTCCTGTCTACAACGCTCTGCCGTCGTCCCCAGCCTCTTGTTTTTTGATTCGAGTTCGGCCAAGGCCTCTCTCTGCTGCTGGACGGAAGCCTTCAGGTCGGCAAGATCCCGGGCCCGGGCCGTCCATGCACTTTCGGGGTAGTCGCGCTGGAGCGGTTCCCATGCGTCCGCAGAGCCTGACTCATTCCAGGTTTCGAAACCTTGCAGAAAGGCATCACGAGCCTGAAATTCTGAAGGATTAAGAAAACGGCCATGCTGGCAACCGCTCAGGAGCAGGCCAAGGAGGAGCAGGAATAGATAGCGCATAGTTACAGATTCCGTCTTCTGTTGATCAGATAGTTGCTTCCGGGCATTTTTTTCAGATGGTCCTTGATATTAGCGCATTCCCGGCTGATGGCCAAGGAGGATGGTGATTCGAGATTGTTGCTGCAGATAATGGCGATGGACAGGGTCAGAATAGGAAATTGCCGTTCTATGCCAAAGCGATCCTTGCCGAAGAAAAAGCCATTACGCCGATCTTCCTCTGTGTAGAATCGAGGGACTTCCCTGTCGAAACGTTCAATAACCTTTTTCGCAATGGGCTCAGCCAGCTCCGGTTCGGTTATCACCACATAGTCGTCTCCGCCGATGTGACCGACCAGGTCTTCGGGGGTTCCTTCCTGCCTTACGGTGTCATTGATGACATCCCCAACAAAGGCGATGACATCGCTGCCCGTCTTGTAGCCATAACGGTCGCCGAAGGGTTTGAAGTGATCCAGGTCAAGGTAAAGATGGGCAAAGCTTTTTCCCATTCGGACACGGGCTTCCAACTCCCGCTCAATGCTCAGCCCTCCCGGCAGATGGGTCAGGGGATTGGCGTCAAGTCGCACCTGCTCAAGCTCTCTTAGCTTGACCGCCATGGCGGCGAATTCGCGGGCGAGGTCGCCAAATTCATCCTTGGCGTGGATGTCTGGCTGGTGGTCAAAACTGCCGGCGGCTATGGCGTGTGTCGCCTGCACCAGTTTTTTGATAGACCGATGGATACTGAGAATAACCGTCAGAGCCACGGGCCCAGACAGAAAAAGTCCCATGAAGGTCAGGATGACAGCGACCTGATAGGCACGGGAGCTGTCTGCAGAAAAAGCGACGAGAGAGTTGTCGATGGTGTTTTCCTGCTGTTCGATCAGGGCGTCGAATTGGTCAATAATGCTGGAGCGCAGGGGGGCCAGGGTCTGGCGCGAAAAGCGTTCCGCCTCTTGCCAGGCCTGGGCCTTGAGGTAGCCGTTGCCTCTGAGCCGCTCTTCCTGGTAATTGGCCATTACCTCCGAGATGGCGACAAAGTCGATTTCCAGCGGCAGCGCGGCCAGATCCTTCCATAGGGCGTCCGCCTCCTCCTGACGGAAATTCAGGAGGGCTTGGATTTCAACGTCTTTTAGAATCAACAGTTGTTTCTCAAGTCGATCCTGGGTCAGTAGATTCTGCCGGAGATTTCGAGAGAGGTTGAGGGCATTGAAATCGACGGATACCAGTTTTTCCGAGCGGGTGGTCTGGGTGTGGAGACTGGCAAGAGCATAGATAATGGCTGTCAGGGTAAAAATGACAACAAGCAGATATCCTGCGGCCACCCTTTTGGTTACGGTCATGCGGATCGGTTTCATCTCAGAAGTCGCTTGCTTGGGCTCGAGGGAGTATCCCCGGGACCTCAGCTGAAAAGATCGCCATTGGTATCCTTGTCTGCGGGAAGGCGTTGAAAGTGTCGGTAGGCCAGCGGCGTGGCCATGCGGCCGCGTGGCGTCCGGTTCAAATACCCCTGTTGGAGAAGAAAGGGTTCGATGACATCCTCGATGGTGTCCTTCTCTTCACCCACGATGGCCGCAAGAGTTTCCAGGCCTACAGGCCCTCCTGCAAACTTGTCGATAATGGTCAACAGAATGCGGCGGTCCATGTTATCGAAACCCATCCGGTCAACTTCCAGCCTGCCGAGAGCCGAATCGGCAATGTCCCGCGTGATGACTCCATCCCCCTTGACCTGCGCGAAATCCCTGACCCGGCGCAGCAGGCGGTTGGCGATACGGGGTGTTCCACGGCTACGCCGGGCAATTTCAAGGGCTCCATCCTTCTCGGTGGGGATGTTGAGGATTTCCGCACTGCGCCGGACAATAGTAGCCAATTCCTCGTCAGAATAGAATTCGAGCCGTGAAATAACCCCGAAGCGATCCCGCAGGGGCGAAGACAGCAGTCCGGCGCGCGTCGTGGCGCCAACAAGGGTGAAGCGGGGCAGGTCGAGTTTAATTGTCCGGGCTGAAGGTCCCTGGCCGATAATGATATCGAGCTGGTAATCTTCCATGGCCGGATAAAGGACCTCCTCGACGACAGGAGAAAGGCGGTGGATTTCGTCGATAAAAAGGACATCCCCAGCTTCCAGATTCGTCAGAATGGCGGCCAAATCCCCCGATTTTTCAATGACAGGTCCGGAAGTGCTTTTCAGGCTGACTCCCATTTCATTAGCGATAATATTGGCCAGCGTTGTCTTGCCGAGGCCCGGCGGTCCGAAGAAAAGGACGTGGTCGAGAGATTCCCCCCGCTGCCGGGCGGCGTCGATAAAAATCTGGAGATTTTCCTTAGCCTTGGCCTGACCAATATATTCCCGGAGAGTTCTCGGCCTCAGGCTGCTCTCGAAGTTCTGGTCGTCTTCGGCTAAGTCGGGGGTAATGATTCTTTCAGTCATGCCTAAAGTGTGCTCCCTCGGAGGTGGCGGCTACAGGCTATTTCAGTAACATTTTTAGCGCCCCCTTGAGAATGTCCTCAAGGCTGGCTTCGGCGGGGATCTCCATGGATTCCAGGGCATTGCGCGCATGTGCCTCTTTGTAGCCGAGATTGGTCAAGGCCGACAGGGTGTCATCAAAAACGTTGAGAGACGATGCCGCTGAAAGGCGGGCGGTGGCTGTCCGCCCAGCTGGCTGCATTTTGGCTACCTTGTCTTTCAGTTCAAGCACCATGCGCTCAGCCGTCTTCTTGCCAATCCCTGGTATTCCGGACAGCCGTTTGAGGTTGCCGTCGTAAAGGGAGGACTTCAACTCCTCAGTCGTGATGTTGGACAGAATATTCAGGGCCAGGCGTGGTCCGATGCCCGAGACACTCAGCAGCAGCTGAAACATTTCTTTTTCATCCAGTCCGAGAAAACCATAGAGATGGATGGCGTCTTCTTTGACATGGGTGTAAATATGCAGACGGCTGTCGCCTTTTTCCGGCAGGCTGTAAAAAGTGGAAAGAGGAATCATGACCCGGTAGCCGACACCCCCCGTTTCCAGGATGATGTGGTCGATGGACTTAAAGACGATATTTCCCGTCAGCAGAGCGATCATGGTCTGGGTACCTTCAATCGAGAGCCAAGGGTGTTCTGGCTGAGTTTAGTTCGGCCTCTGCTGTAGTCTGGCAGTCAACTGATAGCTGTGGGCATGGCAGATGGCGACAGCGAGGGCGTCAGACGCGTCTTCCTGGGCGATCTCCGGAAGATTCATGAGGACACGGACCATGTGCTGGACCTGGGGCTTTGCGGCCCGGCCGTAACCGACCACGGCACTTTTCACCTGCAGCGCCGTGTACTCAAAAACGGGAAGCTGATGTCGTGTTCCGGCCAGCAGGGCGGCTCCCCGAGCATGGCCAAGCTTGAGGGCGGAGAGAGCGTTCTTGGCGAGGAAGATCTGTTCAACCGCCATGGCCTGTGGATTGTGTTCCCCGATAATGCAAACCAGGCCTTCATGGATGGTTTGCAGCCGAAGAGCCAAGCTGTCCTTGCTATCGGTGTAAATAGCGCCGTTATCGATGTGTATCAGCCGGTTTCCCTGCTTTTCAATGACGCCGTAGCCTGTTACCCGGCTACCGGGATCGATTCCGAGTATGCGCATGTTTAATCCCGGTGGAAGATAAAGAAGGGGCTTTGCGCCCCTTCACGTTTTACCCCATAAGGCTGGCGTAATCCTCATCTGAAATGTCGAAGTTGGCGTAGACATTCTGCACGTCGTCATTGTCTTCAAGCTTGTCCATCATCTTGAGCATCTGCTCGGCCTGTTTGCCTTCAACTTGAACCATGGTCTGGGGGATCATGGTGATTTCGGCCGTTTGCCATTTCAGGCCCTTCTCGGCTATAGCCTCCCGAACCTCGATAAAGGTGGATGGGTCCGTAATGACTTCGTAGGAATCACCTTCGTCCTTGACGTCCTCGGCTCCCGCTTCAAGGGCTGCTTCAAATATGGAGTCGAAATCGTTTTCTGTTGGAAAGGAGATCAGCCCTTTGCGATCAAAGAGGTAGGACACGGAGCCGCTTACCCCTAAGCTGCCATTGTGTTTGTTGAATATGTGACGCACGTCAGCCACGGTGCGGGTGCGGTTGTCGGTCATGAACTCGACGATGACAGCGACCCCGCCTGGTCCGTATCCTTCGAAAGTTCCCTCTTCGTAATTCACGCCGTCCATATCGCCCGTTCCCTTTTTGATGGCCCGTTCGATGGTATCCTTTGGCATGTTTTCGCCTTTGGCCTTGTCGATGGCTGTGCGAAGACGGGGATTACCTTCTATGTCGCCACCGCCGATTTTGGCGGCTACTGTGATTTCCTTGATAAGTTTCGTGAAGACCTTGCCGCGCCTGGCGTCCTGGGCGCCCTTGCGGTGTTTGATGTTGGCCCATTTGCTGTGTCCTGCCATCTGTTACGTTCTCCTTCGGTGTATTCGGTGATGCTTTTTGACTAACTGCGGGATATTAGCATGAAAAAAGACGTGGATACAAGCTTGCAGCCAAAAGTTGCCAGGTTGCCTGTAGGGTATTTCACGCAAAAAGCCGGTCGTGGAAGACCGGCTTTTTGCCTGCGACTGACACTGACAAACTCAGTGCTCTTTCGGATAGTTTCGGTACTCGATGATCCGAAGCTTGTTAACCACTTCCCTGACGCCGTCAATTTTCTGAACAGCGGCGACAGAGAGCTTTTTTTCTTTGTCGCTATGCACATGACCGGAGAGAATGATTTTTCCGTCTTCACCGGAAATCTCGACATGGTGGCCGTCCACGCCATCCTGGGTCAGGATGGCAATTTCCGCTTTTTTGCGCAGGATAAGGTTAGTCAGCTTCTTTTTGCAGTTCTGCTTCTGGTCAACGAGGTTCTGGTCCCTGACTCCGTCACAGATTATCTTGACCGCCGTCTCTTCCGTGAGTTTGGAGGTGTTGATGACCAGATCGTAGCCCAGCGGATCTTCCCAGTTCCGATCGAAGTAATATTTGATGAATCCGGCCCTTTGCTGGTCGCTGCGGCGTACCATGATGCGGGCGAGGTCCGGGTCGAGCCATTCCCTTTCGGCCCAGCGCTCAACGCGTTCCTCGAAGGGAGCGATGATGCGGACACGCAGGATGCTTTTGATTTCCTGAAGCAGATCCTGGCCACCACGGCCATAGATGATGACGTTGCCCTTGAGAGCATATTCGAGAATAATCAGCTCAATGTAGTGAAGGTCGAGTTCCGCCTTTTCATCAAGCTTTTCGATAAAGGCAGGAGGCTTCTCGTCAGCATTTTCGAGGGCGTCGGGACTGACGCCATAATTCAGGGCGGCTTCTTTGATCGTTTCTCCGTCAAGCAGGGTATAGCCGAGTTTTTCTGCCAGCATGTGGGCGATGGGAATGCCGGCGCTTCCCATTTCGCGGGAGATGGTAATGATTGCCATATCTATTCCTCAAGTTTGGTATGTGGCTAGAATAACGTCGAAATACTAACAAGCTGTGACGGTGTTTACAAGGATTAAATCACGCCGGCAAGGAGACGGTCTGCCCCGTTTAATAGGCCGGTTTGTAGTCGAAATAATGCTGAGACTTGATGAAGCGAACGGTGCGGCTGCGGGAGCGCATGACGATGGAGTGTGTTTCGGCGCCACCGGAAAAGTAGCGGACTCCGTCAAGGAGGTCGCCGCTGGTGACACCGGTAGCGGCAAAAAAGACATCACCCTTGGCCATATCTTCAGCCATGTAGACCTGGTCAAAATCGTCGATGCCCATTTTGAGGGCGCGATCTCTCTCATCTTTACTCATGAAGACCAGGCGGCCCTGCATCCCTCCGCCCATGCATTTGAGAGCGGCGGCGGCCAGAACGCCTTCGGGGGCGCCGCCGATACCCATCATGAGATCGACGCCACTGCCGTCGACAGCGGCGGCAATGGCGGGAGCGACGTCACCATCCGAGATGAGGTGGATGCGAGCGCCAGCCTTGCGAATCTCCTCAACCATCTTTTCGTGGCGGGGCCGATCCAGGACAACTACGGTCAAATCTTCTACGTAGCATTTTTTTGCATCCGCCACCCGCTTGAGGTTTTCGGCGGGAGACAGGTTGATGTCTATGGCGTTCCTGGCCGCGGGCCCCGTGGCAATTTTTTCCATGTACATGTCTGGCGCGTGGAGAAATCCTCCGCGAGGGGCTATCGCAATGGTGGTAATGGAGCCGTTCATCCCTTTGGCGCAGATGCTGGTTCCTTCCAGGGGGTCGACGGCGATATCAACTTCAGGTGCTTCGCCATTTCCCACTTTTTCCCCGATATAGAGCATGGGGGCTTCATCCATTTCCCCCTCACCGATGACCACTGTCCCGCTGATGTTGATGGATTCCAGGGTCCGGCGCATAGCGTTGGTGGCGGCATCGTCGGCGGCAATCTTGTTGCCCTTGCCAACCCAGCGTCCACAGGACAGGGCGGCGGCTTCGGTTACCCTGACCAGTTCAAGGGCGAGATTTCTGTCCATAAAAAATTCCTTTGGTATGGTTTCTTTTTGCGCCGCATAATTGCATGTTTTTTGGAGAATGACAAGTTTTGCTGTAGAGTTTTGCTGTAGAGTTTGACAGTGTAAGAGCTTATAATCGCCAGTCTATGTCAGCCTGATTTTTGTTTTCCGGGGGCGATATTTTTGGCTCTGGATGGGAGGGTGTGTTGTCTGAATTTCTTGTATGGGCCCATCGCGGGGCCTCCAGTCAGGCTCCCGAGAATACCATGGCGGCTTTTCTCGCTGCAGAAGTGGCCGGCGCTTCCGGGATTGAGCTGGATGTGCATCTGAGCAGGGATGGTGTGCCGGTGGTGATCCACGATGAAACCCTTGAACGGACTACCACCGGGCGGGGGCGCGTCAGTCGCAGGACATTTCGCGAGATCCGCGCTCTCGATGCCGGTGGCTGGTTCGGGTCAACCTTTCAAGGGGAGGTGGTCCCTTCTCTGGAGGAGGTCATGTCCTGGGCCGAGGGGCGACTGCGTCTCAATATAGAAATCAAGGCAGCGGACGCCGGCCTGGCCGTTCTGGATCTGCTGGAGCGTTTTCCCCGTACCGACGTACTGCTTTCCTCTTTCAACCACCGCCTGTTGTCCAGAATCCACTCTGTGGCGCCAAAACTGGCGCTCGGTTACCTGGTGGAGGTCCCACTCTGGCACCTGGCCCTGATGCGGGCTGTTCGTCACCAGGCCGCCAGCTTTCATCCTCGCGTCGATCGCGTCTCGCGTGCCATGGTCACCGCCTGCAGGCGCCAGGGCATGGATATCGTACCCTGGACCGTCGATGATCTTGATCAGCTCGACTTTCTGCGTCGACAGGGTGTCCGGGGAGTTTTTACAAACGACCCTCAAAAAATCACACAGCATCTGGCCAAAAGCACCCGTCGCTGCCGTTGATCGGAGCGTGATACTAAGGTCCGCGCCGCCGGAAGTTTTGACTCCTTTGCGAGCTTTGGTAGAGTTAATCAGTTTATAGCTTCAAAGAAGACCGCTGGTTTGATTTTTCAGTGGCCAGATTTCTTGTCATTCTAACAGGAGCCTCCACGGGTTTAATGCTCAGAGCCGCCAAAATAAAAGCTATAATCTTTGATCTCGATGGTACTCTTTATACGAGTAAAGGAATGGAGAGGGAGATCGCCGCCGCCGCGGAGAGTCTGGTGGCGCAAACCAGGGGGATGACTCCTGCCCAGGGGCGCAACCTTCTGCGCTCTGCCAAAAAGCGCCTGGCGGAAAGTCTGGAGGAGGAGCCGACCCTGACGCGGACCTGTCTGGAATTGGGGATTGATATTCCCGATCTGCATCGGGCCTTTCAGCAACAGGTCCACCCAGAACGTTACCTGGAGAATGATCCTATCCTCTTTGCGTTACTTGACTCGCTTCGCGACCATTGTGATCTTTATATCTACACCAACAACAATCTGCCTCTGGCCCAGAAAATTCTGGCCCTGCTCGGGGTTGAGGAATTGTTCTCCCGCCTTTACACTATTGAATTCTGTGGAATGCCCAAGCCGGATGCCAACGCTCTTCAAAAGGTGGTCGCCGATATCGGGGGGACTCCCGACAGCTTTCTCTTTGTCGGCGATCGTCAGGCCGTCGACCTGAAAGCGCCCCGTGCATTAGGAAGCAGCGTCCTTCTGGTTCGGGACACCTCGGACCTTTTGCAGATTCATAAAACCCTCGGCATAATCCCCTGACAGTGTCTTCTGCTCGGGCTTGTTTTCCTGTGGGCACTGCGGTAAACTTCCCCACTTTTAATGCTCAGTGAGGATGAACTTATGACGAGAAACAGCGAGGCCAAGGCACTCGAAGCTTTTCTTTTGCAACATGTCCGGCAGAATGGCGGTATTTCCTTTGCGGAATATATGAGCCAATGTCTTTATCATCCCCAGTACGGCTATTACATGGTTTCCAGAGACCGTATCGGCAAAGGGGGGGATTTTTTTACTTCGTCCAGTGTGCATTCCCTTTTCGGGCGCTTGATTGCCAAGCAACTGCATGAGATGTGGGATATCCTTGGTCGAGACGCCTTTACCGTTGTGGAACAGGGGGCCGGTGAAGGGCATCTGTGTCTGGATATCCTTGATTCCATTGCGGACGACTTTCCGGATTTTTATGAAGCGATGACCTATCAGTTGGTCGAGATCAGCCCGGATAACAGGACTCGTCAGAAAACGCTGCTGTCTAGGCATCTCGCCCGGGTTGACTGGTGTGAGTTCGCCGACCTTAAAAACATCAGGGGCTGTTTTCTTTCCAATGAATTGGTAGATGCTTTTCCCGTCAGGCTGTTTGAAAAGCACAACGGGGTCCTCAAGGAAGTCTACGTCGTTGCCGGGGAAAATGGTCTGGGCGAAGAGCTCCGTCCGCTGGAAGATCCTCATATCACCGATTACTTCCGGACCGTTGGCATCGAACCGGTAGAAGGCAACCGCTTTGAGGTCAATCTTCCGGCGGTGGAATGGATGCATGCTGTGGCCGATGTGCTCGAGGTCGGTTTTGTGCTGACCGTCGATTATGGCTACCCCGCCGGAGAGCTGTATGCTCCCTTCCGCCGAAACGGCACCCTGATGTGCTATCGAAATCACCAGTCCAGCGACAACCCTTACGACGCCCCGGGCAGCCAGGACATAACGGCCCACATCGATTTCACCGCACTGCAGAAATTCGGAGCCGAACGTGGTCTTGTCACCCTTTTCTTCGGTCCGCAGTACAAATTTCTGATGGCCTTGGGGTTTGTCGAAACGCTCATGGAGATGCAGGCCAGAGAACCGGATGAAAAGCGAGCCCGGGCCCTGCGTCTCACCCTCAAGAATCTCATCGTGCCGGATGGTGGTATGGGGGAAACCTTCAAAGTGCTTGTGCAGGGGAAGGGGGTTGATGAACCGGCTCTTTTGTGCAACCGCTCCCTTCGAGATATCCCATTGCCCGGAGCCTTTGCTTAAAGGGCCATAGCCGGCCACACTAACAAAAAACGAGGAGGAAAGCCCATGCGTGAAAAAGTAGAAGAAGTCCTGCAGTTGGTCCGTCCGGCTCTTCAGGCCGACGGTGGTGATGTCGAGCTCGTTGACGTGACGGATGACGGGGTGGTCAGCGTCAGGTTGATGGGAGCCTGCGGTTCCTGCCCCATGTCGACAATGACCCTGAAGATGGGGATTGAAAAGACCCTGAAAGAAAGAATCCCCGAGGTGAAATCGGTCGTTCAGGTCTAACTGGGCAACAGAGGAAGGAGGATGATATGGTCAAGGTAAAAACTTTCGGAGAGCCGCTGCAGATATTCCGGGCGCATCAGGAGTTGGAAGAGCTTGACCGGCGTATCAACAGCTTCATTCAGGAAAATCACATCCGCAAGGTCATTTCCGTCAGCGATGCGCCAACCACTGACTCGACGGGCGCGACCATCGGTCTGGTCCGTGTCCTCGTCTATGAGGACTAGGTCCGGATTTCACTAAAAAGATGGTGGTAGAAAGGCACGGCACCTTATTGGATCGCCGTGCCTTTCTGCTTTGTGGGAATAAAAAAGAGCGGGCTCTCCCTTCGGAAAGCCCGCTCTTTTTATGAATCAACAGAAAGGAAATGGACTATTTGCGTGCCCACTTCTTATTCGTCATGGGGTCCCCTTTGTAGCCAAGAGCCTTCCAGTCCATGCGACCGTTGTCGCCGTGGCAGTCAAGGCACTTGAGTGCATCTTTGGCAGGAGAAACCATGTGATTGATCCGCCAGTACATTTCGGTGGGGGCGAAACCGTACTCACCGCTGTACTTGAGACCCTTTTCAATCATGATGGGGTTCTCTTCCATGCCGAGCTTAGCGGCTTTATCCCAATCGAAGTCCTTCCAGTAGCCGCCATTGCCATAAACTTTGGCGGTGATGAAGACTTTGTGGTTCTTGTCGTAGATCTGCTGACCGCGGTGAACCTTGAAGGGATAGATCTTGGCTTCCTTGTCCTTGATGGTGGAGGTCGGGTAGGCCAGCTTGGTCACCTTGGTGGGATCCATCTTCTCGCCGGGCAGGTAAGCGTCAGCGGCGCCATCCTGATACCAGGCGTATTCAGGCTGTACCATTTTGCCGTACTCGAAGGTTCCCTTTTTCTTTACATAGGTGTGCTTGCCGTACTTGTCCTTGTTGTCAGCGGCATGCTCTTTGGCGTCATCACCGGCAGTGGACCAGTCCCAGCTCATCTTGGTGGCGATGTTCTTGGCGAAGTAAGGAACATGGCAAGTCTGGCAGGCCACGGCCTCGGCGTGGTCATTCAGGCGGCTTTCCGCATGGGGAGCTGCTTCATGGCACTGGGTGCAGCCGAAGTGGCTGTCGCCGGTGGGGGAAACACCCAGGGAGTTGCCGGTAATCTGGTGGTTCTGGGTTTTGTGGCACTCCTGGCACTGAAAATCAGGGCCGTCGGCGTCCATGTGCACGTCGGTGGCGCGATCAGGGTAGGACATGGAAGAATCGAGATCGCCGTGCTTGACGGCGTCGCCACCACCGCCAAAGAAGTGGCAGGTGCCGCAGTTGTCACGGACGGGCATGCCGACATTCTGAGCGATGTTGAGCAGGTCGAGATTAGAAGCGGGCATGCCGCCGGTGCCGGCTGCTTTCTTGTAGGTGCCGGTGTTGTCGTGACAGACCAGGCAGTCGATCTTGGTCTTGTCGGTGAAGTCAAAAGTTTTCACATCTTCCATTCCGTAACCGGCGTGGCAGCCGGAGCAGAAGATTTCGTTAGCTGAGACGGAAGTGCAGAAGTTGTTGATGGCATCGCGCTTTCCGCGATAGACTTCCTCGCCATGTACTTTCTGCTCAAGGGCCCAGTTCCAGTGGGAAGTCTTCATGAAGTCCATGGCCTGGTCTTCGTGACACTCAAGGCATTTCTGGGTCACTTCGGGACCGCTGGTGATGGGGCCGGTGATGAAGGACGTGTGATCGACCTGGGCCATGGCTGGCAGGGCCAGCAGGCAGGCCAGGGCAACGATCACTGCTGTGATTGCTCCGCGTTGCTGTTGCATGTTCTTACCTCCGTTTGCTACCGATTGTTTAAGCCGCTCTGGGCGGCCAGTAAAGGGTAAAGACCCGACCTATTTCGAGCCTTGGCAGGCGAAATGACGACTTCCCGGCTCGGGAATCGTCTTAAGATAAACGCTGAGTTTTTATCATGTAAAAGAAGGGGTTGTCAATCCACTTATTGCAATATGGTAAATGGCTAATCTTTGCATATATCTAATTTTGTATGTTCGGGAAAGTTCCTGGCGCTTTTGCTTTCCTGTGCATTGTCTGTCTCTCATGGTATCGGTTAGAGCTGGTTGAAACTTTCGGACCATTGGGTATAGTGAAAAGCGTATATTTGAACGCCTTAAAGCGGCACCAAAAAAAGACTTAATTTCTCCGGCGCGATACAGGATACTTGTTTTACGGTTATCTGCCGTTTTGGCGGTGATCCGATTATTTGCAGAAAGGGAGAGAATCATGGCGATTGAATCCATTAACCCGGCTACGGGTGACCTGTTGGAGACCTTTGAAGAATGGACGGCGGAAAAAACCGCCGCTGTTATTGACGAAGTCGATGCGGCCTGGCAACGCTGGCGCCTGACGACTTTTGCCGAGAGAGCCCGCCTTATGAAGGCAGCCGCTGTCGTTTTACGGCAGAATGCCGCCGAATACGCCCGAATCATGGCCCTGGAAATGGGCAAGCCGATTACTGAGGGCAAGGGCGAGGTGGAAAAGTGTGCCTGGGTCTGTGACTACTACGCTGACAATGCCGAGAATTTTCTCGCGCCGGAAAAAGTCGAAAGTGATGGGAGCAGGGCCTATGTCGCCTTTCGGCCCATCGGCACCGTACTGGCCGTCATGCCCTGGAACTTTCCTCTCTGGCAGGTCTTCCGGTTTGCTGCTCCCGCCCTCATGGCAGGCAATACCGGTGTTCTGAAGCATTCCTCCAACGTGCCGCGCAGTGCCCTGGCGATTGAGGAGGTCTTCATCAAGGCGGGCTTCCCGGCCAATGTTTTTCGTACTTTGATGATCGGCTCCTCCAAGGTGGACGCGGTGATCGAAAATGATCACATCAAAGCAATCACTCTGACCGGCAGCGATATCGCCGGCCGCAAGGTGGCCGCCAAGTCGGGGCAGATGCTTAAAAAAACTGTCATGGAGCTGGGCGGTAGCGATCCTTTTATTGTTCTCGCCGATGCTGACATCGATCAAGCCGCCGCCGTAGCCTCGCGGGCGCGTTGTATCAACTCAGGCCAGAGCTGCATTGCCGCCAAGCGTTTTATCGTCGTTGACGAGGTCTACGATTCCTTTCTTGCCAAGTTCAAGGCAGCGATGGGGAATCTTGTCATCGGTGATCCTCTCGACCCCAAAACCCAGGTTGGCCCACAAGCCCGCGAGGATTTAATGATGGAGCTCCACGGACAGGTGACCGCTTCTTTGGAAAAAGGTGCCAAGGTCGCCCTGGGTGGGGCCCCGCTGAAGCAGCCGGGATATTTTTACCCTCCCACCATTCTGATCGATGTCAAACCCGGCATGCCGGCCTACCATGAAGAGTTTTTTGGCCCCGTTGCCTCCGTCATTCGCGTCAAGGATGCGCAGGAGGCACTGAAGGTAGCCAATGATACGCCTTTCGGCCTTGGGGGATCGGTCTGGACCCGTGATGTTGCTCAAGGCGAATCCATCGCGGGCCAGGTGGAAGCCGGAGCTGTCTTCGTCAACGGGATCGTCAAGAGTGACCCGAGGCTGCCTTTCGGTGGTGTCAAAATATCCGGATATGGGCGGGAACTCTCCCATTATGGCATCAAGGAATTTGTCAACATCCAGACTGTCTGGATTGGCTGATAGCGCCCATTTAGGTGTTTTGTTCGATAATTTACAGGACGGGTCGCTTCCGGGCGACCTGCCCTGTTTTTTTTTAGCGGTGACGGCTTGCCCTCCTGGATTTTGTCTGATTCTGGGATATCCTTGACAGGGTCGAGGAGTTGCCCATGTCCCGGATTTTTCCCGTGTTCATTCTTGTTGTAGTCCTTGCTGTTCCGTCCTGGGCACTGGAGCAGACTTCTGCCCGGGCACTCGTCCCCGAGTTGAACCTCTGGCTGCAGCCGGAATCCTTGGCCATGACAGGTATTCGGATGCCGGAAGCTGTCTCGGATTTTTACCGTGCGAGCGATGAGGGGGCTGCCTGGACGGATGGTTTGTCAGTGGGGCCACAGGCCCATGAGCTTCTTGAGGTTATCCGGGGGGCTGCTGAAGAAGGGCTTTGCCCGGAAGATTATCATCTTCTCGAACTGGAGAGTCTTTTTCGGTATGAAGAGGATTGTCGGCGGCATGAGCTGACGCCGGCGGCCGAGTGGCTGGCGCGTCTCGATATTGTGCTCACCGATGCTTTTCTGCTCTATGCCACCCATCAGATCCAGGGACGTCTTGACCCCGTCACCCTCCATAATGGCTGGAAAGCGTCGCCGCGAAAAGCGGATGTGGCCAAGCTTCTTCGCTATGCTTTGACCACGGGCCGTACCGGCCGCGTTCTGGCTGAGTTGGCTCCGACGGCGCCAGGTTATGTTCGTTTGCGGGAACAGCTCACTGCATTACGCCTGGTGGCTGCCGAGGGATTGAGGGAGCCTTTCCCCACGGGACGCACATTGCGCCCTGGTGATGTCGATCCGCATATCCGCCTTTTGAAGCAACGCCTGTTTGAAAGTGGTGATCTTGCAGGCTTCGATGAAGCGAACGCCAGCATCCTGGACCGTGACACGGTCACAGCCCTGCGCCGCTGGCAGGTCCGGCACGGCTTGACGTCTGACGGCGTTCTGGGACCGCGCACACGGACGGAACTCCGTGTGCCGATTACCGTACGGATACGGCAGATTGAGAGGAACCTGGAGCGCTGGCGCTGGCTACCGAAGAGTCTGGGGGGGCGCTATATCCTTGTCAATATCGCCGACTTTGCCCTGCAGGTGGTCGAAGAGGGCGTTCCCGTCATGACCATGCCTGTTATCGTGGGGACTTCTTACCGAAAAACCCCCGTTTTTTCAGGGCGAATGACCTATCTGGAGTTTGCTCCCTACTGGTATGTCCCCCCGACTATTCTGCGCGAGGACAAGCTTCCCCTGATCAAGGTCGATCCCACCTGGATGGAAAGGAACCACTACGAAATAATTCCCGCTTCGAAAGAGACCGTCAGGCAGTTGGAGGTCAGCGAGGTGGACTGGAAAGATATTCATGCGGAGAACTTTCCCGGCATTCTGCGCATGAAGCCAGGGCCTTGGAATCCCCTGGGGAGGGTAAAATTCATGTTCCCCAATCCTTATGCCGTCTATCTGCACGACACCCCGGATCGTCATCTCTTCATGCGGTCAGAACGTTCCTTCAGTTCCGGCTGCATTCGTATTGAACGGCCTCTGGATCTGGCGCAATATCTGCTGGAGGGGAGGGGGTGGAATTGTGACGAAATAATCGATCTGCTCCAGGGGGATCACCCCCTGCGCGTCAATCTGCCCGAGGCGATCCCGGTGCATCTTCTTTATTTTACCGCCTGGGTAGACTACGCAGGCACACTTCATTACCGCAAAGATCCCTACTGGCGTGACCTGGGGCTGGAGGATGCGTTGCAGGGGTTCCCAGAAAAAACTTTTTCCGCAGAGGCTAGAACAGGTTTTTGAGCCAGCGAAAGGCCACCACCGTTCCAATGGCCGAGCCCAGGGAGGAAAAGAGGAAAACGAGCAAAACGCGGGTCATGCGGTTTCTCCACCAGCCGCGCAGGGTGGCCAGGTCGTCGCTGACATTCTCCATGTCGCGGACCGACGGGGGCGCGACGAAGGCCTGTACCAGCCCGGTGACGAAGCCGGCACCGATGGTCGGGTTGAGGGATGTGATCGGGGCGGCTACAAAGGCAGCAAGAATCGTCAGCGGATGTCCCAGCGCCAGCAAAGTGCCAAAAGAGGCCAGCAGGCCGTTGGCCAGTACCCAGGCCAGGGCGGTTCCCGCTATCCTTTCCCGGTCACCAAAAAAAAAGCCGACGACAAACAGCCCCGCCACAATGATGGGAATAAGCCAGGGCACAAATTTCGAGAATCCCGACTTGGATGGAATGGTGGATATTTCCGCGATAACCTCGGACAGTGTATTTTCGCTGTTCAGGTGCCGAATGATTCCGGGAAGGTGAGCGGCTCCCACCACGGCGACAATTTTCTCTCCCGGGGCCTGTCGGATATGGTGAGCCATGTAGAGGTCGCGCTCATCGACCAGAATGGTTTTGACCGAAGGGAGCACGGTGGCCATCTCGTCAAGCATGGCGGAAAGGGTATCGGTCTGGCGCAGGCGGGCCAGTTCCTCTTCATCCAGTTTCTGGTTGTCAAAGAGGCTGGCCAGCATGGTGCTCACCAGCTGCATTTTTTTCCAGAGTCCCGTTTTTCGCCAGGCACGCAACAGCGTCGTCCGGATGTCCCTGTCCACCAGTCGCACCGTCAAGCCTTTTTCTTCGGCCAGGGATGCCGCCTCGGCCAGCTCGGCGCCGGGCTTGACCCCTGTCTGTAATCCCATGCGCTTCTGAAAGGAGGCCAGCACCAGGTTGGCCAGCAGAAAAGGTCCCTGGCCCTTTTTCAAAACCTGAATCAGGTTGAGGGAGTGCCAGCGGTTCGGATCTTTAAGTGATTGATAGCGTTGGGAATCGAGTTCGACACAGACCGTGTCGGGGGCTTGTTCTTCAATGACCCGGCGGACGGTTTCAACAGATTCCTGGGAGATATGGGCGGTTCCGACAAGGAGGATCTCCTTGCCGTCCACCTGGATGATGGTGGTATCGGAGACAGTGTTTTCGGACATGGGCACCTGTGGTTGGATGAAAAGAAAAAGCGCCTGGCTCTGCCGGCGCTTTATGATGTGGCTCTCCACTCCGTCCGTGGATCGTTCGGCCTCACAGCGAGTACCGACGAAGTGGGTTTTCTTGTAGGCACATCAGGCGTCCCATTCAAAGATGGGCTGGCTCACCGCGCCCCTGAAGAAATCCCGAATAAACGTTATTCCGCCTGGGCGTTCTGACCTCACCTGACGGGCAGAGAGCACACAATCATTTGGCCCCAGTATAGGAAAAAGAATTCAGCCAAACAAGGAAAAAGTTTTTAAACGATCAATTCGCCTGACTTGGACCTGCCCTAGGTTGGCCTGAAAGGAGCATGGCGGCAGGGAGGGCAGTACTATCGTTGCCTAAGGAAGCGTCACGGCGGGGTGAAAAACCGAGCAGATCGGAGCGCCCATTCATGAGCGCCTGTTGCAAGTCCTTGTTTTTGTGTTTTTATGGAAGGCTGCAGGCGATGGCATATCTTGTGCGTAACACAATTGAAAAACGTAGCATCAACTCATCCTTGACGGGGTTTAAACATGGCATCCAGAAGTGGCGTACAGCAGGAGAAGTTGATGAAAGCCTTGGTGGATATCGGGCAGGAACTGACATCCACACTGGAGCTTGACGAGCTTCTCGACCGGCTGCTGCGCATCTCCCGCGAAATTTTCTGTTACCAGAACGCGATTATCCGTCTGGTCGATTTCGAGCGAGGTGTTCTGGAGACGGTGGCCTCCTATGGTTACACTGCAGAGGCCATCAGTCAGCAGATTCACCTTGGTCAGGGGGTCATGGGCAAGGCGGCGCTGCAGGGCAAACCCGTTTTGGTTGAAGATGTCCGCGACCTGCCTTCGTATATCCCTGGCATCTCGGGGGCCCGGAGCGAGTTGGCGGCGCCCATGCTGGTCAAGGACAAGGTTATCGGTGTTTTCAGTGTCGAGAGTCACAGGGCTGGCGCCTTCACTGAGGACGATATAGGCCCTCTCATGACCGTGGCCAGCTTTGCTGCCATTGCCATCGATAACGCGCGCCTCTACGCCCGTCTGAAAGAAGTGTCCGGCCGCTATCAGAATTTGCACCAGTTCAATCGACGCATTCTGCAGAGTGTCAGCCTCGGAATATACACCGTCGATGAACAAAAACGCATCACCTCATGGAATCAACGGATGGAAGAGATGAGCGGCGTATCGGCTGAGCAGGCCTTGGGGCAGGATGTCTTCAAGCTCTTTCCCTCCCTTGAAGAAGAAGGGTTCGCCTCCCGGCTCCGCCGCGTGCTGCGACGGGGTGAGCCCGAGCGCCTGCGCCTGATTCATCGCAACCAGGCCGGACAGTTGCGGGTTCAGAAAAGACGGCTGGCCCCCTTGAAGGAAGGGGAGCGAACTGTGGGTGTGGTGGTGATTGTCGAGGATATCACCGAGTTCAAGCGCCTGCTCGACCAGACGATTCAGTCCGAAAAGCTGGCAGAAATTGGTCGACTCACGGCCGGAATCGCCCATGAAATCAACAATCCGCTCTCGGTCCTGTCCTATGCCGCCCAGCTCCTCCGGCGCGAGGAAGGGCTGTCGCCCTTTCAGCGGGAAATGGTGGAAAGAGTCGAGAGTGAAGTGGAACGGCTGGCCGCGCTCACCGGTAGCCTTCTTTCCTTTTCCAGCGACCGCGACACGCGTCTTCGACAGGTGGACGTCAATGAAGTCGTGCAGGATGTCATGCGTTTAATGCGCCACGAGATGCAGCGCCAGATGATCCGCCTGGACGAATCCTACGGCGAACTGTCGCTGATTCAGGCGGACCCCAACAAGCTCAAACAGGTGTTGATCAACCTGGTCATGAATGCGGTGCAGGCCATGGAAGGCGTCGGGACTTTGACTATTACGACCCGGATGCGTGGGGCGGATGAAGTGGAGATTCTTGTCCAGGATACGGGTCCCGGCATACCCCCGTCGGTGCAGCAACGAATCTTCGAGCCTTTTTTTACGACCAAGAAAGAGGGGGAAGGCTCCGGGCTCGGTCTTTACATCTGCCGCAATATCCTGTTGGAGCACAAAGGTCGCCTGGCCGTTGAGAGCGAACCGGGGCAGGGGACAACTTTTACCCTGACCCTCCCCTCCCGTTAGGGACTCGTTTGTTGCTGAATATTTCAGCCTGCGCCCCAGATCTGCTTTAATTTTGTGCATCTTGGGGGGGAGAAATCATGCCACCAACCGCCTGCGGCGGGGAAATGCATCTTGGCACGCTCTCTGCTATAAAGAAAATCAGAACGCAACCGCCGGCTCTCTGTACCGCCGGAGACGTTTAAAGACATCACGGGGATCTCGGACAAAGACGTTCAGGGGATCTGTTCAAGGGCAAAGGCGCCCTTTCTTTTGCGGCTGACTGCGGTGGCAAAAGAAAGGGCGTTTTTTTTACACTTACTTTTCTGTTACCTCGAAAGGAGCACACCGGGCATGAAAAAGATCGAATGCATCATCAAGCCTTTCAAACTCGAAGACGTCAAGAGCGCGCTATCGGACCTGGGGATTTCAGGTATGACGGTCAGTGAGGTCCGGGGGTTTGGCCGCCAGAAGGGGCACACGGAGCTCTACCGTGGCGCTGAATACCAGATCGATTTTATCCCCAAGGTGAAGATTGAACTGGTTGTTGCCTCCGAACAGGTTGCCACGGTAGTTGATGCCGTTCAGAGGGCCGCGGTGACCGGGCGCATAGGGGATGGTAAAATATTTGTTATCGATGTGGAAGAGTCCATCCGGATTCGCACCGGGGAAACCGGCGCCGACTCTCTGTAAAAACATGACACCAACACGATTATTTCCAACAGGAGACTTTGCCATGAAAAAACAGATTCTATTCGTAGCGGCTGTGCTGTTCTGGGGGGTGCCGGCCCTGGCTTTGGCCGAAGAGGCCCCCCTTACCGAAATAGCCTACATCCTCAATACCTTCTCCTTTCTCATCAGCGGCGTGCTGGTCATGTGGATGGCAGCCGGGTTTGCCATGCTGGAGGCTGGCCTGGTGCGCACCAAGAATGTGGCCACCATCTGTCTGAAGAATATCTCGCTCTTCGGTATTGCCGGTATCCTCTTTTACCTTATGGGTTACAATCTCATGTACGCCGGGGTTGATGGAGGCTGGATCGGCAGCTTCGGTCCTTGGGGCGCTGACGACGCCGCTGCGCTGGCCGGCGATTACTCGGCCGGGTACGCTGCCGGCTCCGACTGGTTCTTTCAGATGGTCTTCTGCGGTGCCGCCTGCTCGGTCGTCTCGGGCTGCGTGGCCGAGCGGATCAAACTCTGGTCTTTCCTTGCTTTTTGTGCGGTTCTTACCGGACTCATCTATCCGATCCAGGGCTCCTGGGTCTGGGGCGGCGGCTGGTTGGCCGAGATGGGTTTCTCCGACTATGCCGGATCAACTCTGGTTCACTCCGTCGGCGGTTGGGCCGCGCTGACCGGCGCCATTATCCTCGGTGCCCGCAAAGGCAAGTACCGCGCTGACGGCAGCATCAATCCCATCCCCGGTTCCAACCTGACCCTGGCCACCCTGGGTACCTTCATCCTCTGGATGGGATGGTTCGGCTTCAACGGCGGCTCTGCTCTGGCTCTGGGTTCGGCCGGCTCTGCCATCGAGCAGTCCAACGTCTACATCAACACCAATCTGGCAGCCGCCGCCGGCATGATCGCCGCCATGCTTATGGTCCAGGTGCTTTACAAGAAGGTCGACCTGACCATGGCCCTCAACGGCGCTCTGGCTGGTCTGGTCAGCATCACCGCCGGCCCGGCAACTCCTTCTCCCGGTTTGGCCCTGCTTATCGGCGCTGTCGGCGGTATCCTGGTAGTGCTGGCGGTACCCCTCTTTGACAAATTCAAGATCGACGACGTGGTTGGTGCCCTCTCGGTTCACCTGGTTGGTGGCATCTGGGGAACCCTGGCGGTACCCATCTCCAACAGTGAAACAAGTTTTCTGACTCAGTTGATCGGTGTCGTGGCCATCGGGGCCTTCGTGGTGGTTGCCAGTACTATCGTATGGCTGCTCATCAAATTCACCATCGGTCTGCGTGTCTCGGAAGAAGAGGAACACGAGGGCTGTGACCAGACTGAACTCGGTCTTGAGGCCTATCCTGAGTTCGGCCGCGGCTCCCAGATGCTTCGCTGAAATTGGATCCATAATAATGACTGAGGTTCCGGGAGACAATCTCCCGGAACCAATCCACCCACACAAAGGAGCACCCCATCATGAAGAAGTTTGCAATCGGAATGTTTATGACCATGGCTGTCGTTTTCTCCACCCTTTCTGTTGCCACAGCAGCTGTCGAAGTGGAAGGTGATGTTTATGTCGGTGTCGCTGACAAATATTTGTGGCGCGGCTGGAATCTCAGCGGCAGCAAAGCGGTATTGCAGGGTGGCGTCGATGTCAGTGTCAAGGGGTTTACTTTCAGTTACTGGAGCAACATTCAGCTGAACTCCGATGCCGACTGGCGTTCTGGTGAAGCCACCGAAACCGATACCATCATTGATTATTCCTTCGATGTTAACGAACTGCTTTCCATGAGTGTCGGCCACATCTTCTACGCCCTGGACAACATCAATGACACGTCTGAGTTTTACGTTGGGGCAGGCCTCAACACGATGCTGGCTCCCGCGCTGACCATCTACTGGGACTACGACGAAGCCGACGACAATGGTCTCTTCTTCGCGGCCAGCATCGGCCACGATTTTGCCCTCACCGATGAACTGGGCCTTAGCCTTGGTGCCCTGGTCAGCTACAACGACGGCAGCGACTATTCCACCGGAGATTACAGCGACTGGCACAACTACGAACTCAGCGCCGGTCTCAGCTATGCCCTGAGCGAACAAATCAGCCTCGATGCCTCCACTCTCTTCTCTGAAGGGATCAGCGATGAAGCCAAAGCAAATCTGGACAGCGAGATGGTCAGCAGCTTGAGCGTAACCTTCGCCTTTTAAACAGCCGCAGGTCCTGTCCTGCGTGTCTCCTGATGATGGCCGCCCCCTTTGTGAGGGGGCGGCATTTTTTTTGGTTGGACAATCCTTGTGCTTTTTGGCACAGTTAGATCATGCGTCGCTAGCTCAGCTGGATAGAGCATCTGACTTCGGATCAGAGGGTCGGGGGTTCGAATCCTCCGCGGCGCGCCACGGATAACAAGGCCCCAGCACCCGATTGTGCTGGGGCCTTTGCCGTCTTGCCTCTCCGGGATTTCCTGATTTCGGTTTGCTTGCAAATAAGGTAGAATTGGCATTTTAATGTACCATCGAACACCTGCAGGACGAAAAAGAGGAGGCGCCGGATGAAACAATCGTCCATGGACGTGGTACAGGGGGACATCACCGGGCTGGAGGTTGACGCCATTGTTAACGCCGCCAATTCCAGTCTGCTCGGTGGTGGCGGCGTTGACGGTGCCATTCATCGCGCGGCCGGACCGCAGCTGCTGGAGGAATGTCGCACCCTGGGGGGCTGTCCGACGGGCGAGGCGCGCATTACCGGCGGCTACCAGCTGCCGGCGCGGTACGTTATCCACACGGTCGGCCCCGTCTGGCACGGCGGCAACCAGGGCGAAGACGAGCTGCTGGCCGACTGCTACCGCAACAGCCTGCGTCTGGCTGAGGAGAAGGGACTGACATCCGTGGCTTTTCCGGCCATCAGCACGGGGGTTTACCGCTTCCCCATCGAGCGGGCCAGCCGCATCGCTGTGGAGACGGTGCGGCAGTGTCTGACCGTAGCGCGGACGGTGCGTAAGGTGTATTTTGTCTGCTTTTCCGCGGCCGATGCCGCCATCTATGAACACCTGCTGGCTGAGCAGGATTCCTGAGCCCATCACGCCCTGCCCGGCAGAAAACGACTTCCATGAAAACATATGATGTCATCGTCATCGGTGGCGGTGCCGCCGGCATGTTTGCCGCCGGCTTTGCTGCCTCAAAGGGGGCAAAGGTCCTGCTTCTGGAAAAAAACAAGCGCTGCGGCGCCAAGATTCTCATCACCGGCAAAGGCCGCTGCAACCTGACCAACAGTGAGGCCGATCCACGCAAATTCATTGCTCCTTTCGGCAAAAACGGCAAGGCCCTGCTCACCGCCCTCTATGCTTTTGGCGTGGCGGAAGTTATGCGTTTTTTTGAAGAGCGGGGGGTGCCGCTGAAAGTCGAGCGGGGCGGTCGCATCTTCCCGGCGCAGGGGGACGCCAATGACGTGAACAGGGTGCTGGAGAGGTTCCTGGCCGAGACGGGCGTCGAATTGCTGACAGGATGCGAGGCCAAAGACCTTGACATGGAGGACGACCGCATCAGCGCGGTGACGACCTCACGGGGCCGTTTTGCCGCCGCCCGCTTCATCGTCGCCACCGGCGGGCTGTCTTACCCCGAGACCGGCTGCACGGGGGATGGCTACGAATGGGCCGCCCGCAGCGGCCACCGGGTGGTCACGCCCGAACCCGCCCTCGTGGCCGTCAGGTTGCAGGAGTCGTGGACGGCGGAGGTGATGGACTTTAATCTCAAGAATGTGAAGATTACCGCCTGTCTTGATGGCAAGCCTTTCGACGAGCGTTTCGGCCAGGCTTTTTTTACCCGTGGCGGCATCGGTGGCCCCATTGTCCTCGACATGAGCAGCGCCATTCGGGACGCTTTGAAGAAGGGGAGGGTGACACTGATCCTTGATATGAAGCCCGCCGTCGAAGCGTCGACCTTCGATGGGCGCCTGCAGCGCGAACTGGCAGAGCACAAGAACCGGGATTTCGGTAACAGCCTCGCCGCGCTTTTACCCAAGGATATGATCCCGCTCTTTCTGCGCCTCAGCGGTATCGATCCCCAAAAAAAATGTCACAGCGTAACCCGGCAGGAGCGCCAGACCCTGCTAAACCTTTTCAAGGCTTTGACACTGCACGTCAGCGGTTGCGAAGGTTTTGCCAAGGCGATTATCACGGCCGGGGGAGTGTCGCTCAGCGATATCGACATGCGCACCATGCGATCGAAAAAGGTCCCCAACCTCTTCTTTGCTGGTGAGGTGATCGACCTGCATGCCCCGACCGGCGGCTATAACCTGCAGGAGTGCTGGTCGACGGGCTTTCTGGCCGGCACCAGCGCCGCCGCCGGTTGAGCCTGCCCGTTTCGCCGAAAGGAGTCTGCCGGGTTGACATCCGGCCCTCGGGTGCTTATCTTGCTGTGCGTTAAACGAAATGCCAAAAAATATCAGGAGGTACGCGAACCATGACGTCCAACAAACATGAATTCAAGGCCGAGGTGAACAAGATTCTCGACCTGATGATCCACTCTCTCTACTCTCACCGGGAAATTTTCCTGCGCGAACTTATCTCCAACGCCTCGGACGCCATCGACAAGGCCCGCTACGAGGTCCTCACCGATGCCTCGCTGGCCGAGGGGGATGAAGACTGGAAGATCCAGCTCATTCCCGACAAAGAGGCCGGTACTCTCACCGTGCGCGACAATGGTATCGGTATGACCCGTGACGAAGCGGTGGCGGCTCTGGGCACCATCGCCCACTCGGGCACCAAGGAGTTCATGAAGCTGCTGGAGAGCCGCGAGGTCAAGGATAATCCCGAGCTCATCGGTCAGTTCGGCGTCGGCTTCTACTCGGCCTTCATGGTCGCCGACCAGGTGACCGTCATCACCCGCAAGGCGGGCAGCGATCCCGCCCACGCCATCAAATGGGAGTCCAACGCCGACGGCACCTACACCCTCGATGATGCGGAGAAGGCGAGCAAGGGGACGGACGTCATCCTCAGCCTGAAGGAAGACGCCCGGGAATACCTGGAAGAATGGGAGCTGCGCAAGATCGTCAAGCAGTACTCGGACTTCATTGAGTATCCGGTGGTCATGGACGTGACCCGTTCCACGCCCGATCCCGACGACAAGGAGAAGTCCGTCAGCGAAACGAAGGAAGAGACTCTCAACTCGCGTAAGGCGATCTGGCTCAAGGACAAGGCCGATATCACGACCGAGGAGTACAACGAGTTCTACAAGCACATCTCCCACGACTTCAGCGACCCGGCCCGGGTGGTTCACTACCGCGCCGAGGGGACCACGGAGTTTTCGGCTCTGCTTTATCTGCCGAGCAAGCGCCCCTTTGACATCTTTTACCAGGATTACAAAATCGGCCCGACCCTCTACGTGCGCCGGGTGCAGATCATGGATCACTGCGAGGCGATGCTGCCTCCTTACCTGCGCTTCGTCAAGGGAGTGGTGGAGTCTTCCGACCTGCCCCTCAACGTCAGCCGCGAGATTCTGCAGGACAACAAGATTGTCAACGTCATCAAAAAGAGCCTGACCAAGAAGGTGCTCGATACGCTGGCGGAAATGAAGAAGAACGATGCCGAGGCCTACGAGCAATTCTACGAGCAGTTCGGCCGCATTCTCAAGGAGGGTATCCACCACGACTTCGAACGCCGCGAGACCATCGCCGACCTGCTGCTCTTTGAATCGACCAAGACGGAAGCCGGCAAGAAGATCACCCTGGCCGAATACGTCGAGCGAATTCCCGCCGACCAGAAGGAGATCTACTACATTACCGGTGCCGACCGCGCCAGCGCCGAAGCCTCTCCCTATCTGGAAGTATTCAAGGAGAAGGGGATCGAAGTGCTTATCATGACCGACGACTTCGACGACATCATCATTTCCGGCCTCGGCGCCTATAAGGAAAAAGAGTTTCAGTCGGCCATCAAGGGGGATCTCGATCTGGGCGACAGCCAGAAGGAAGAGAAAAAGAAGGAGTATGGCGACCTGCTCGAACTCATGAAGGAAGAGCTCAAGGATCTGGTCGCCGAGGTGCGCATCTCCGGCCGCCTTAAAGATTCGGCCGTCTGTCTGGTGGCCGGTGAACACGATCTTGATCCGAAGATGGTCAAGATGTTCCAGGCCATGGGGCAGGAAGTCCCTAAGGGCCAGCGCGTGCTGGAAGTCAACCCCGACCATGAGCTCATCGCCCGCATGAAGCAGCTTTTTGCCGCCGACCGCGCCAGCGGCCAGCTCAAGGAATACGTGGGGTTGCTCTACGACCAGGCCCTGCTGCTGGAAGGGGACAAGCCCCGCGACCCCGTCGCCTTTGCCCGGGCGCTGTCGAAACTCATGGCCGAAGGTGTCAGCGCGGGCTAGTAAACCAAGGCCGCCCCTGCCTCTCAGGTTGGGGGCGGCTGTCCGATAAAGGAGAGAATATGGGACGGCTGGCGGTATTCATTGTGGCAGTATTTTGGTGCCTGCAGGTGTCCGCCGTGGTGCAGGCAGCCACGGATGACGCATTGGCCCAAGAGATTCGCCATCTGGCTGATTCAATCCGCCAACTTGAAGCTGGCCTGCAGGCTCAGCAGGAGACCCTCGACGAGCAGTTGGTGTTGCAGAAACTGAATGTGGCCATCGGCTATCTGAATTTTCGCTCTCGTCGCATCGAAGTGATGGAACGGGATCTGCAGACATCACGAGCCCAGAAACAGCGGATGGAGGATGTTCTGCTGCAGTTGGAGCAGAAGGATGAGTTGCTCGAAGCGGAATCCCAGACCGGCATCGATAGACGAGTCCCTGACATCAGGCAGTCGCGTGAAGAGATTGCCGTGCAGCGTAGTATGCTTAAGCAGCGTGTCGAGCGGATTGAGAGCGAAATTGTTGAAATGGAAACCCGCATCTACGCACTGCAGAGCCAGATCGACAGCGTGGAAAGCTTTGTCGAAAAACATCTGAAAATCTAAAGAGAGTTCTTTCCCCCGGGACAGCCTAGGGCCCCGACTTTTTTCTGTGAGTAGTATTCATGATCTCTGCGTTACGCTCTTTGGGTCGCCGTTTATCCCGCCGGCGTGTTCCCGATGCGGTGGCCCTGGCCCTCAGCGGTGGGGCGGTGCTCGGCGCCGCCCACATCGGGGTGCTCAAGGCTCTGGAAGAACGTCAGATCACGGTGTCGCGCCTTGCCGGCACCAGTATCGGCGCTTTCGTGGCGGCCCTTTATGCCTTCGGTAAGACTCCGGACGAGATTGCCGATATCGTCATGGATCTCGACTGGCTCGACATCAGCCGCTTTACCCTCTCGCGCTTTGGCCTGCTCTCCAACAGCGAAATGGGCAAGCACATCACCGATGTCCTGGGAGAGGTGCGCATCGAGGAGTCACCCATCCCCTTGTCCATGATCGCCACTGATCTCTCCAGCGGCGAGAAAGTCGTGCTGGAGCAGGGAGACGTCGCCACGGCGGTAATGGCAAGCGCCTGTATCCCGGGGGTCTTCATCCCCGTCGAAATAGACGACAGGCTTCTCTGTGATGGCGGTCTGGTGGAGAACCTGCCCGTCTCGCCGCTGGAAAAAGCCGATGCCAGGTTCGTCATCGGCGTCGATCTCAATGCCCGCCGTCGTTATCAGCGCCCCAATGACATTATCGATCTGATGGTCAATGTTGTGGATATCTCTATCGACCACGCCAGCCGCATCCAGGCTAAAAAGGTAGACCTGCTTATCACTCCGGAACTGGGCGCCTTCAGCCGTACGGACACCAGCCGCATGGCAGAGCTGATTGAACAGGGTTACAAAACGACGCTCAAAGCCCTCGATGGGGCCAAACGCAAAAGGTGATATGCTTGGAAAGGAAACCGATGGAAGAGTTTGCTCTGCAGGGACATGATTTTGTAGAACTCAGCGATCTGCTCAAGGTGATGGGGCTGTGCCACAGTGGCGGCGCGGCCAAAATGGCCATCGCCGAAGGGCTGGTTCAGGTCGATGGTCATGTGGAACTGCGAAAACGTTGTAAAATACGTAAAAGTCAGGTTGTAGCCTACAACGGTCTAACAATCACCGTTGTGTAAACTCCCTATTAAAAGGAAGACATTATGCCTATCATCACCCTGGAAGGATCCCCCATCACCAAGCCGGAGGTTCGGCGCGCTCTCGTTGAGGAACTGACCCAGTCGGCCGCCAAGGCTTATGGTTTACCCAAAGAGAAGATCATTGTGCTAATTCGGGAAAATACGCCCGAACAGGTCGCCGTCGGCGGCGTTCTTCTCGCCGATAGGAGCTGAGAGGGATTTAAAGGCGTATCGCCGAGCAACAATTTCGGGAAGGAAAGGAGGGAACAGGTATGCTGAAAGGAATTTTGGTCATGTTTTGTCTTGCTCTTACCGTCGTGGCCGTCGGGGCGAAAGAGCCCCTGCAAACCGATACCCTGCCCACTTCATCCGGCAACCTGAAAATCACCTTTATCGGCCACGGTTCCCTGATGCTGACCTATGGTGACCGGGTCATTCACGTGGATCCCTACAGCATTCTGGCCGACTATGCCCAACTGCCGAAAGCGGATCTGATTCTGGTCACCCATGAGCATCGTGATCACCTGGATGGCGAAGCTATTCGGGCTGTTCGCAAGAAGGATAGCCGTCTGATCTATACCGAAACCTGCGCCGGACAGTTGCCTGGTGGGGAGGTGATGAAGAACGGCGATGTGGCCGCGTTTGAGGGTGTTGGCATCGAGGCGGTGCCGGCCTATAATCTTGTTCACAAAAGGGATAACGGCCAGCCTTACCACCCTCGGGGAGTGGGCAACGGGTATGTGCTGACGTTCGGCAATACCAGGGTGTACATCGCGGGGGATACGGAAAACATTCCGGAGATGCAGGAACTCAAGGAGGTGGACGTCGCCTTTTTGCCGATGAATCTGCCCTACACCATGACTCCTGAGATGGTCGCCGCGGCGGCTCGCTCTTTCCGGCCGGCGATCCTTTACCCCTACCACTTTGGCGAGACCGATACCGCGCAACTTGTCGAACTGCTCAAGGACGACAGGGATATCGAGGTTCGTCTGCGCCCCATGAAATAAAACCTGTCAACAGCTTCCGCAAGACCGTAAAGAGGAAGGCCGGGCCATTGCCCGGCCTTTTCTCATTGGGTCGATCCGTCCGTCTTTTCGATTTTTTGCAGAGTCTCCATCAGGTGGGCTCGGATCTGGTCGCTGGTGGCAAGACCCAGCGCCTTGCGGGCGGCCTTGCGCGCCACCTCGCCGGGCAGGTCGTGCAGGAAGGCCTTGGTGCGCGGGATGAAGGGGGCGGCCATGGAAAATTCCTGAATGCCCAACCCAACCAGGGCCAGCAGGTTAACAGGGTCTGAGGCCATTTCGCCGCAGACGCAGACGTCGATGCCTGCTTTCTGGGCCACGTCCGTTGTGTCTTTGAGTACGCGCAGAATGGCGGGATGCAGGGGGTCGTAATAGCGATTGACCAGGGGATTGTTGCGATCGGCTGCCAACATGTACTGGATGAGGTCATTGGTTCCCATGGCGAAAAAATCGACCTCTCGGGCCAGCTGTTCCGCGATGGTCACGGCCGCGGGAACCTCAATCATGATTCCCAGTGGGATATTGCGGGCGTAGGCGATCCCCTCCCTGTCGAGATTGACCCGGGCCTGGGCCATTACCTTCTTGCAGGCCCTGACTTCGTCGAGAGTCGATATCATGGGCAGAAGCATTTTGACCGATCCATGCATGCCCGCCATCAGGATGGCCTCGATCTGCGTACAGAAAATATCCTGATTTTCCAGAGAGACCCTCACAGAACGCCAGCCCATGAAGGGGTTGTCTTCCTTGGGCGGGCTGAAATAGGGCAGGGCCTTGTCGCCGCCGATGTCCAGGGTGCGGATCGTGACCGACTGGCCGGGGAAGCCTTCGACCACACGGCGGTAAAGCTGGTACTGATCTTCGCGGTCGGGGAAGTTGCCGCGGGTCATGTAGGGGAATTCGGTGCGGTAGAGCCCCACTCCTTCAGCACCGTTGCGCTGGGCAATGCTGACATCGCTGACCAGGCCGATGTTGGCGCGCAGGATAATACGCGTTCCGTCGGCCGTCTGGGCCGGAATGTCGCGGAATTCCTCCAGTCGGTGCAGCTCCCGGCTGCTGTCTTCCTCCAGGCGGCGGTACTCCTCGCGCACATGCTGCGGCGGGTCGATGTACAGACAGCCGGAGTTGGCGTCGAGGATGATCTGGTTTTCCGGGGTGACTTCCCGAAGCAGGCCTTTGACGCCGACCAGGGCGGGGATGCCCATGGACTTGGCCATGATGGCGGCGTGGGAGTTGCGTTCGCCGGCCTCGGTGGCAATGCCCATAATGTAATCCGCATCGAGCATGGCCATATCGGAAGGGAGGATTTCGCGGGCGACCAGAATGCCCGGTTCCTTGAACTGGGGCATGTGATCTTCCTGGCCGGCCAGGTTCGCTGCCAGGCGGCGCCCGATATCCTTCATGTCGGCGGCCCGCTCACGCAGATAGGGATCCTCCATGCGTTCGAAGGCCTCAATGTATTCGCCGACAATCTTTTTCAGGGAATAGGCGGCGCCATGTCCCTGTTTGATCTCGTCGTGCAGGCGCTCCAGAAAGCCCCGGTCTTCAAGAATCATCAGATGGGTGTGAAAGATGGCCGCCGCACTCTCCGAGAGGCGCTCGGCCATGCGCTTTTCCAGGAAGATGGTCTGGATGCGGGTTTTCTCGAAGGCGCTGTCAAGTCGCGCGATCTCCTCCTCCACCTGGGCCTGCCCCTCGTCGCCGAGGTCGGCGAGGCCCAGTCCCGAATCGAGGATGTGGGCCGGGCCGGAAACGACGCCGGGATAGGCCGTCGTCCCGCGCAGAGCAGCGCTACGAGACTCTTCCCGCATTGACTCGGGAGAGATCAGGGGCTTGCGGCTCTCTTCAAGCTGTCGGATAAAGCGGCTGGTTTCTTCTTCTTTGCGGCGGATGGAATCGAGGAGATGAGCGTTAATGACGATGGAGCTGATCTGGAAAGCGATGGTGGAAAGAGCGCTGATCTCTTGCGCAGTAAACTGTCGGGTCTCCTTGGTCTGGATGACGATGACCCCCAGGGGACTCTTGCGGTCGAAGAGGGGAATGCCGAGAAAAGAGTGATAGCGCTCTTCTCCTGTTTCCTTGAAATAACGGTAGCGCGGATGGGACTGGGGCTCCTGGATGGCGACGGCGTGGCGGCTCTCGGCGGCCATGCCCGTCAAACCCTCGCCGATCTGCAGGGTGACTTTTCCCACGGCTTTTCTGGAAAGTCCCTTGCTGGCCCGCAGCCGCAAGGTCAGCCCGTCTTCATCGAGGAGGTAGATGGAACAGACTTCCGACTTCATGCGGCGGGCCACCAGGGTGACAATATTTTTTAGTGTCTCACCGAGGTCATGGGACTGGAGGATAAGAGTACTTATGTCTTCCAGGGTGGTTACCCCTAGGCGCTCTTTGCCGGGTCTGGTCATATCGCGGTCCATGTATGGTGGAATTACTTGAAGTGCACATCAAGGGAGCAAAAACAACACTATGATAACAGCTGGTTTGAACTTCGCCATCGAAAAAGTTCACTGAGGCAATGCAAGATCGGGTCCGGCGACAGGGTGAGAGGGGACACGTTTTTTAATGAGCGTATGAGTGGCTTGCATAAAAAAAGCGCCGCCCAGGGGAGAGAGGACCCGGGCGACGCCAATGGGGGCAGTGGTGTGTCGTAGTAAAATCTGCCTTTATCCCCAAATTTTAGTCACTGATATAGTAAGCAATCGTCGTGCCAATTCTTGACGGTGGGGTTTTGTCGCTATGGGGCGGTGGTGGACGGAATTGTCGACGGCTGTTGTGTCTTTAGTGGCACAGCAAGTTGGTGGGCAACTATATGAAAGAAGCTGAAAGGGCTAGAAATAGCCTCCCGCGAAGTGTGTCATGGGTGGCATGGTTATGGCGTGCTGTTGTGCCGTAGTTGGCTCAGTCGCCAGTGGCTTGTTGGAAGTCACTTCCCTTGAGACCGTGTCGGTCCAGCAGACGATAAAAAGTGCGCCTGGGAATGCCAGCTGTGCGAGCCGCCGCCGAAACATTGCCGCCGGCCTCCTGCAGATAGCGCTTGATCAGGCCTTTTTCCATGTGGGAGAGGTGCTTGTCGCGCTGGCTGCGGAAGGAGACATCAGCCTCTTCTCCCCCGGTCGCCGGTGTTTTCAGGGCCAGTTCGGCAAAAACGACGGGAAGGTTTTCCAGGCGGATGATGCGATCCTGGGAGAGGACGGCCGCCCGTTCGATGATATTTTGCAGTTCGCGAATGTTTCCCGGCCAGGGGTACTGTCGCATGGCATCAATAGCCCTGTCCTCGATGCCGACGATCGGTTTGTTCAAACGTTTGCTGGCCCGCAGAAGGAAGTGAGTCACCAGGTGCTCCAGGGACTGGAGCCGGTTGCGCAAAGGCGGCATGGTGATGGTGAAAACATTGAGGCGGTAGAAGAGGTCTTCCCGGAACCAGCCCTCGCGGATGCCATTCTCCAGATTCTTGTTGGTAGCGGCGATCAGTCGCACGTCCACCTTGATGGAGGTATTGCCGCCCACGGGACGGATTTCGCCGCTGTCGAGGACGCGTAGCAGCTCGGCCTGCACTTTGGGGGTGATGTCGCCGATCTCGTCCAGGAAAATAGTCCCGCCGCCGGCCGCTTCAAACAGGCCTTTCTTGTCGGCGGTGGCGCCGGTGAAGGCTCCTTTGCGGTGGCCGAAGAGTTCGCTCTCCAGCAGGCTGTCGGTCAAGGTGGTGCAGTTGACCGTTACCAATGGCTTGTCGGCTCGGTGGCTGTGGGCGTGGATGGCGCGGGCGGTGAGTTCCTTGCCGGTGCCGCTCTCGCCCCGGATAAGGACCGTGGTCGGTGTCGGGCCGACCTGGCGGATAAGCTTGAGAACGTCCAGTGTGTGGGTGTCGTCACCGATAATGGAAGCCTCACCGTACTCCTGGCTGAGGGCGCGCTGGGCCAGTTCGTACTTTTGGGCGAGGTTGAAGCGGTCTTCCTCGAGACGCTTAAGGGAATAGGGCAGGCACATGTCCTCTTCGGCCAGTCCCTGGAAGACGGCGACGGCGTGTTCCCGACAGGTGGGGTAGCCGCAGGCCCCACAGTCGAGTTCGTCCCGTTCAACGAACTTGTTGGTTGCCTGCAGGATTTTGCGAATGCTCTCGCCGCTGGGAGGCGGCAGGCGCCGAAATTTATTTTTGAAGGACCGCCGCAGGTCAGGCAGTTTGTCCCCCTCCGTATAGGCGGTGGCGGTGACTGTCTGCGCGTTGGTGTCATGGCTCTGAAAATAGTTGATGATCAGGTTGCGCTTGGAAAAATTGGTCAGGCGGTTGTTTTTGCCGGGTCCGCCGATGCAGCCGCCGTTGCAGAAGCGGATGTCGACCCACTTGGGGGTGATGCGCTTGGCCGCCAGATCCTTGACCAGCTCCAGGGCGCTCTCTTCGCCGCCGGCGGAGATAAAGTCGGGGTTGAGAAAGTCGTTGGGCACGTCAAAGGCCTGAAAGGGCCCACCGGCAATGCCGAACAGCCGGCCCGTCCCGGGCAGGAGACCGTCAAAGGGGGCATCGCCTAACCTGGGCAGGTCGACGGGGTGGCTCTTGAGCATCTGGTTGAGTTCCTGATAGGTCAGCACCACATCAATGGCCCCGGCGACCTGTTCTGATTCGATTTCAAATTTTCCGGCGATGCATGAGCTGATATAAACGACTTTGGTCTGGGGCCCGCGGCGCCCCTTGATAAATCGACCGATAGCCACCATGGGGGAGACGATCCCCATCAGGTTGCGAACGAGTTGCGGATAGTGTCGTTCAATCAGGTCGACAATGGTGGGGCAGTGGCTTGAAATCAGCGGATCACTACCCGGCTGATCGATCAGCCGGGCGTATTCGGAGCGAATGAGCTCGACCCCGGCAGCACCCTCGTGCACCTCGCTGAAGCCGAGCCGCTTGAGGCCGGTAGCCAGCTGGCCGGGACGTACATCATGGAAAAAGGCGGGGAAAGAGCAGCCGAGCACGGCGACGACGGGATCCTTGCCGGCCAGCAGACGCTGGGTTTCTTCCATGCAGTCGCTGATAATCTTGGCCTGCTGGGAGCACACTTTGATGCATTTGCCGCAGCCGATGCAGCGGTCGTGGATGACCTCGGCGTATTCCTGTTTGACCTTGATGGCCTTCACCGGGCAGTTGCGCACGCAGGCATAGCATTTGCGGCAGCGTTCCTTGACGGTAATGATCGGACCCATGCAGACTCCAGGCACTCAGGGAAGATTGAGGGGGTGAACCGCTCTTGGTGCGGCAGTGGGGCGATTGTGCCAGCGGTGGCACGGTGAGTCAATGGAAATATGGGGGGATGCGGTATACGTTCAGGGTGTGGAGAGCAGGCGCCGGTGACGGCCGACCTCGCCACTGAAGTGGCAGGCGGCCAGGTGTCCCTGGCCCTTGTCGGCCAGCGGCGGCACGCTGGTATGACAGAGGTCGCGGGCATAGGGACAGCGGGGATGGAAGGGGCAGCCCGCCGGGGGATGGATCGCCGAGGGAATCTCCCCCTGCAAAAGGTAGCGGCGGCCGCGCGAGGCGGGGTCGGGGATGGGGACGGCATTGAGCAGGGCTTCGCTGTAGGGATGACGGGGAGAGCGATAGAGCGCCGCGGCCGGCGCCAGTTCGACGAGGCGTCCCAGGTACATGACCGCCACCCGGTCGCTGATGTGCTCGATGACCGAGAGGTCGTGGGCGATGAACAGGGTGGTAAGGCCGAATTCCTTCTGCACATCCTGCAGCAGGTTGATGACCTGGGCCTGGATGGAGAGGTCGAGGGCCGAAACCGGCTCGTCGGCGATGATGAGGCTGGGGCTTACCGCCAGGGCGCGGGCGATGCCGATACGTTGGCGCTGGCCGCCGGAAAACTCGTGGGGGTAGCGGTAATAGTGCTCCTGTGTCAGGCCGACGGTGGCGAGCAGCCGCATGACCTCATCCTTGATGGCGCTCCCCTTGGCCAGCCCGTGAATCTGCAGGGGTTCGCCGATAATGTCGCCGATGCGCATGCGGGGATTGAGGGATGAGTAGGGATCCTGAAAAATCATCTGCAACTGCCGCCGCAAAGGACGCATGCCAGCCCGGGAGCGCTTCAAGATGTTTTCGCCTTTGAAGAGGACTTCGCCGGCGTCCGCTTCGAGCAGGCGCAGGATCAGCTTACCGGTCGTCGATTTGCCCGAGCCCGATTCGCCTACCAGGCCGAGGGTTTCTCCCGGCATCAGCGCGAAGGAGACGCCGTCGACCGCCTTGAGGCTGAGCCGCTTGCCGCTTAAAGGGCCGGCGGAGACCGGAAAGGTTTTGCTCAGGTTGCGAACTTCCAGCAGGGGTTCCATGATCAGCAGCTCCAGCAGCGCACGAAATGACCGGGCTCGACTTCCTGCAGGGGTGGCAGTTTGCCGCGCTGCGGTGCAAAGGGGGCGGGACAGCGGTCGAGATAGGAGCTTCCCGGCGGCAGGTCGGTGCCGACAGGGACCTGGCTGTCGATAGGCACCAGGCGGTCCTTTTTGTGCCCCAGGCGCGGTATGCAGGCCAGCAGTCCTTTGGTGTAGGGGTGGCGCGGCCGGCTGAAAATGACGTCGACGGCGGCCTGCTCCATGACCAACCCGGAATTCATGATGGCGACGCGATCGGCTGACTCGGCCACGACGCCGAGGTCGTGGGTGATGAGCAAGGTGGCCATGCCGCGCTCCTGTTTGAGCGAGTCGAGCAGAGCCATGATCTGGGCCTGGATCGTGACGTCGAGGGCGGTGGTTGGCTCGTCGGCGATGAGCAGCTTGGGATCGCAGGCCAGAGCCATGGCGATAACGACGCGCTGGCGCATGCCGCCGGAGAGCTGGTGGGGATATTCGTGGATGCGCTGGCGGGCCGAGGGGATGCCGACCTGATCAAGAAGATCGACAGCCGCGTCGAGGGCCGCCTTGCGGTCGAGACCCTTGTGCAGGCGCAATACTTCGCCAATCTGCTCGCCAATGCGGAAGACGGGATTGAGAGAGGTCATCGGCTCCTGAAAGATCATGGCGATATCGTTGCCGCGGATGCGCCGCATCTCCTCGGGAAGCAGACGGCGCAGATCCTGTCCTTCAAAGAGAATCTCGCCTTCGACGATACGCCCCGGTTCGGGTACGAGGCGCAGCAGGGAGAGGGCCGTGATCGACTTGCCGCAGCCCGACTCGCCCACCAGGGCCAGGGTCTCGCCGGCGTCCACGGTGAATTCCAGCCCGCGCACGGCCTTGACCAGGGCGTCGCGGGTGGGAAAATAGGTCATGAGGTTACGGACTTCAAGCAGCGGCGGCATGGGAATCCTCAGGTTGGCAAAACTGGCAACAATCTACACACAATTGCCAGGCCGGTCAAGAAATGCCCTCGGCGAAAAGCTTCTCATTGGCGGGTGGCCGTGCTAGAATCCCCGCCTTTCATCCCAACGTAAGAAAAGGAAGCACCCATGGCATTGACCGACATTCAGATGGCCCGCATATTGACCACCCTGGTCGAAGAGACCGCCCTGAGTCCCTCCCAGGTTCGCAACACCGTCGAGCTGCTGCAGGAAGGGGCGACCGTCCCCTTCATCGCCCGTTACCGCAAGGAGCGCACCGGCGAGCTGGATGAGGTGCAGGTGCGTACCCTGGAGGAACGCTTTGATTATTTCAAGGAGCTGGAAGAGCGCAAGACCACGGTGCTGGCCACCATTGACGAGCAGGGCAAGCTGACTCCGGAGCTGAAAGCTCGCATCGAGGCCTGCCGCCAGAAGAACGAGCTGGAAGATCTCTATCTCCCCTATAAGCCCAAACGTCGCACCAAGGCGACCATCGCCCGGGAGCGTGGGCTGGAACCGCTGGCCGACCTTATTGCCGCTCAGCAGCTCAAAAGCGGTTCGTTGCAGGAGGTGGCGGCACCCTTCGTCGATCCGGACAAGGAAGTGGCCGACGCCGACGCCGCCCTGGAGGGAGCCGGCCACATCCTGGCGGAACGTCTCTCCGAGGATGCCGACGTACGCGCCCTGGTGCGCCGCCTGACCTGGGAGCAGGGAGTGTTCGTCTCCAAAGTGGCACCGGACAAGGCCGGGGCCGTGAGCAAGTTCGAGATGTACTACGAATACCAGGAACCCCTGCGCCTGATCCCCTCCCACCGCATGCTGGCCATGCGCCGCGGCGAAAAGGAGGAGGTTCTGCGCCTCTCCCTGCTGGCGCCGGAAGAGGAAATTCTCCGGGGAATGCAGGCCCGCCTCATGGACGGGCCGAGTATTTTCGTCAACTTTTTGCAGGGGGTGGCCGCCGATGCTTACCGGCGTCTGCTGGCGCCTTCTATCGAGGTGGAGCTGCGCCTCGAAGCCAAGAAGGCCGCTGATGAGGCAGCCATCCAGATCTTTGCCGACAATCTGAAAAACCTGCTGCTGCTGCCGCCGGCGGGCAGCAAGCGGGTGCTCGGTGTTGACCCCGGCCTGCGCACCGGCTCCAAGCTGGCAGCGGTGGACGAGACGGGTCGCTATCTGGAAAACGTGACCATCTACCCCCACACCGGCGCTGGCAAGATCGCCCCCGCCCGGTCCGAACTGCTGCGGCTGCTCAAGACCCACGGCATCGAGATGATCGCCATCGGCAATGGCACTGCCAGCCGCGAGATGGATCAGTTCGTGCGCGAAACCCTGCGGGAAGCCGGGGTGCAGCTGCCGGTGGTCATCGTCAACGAGGCGGGTGCCAGCGTTTATTCGGCTTCGGATATCGCCCGCGAAGAATTTCCTGATCTCGACCTTACCGTGCGCGGAGCCATCAGCATCGCCCGGCGCCTGCAGGATCCTCTGGCCGAACTGGTCAAAATCGACGCCAAGAGTATCGGCGTCGGCCAGTACCAGCACGACGTCAGTCAGCCCGCCCTGAAAAAAGCGCTCGATGCCGTGGTGGAGAGCTGCGTCAACTATGTCGGGGTCGACCTGAAGACGGCCTCCTGGGCGCTGCTCTCCTACGTGTCGGGTATTGGCGAATCTCTGGCCCGCGCCATTGTACGCTACCGGGACGAGCACGGTGCTTTTGCCAGCCGCAAGTCGTTGCTCAAAGTGCCACGCTTCGGCGACAAAGCCTTTGAGCAGGCCGCCGGCTTCCTGCGCATCCGCGAGGGAGAAAATCCCCTCGACAACACCGCTGTGCATCCGGAGAACTATGCCCTGGTGAAAAGAATGGCCACCGACCTCGGTGTGTCGGTGGAAAAACTGGCCGCCAACGATGAGCTCATCGAGGTAATCGATCTGAAAAGGTACGTTGACGGCGAGGTCGGTCTGCCCACCCTGCGCGACATCGTCGCCGAGCTGAAAAAGCCCGGGCGCGATCCGCGCGAGGCTTTCCAGGCCGTGGCCTTCCGCGAGGATGTCGTGGAGATAGGCGACCTCAAGGAGGGCATGCTGCTGCAGGGGACGGTGACCAACGTGGCCGCTTTCGGCGCCTTCGTCGACGTCGGCGTGCATCAGGATGGCCTCGTGCATATCAGCCATCTGGCCGATCGTTTCATCAAAGACCCCAACGAAGCGGTCAAGGTCGGCGAGATCGTCAAGGTCAAAGTGCTTGCCGTCGATATCCCCCGCAAGCGTATCAGCCTCTCTATCAAGGAGGCTCTCCCCGGGGGCGGAAACGGCAACCAGCCTCGTCCGGAAAAACCCCGGGAGCAGCGGCCGCGCAAGGACGAGGCGAATTCCTGGGAGAAGGCGGGATTTCGGGTGAAGAAGCGTTAACGACCACTATTAAAAGGATTTTTCATGAACATGAAATGGGTGGACCTGCATCTCCATTCGACCTGCTCCGACGGCCTTTACTCGCCAGAAGAGGTGGTGCGCCGCGCCGCGGAGGTGGGGTTGGCGGCTGTCGCCCTGGCCGATCATGACAATATCGACGGGATCGAGGCCGCCATGGCCGCCGGGGCGCGGCTGGGGGTGGAGGTGCTCTCCGGGGTCGAACTGTCGGTGGTGTGGCAGGGCTACAACGACATCCATCTGCTCGGTTACGGTTTTGATCATCATTGCCCCGAACTGGTCGAAGCCCTGACCTCCTTTCAGGACTTTCGAGAGCGGCGCAACGAGTTGATCGTCGAGCGCGTGAACGAGAAGTTGCGCACCGAGGGGCGTGCTCCCCTAGACTTTGCCGAGGTGGCGGCCAGGGCCGGCGGCACTCTGGGGCGGCCCCACATCGCCATGGCCCTGCAGGAGAAAGGTTACGTGCGCGGCAGTGAGGACGCCTTTCAGCGTTATCTCATCCCCTGTAATGTGGACAAACGCGCCTTTCCTCTCGACGAAGCCATGGCCCTGATCCAGCGGGCCGGGGGGATCACGGTGCTGGCCCATCCTCCCTTCATCACCACAGACAGGACAGCCTTTCTGACCCTGCTCGACACCTTTGCCGCCATGGGCCTGGACGGGGTCGAGGCGTACAATTCCGGCTCCAGTCTCGATGACATCGACTGGTATATCACCCAGGCGCGCCGGCGTGGACTCATCGTCACGGGCGGTTCCGATTTCCACGGTCCCGACACGGGCATCATCGCCATCGGCTCGGGACGTGGTCAGCTGAAAATCCCCTATCGCTGTGTCGAGGATATTCGACAGGTGCTGCATCGGCGCTATGGCACGCCGGCATAAAGAGAGGTCTTGATGAGTTCCACCTATGTGTTTTTTGCGACGGCTCCGAAAGGGCTGGAGGCTCTGCTGGCCGATGAGTTGCGGGATTTGGGCGCCCTGGAGGTTAAGGAGACGCGGGCGGGGGTCAATTTTGCCGGTTCCCTGGCTATTGGCTACCGCGCTTGTCTGTGGTCGCGGCTGGCCAGCCGCATTTTGCTCACCCTGGCAAATTTTTCCGCGACCACCTATGAAGAACTCTACTCGGGCGTGCAGGCCATTGACTGGCGGGAGCATCTGGGCGAGGAAGGGTCGCTGGCCGTGGACTGCAACTCTATGCAGTCGCCGCTGCAGCATTCCCACTACGCCGCGCTTAAAGTCAAGGATGCCATCGTCGATCAGCTGCGTGACGTGCGTGGTCAGCGGCCGTCGGTGGAACTGGAGCGGCCGTCAATCCGGGTCAACGTGCATATCCAGCGCGAACAAGTGAGTCTGGGCCTTGATCTGTCGGGGGAGAGCCTGCATCGCCGCGGCTACCGGCAGGAGCAGGTGCTGGCACCGGTCAAAGAAAATCTGGCGGCGGCCATTCTGCTGCGGGCCAACTGGCCGCAGATCGCTGGCGCTGGTGGCGCCCTGGTCGATCCTCTGTGCGGATCCGGCACCCTGGTGTTGGAGGCAGCTCTCATGGCGGCCGATATCGCCCCCGGCCTCAGCCGCTCCTATTTCGGCTTTTTGGGATGGCAAGGGCACGACGACGCGGTCTGGCAGAACCTGCTCGGCGAAGCGGCGGCCCGCCGGCAAGCCGGGCTGCAGACGCTGCCCCCCCTGTTCGGCTTCGATCTCGAAGCGCAGGCGGTGCGGGCAGCGCAGGCCAACGCCCGACTAGCCGGGCTGGAGACGGCCGTTGTTTTTGAGAAGCGCGATGTCGCGGCCCTGGTGGCCCCGGCCGGCACGGAAACGAAGGGTGGCCTGGTGCTGACCAACCCCCCCTACGGCGAGCGCCTGGGGGAGGTCAATCAGCTGCGTTCCCTCTATGCCCAGCTTGGCGCGCGACTGCAGGAGCACTTTGTCGGCTGGAAGGCCGCCGTCTTTACAGGCAATCCCGATCTGGCCCGGAACCTGGGATTGCGCGCCCGTCGCAAGCACAGTTTCTTCAATGGCGCGCTCCCCTGCCAGTTGCTTCATTTCGATGTGGATCCCCAGTGGTTTTACGGTGCTGACGTTTCGGACGAAACCCGCCATGCCGCCCAGACTCCCGGCGCCGAGATGTTCGCCAACCGCCTGAAGAAGAACCTGCGTACCCTGGGGCGCTGGGCCCGCCAGAACGACGTCTTCTGCTACCGTCTTTACGACGCCGATATGCCCGAGTACGCTGTGGCCGTCGATATTTACGGCGACTGGGCGCATGTGCAGGAATACGCCCCACCTTCCTCTATTGACCCGCGGCAGGCGGCCATCCGCCTGCGGGAGATCCGCGCCGTGCTCCCCGAAGTGCTGCAGCTGCCCTCCGAGCACATTGTGTTCAAGGTACGGCAGAAACAGAAGGGGAGTACCCAGTACGAAAAACTCGCTCGCCGCGGCGACCTACTCAAGGTGGGGGAGAGCGGCTGCAGTTTTCTGGTCAATCTTACCGACTACCTCGACACCGGGCTCTTTCTCGACCATCGCCTCACCCGGCAGCTCATCGGCGAGCTGGCCGCCGGCAAGACCTTTCTCAACCTCTTTGCCTACACCGGCTCGGCCACGGTCTACGCCGCTAAAGGGGGCGCGGCAGCCACCACTACCGTGGACATGTCGCGCACCTATTTGGACTGGGCCAAAAAGAATATGGCCGTCAACGGTTTCACCGGCAGCCGCCACGAATTCATCCAGGCCGACTGCCTCAAGTGGCTGCGCCAGGAGAAGCGACGCTTCGATCTGATCTTCCTCGATCCGCCCACCTTCTCCAACTCCAAGTCCATGACCGACAGCTTTGACGTGCAGCGTGATCATGTCCCCCTGCTGCGCGACACGGCCCGTCTGCTCAATCCCGGCGGGATACTGATCTTTTCCAACAATAACCGGAAGTTCAAAATGGATGAGGCGGCTCTGCCCGAGCTGGACATCGAAGATATCACGGCAAAGACCATCCCCCGGGATTTCGAGCGCAACCGACGCATTCACAACTGCTGGAAGATTCAGAAGAAATAAACCGGCCTCTCGCCCGTTCGCTTTGCTCTCTAGAGCACACTGAGAACGCAGAGATAGACAATTTTAATGGTTTTCTCTGTGCCCTCTGTGTGCTCGAGCGACTGAAAGGAGCGGGCGAGAGGCCGGTCTGCCTGGAGGAGTTTTTATGCCGACGATCGACGATGTCAAAGCCTTTCTGTTGCCACAGGGGATTGAGGTGTTGGAGTTTGCCGCGCCGACCCCTACCTGCGAAACTGCCGCGGCGGCGGTTGGGTGTCAGCCGGCCCAGATTGCCAAGAGCGTCCTTTTGCTGGTGGGTGAAAAGCCCGTGCTGGTGGTAACCTGCGGCGACACCAAGGTGAAGAGTTCGAAGCTCAAGAAAGCTACAGGGCTGTCGGGGAAGGTGCGCCTGCCCGAGGCCGAGGAGGTCATTCACCACACCGGCTACGCACCGGGCGGGGTCTGCCCTTTTCTCCTTTCTCCGCAATTGCCGGTGCTGCTGGACGAATCTCTGGCGCGCTTTGAGCGGGTCTATGCCGCCGCCGGGAACGCTCATTCCGCCGTGCCCGTGACCCTTGCACAGCTGCAGGTGATCACCCGCGGCAGTCGGGTGGAGGTCTGCGATCTGATTTCGCCCTAGGTTTTAATCCAGGCATTTTCTTTGCAGAAAAATGCGGAACCCGGCTGTTCGTCTCTTTTTGGGTCAAATGACCGACATGCCCAAAGAGCGCCGGCCGGATTCCCCATGTCATGGAGAGTCGCGATCATGCCTGCACGCAAGACCCTGATGATTCTGGTAAAAATGTTGTTCCTGCTGCTGACCGCCGCACCGGTGTTCGCCATGCAGGGGCACATCCCCTTGCCGGAAGGAATCCGCGCTGATACCATTCTGGTTGAAAAGGCGGCCAGACTTTTGACACTCTATCGGGATGGTCAGCGTATCAAGAGCTACCGTATCTCCCTTGGGGGCAAACCTGTTGGGCCAAAAGTGCGCCAGGGCGACATGCGCACGCCGGAAGGGCGTTACCGAATTAGCTTGCGCAATGAACAGAGCCGCTTTCACCGGGCGCTGCGTATTTCCTATCCCAATACCCACGATCTGCGTAGAGCGCAAAACCTTGGTGTTTCACCCGGCAGCGACATTATGATTCACGGCCTGGGTGAGCGCTTCGCCTGGCTTGGCCGGCACCATTACCTGGCAGACTGGACCGAAGGGTGTATTGCCGTCACCGATGAAGAGATCGAGGAAATCTGGCGCCTGGTTCCTGATGGTGCGGGCGTCCTTATCCTGCCTTGAAAAACGGTTTTTTTGCTGAAAGGAGGCTGCTGGCATGGCCATTGAGGAAGGATCGCACAGCAAGGCCATAGGGTATATCCTGTGGATTTTCGGATTTACCGGTTCCCATCGCTTTTATTACGGCAAACCCCTCACGGGAACCCTCTATTTCTTTACTCTTGGCCTGCTCGGCATTGGCTGGCTTATCGATCTTTTTCTCATCCCTGCCATGGATCGTCAGGCCGAGCTGCGGTTTTCTCCCGGCCCCATTGATTACAACCTGGCTTGGATTTTACTGACCTTCCTGGGGTTCTTCGGCGTACACCGCATGTACATGGGCAAATGGATTACCGGCATCGTCTATCTGTTAACCGGGGGGCTTTTCGGTCTTGGCTACATTTACGACTATTGGACTCTGAATGAGCAGATTGCTCTCATCAACCGGCGGTGATTCGGGTGGGTAAACCGATCGATTGCGATACTTTTCCCTGTGATGCCCTTTCTAATGGCGTTCGCCAGTTCAACGAGGGCCGCTACTTTGCGTGTCACGAAACCCTGGAAGATCTGTGGAAGGAAGAAGCGGGATCGGTGCGCGATCTGTACAAAGGGATTTTGCAGATTGGTATCGGTCTGCTGCACTGGCAGAAGGGTAATTACGGGGGTGCCTGTGCTTTGCTGAAGGGCGGTATTGGCTATCTGCAACCTTTCGCTCCCGTCTGTCGCCACATCGATGTTCGTTCTCTGCTGCAGGCTTCCACTCTTTTTCTGCAGCAGTTGCAAGCTCGAGGTGTCGCGCATATGGCGGATGTTCCGGCCTCTTTGGTGCCGCGTATTGAGTGGCTGGATGCCTCCGGCTGATTTCTGCTTTTTCGGGCGCCCGTCTTTACTTTCTTGAATGAAGATAGAAATAGTCATAAAAAGACGTTTTCGCGCGATGTTTTTCATGTTATATAAATTCTCGTGAGATAAAGCGCGATAGGCTTTAGATCTTCAATTGGCCGGCACAATGTCTGCCGGCATTATGTGGAGGGATTGCATGAATCAGAAACCCACGGTTCTGGTCGCCGATAGAGACGAGGACTTTCTCGCCCATGTCGGCACTCTTTTAGACCGCATGGACTTTACTGTCCTGCCGGTGAAGAATGGCTCTGAACTTTTAGACGCGGTGAATGTCATGCTCCCTGATATTATCCTTGTCGATGTGGATCTCCCCGAACCCGGTGGTCTGTCTTCCCTCAAGGCACTCAAGGAGTCCGGCCAGCTTTCCCGTGTCCCTGTCGTGCTGGTGTCGGAAAAGGCTGATATGGGCATCTATAAGCAATGCCAGGAGTATGGCCCCTGCAGCTTTCTGATGAAACCTCTGCTGGTTGAGGAACTGCATTCGACCTTGAAGGTCTTTCAGTTCAGGGATACCGGAGGGCGTAAGCGCCTCCGCGCCCCTTTCAACGATAGGGTGGTTGTGCGCGCCGGTGGGCAAGTTTTTCAATGTACTGGCGTCACCCTGTCCGAAGGCGGCGTCTGTGTACAGAAGAATCCTCCTCTGCCGGTGGGAACTATCGTGGAGGTTGTCCTCTCCCTGCCGACCGGCGGGCCGTTGACGCTGAGCGGCAGGGTGAGTTATGTGCAGCAGGAGCAAGCGGGGGGCGGCACTGGTCCCTCCATGGCTATCGTATTCGATCCTGTTTCTACTGAGGTCTCGGCACGTGTGCGAGAATTCGTTATCCTTCTGCTTGTTGGCGACATGCTGGATGAGCAGGGGGCGTGCGCGCCCTGAGGGGCAAAGAGGTTTGTCAAAGGAGGAAATGAATGGATTATCAGATGATTCACGCCTGCCTGCGGGTGTTGAACCTGGAGGCTTCCGAAAAATTTTATCGGGAGGCGTTCGGATTTGAAGTTTCGCGTCGGCTTGATTTTGACGCGCAGGGCTTCACCCTTTGCTACATGCGCGCTCCCGGGCAGGCCTTTGAGCTGGAGTTGACCCACAACCATGATCGCGACAAGCCCTACGAGATCGGAGACGGCTATTCCCATATCGCCCTTTCCGTTAAAGATCTCGAAGCCTCGCATCGGCGTCACGAGGAGATGGGGCTCAATCCGCGCCCCATCAAGGGGTTGGGCGATGCGGTGGAGAGGTTTTACTTTATCGCCGACCCGGATGGCTATATGGTCGAAGTGATCCGTGCCTGACAGGCGTGCTGGTCAGACTGAAAAAAGCAGGAAGCGGGGGGGCCTTAAGGCCCCTTTTTCGATGGTGTTTCAGGCGGCCCAAAGGGTGTGCTCCAGCAGAATTCTAGCCCCAATGCCTATGAGAATCAGCCCACCCAGGATTTCTACCCGGGGACCCCACAGGGTGCCGATGCGGCGGCCCAGGAACATGCCGACAACGGTCAGGGCACCGGCAACGATACCAATCACTGCGGCGGGCAGCCAGATGCTCACTCCGATCATCGCCAAGGTCAGACCTACGGCCAGGGCATCGATGCTGGTGGCCAGGGAAAGCATGACCAGCGTCATGCCTCGAGTAGGGTCTCTGCTGTCCCGTTCTTCTTCCGAATGAAAAGCCTCCCGGATCATTTTGCCGCCGACAAAGGCCAGCAGGGCAAAGGCCAGCCAGTGGTCGTAGGCGGTTATCCATTGCTGAATTGTCAGGCCGGCCAGCCAGCCGAGGATGGGCATGAGAGCCTGGAAAAGGCCGAAGTGGAAGCCGAGGCGAAAGAGATGGCGACCGGTGAGGCGCTCAAGGGTCAAGCCGGCGCCGAGGGCGACAGCGAAAGCATCCATGGCCAGCGCCAGAGCAATACCGATAAGGGTCGTATTTGACATGGCAATAGCTTTCTAGCGGAATTCAGCCGTCCCGAGGGTTTGCGGCCGGGTGGTGATTCTCGTTCACCTTGGGACAAAAGTCAACGTTCTGACACAGACCTGTTGGCTTCGTTGTTGCGAAAAGTGGCCAGGCGTATTATTCTGTGTGGCAGATTTTTCGTGCGTTCGTCCAGGGTGCCGTAAATAAACGGGCGACAGGGGAATAAGACTGGAAAGGGAGAAAAATGAATAAATTGCTTTTTGCCATACTGTTCACGGGCCTTTTAAGTTTCAATGCGCAGGCCTTTCAAAAAGATGGCTGCGGGGCCGGGGAATGCCGCCAATGCCACAGCCTTTCAGAAGAAGAAGCCGGTAAACTGCTTAAGGATGGTGTGGACAAGGTGTTGCGGGTCGATTTCGCCGAGGTTCCCGGCCTGTGGCTGGTGGAAGCCGAGAAGCAGGGCAAAAGGTTTCCTCTTTACGTCGATTTTTCCAAGAGCTATGTCGTTGCGGGAAATGTCATCCGCCTGCAGGACGGCAAAAACCTGACCAGCCAGCGTGAGGCGGAACTTAATCGCGTTGACGTCGGGCGTATTCCTCTGCAGGACGCTCTGGTCCTGGGCAACTCCCAGGCGCCTCACAGGGTGATCGTTTTTACCGATCCGGAATGTCCCTACTGCAAGAAGCTGCATGTCGAGATGCAGGAGGTGGTGCGGCGCGACCCCGATATCGTCTTTCTGATCAAGCTTTTCCCCCTCAAGATGCACCCCAAAGCGTACGGGATCTCCCAGAGTATTGTTTGTGCCGGCTCCCTGGAGATGCTGGAAGACAGCTTTGCCGGCAAGCCGGTACCCGTGCCTCTCTGCGATACGGACGTGGTCGACCAGACCATTGCCCTGGCCCCGCAGTTGGGTATCCGTTCGACCCCCACGCTGGTACTTCCTGATGGTCTGGTAGCGCCCGGCTACAAGAAGGCCGATGATCTGTTGAAGCTTATCAAAGGGCAATAAGCACGTGGCGCGCTGAGGCGCTGATGCGGCTAAACTTCTTGCTTTATCTTCACCTATCTGCTAATAAAAACCACTTGCATTAGGTGTTTAAGAATATTATGGAGGACGAAACGATTATGGGTTTGATGACGGGAAAACGCGGCATTATTTTTGGTGTCGCCAACGATATGAGCATCGCCTGGGGGGCTGCCCAGCAACTCAAGGAAGCCGGTGCCACGCTGGCTTTCACCTATCTCAATGAGGCACTGGAAAAGCGGGTCCGGCCCCTGGCTGAAAGCTTGGGGTCCGACTTGATTCTCCCCTGCGATGTCGGGCGGGATGAGGACATCGAAGCGGTTTTCGCCAAGGTGAAAGAGGTCTGGGGGGATATCGACTTTGTCGTGCATTCCGTCGCCTTTGCCAACAAGGACGACCTCAAGCGTCCCTTCAGTGAAACGAGCCGCGAAGGTTTCAAGCTGGCCATGGATATCAGTGCCTATTCTCTGGTGGCCGTCACCCGCTATGCAGCGCCCCTGATGAAGAACGGCGGCAGCGTTGTCACCCTGACCTACCTCGGCGCCACCCGCGCCGTGCCCAACTACAATGTCATGGGGGTAGCCAAGGCGGCCCTGGAGGCCTCGGTGCGCTACCTGGCCGCCGAGCTTGGCGGCAAGAAGATCCGCGTTAACGCCGTGTCGGCCGGCCCCATTAAAACATTGGCCGCCTCCGGCGTTGGTGGACTGCGCGAAAAACTCAAGCTGATGGACCAATATGCGCCTCTGCGCCGCGCAGTCGATCAGCAGGACGTGGGCAAGTCCGTCGTCTATATGGTCTCCGATCTTGCCAGCGGCGTGACCGGCGAGGTCCATTTCGTGGATGGCGGTTTCAGTACCGTTGTGCCCGCCTGATCGAGCGGGTCTTGTTGATAGCACACAAGGGCCCGCAAGGGCCCTTTTCTTTTAGGGAGACTACCGATTGATCCATGGCAATGTCACGGGGCTCAAGCCGAGCCAGCTCAAAGCCCTCGAACGGATCGCCAATCGGCGGGTTCCCGTTGGCGAGGTTGTCACCGCGGAACTGGCCCGCTACCTGACGGAGCGTTCCTTCGAGATTGGGCGGCAGCTCGCGATCATCGTCGACCGCCAGGGGGTGGTGCTCTATGTCATCGTTGGGGATGACCGGGAAATCGTCATCCCCGATCTGTCTTCCTACGCCTTGGGGCGCAGTGGGCTGCGGGGGCTGCGCTGTATTCACACGCACCTCAAGGGAGAATCCCTGTCCCAGGACGATCTCACCGACCTGGCCCTGCTGCGTCTTGACCTGATGATGGTGTTGACGGTGGGACAGCAGGGGCTGCCCGACAAAATCCATTACGCTCATCTGCTGCCCCCCAATCCGGAGGGCAAAAGCGTCGAAGTTCTAAGTGCACCGTCCATCTACGCTCTGGACCTGGATGCGGCGGCCTTTTTCCGTTCCCTGGACGAGGAACTGGAACGGAAGATGGCCGAAACCATTGACCTGGCTGACACCCGGGAGAAGGCCATCCTGATCTCGGTAAGTCAGCAGGGGCGTCAGCAGGTGGAGGATTCTCTCGATGAGCTGGCGGAGCTGGCCCGTACGGCCGATGTGCTGGTCGTCGACCGGGTCATGCAGCGCCCGCGGCAGCTCAATCCCAAATATCTCATGGGCGAGGGGAAGGTCAAGGAAGTGGTTATCGCCGCCCTGCAGCAGGGGGCCACGCTCCTGATATTCGACCAGGATCTCAGCCCGACCCAGGTGCGCTCCCTGTCGGCCATCACCGAGCTCAAGGTCATCGATCGTTCGCAGCTGATTCTTGATATTTTTGCCGGTCGCGCTCACACCCTTGACGGTAAGGTGCAGGTCGAACTGGCCCAGCTCAAATATATCCTGCCGCGTCTCATGGGCAAAGGTACGGCTTTCTCCCGGCTGATGGGTGGTATCGGTGGACGCGGTCCGGGAGAAACCAAGCTGGAGATCGACCGTCGGCGCATCCGTGATCGCATCTCCCGTCTGGAAAAGCAGCTGCAGAATCTGGAGAAAGGGCGGCGGCAGCGGCGGCAGCGGCGTATCCGCACCGATGTTCCCATCATCTCTATCGTCGGCTATACCAATGCCGGCAAATCCACTCTGCTCAATGCTCTTACGCAGAGCCAGGTGCTGACGGAAGACCTTCTGTTCGCCACCCTCGACACGGCGACACGGCGACTGCGCTTCCCCATGGAGCGGGAGGTCATCATCACCGATACGGTTGGCTTTATCCGCCATCTCCCTAAAAGCCTGATGGGGGCCTTCAAGGCGACGCTGGAAGAACTGGAGGACGCCGACCTGCTCCTGCATGTGGTCGACCTCTCCAACCCTCGCTTCGAAGAGCAGATGGACGCCGTGGAGAAAATTCTGACCGATCTCGAACTGCACCGCATCCCTCGTCTGCTGGTTTTCAACAAGATCGACCTCGTGCCGGCAGAAGAAATCTCGCCCCTTTGCCGCCGATTTGAGGCTATTCCGGTTAGTGCCCGCGACCGCGTCACCTTCGTGCCTCTGCTACAGGAACTGGAGCGCCGTTTTTGGCCGGGCACGGCCGGAAGTCCTTGACACACAAAGGGTTTCCGTGTAGTTTTGGCCCTCTGAAGGGGGATAATTTTATGAGAATAACGGGGGTTTTAGCCCTTTTTTTCCTGCTCGCCGGCTGCGGGCCCACATTCCTGGGGGCCTGGGGTGACGGTGCCTCGTCGGCTGAGGGGACCTTGGCGGTCAGCGAAAACCGCCTCCTCAGCGAACATTTGTCCCTGCTGGCGCACTCCAATGATGCCTTGGCCTATTACTCACTGCTCGACGCTGATGTGGACTTCTCTTTACTTGATCCTTTGGCCTTGGTCGATGATGAAGAGCTGCTGCTACTCGCCGATGAGCAGACGCCACCTGAAGATGAAGGGGTCAATGTTGTACACGATGAGGTAACTTTCGATTTTCCCGTAGTGGAAAACGAAAAAGTCCACTACTTCATTGATTATTACGCCAGGCGCAGTCCTGCCGCTTTTCGCCTTTGGCTTGAGCGCTCCGGGCGTTATCTGCCCATGATGAGGCAGATTTTTGCGGAAGAAGGCCTGCCACAGGATTTGACTTACCTGGCCATGATAGAGTCTGGATTCAACAATCGCGCCTACAGCTGGGCCCATGCCGCCGGACCCTGGCAGTTTATCGAGAGCACTGGCAAGATTTTCGGTCTGCAGAACGACTGGTGGCGCGATGAACGCCGCGACTTTGAAAAATCGACGCGGGCGGCAGCACGCTTTCTCAGAGACCTGCACCGTCAGTTCGATGGCGATTGGTACCTGGCCATCGCTTCCTACAACGCCGGTGGTGGTAAATTGCGCCAGGCCATCCGTAAGTACAATACCCGGGATTTCTGGGAACTCAGCCACGGTTCCTATCTGCAGAACGAAACCAAGAATTACGTACCCAAGCTGCTGGCGGTGACGCTGATCGGCAAGGAGCCTGAAAAATACGGCTTTATCGATCTTGAGTACCAGGAGCCCCTCGATTTCGACGTATATCTTATTCCCAGTGCCACAGACCTGGAGATCGTCGCCGACCTCTGCGGTGCCTCCTACGAAGAAATTAAAGCTCTGAACCCTGAATTGAAGCGCTGGTCAACCCCCCCTGGGGTGCGGGATTATGCCCTGCGCATTCCAGCGGGAACCCTGGAGACCTTTTCTGAAAAATATGCGGCCATCCCTGCCGGTGAGCGGGCCAATTATGCCCGCCACCGCATCCAACAAGGAGATACGCTGCTGGCTTTGGCCAAAACTCACGGCATTCGCGTCGATGACATCATCGCCCTGAACAATATCAAGAATCCCCGTGCACTCAGGGTGGGTATGGATCTTATCCTCCCCCTTAAAAAGGGGTTTACCAGCCGTCCCATTGATGAACTGTCCGACGATTACGCGCGCAGCAGAAGAGCGACCTATACCGTCCGCAAGGGCGACAGCCTGTGGAGCGTGTCCCGTCGGTTCGGGGTGAGCGAGAAAGAATTACGGGTATGGAATCGCCTTGGCTGGAGCAATATTATTCGACCAGGTCAGACCCTCATTGTCAGCGCCAAGTCGGCCAAGCCCGTTACGACCGCCGTCAAAAAGACAGGCCCGGTTCGCAAGATCGTCTATCGCGTCAAGTCCGGTGACACCCTCTGGGGTATCGGCAGACAGTTTGATGTGGGGACTCATCAGATCATGGACTGGAACAATCTGTCCCAGGAGCATGTTCTCAGGCCCGGCGACAATCTGACCCTGATGGTCAGGGAGGACCACCGCGGCTGAGTAGATTGCTGTCGTCTCAAGGGCAGAATACCTCGGTCCAGACACAGGATATTTTTTGACTTTTTGGGGACCCGTTGCTAGACTTCCCCATTTTCATTCCCTCCGGAAAGGACTGCCCGTTTTATGTACAATCTCCTCATCTCCATGCTCATTGGCACGGCCATGGCCGCCGCCCTTACCGTGTTTGCCGGACTTGATTACTGGATCGCCGTGATCGCCGGCGTCATCGCCTTTGCAATACCTTTCTTCATCATCACCCGTATCGTGATGAAGAAGATCGGGGAGCTGATGGATATCGCCCAGCGTGATATCCAGGCCGGGCGCTCCGAAAAGGCCATCAAAACTCTTGAGTCCGGATTTAAGTACGCCAACTGGCAGTTTTACATCAAATCCCAGGTCAATGCCCAGATCGGCATGATTCTTTACATCAAGCAGGACTTTACCAAGGCCTTTGATTATCTGCGGAAGGGCTTTGTGCGTCACTGGGTCGCCATGGGAATGCTGGCGGTCTGCTACATGAAAAAGCAGAAAACCGCCAAGATGATCGAAACGTTCGAGAAAGCTGTTGGCGGCACCAAAAAGGAGCCCTTTCTCTGGAATCTCTATGCCTTCTGCTTGGAGAAGGTGGGGGAGAAGGAGAAGGCTATTTCCATCATGGAGAAAGGCCTGAAGAAGGTCGGCGGCAATGAAACCCTGCAGGCCAATCTCGAGGCCCTGAAAGAAGGACGGCGCATGCGGATGATGGATTACGGCGATCTGTGGTATCAGTTTCACCTCGAAAAGCCGGGAGCCCTCATCAAGAAACAGACCAAAGCCATTCAGGGTCGCCGGAAAATCGTGAGGCGTTAATTTTGAGCCGTAACAAAAAATCCGGAAATGATTTGACCAGTACCCCCTTCAAAGCCTTGAAGGGGGTAAAATTTTCTGCAGCAAGCGATGCTTCTAAAAAGCCCTTCAACGTGGCCACCGAACCGGTTGCAGAGGAAGAAAGGGTGGATGCCAAAGATCTCTTTGCCAAGGAAATGGCACGCTTAGGGTTGGATTCCTCTGCCCTGGGTACGGAAGATGCCAATGCGGAACAGCCGGAAGGTCCGGCCGCCTCTACGGGGCAGCGGGAAGAATCACTCACAGAGAAGGATCTGTTTCTGCAGGCTCTTGGCAAAATGGAAGTTACCTTCGTGGATGAATATCCGGAGGAGGAAACGCCAGGCGCTGTCCCCCGTCGCATGAAACTGCTGCGCAAGGGCAAACTGCGTCCCGAGGCGACACTCGATTTGCATGGACTTACGCGAGATGAGGCTCGAGCGAAGGTGCGTTTCTTTCTGGAAGATTCCCTGCACCACCGCCGTAAAGTGGTGCTGGTGATTACCGGGTGGGGAAAGGGCTCAGGAAAGGAGCCCATTCTGCGAGACGATATGGAGCGCTACCTCGGTCAGGAAGGGCGCGCCTGGGTCAGCGAGTGGGGGCGGGCTCCCAGGCAGCATGGGGGCGAAGGCGCATTGGTGGTTTTTCTGCGCTCCCGCGATTAAACGAGAAAGGCCGGGCAGATCGCCCGGCCTTTCCTTTATGTCGGAATGTCCTCTTCCTTTTTTGCAGCGGCCGGTTTTTTTCGGCGGGCAGGACGTTTGGCGGCGGGTTTATCGGAGGCCGTCTCGCCGGTGATACTCTTTTGCTCAGGAGCCGCTTGTGTCGCTTCCTGTGGGCCGTCATGTTCAGTGGTTTTCGCAGTATCGCTCTTTTTGGTGGTTGTGCGTCGGCGACTTCTGGCCACCGGTTTTTTGTCCTCAGCCACCATGGCTGAGTCGGTTTTTGCAGGCTTAATTTCCGTCTCGTCAGAGGCAGCCACTTTTTTTGCCGGCGTTTTCGCGGTGCTTCGGCTACGTCTGGCTCGTACAGCTTTGCCTGCAGTTTCCTCTTTTGGTGCCGATGGTTTTTCGACCGCCTTGTTCTTGGCAAGCTCAGGAACTGCCCTGGTTGAGTCCTCGCCAGGTCCGCCGAATTCTGGGGAGGGCTGCTCTGCTCTAGCGGTATCTGTCTTCCTGGCCGATTCTTTCTGTTCTTCGTCTGTCGGTGTTGCTGGTTTACTTGGCCGCCGGCGGCGTTTTTTACGGGCTGCTTCCGCGCTTTTTTCTACGGTTGCCTCTGTGGCTTGAATCTCATCAGTTGGGGGCGAAGAGGCTTGCGGCGTTGAATTGGCGACGAAAGTTTGATCGTCCTTCCCAGGTGATTCCGTTGCGGCCTCTGCGACAGGTGCTGCCTCGGTCTCCTGTGCAGGCGATTTGCCTGTGGAAGGTTTGCGTCTGCGTCTGGGGCGTTTTTTGGGCGGGGCGGCTTCTGCCGGCGTCTGTTCACTTTCCAGAGCGGGACTGCCGGAGTCTTCGGTGGCCGATTCCTCCTCGCCATCCTTTTCATAAGGAAACTCGTCCGTCGCTTCGGCGCTGGTCTCGGCGCCTTCCGTCGGTTTTTTCTTGCGCCGTCGCCGCCGTTTCTTTCCCTCTTTTTCCGGTTCCGTTGTTTTTTCCGCCTTGACGAGAACGCTTTCCTCTTCACTGGGGTTTTCACCGGCAAGGGGCTGAGGCTGGGACGTGCTGAATTCGACGGGGGCCACTTCCTCCCGGCTTTCCTTTTCCCGTTTCTGGAAGGTCAGCTCCATCTGGCCAGAAATGAGGTCGGGCTTTCCTTTGATCATGATGGAGACATTGCGTGAGCGTTCTAGTTCAATCAATTCCTCACGCTTGCTGTTCAACAGATAGGTGGCCACTTCCAGGGGAACCTCCCCTTCGATGCGGTCAATCTGGCCGCGGGCAATGCCGCCGTACACTTTGCGCAGAAAAGCGATGGCCTGGGTCTCGACGCTCTTAATGCGGCCGGTGCCGTGGCAATGAGCGCAGGTGTTATAGGTGCCCTCGGCCAGGGCGGCTTTGATGCGCTGACGGCTCATTTCCAGCAGACCGAATTGGGAACTGATGCGGCCCACGGTGACGCGTGCCTTGTCATCTTTCAGGGCGTCTTTGAGGTTTTTTTCCACCTCGCGAATATGCTGGCGGTCGCGCATGTCGATGAAATCGACGACGATCAGGCCGCCCAGGTCGCGCAGGCGCAGCTGACGACCGATTTCGGTGGCCGCTTCAAGGTTGGTTTTGTAGGCCGTGGCTTCTACGCCCTGCTCACCGGCCATTTTTCCTGAATTCACATCGATGGCCACCAGGGCTTCGGTCGAGTCGATAACAATAGAGCCGCCGGAGGGCAGCGGCACCTTGTTTTTACTGATCGTTTCGATCTGTTCTTCGATCTGGTAGCGGGCGAAGATGGGACGGCGCTCCTGGTGCAGTTTGACCAGATGGGCGTATTCAGGCATGACCTGCTGGAAAAAATCCTTCGCTTCCTGGAAGACCCTGGGATCGTCGATGAGGACTTCGTCCATGTCTTTGCTGAAGTAGTCTCGAATGGAACGGATGACCAGGTTGGATTCGCGGTAGATCAGGGCGGGGGCGCGTACTTTTTCGTTGTGCTTGACGATATTGCGGTACAGGCGGATCAGGTAATCGAGATCGCGGCCCAGCTCCTCGCGGCTCTGGCCGATGCCGGCGGTCCGCACGATGTAGCCGATGTCCGCCGGCAGGTCGAGGGTGGACATGGTCTCCTTGAGCTTTTTTCGCTCCCCTTCGTTTTCGATCTTGCGGGAGATTCCCTTGGTGTCGCTCTCCGGCATCAGCACCATGTAGCGTCCAGGCAGGGACAGAAATGTGGTCAGGGCAGCGCCCTTGGTGCCGCGTTCCTCCTTGACGATCTGCAACAGCAGTTCCTGGCCCCGCTGCAGGATGTCGTTTATGCGGGGCCTTCCCTTCTGCTCGGGAGCCCCAGGCGCTGTTTTGTAGCTGGAGGGGTGGATTTCCCCCATCTGCAGAAAGCCCAGGCGTTCGGCGCCGTAGTCGACGAAGGCGGCCTGCAGACCCGGTTCGACGCGGACAACAGTGCCCTTGTAGATATTGCCTTTGGTCTGCTCCTTGCCAACGACCTCGATGTCGAGTTCGTTGAGGATGCCGTCGGTCACAATGGCCACCCGGTTTTCTTCGGGATGGGTGGCATTGATCAGCATCTTCTTGCTCATGTGTCGATTCCTTCCAGCGCCCGATCGGACGCTTCAATGGGGGATGCCGGTTTCCGGCGGAGTCTCAGCGAAGCCTGGCAGGCCCGGAGTTGCTTCCGCGGATATCGGGTAGGGTAATGTCTCGATCTATTCAAACGGCCCTTGGGCCGTGATGGATGAAGCCACTATCGGTGAAAACCTCGTAACTATACCAGAAAGCAAAGGGTTTTGATAGCGGAACCTCATAAGGGCGCCCGTGTTTTTTTCGATGTTTCATGAGAAAGACGCCTGTGATATAAGAAGGACCATGCTGCAACTAAAAAATCTCATCAAAGAATTTGGCGGACACCGGATTTTTGCCGACGTCAACTGGCACATCCGTCCTGGAGATCGCATTGGCCTGTGCGGGGAGAATGGCGCCGGCAAGACCACGCTTCTAAAGATTCTGGCGGGCCGTGTAGCTCCCGACGGCGGCGAGGTGCAGGCCGCCAAAGGGACGACTTTTGGCTACCTTCCCCAGGATGGTCTCGAGCATCGTGGCCACACCCTGTTTGATGAAGTGCATGGTGCTCTCGATGAGCTTTTGCAGATGGAACAGGACATGCGTCGTCTTGAAAAGGTTATCGCTGTCGGCGGCACGGCCGCCGACCTTGATCGCTACGCGTCGCTGCAGGAGTCCTTTCGACAGCGGGGCGGCTACACCATGGAGACGGAAGTCGCCAAGGTTCTGCATGGTCTCGGTTTCGCCGAAAAGGACTGGCAGAAGCCCTGCGAGTTTTTTTCTGGCGGCTGGCAGATGCGCATCGCCCTGGCCAAACTGTTGCTGCAGCGTCCCAATCTGCTGCTGCTGGACGAACCGACCAATCACCTCGATCTGCCCGCCAGGGACTGGCTGGAGGAGTACCTCCGACACTATCCCTTTGCCGTCGTCCTGGTCTCCCATGACCGTTTTTTTCTCGATCAGGTGGTCGGTCGCATCGTCGAGGTCTGGAACGGCCAGTTGACCGAGTATCCTGGCAATTACAGTCGCTATGTCGAGGAACGGGAACGCCGCGTCGAAGCGCTGCTGGAAGCCAAGCGCCGCCAGGACGAGGAAGTGGGCAAGATCGAAGCGTTTATCAGCCGCTTCCGCTACCAGGCCAACAAAGCCTCCCTGGTGCAGAGCCGCGTCAAGCAGCTGGAAAAAATCGAGCGTATCCAGGTGCCGCCGGCCCGCAAGCGCATTGCCTTTCAGTTCCCCGATCCCCCCAAGGGCGGACGACTGGCGGTGGAGCTGGTCGGTGCCAGCCAGCAGTATGGTGACCTGACTGTACTGGAACACGTCGATCTGGCGGTGGAGAAAGGGGAGCGCCTGGCTCTCGTCGGGGCCAACGGCGCCGGAAAGTCAACGATGATGCGGCTGCTGGCCGGGGTGGAGGCGCCGACGACGGGAACCCGGCAGGAAGGGCACAACCTGGCGCTGGCTTATTTTGCCCAGGATCAGGCTCGTATTCTCGATCCGCAGAAGACGGCCCTCGAAGAGATCACTGCTGCTGCCCCTTTTGATATGGTGCCCAGGGTGAGGGATATCCTCGGCTCTTTTCTCTTTACCGGCGACGATGTCCACAAGCGCGTTTCCGTGCTCTCCGGCGGTGAACGCAACCGTCTGGCCCTGGCTATTCTGCTGCTGCGCCCCGCCAATCTACTGCTGCTCGACGAGCCAACCAACCATCTCGACCTGCAGTCCAAGCAGGTCTTGCTCGATTCTCTCAAGGGCTACAAGGGGACGGTGGTTTTTGTTTCCCACGATCGCTACTTTGTCGATTCGCTGGCCAACAGGGTGGTCGAAGTCGCCGCTGGCAAGGCTGTCTCTTATCTGGGGAATTACGAAGATTTTCTGCGCGCCAAGGGGGCGCAGGGGGATCAGAGCCATTCGCAGCAGCGGGTCGAGGTTCTGCAGGGTGCCGCTGGTGAAACACCCATGGATAAGGACGAACGCCGGCGCCAGCATGAACAGCGCAAGGATACGCAACGCCTGGAGAAAAAACGTCAGAAAGAACTGAGCGAGGTCGAAGGGCTTATTGAGACGCTGGAAAAAGAGTTGGGCGACCTGGAACAGGTCATGGCCGACCCGGGACTTTACGAGGACGGTAAACGCTGGCGGGAAATCTCCTCCCTTCATGAACGGCTGCAGGAACAGATCGCCGCCGCCTATGAGCGTTGGGAAGAGTTGCAGGTGTCTGCATCGGCCTGAGGGAGGAGTGAGCATGGCAGGACGCGTTCCTTTTGTTGTCGCGGTAGCCAGTGAAAAAGGGGGGGTAGGCAAGACGACTATCGCTACCAATCTTGCTGTTTATCTCAAGGCGCTGCGCGAAGACCTGCCGGTGACCATCGCCTCTTTTGACAATCATTTCAGCGTCGACGCCATGTTTGCCATCCGCCGTTCCTCCGGTGCTTCCGTTGCCGACCTGTTCGCGGGACGACCTGTCCGCGATCTGGTCGAACTGGGGGAATACGGCGTGCAGTATCTGGCCTCCGAGCGGGGCCTGGTGCCCCCCGATGACGATCCCTTTCATCTGAAACGTGCTCTGAGTCAGGCCGATCTCGACGGGATCTTTATCCTCGATACCCGGCCTATCCTCGACTATTTCACCCGCAGTGCCCTGCTTGCCGCCGATCTGGTGCTGGTGCCGGTCAAAGACCGTCCCTCTCTTGTCAACGCCGCCTCCTTGCTGCAGGAGGTCCGGGAGGCCGGGGGCGCGACGGATAAATTTTGGCTGCTGCCCAGCCTCATCGACAGCCGCCTGCGCTTGCGGGAGCATATCGGGGTGCGGGAATTTCTGGTGGAGTCGGCGCGGGAGAGGGGCTACCAGGTTCTCGACACGTTCATTTCCAAGAGTCCCAAAGTGGAAAGTCTGACCACCAATCTGAGCAGCCGCGTCTATCCTGTCCTTACCCACGCCCGCAGCACTGCTGTTCATGCCCAATTCCGGCAACTGGGGGATTTCGTCCTGCGTTGTCAGGAAACCTTCACGTCTTCGCCGCTATCTTCATCCCGCCATGACCTGCTGCCAGGCGGAGCTTCCGCCCGCCTGTCCCGTCGACAGAGCCTCCAGTGTCCGTTTTGCGGCGATGCGGCCGATGGCTCCGAAGGTGGCTTTTTCCAGGACCTGCGCAGTCGTCGGCAAGGATTTGTCCATGGCGACTGTCTACAGACGTTGGTGGCCGACAGCCTGCTGGCACCGCTCCCAGACCAAGGAGCCATGGTGTGGAGGATCGACGAGGAAGCCCTGCACGAGGATGAACTGTACTTTTCCTCCCAGCTTTTCACTGAGACGGGGGAGGAGCTCGCTGCTGACCAGATAACCTTCAGCTCTGCGCGGGCCTTCCTGCAGGCGATGACTGGTCGTCCGCTGGCAGAACTCTACCGCGAAACGCTGATGCTGTTCTGGACTGCTGAGGCGCCCCGGGAATTCCTGTCTCAAAAAGGCAGAAAAGGCGCGGCTGGTCTGAGGCGAAAGATGCTGCGAGAAGTTTTTGGGACACTTTAACCTGTGGAGGTTGTCGTGAGGCCGGAGACATTTAAAGATCTGATGAAGCTTTCCCATGGTTTTGAGCCTGCGCGGATATTGCTGAGCGCCGTGGAGCTCGACCTTTTCTCGCACCTATCGGAAAAGATGACGGCCCGGCAGCTGGCTGCCCGACTGAGTCTGCAGGAAGTCCCTTTGACTCTGGTGCTCAACGCCATGGTCGCCATGGGCCTTCTGGATAAAGAGGGCGATGACTACGTCAATGGGCCCCTTGTGGGAAAAACTCTGGTTTCCGGCCAAGGCTATCGCGGTCACATCTTCCGGCACATCGGGCACTGCTGGCCGGCCTGGGGGAATCTTTCCGATCGACTGCGAGGGCGAGAGGTCGAGGAGGAATCGTGGTCACCGGCGCGGGATGAAGAACAGACTCGGGATTTTATTCTGGGGATGGAGAATGTCACCCGTGAACTTGCTCCTTTGGTCGTGGGGAGGTTGGGGCTGGGCAGTCCCTTGACCCTTCTCGATGTGGGCGGGGGGCCAGGAACCTACGCCGAAGCTTTTTTGAAAGAGTATCCTTCCTTGCGGGAGGTTTGTGTCTTCGACCTGCCGAAGGCCGCTGCCGTAGGGCGCCAAAACCTGAAGAGCAGGGGAGTGGAGACTTCCGTGCGCTGGCTCGAAGGGGACTTTCACGATACCTCTTTCGGGCAGGGATTTGATGTCGTCTGGATTTCGCAAGTTTTGCACTCTCTAGATATGTCCGGCTGCCGCATGCTCATAGATAAAGCCTTTGAGGCTCTCGTGCCGGGTGGAGAGTTGATCCTGCATGAGTTTTTGATTGAAGACCACCGCACCGGACCTTTGCAGGCGGCGATTTTTGCCGTGCATATGCTGGTCATGACCGGAGTGGGAAGAACCTACGCTGGCGGGGAGCTTTCGGTCTGGCTGGATGAGGCCGGTTTTGTTGATGTCCGTGTGCAGCAGGTCAGCGACGATACCTCAGTGGTGCGTGGTCGCAAACCGGTTTCATGATAAGAAAATCACCTATTTTCAGCAGGTTTTTGTGAGGAATTGCCATGATATTGCTGCCCAGAGGGAATCCGGTCAAAGAAAAGCTCAATCCGGCCAAAGTCAACCTTCCCGACGCGCTCGGCAAGCTCCATACGGGGCATTTTACCGGATATCTGCGTTTCGACGCGCCGGCCGGCGTCGGTATCCTGATTTTTCATGTGGGCAAACTGATCAGCGCCCTGCATGTGGCGGGGCCCCAGCGTCTTACGGGCTATCAGGCCATCGGGCGCATCTTCAGCCAAGCTCGTTCGGGAGATGCGACACTGAACATTTACCGATTGTCGCCTGAGTTGGCCATGGGCATTCATGCCCTGCTGCATGGTGAAGTTCTCTATCGCGGGCAGGAACTCAGGTTCATTGACATCCGTCTTCTGCTGAAGAGCCTCAAAGAGGACGCGATTACCGGGTGCCTGCGCATCTATACGGAGGATCGGGTGGCGCTGATCTTTTACCGGGAGGGCCAGCCTCTGGGGTTTTTCCACGATGGCTCCAAAGATTTGGAAACGACGGCTGACACCTCCCTGTCCGTTGCCCGGTTGCCTGGCGCCAAGGTCGACGTGCTGACCAGCGATATAGGAGAAGAATCCTCTCTGCAGGATATGATGGATGCGGGCCAGCTGACGGCCATCTGGCATCTGGTCTTAGCCGAAGCGGAAAATGGGCGACGGCCAGCGGAACGTGCCGTCACGGGGAAGGTCAAAAATGAGCGCAATGAGAGCCTGTTGATTTTTTTGCAGGGGGTGGCCGAGCAGCATCTGGGCAAGATCGGCGTTTATCTGGTGGAAAAGGCCTTCGAGGAACTGGTGCCTGGATCGGAGGACTCGATGAAAGCTTTCTTTGCGGCCCTTGGCCGATCTGCCAGCCTGACGGCTACCGAGAAAGACGTCGCCGTCATGCAGGCAGAGATGAGTAAGGGGATCCAGGCCGTTCTGTCCAGACGTTAATATTTGTCAGGGAGACGATGCATCCAGGGGGGCGAGGACGATCTGAATGCGTCGGTTCTGAGCCCGGCCCTGGGCGTTGGCGTTGCTGGCAATGGGCCTGAATTCACCATAGCCGCAGGCGGCGAGGAGAGAACCGGAGATCTTCGACTCTTCCTGCAGAAAGTGCACGACATTTGTTGCTCTGGCCGTGGAAAGCTCCCAGTTGCTGGGGAAGATGTCCTGCAGCCGGGGACTTATAGGCACGTTATCCGTATGCCCTTCTACGCGGACTTCTTTGTTGTCGACCCCCTTGAGGATTTTGCCGACCCGCTTGAGAACTTCTTTTCCGGCTGGTTTGATATCGGCCTTGCCCGAATCGAAGAGAATGCTCTCCACCATATTGACCGTTAATTTTCCCTGCAGCTCAGAGATGGTGATCTCCCCCCGGGAAATCTCCTGTTCCATCTTCTCGACAAGTTCATCGTAGGTGCTTTTCAGGTGGGCCAGGCGCGCTTCCCGGGCAATACGTTCCTGTTCGATTTCCTGCCGCAAGGCACGGTTGGCCGTCTCCAGTCGATCTATTTCCTGGCGCATCTGGGCCAGGGCCTCTCCCGTTTCCTCATCCCTGGCCGTCAGTACGGACTCGATGCGCTCCAGATCGGCACGGGCCCGTACAAGATCCTGCTCCAGACCCTCGTTTCGGCGTCTGGCTTCATCACGTTGGGCCTCGACTTTCTCATTGTAGGTCAGCAGGTCGCCATTGATGCGCACCAGCGACTGGTAATCCGCTTCAAGCTCTTCGATGCTGGCTGCCAGAATAGCCGCCTGATCGGCTTTGCGCTGGTAATCGGCCTTGCTGACGCAGGCGGTGAGGGCCAGGGGAATGAGGGCTGCCAGCAGAAATATCTTGATGGATCGCACGTTGTCTGTCCTTTTTGTTGAGGGGCTGAATGCGACATTCAGGTGAATGGGATGCAGGGCCAGGATTCGTCCCGATACAGTGAATGCTTTCGTTATACTTGGCAAGCATAACACCTAAAGAAGCAAAGGTAAAATCCTCCTTTCATGCCGGGCTTTTCAGTTGCGGCTGCTCGGGTGAACGTGCTATAAGGATATGGTTTTCAATACGTTACACGGGGGAAAGTATGTTCGAGATCGATCACATCATTCGTAACGCCCTTCAGGAAGACATCGGCCTCGGAGATGTCACCACGCAGGCGACTGTTGACCCGCAAACACAGAGTCGGGCCGAGCTCGTCGCCAAAGAAGATTTCATTCTCAGTGGCATGGACGTGTGCGGTCGGGTTTTTTCTCTTCTTGATGCCAATATCGCCTTTGAAAAGCTCAAGGAAGACGGGCAGGCCGTCCGCCGAGGGGAAGTCCTCGCCTGGCTCCGCGGGTCGGCTTCGGTTCTCCTGCAGGGAGAGCGGGTGGCTCTCAATCTTCTGCAACGCATGAGCGGCATTGCTACCCAGACCTCACTGTTCGTCAAAGCGGTGGCGGGAACGAAGGCGACTATCGTTGATACCCGTAAAACGACACCGGGCCTGCGTGTTCTCGAAAAGTACTCGGTTCGTATGGGCGGCGGCCGCAACCATCGCACCTCCCTTTATGATGGGGTGCTCATCAAGGAAAACCACGTAGCCGCAGCCGGAGGTATTAAAACGGCGGTCCAGCGCGCACGGGAACGGGCGCCCCACACCCTCCGGATCGAAGTGGAAACCCGCAACCTGGCAGAAGTGAAGGAAGCCCTGAGTGCTGGTGCCGATATCCTGCTTCTCGATAACATGTCCCTCGGTGAGCTGCGTGAATCCGTCGCCCTTATCGCCGGCCGCGCCCTCTGCGAAGCTTCCGGTGGCGTCAACCTGGATACCGTGCGGGACATCGCTGAAACCGGTGTGGATCTTATCTCTGTCGGGGCTCTTACCCATTCAAGCCGGGCGGTGGATATCTCCATGCTCTTCCAATAACCAGGAACAGGAAGTCGATGAGCACACCAGGAACCCGCGACGCCATTCTCCGTGTTTTTCGCCAGAGAAAGGGCCAGTTCATCTCCGGCGAGGAGATAAGCCAGACCCTCGGTGTTTCCCGCACGGCCGTCTGGAAACATATCGGGCTGCTGAGGAAGCAGGGGTATGGCATCGAGTCTGCCGCCTCGCGGGGATATCGCTTGACGGAGACGCCCGATACGCTCATTCCTGCTGAAATTCAGGCCAATCTGGGGACGGACTGTGTCGGCCGGGAAGTTATCCACTTCGAAGAGACCGAATCCACCAACCGGATTGCCCACGAATACGGCAAGGCCGGCGCCGAAGAAGGTCTGGTAATCATCGCCGAGCAGCAGACGGCTGGCAAGGGGCGCTTGGGGCGGCCCTGGATTTCCCCTGCTGGTGTTAATCTGTATACCAGCATCCTTCTGCGTCCTTCCATCCTCCCGCGCTGGGCCACTCAGCTGACCTTTCTCTCTTCCGTGGCTGTCGCGCGGGCAATTGAAGCCGTGAGCGGTCTGCAGCCGCAGGTCAAATGGCCCAACGATGTATTGATCGACGGCAAAAAAGTTGCCGGCATTCTCAACGAAATCGACGCCGAGATGGAAGGAATCCATTACCTGGTGATGGGAATTGGTGTCAATCTCAACATGACAGCAGATCAGTTCCCCGACGATCTGCGCTACCCGGCGACCTCCCTGGCTTTAGAGGCAGGCAGAGACTTTTCCCGTCTGACTTTCGCCCGGACTCTCTACCGGGGGCTGGATGACCTCTACAGAACCTATCTGCAGGAGGGTTTTAGGCCCATCGCAGCGGAGTGGAACCTCTTTTTTGCCTGGCAGGGAAAAGAGGTGGAGGTCGATTTTCAGGATCGTCGCCTGCAGGGGACCGTCACCGGTATCGACACCGATGGCGCCCTGTTGCTGCGTCTGCATTCCGGCGCCACGGAAAGGGTGCTGGCTGGCGATGTCCGTCCTTTGTGACCCCTGGTCGTCCCTGTTGGGACATGACTTCCTTGTGGAGATGAGTTTTATATGCTGCTGGTCATTGATGTAGGCAATTCCAATACGGTGCTGGGAATGTACCGGGATGAAAAACTGGTGCGCAGCTGGCGGGTTACCACGGACAAATCACGGACCGTGGATGAATACGCCATGATTATTCACGAGTTGTTCAACCTCTCCGGGATTCATTTCACCGATATCAAGGATGTCATCATCTCCTGCGTGGTGCCGCCCATGCTCAACACTCTGGAAGGGCTGTGTCGGGATTACTTCAAACTCAAGCCTTACGTTGTCGGACCGGGCATCAAGACAGGGATGCCTATTCAATATGAAAATCCCCGGGAAGTTGGCGCTGATCGCATTGTCAATGCCGTGGCCGCTTTTGAAAAAAAGCGCCGCTGCCTCATTGTTGTTGATTTTGGAACGGCGACCACCTTTGATTTTATTTCTGCCCGGGGCGAATACCAGGGCGGGGCTATCGCGCCCGGACTCGGCATCTCTGCCGAAGCGCTCTTCGAACGGGCCAGCAAGCTCCCCCGCGTGGAGTTCTCCCGCCCCCCTCAGGTGATCGCCAAGAATACGGTCAACAGCATGCAGTCAGGCCTTTTTTACGGCTATGCCGGCCTGGTAGACGGAATTGTCCAGCGCATGAAGCAGGAGTCGAAAGAAGAACCGTATGTCATGGCCACGGGAGGTTTGTCTGAACAGATTGCCACCGCTTCCCAGACCATCGACGAAGTAGACCCCGATCTCACCCTGGAAGGCCTGCGGATCATTTACGATCGCAACAAAGGGTGATTTTTTGACGCCCTGAACGGGCGTGCTACAATTTGGTAATCGGCTTTTTTGTAATGACATGTTCAGCAGATGGAGGGTTCCGTGTTTCGAGGCTAGTGCTTCCCGACGCGACGTCCCCCCGAAAGGGCAGATTTATCCTGCCCGGGTGGGCCACAAGGCCGCCTTGTTCGTTGTTTTCCTGCAAGAATCCTTTAACCATCAACCTGTCATGGAATGAAAGGAGCGGCTATGGGAAAGTACGATACTGCGAAGCTGAGGAACCTGGGAATTGTAGCGCACGGAGGCGCGGGTAAGACCTCCTTGACCGAGGCCATCCTGTTCAATACCGGCATGACCGACCGGCTTGGCAAGGTAGACGACGGCACCTCCAACATGGATTTCGAGCCGGAAGAAATCAAACGGCACATCACCATCAGTTCCAGCCTGCATCACTGCGAATGGAATGGCCACAGCCTGCATATCGTCGACACGCCCGGCTACACCAATTTTCTGCACGATACGCGTAACTGCATGCGCGTACTTGGCGGCGCGGTCCTTATCGTCTCCGCCATTTCTGGCGTCAAAGCCCAAACCCAAAAGATATGGGAGTGGGCAGAGGAGTTCGAAGTCCCCCGGATTGCTTTTGTCAACAAGATGGACAGGGAGCGTGCGGATTTTCTCCGGGCCGTGGACGACATGGAGAAGACGCTGTCAAGCCGTGCCGTCATTGTCACCATGCCCATGGGAGCTGAGGCCGGTTTCAAAGGAACCATTGACCTGGTTCACATGAAGGCCCGTTTTTACGCTTTTGACCAGAAGGGGACCTACGAAGAGAAGGATATTCCCGAAGAATACCTGGAAGAAGCAAAGCGCCTGCGCAGTCTTCTGGTGGAAGCGGTCGCCGATGCCGACGACGCGCTGATGGAGAAATACCTTGAGGAAGAGACCCTTTCCACCGAGGATATTCTGCTGGGTCTGCGGGAGGGAACCCTGACGGGCGTATTTACTCCTGTTTTCTGCGGCAGCGCCCTGGCCAATGTCGGCGTGAGGCAGCTTCTTGACTATGTCGTGCGCTGCCTTCCATCGCCTCTGGACAAGGGTATTCAGGTGGGGAAAAATCCGAAAACAGGTGACCTGGAAGAGCGCTCTCCCAGCGAGGAAGAGCCTTTTTCGGCCATGGTATTCAAAACCATCAGCGATCCTTTTACCGGCAAGCTTACCCTTTTCCGGGTTTATTCTGGAACGCTGCGTTCCGATTCGTCCGTCTACAACCCCAACCGGGAAACGACAGAGCGCATCGGCCAGATTTTTGAGCTGGAAGGCAAAAAACAGAAGGCGATCGACATGGCCGTAGCGGGGGATATCGTTGCCGTTCCCAAGCTTAAGGTCACCATGACAGGGGACACGCTCTGCGAGTCCGCCAAACCCGTCCTCTACGAAAGTCCCTTGCCTCTGACCCCCGTTATTTCCTTTGCAATCGAAGCGAAGAGCAAAAATGATGAAGACAAAATCCACAATGCCCTGTCCCGACTGACCGAAGAAGACCCCACCCTCCGTATCCATCGGGATGCAGAGACCCATGAAATGATCCTTGAAGGCATGGGGCAGGTTCATCTTGAGGTGACGGTGGAAAAGATGAAACGCAAATACGGTGTGGAGGTTGAGCTCAAACAACCCAAGGTCCCTTATCACGAGACGATCAAGGGCAAGGCCAAGCTTCAGAGTAAATACAAGAAGCAGTCGGGTGGCCGGGGCCAGTACGCCGATGTCTGGCTGGAGGTAGAACCCCTGCCGCGCGGCGGCGGTTTCGAATTTGTCGACAAGGTCGTAGGCGGGGTCGTTCCGAGGCAGTATATCCCGGCCGTCGAAAAGGGTGCTCAGGAAGCCATGCAGCAAGGCACCCTGGGGGGCTTTCCGGTGGTGGATGTCAAAGTGACCCTGTTCGACGGCTCGCATCACTCGGTCGATTCCTCCGAAATGGCTTTCAAGATCGCCGGCTCCATGGGCTTCAAAAAAGGGATGGAACAGGCCAATCCGGTTCTGCTTGAGCCGGTCATGCATATGGAAATTAGTGTTCCCGATGAATGCATCGGGGATATTATCGGGGATATGAACTCGCGTCGCGGCAAGGTTCTCGGCGTCGAACCGAAGGCCAACAGTCAGGTCATTGCCGTGCAGGTGCCCATGGCGGAGGTTCTTAAATATGCTCCGGAACTGCGTTCCATGACCTCGGACAGGGGACTTTTCACCATGAGTTTTTCTCACTACGAAGAAGTGCCCTCCCATTTGACGGCAAAAATTCTTGCAGATGTGAAAAAAGCCGGATAACGGCTCCATTAACTTTATAAAGGAGATTGGTTTTCCCATGACAGACAAGAACGACTTCGACTTTAATGAAGAATCCGAAATAGGGACGGACATGGACGAAGGTGGCTTCGATTTTGACGAGCCCTTGCCGGAAGATACTGAGGTAATGGCTAAGAAGAAAAGCTCGACCCCCATGCTGGTCTTACTCCTGCTGCTGGTGGCGATAGGAGCCGGTGCCTATTATTATTTCTTTATGCTGCCCGCGAGCGCACCGCCTGTGACGGCCAAGGTCGTCAAAAAACAACCGATCGCGGTTCCAGCCCGTCCGGCTGAACCCAAAGCCAAGCCGGACAAGGCCGTCACGGAAAAGCCCGAAGCGTCGGAAAAGCAGAGCGCCGCGCCAGTAGCAGACGAGTCGAAGGTGGCCGCTGCCGATGCGGGCAAGGTGGAGGCTGCCGGCAAGACTGCCAAGCCGGTGCCGGCCAAAGAAGCGCCTGTGCCCCAAGTGGCTCCTGTCGAGCCGCTTGAGAAACCTGCTGCCCCGGTGGCCAAAACTGCCGAAGTGACGCCGGAAAAGAGCGAAAAAGCCTCTCCCCACTCAGCTGCGGTTACCCCCGTAGTGACCTCGGCTTCCGACGCCCGCTATACCATTCAGGCGGGAGCCTATACCCGCAACTCCAGTCTGGAGAGGGCCAAGAAGATGGTGCAGGATCTGGGATACGAACCCCAGGTCAAGGCTGTTCAGCGGCAAGTAGATGTCATCCGTCTTCGCCTTGGGGCTTTTTACCCTGCCGAGGGCCGGCAGAAACTGCAGGAGATCCTTCCCCTCGCCCCCGATGCCTTTGCGGTGCAGAAGGGGGAATTGATGGTGATTTATGCTGCTTCCTTTCAGGACAAAAAGCTCGCTGAGCGCTTCACGGCCTCGCTGAAAGAAAAGGGACTTCATGTCGACGAGGAGCGCAGTCCTGTCGATCTGAAAATGATGCTGATCAGTTTTGGCGAATTCTCCGACAAGGCTAAGGCGCAGGAAGCGGCCAAGGCAGCCCAGAAAGCCGGCCTTGAAACCATGATTACTCCCATCGCCCGATAAGGGGCGATTTCCGGATTTTGCGATATCAATGACCGATAAAAAGCAATCCGTGCGTCTCAAGGTCTCGCCTGAGGTTGCCCGTCTTGTTCAAAATGGAGCTCCCCGGAGTGAGCAGTTGCAGGCTGCCCGGGGAGTTCTCAACCTAGGTGTCCGGGACGAAGCGGACCTCCTCTTTTTTCTGGCGCACGGCCGTGATGGGGAGATCCGCGAGGCCGCCATAGCCACGCTGCGCGCTCTCCCTGTCTCCAGGTTGATAGCGATGCTTAAGGCTCCCGAGCGGCATCCCAGGTTTCTCGACCAGGTGGCACGGCTTCGTCTTGACGAGGAAGACGCCATGGCGGTGTTGCTCGATTGCGACAACCTTCTGCCGGCCACCCTGCTGCACATGGCCCGGCATGGGAGCCCCCGCCTCCTTTCTCTCCTGGCCCATCGCCAGGATCTCCTGGCCGCGGCCCCTGAGGTTCTTGAGGCGCTGCAGGCCAACCCGCGGGCGACAGCGGTGCTTGAAGGGGGGCCGGAAATCCACGGCGAAGATGTTTCTCCCGAATCTTCCAGCGAAGGGGAAGCTGTCGCCGAAGAGAATGCCGAGGCCGATGGCGCCCTCTCCAAATATCAGAAAGCCCTGGAGATGGGGGTATCTGCAAAGATCAAGATGGCTCTTACCGGTGACAAGGAATGGCGCGGGATATTTATCAAAGACGCCAACAAGCTGGTTTCCGCGGCTGTTCTGAAAAATCCACGCATCACCGATGGTGAAGTGCTGGCTATCGCCAAAAACAAGAGTTCCAGTGACGAGCTTATCCGGATCATCACGCTGAACCGGGAGTGGGTCAAGCTTTACGAAATTAAAAAAGCCCTGGTGGAACATCCGCGTACCCCACTGCCCACAGCGTTGCGCTACATGAATGTGCTGACGGAGAAGGATATCAAGAATCTGGCCGGAAGCCGTGGGGTCTCCGCGGTTATCGTCAATAACGCGAGGCGGATGCTCATCGCCAAAGCTCAAAAGAAATAGGAAAGCCATGGCCCTTTTTAACCAGTCCAAGCGGGAAATAAACGCTAAAATCGTCTATTATGGCCCGGCGTTGTGCGGTAAGACCACCAATATAAAATATATTCACGATAAGCTTAAACCCGAAAACCGCGGCAAGCTTCTTAGCTTGGCAACGCAGAAGGACAGGACTCTCTTCTTCGATTTTCTTCCCGTGGAGCTGGGTGAGATCAAGGGGCTCAGGACCCATTTCCATCTCTATACCGTGCCCGGGCAGGTGTATTATAACGGCACCCGCAAGATGGTCCTCAAAGGGGTAGATGGCCTTGTTTTTGTCGCCGATTCGCAGCCGGAGATGATGAAAGCCAATCTGGAAAGTTTGCAGAACCTGCGTGACAATATTGCTGAATACGGCCGGCGCCTGGAGGATATTCCCTACATCATCCAGTACAACAAGCGGGATTTGCCCGATGCCCTGCCGGTCGAGGAGATGGACCGCCTTCTTAATCGGGACAAGGTACCGTCTTTTACTGCCAGCGCCCTCAATGGGCGAGGTGTCCTGCAGACGATGACCACGATCTCCAAGATGGTTCTCCACCGTCTGCGAAATGCCCATCGTCCTCCGGAGGGAGAACGGTCGGAAGAGCGCAACATGGGGGCTTCCTATCGCGCTTTGCGAAAAGACTCGGACCGGTTTGCGGCGGCCCCTGCGGCCCCGGCGCAACCAGCGGTGCCATCGCCTGAAGTGGCCTTGCCTCCCGCTGTTACTGTCGTTGGTGTGGGCCGTGCCCGTGGAGGCGGGAACCGGATAGTCCTTCCCGTCACGGTGAAATACCAGGAACAGGTGAAGGAAATTCTCGTGGAGCTAAAGATTGATCTTGAAGATGGCACTTTGAATGCGCGTGTTGAAAAAGTCGATCTAGGGGGCCGTATCTGACGCCCAAGGGGCACCCGTTCTCCGACAGCCGCCTGACCCTTGGGTCAGGCTTTTTGCTGCTGTGTTTGAAAGGTTCCGCCAAAAAAGAAAGACCAGGGGTTGGTATGAATACGGGGTTTTCGCCGGATATTTTTGAACGGATTGTAGCCCATATGGCGGAGGGGGTCATATTCCTCGATGGGGAAGATACTATTCGTGTCTGTAACCCTGCCGCCGAGCGTATCCGTGGTGTGCGTGCCGATCGCATTGTCGGTAAATCAATCCTGTCGATCCATCCCGTCACTATGCACCATCGCATTCGTGAACTGATTGCCAACCTGAAAAGTGGCCATTATGCAGCGGTCAATCGCAGCATTCAGGTTAAAAACCGGTTTTTCGACAATTCTTATTCCGCCATCCTGGATTCCCAGGGAGATTATGTCGGCACCCTTCTGATCAGCCGTGACGTCACGGAGAGCAAGCTGCTGGCGGAGCAGAACCTCCAGCTCAGGCATTCGCTGCTTGATGCCGGCAGTGAAGGTCCTCTCGTGGCACAGAGCCGGGCGATGCAGCAGGTGGTGGAGATGGTGCAGGCGGTCGCTGGCATCGACTCGACCGTTCTCATTGTAGGTGAGAGCGGTACGGGCAAGGAGCGCATCGTCGATTTGCTTCACCGGCTCAGCCCCCGTCTCCAGCGTCCTCTGGTACGGGTCAATTGCGCGGCCTTGCCCGAAAACCTCATCGAATCGGAACTCTTCGGCCATCAGCGCGGCGCCTTTACCGGCGCCGTTGACCACGCCAAGGGGAAATTCGTCCAGGCTGACGGCGGGACTCTCTTTCTGGATGAGATTGGCGAGCTTCCCTTGGCGGCACAGGCCAAAATGCTCAGGGCGATTCAGTCCCGAGCCGTGCAGCCTTTGGGGAGCGACCGGGAAATCCAGGTGAATGTGCGCATCGTGGCGGCGACCAATCGCAATCTCGCGCAGGAGGTTCAGGACGGCCGTTTTCGCGAAGATCTTTACTATCGTCTCAACGTCATCACCATGGAAGTGCCGCCCCTGCGCGATCGCCCTGAGGATATTCTTCCACTGACGGAACTCTTCGTGCAGCAGCTGGCTCGTCAGATGGGCAAGCCGGTGCCGGCCTTATCTGATGAACTGCACACCTTTCTCATTGGGCATGCGCTTCCCGGCAATGTTCGACAGCTTAAACATGCTCTTGAAAGGGCGGTCGCCTTGAATCGGACGGGTACGTTGACCGTGGCGGACCTGCCACCTGACCTGCAATCGGCAGGGCGCATTGACTGCAATACCCTTTTCGACAGCGACCAGGCCCTGAAGGACGCCTTGGGAAATTTTGAAAGGGCCTTCATCGTGCGAACACTTGAAACCCATCGGGGGCGCAAAATGCAGACGGCTGATGCACTCGGGATTTCTCGCAAATGCCTGTGGGAAAAAATGCAGCGGTATGGGATTTTGGACACGTAACCATAGGGTAACGCTGTTGGTTGGGGATGTTACGCGGATGTAACGCCGGAGAGTGCTTTTAAGCAGAAGGGGGAATGCTTTAAATAGCGTTCCCCCTTGTTGTTTCTATTGTTTTGCCCAAACATTGCGACTTGGCACAAATCTGGTAGAACTGACTAAGAAACGTCCAACGGTCGCCTTGTACCAGAAGGCTCAGGAGAGGGGGTGAGCAAGAATGGCGAAAAAGAACATTATTGTTTTACTCGTTTTATTGGTAGTTGCGGCAGCGATTGGCGCTTTTGTGCTGTTCGGCCCCCCCGGGGTGCTGGCCAAGAGCAGTGAACCCGGTTTCTGCGCCAGCTGCCATGTCATGGAAGCAGAATACCAGGCCTGGTCTTATACCGGGGCGCACCGCAAACTTCAATGTGTGGATTGCCACCTGCCCAACCAGAACAAGGTCGCGCATTATGTCTGGAAGTCTATTGATGGCCTCAAGGACGCCTGGTTTTTTTACAGCGGTCGTGTTTCCGAGCGTATCGTTTTGACCGAACACGGTGGCGAGGTTCTGCAGGCCAACTGCATCCGCTGCCACAGCGGCACTGTCGCCATGATCTCAACCGAGGCAAAGTGCTGGAGCTGCCACCGGGGAACCCAGCATCGTCTCAGTGGAGCCATCGAAACACTCTAACACCTGACCTTGCACTGCCATAGGAACCTTATAAAAACCAATAGGAAGATTTCAGGAGGCGTTATGAAAGAGGTGTTCAAACAAATTTTCACAGTGCTGCTGACTGTATCTGCAGCTTTTTTGCTGCTCACCGGCTGTCAGCCGGAAAAGGCGGAAATGGTGCGTCCGGTTGAAATTCCGGCCGGCGAGATTGATCCGGAAGTCTGGGGCAAAGCCTATCCCGTTCATTATGACTTGTGGAAAAAAACCGCAGAACCTCTGCCCGCCGGCATGAGCAAATATCGCCCTGGCTTTGATGCCGACCGGGTAACCTATGACAAACTCTCGGCCTATCCTTATCTGGCTCTGCTGTTCAATGGTTGGGGGTTCGGTGTCGAGTACAATGAAGCGCGCGGTCATGCTTACATGGTTCGTGACCAGTTGGAAATCGATTCCTCCCGCATCGGCGCCGGTGGCGTCTGTCTGACCTGTAAGACACCCTATGCGCCCAAGCTCGAAAAAGAGATGGGCGTCAACTACTACAAAAACCCCTTCATGGATGTTCTAAACGAAATTCCTGAAAAGCATCATGAATTGGGAGTCGCCTGTATTGATTGCCACGATCCCAAGGATATGTCTTTAACCCTTTCCCGTGAATTCACCCTGGGCAAAGGGCTTGAAGCGCTGGGAACTGACGAAGGCAAATTGAGCCATCAGCAGATGCGTACCCTGGTCTGCGCCCAATGTCACGTGACCTACAATATCGTTAAGGACGAAAACAAGAAATCGGTCGGTATCTATTTCCCCTGGCAGGAAAGTCAGTTGGGCAAGATCACCATTGAAAACATCATTGCCCAGTTCCGCAAGGATCCGACCATTGCCGAGTGGAAGCAGAGCGTTACCGGATTCTTCCTTCCGTTCATCCGCCACCCCGAGTTCGAGCTCTTCTCCAATGACAGCGTGCACTGGATGGCGGGCGCCTCCTGTACGGACTGTCATATGCCCTATACCAAGGTCGGTTCTGCCAAGGTCTCCGACCACCGCGTCGCCAGCCCCCTCAAGGCCAACCTGAAGGCCTGTCAGCAGTGCCATGCCGAGGGTGCCGATTGGCTGCGCCAGCGCGTCTACGCCATTCAGGATCGCACTGTCTCCATGCAGATTCGGTCCGGTTACGCTACAGCCACGGTCGCCAAGCTTTTTGAACTCACTCACAAAGCCCAGGCCGAGGGCAAGAAGATCGACCAGTCTCTGTATGACCAGGCCAAGCATCATTACATCGATGCCTTTTTCCGCAGTCTCTTTATCGGTGCCGAAAACTCCATGGGCTTCCACAACCCGCCGGAAGCAGCTCGTGTTCTCAGTGACGCCGTTGCCTTTGCCGGCAAAGCCGAGGGGCTGCTAAGGCAGGCCTTGGCCCAGGCCGGCGTGAGCCTGCCCGCCAATATCGATCTGGAATTGGAAAAATATCTTCATGATCGGGGCAAGAATAAAGTGCCTTTCCGGCCTGAGCAGGTGGTGGAAGATCCCTTTGGGAACCAGGAAAAACTGACGGGCAAGCAGATCTGATTTTACATGTAAAAAGGGTGGGGCCCTCGGCCCCGCCCTTTTCTATCTACTTGAATTAACAGTTTTTCATGGCATTGTGGCAATAAATTGTATACACAAGAATCTGTGGATAGCACTGTGGAAAACGCCAATAAAATTGGCTAACTCGTTGATGGGCAGAGGGGATTAGCATTCTGCCTAGAAAAAAAACAGACCCATCGAGCCGCCCTGGCAAGCAAAAACATCGAAAAATCATAATATTGAGATGTTTTTGCTAAGACAGTTTTTACACGCTCCTGCCCCCCCGTTTCAGCCTCTGAAGCTTTTTTGGTTTGACGAAACCCTATAGGCTATGGTATCAAAAATCGTTTTAAAAACGACTAGTTATCAGCGTCAAACTTAAGTTTGATGAGGCTGAAAATCTTTTTGGTGAAAATGAAGGGGAGGATTTTATCCATGAATGATTTGCTGCACTTTACCGTTGGGGACTTGCTTGAGGATACGACCCGGCGTTTTCCAAAGAACGATGCTCTCGTTTATCCTGATCGGGGACTGCGCCTTTCCTATCAGGAGTTTAATGCCTTGTGTAACAGGGTGGCCAAGGGACTTTATCAGTTGGGTGTCCGCAAGGGCGACCACATCTCGATCTGGGCCACCAATGTCCCCGAATGGGTGGTACTGCAATTCGCCACCGCCAAAATTGGCGCCGTTCTGGTCACGGTAAACACGAGCTACAAGTCGGCGGAACTCGAATACGTCCTCAATCAGTCCGATTCCACCACCCTGTTTCTTATGCAGGGCTTTAAGGACACCGATTATGTGGAGACGACGTACAGGGTTATCCCCGAACTGGAGGGAACATCACCAGGGTCTCTCCATGTCGAAAAGCTGCCACATCTCAAGAACGTTATTTTTATAGGCGATTCGACCCCGGCCGGCATGATGAACTTCCGCGATCTGGAAAAGTTGGGTGAAGCGATGAGCGATGCCGATCTGGCCGCCATAAGCGCGACCCTGGATGAGCACGATGTCATCAACATGCAGTACACCTCCGGTACCACCGGCTTTCCCAAGGGGGTCATGCTCACCCATCATAACCTGGTCAATAACGGTTTTTATATCGGAGAATGTATGAAATTCACCGATAAGGATCGTCTTTGCGTTCCGGTACCCTTTTTCCATTGTTTCGGCTGCGTTCTGGCTGTGCTGGCCAGTGTGACCCATGGCGCGACCATGGTGCCCGTGGAGTCATTCAACCCTGAGGCGGTCCTTAAGGCCATTGAGGCGGAAAGGTGCACGGCTGTACACGGGGTCCCGACCATGTTTATCGCTGAACTGGATCATCCGGCTTTCCACAAATATGATCTGACGTCCCTGCGCACAGGCATCATGGCCGGCTCTCCCTGCCCCATTGAGGTGATGAAGCGGGTCATGCGCGACATGCATGCCAGTGAAATTACCATCACTTACGGGCAGACCGAGTCCTCGCCCGGCATCACCATGACCCGGACGGATGATCCCATTGAGCTGCGGGTGGCTACGGTCGGGAGGGCCATGCCTAACGTCGAGGTCAAGATCGCCGACATTGAAACAGGTGAGAGCCTGCCGCCGGGGAAGCAGGGCGAGCTTTGCACCCGTGGCTACCATGTTATGAAAGGCTACTATAAAATGCCGGAAGAGACAGCCAAGGCCATCGATCCTGAAGGCTGGCTGCACACGGGCGATCTGGCTGTTATGGATGAAAACGGCTATTGTAAAATCACCGGGCGCATCAAGCAGATGATTATTCGCGGCGGTGAAAATATCTATCCGCGAGAAATTGAGGAATTCCTTTATTCCCACTCTAAGATTGCCGATGTCCAGGTTTATGGGGTTCCTGACCGCAAATACGGTGAGCAGGTCATGGCCGCCATCAAACTGAAGGAGGGCGCCCGCTGCTCCGAGGAAGAAATCAAGGATTTTTGTCGGGGGCGTATCGCCAACTACAAAATTCCCGTCTATATCAAGTTTGTTGATGAGTATCCCATGACCGCCAGCGGCAAAATTCAGAAGTTCAAGCTGCGTGAAATGGCTATCAAGGAACTCCACCTGGAGGACGCCGCTTCTGTGGAAACGGCCTGACCTGCATCTGTATACTGAAGCATGATAGGGGGCAGGCGCACAGGCAGACCCGATCGCCGGCGCTGTGCCCCTTCTTTTTTGAGGAGAAAAACCATGCGTATCACTCCCGCTACCGAACTCATTCGTCGCGTCCAGTCTCTGCAAGCTCTCATGCAGGCCGATGGCCTCGATGGCGTGCTCATGATGCAGAACGCCGATCTTTTTTACTTCACCGGTTCTATCCAGCAGGGCCTTCTCTACGTCCCCGTTTCGGGCGAGGCCCTCTACCTGGTGCGCAAGGACTACACCCGGGCCCGCATGGAGTGCGGCCTGAAAGAAGTCCATCCCCTCAAGAGTCCGAAAGACCTGCCGGGCCTGCTCAGCGATTTCGACTATCCTCTGCCTAAAAAGGTGGGAATGGAACTCGACGTGCTGCCAGTGGTCCATTTTCAGCGGATGCAGAAGATCCTGGGGGATTGTGCCGTGGTGGACGGTACGCCGCTGATCCGCACCGTTCGCGCCGTCAAATCGAAATACGAGATTGAGATCATGAAAGATGCGGCCCTGATGGTGGACAGGGTCTACCAGCGCGCCAAAGAGGTGATCCGGGTAGGGATGACCGATCTTGAACTGGCGGCTGAGCTGGAATTTACCGCCCGCAAGCTGGGGCACCAGGGTATCACCCGCATGCGGGGCTTCAACTCGGAGCTTTTTTTCGGTCACATCTTCTCGGGAGCCGACAGCGCCGCACCGGCCTATCTCGATGCCCCCCTTGGCGGTATCGGGGTCAATCCTTCCGTCGGGCAGGGCGCCAGTTACAAACGTATTGAGCGCCATGAGCCGATTACCGTGGATTTTGCCGGAGCCTTCGACGGCTACCTGGTAGACCAGACCCGCATGCTGTGCATTGGTGGGCTGCCCGACGAACTGATGAAGGCCTACGACGACATGATGGCCATTCAGCTCCGACTCAAGCAGATTGCGCGTCCGGGAGCCGTCTGGGGTGAAATCTACGATGAGTGCTACGCCCTCGCCTGTGAGATGGGGTACAAGGATCATTTCATGGGCTCTTCGGGAGCCCAGGTCTCCTTCATCGGTCACGGCATCGGCGTCGAAGTGGACGAATATCCCTTCATCGCCCGGGGTTTCAAGGATCAAAAGCTGGAAGAGTTCATGACTTTCGCCTTTGAGCCCAAGGCCGTTTTCCCGGGACTCGGCGCGGTGGGAATTGAAAACACCTTCTGGGTCGGGGCCGATGGCCTCAAGCATCTGACCTTTTCCGATGAAAGCCTGGTCATCCTGTAGCCCCTGCTTGCCTCAGAAACGCAAAAAGCCCCTGCCATTGGACAGGGGCTTTTTGCGTTTCTGGACGGGCTGTTTAAAAGTCGATGCTGAGCTGGGCGGCGACCCGGGTTTCCTTGGGCACGTCTTCGCCATCAAACTCTTCCGAGTCACCGGCAAAGGCTCCGGCGATGTCGAGGCGGGCAGCCCACAGGTTGAGGCCAAGTCCGGCGGTGTAGACCACCCCGATGTCGCTCTCGGCGAGATTTTTATAGACCCCGGCGCGCAGGGCAAGAACGCGGAAGGCGTCCCATTCGAGACCGGCAGAAATGTTCTGTGTTTTGTAACCGGTCAGAGTAGTTTCATTCTCGGTCAGATCGAGGTCGACTTCCAGGGTCAGGGTTTCGAAGGGGATAAAGGCCACGCCGGCAGTCACCTGAGGGTCCAGTTTTACATCGGCAAAGTGGCTGGTCGCGCCTGTGTCGGGATTGACCACCGTCAGGCCGTCAAACGTGGGGGAGTTCAGGTTGCGCCCCACCAGGCCAAGGTTGAAGTAACGGTAGCGCCCCATGATGCCGAGGTCGACGCCGAAGGTATTGCTCTCCTGATAGTTCTCGTCCGTTTCCGCCAGAATGTCGCCGGAATCGTTGTCGAAGACCAGCACCTGGGTGCCGTAGACGCGCCCCTTCATGAACTTGAGGTTGCCGCCGATGGACCAGTGGTCGTTGAGGGCGTAGCCGTAGCTCAGAGGCACTTCTATAACGCCGAAGCCCTGCAGTCGTACGGTGGTGGTGTTGTCTTCGAGGGAACCACTTGCTGTTGCCACGCTGCCAAGCTGTTCTACAACGTCTTGTACCAAGGCGGGATCAATGTTCTCTTGTGCCAGGATAAAGTCAAAGCGATCGATAGCTTCGTCAGAGTAGACAGTTTGTAACTCGACAACTTGCTGCGCAGTCAGTACGGTGTATTGCCCGTCTGGAGTGTAGCTAGAAGACATGAGCACGCCTTCGATGTCACCGTTGAGGTCTGTAGTGGTCAGCCCCAGATTAGTCTGATCCACATCCAGTACCTGTCCTGACGCCTGCGCATAGGTGCGCACGCCCATGCCGAAACTGCCGACGCGCACGCCGAGGCCGCCGTTAACGTCGGCGGTGATAGCGTTGCCGGGCTGATCAAGGCCGGAGAGGCTGCTGACCAGGTTGATGAGGTCGACCAGGTCCGATTCGCTCTGAATACCGTTGGCGCTGAGCAGGTCATAATCGATGTCGGCGAGGGTGTCAAGATAGCTGCCGAACTGGTTGTGCAGGCGGTAGCCGGCGGCGGCGCCGATGTCCATGCCCCAGTCCTTGCGGCCCAGATTGTTGTTGTCGCTGGCAATGCGGTCACCGTTGCCGTCGCGCTTGCCGAAGAAGCCGAAGGCGGCGGGGTTGTAGTATTGGGCTGTGGTGTCATTGACCGAGGCGACGTTGGCGCCGGCCATGCCCATGGCCCGGGAGCCAACGAAAAAGCTGTCCATGGCCGAAGCGCCCGAGACGGTGAGGGCGACTGTGGCAAAAGCCAGAAGAATACGTGAAAATAGTCTGTTGCTGTGTGTGGCAGGCTGCATTGATTTCTCCTTGAAGTGAAATTCTCTCGTCTGTGTTAAAGGAAAGATTCTCACCTTTATGCACTAAATGTGCCCATGCTTTTGAAGGTGGGGGTGAGGACAGACGGGGGCAGGATGGGAGAAAGGGCAGGATACCGATAGATTATCAGAACGTTTGCGTCGGTTTTCTGACGGTGTCTTGACAGAAAATGTCAACAGAAAGTCAGCTCTGGACAGTTTCCATGAGGTGGTTTCTCAGTTCATGAAGCTGTGGGCTGATGGAGACCTTGTAGCGATGGGGGTTGAATAGTCGCAGCGAACCTTCGGGGAGGCGACGCAGTTGGTCGGCACAACGCTCGGAGAGGCGCTCCAGGGGCTCCGGATTGTAACACTTCTGTCCCGCGTCCATGACCGTCTGGCGCACATTCTCCAGGGTGACGTTTTCCGCGAGGATTTTGCGGCGGGCAGGGTTGGTGGGATCGTAGACTTCTTGTCCCGGCTTTACGATCTCTTCTTCGCGGGCAATGATGTCCATGAGGAAGTTGCCCTGCGAGTCCAGGGCGCGCCACAGATGCTTGCGGTCGGGAAGGGTGGCCTTGGCGATATCGCTGGTAACTTTCAGTTTGGGCTGATCGGCCAGGCGCACCAGCTTGTAGACGCCGCCGAGGGCGCCGCCCCCTTCACCGGCGCAGGTGGCCAGTTTGGTGCCGACGCCATAGATGTCGATTTGACCTCCCTCGTCACGGATGGAGCGGATGATATATTCATCGAGCTCGTTGGACGCCACGATCTTCAGTTCGGGAAAGCCGGCCTCGTCAAACATGCGGCGGGCCGCCTTGCTCAGATAGGCCAGATCCCCCGAGTCGAGCCGGACACCGAGCATCTGGTACCCCTTTTCACGGAGTTCCCTGGCGACGATCAGGGCGTTGGGCAGGCCGCTCTTCAGGGTGTCGTAGGTGTCGACCAGCAGGACGCAACTGTCGGGAAAACATTCGGCGTAAGCCCGAAAAGCGCGCAGTTCATCAGGGAAGGCCATGACCCAGCTGTGGGCGTGGGTCCCCTTGACGGGGATGCCGAACATCTGTCCTGCCTGGACGTTGCTGGTGCTGTGAACGCCGCCGATGTAGGCAGCGCGGGCGGCGCTGAGGCCTCCATCCGGGCCTTGGGCGCGCCGCAGGCCGAACTCAAGAACGACGCCGTCCTGGGCGGCCACGGTGATGCGGGCCGCTTTGGTGGCGACCAGGGTCTGGAAGTTGATGATGTTGAGCAGGGCCGTTTCAACGAACTGGGCCTCGGCCAGGCGTCCTTCCACCGTCAGCAGGGGCTCGTTCGCAAAAACGACGGTCCCTTCCGGCGGTGCGATGACCTGGCCCCGAAAACGGAAGTTTTTAAGAAAATCCAGAAAGGCCGGTTTGAAGATATTCAGGCTGCGCAGATAAGTCAGGTCGTCTTCAGTGAAGCGGAGATTGGTCAAATACTCCAGGGCCGGTTCCAGACCGGCAAAGACGGCGAAACTCCCCTTGAAGGGGGCCTCACGAAAAAAGAGATCAAAGGTGGCGGGCGTTTCGTGCATGCCTTCGTCGAAATAGCCTGCCAGCATGGTCAGTTCATACAGGTCGGTGAGCAGGGCCGGATAGCGCATGGAGCCTCCTCGTTGCATAAAGGTCGCTTCCATTATAGCAGATGGGAATCCTCAGGCTGGCAGGCAGGCGGCAATCCCTGTCAGACCCTCCAGGGCGCCCACCGGCAGCGAAAGATGCGGCGAGCCGATGTGCGCCTCCCGTGGATTGATGCGAACCACCTGCGTGCCCGGCCGCTGCCCGAGACGTTCGCTGAGGTGGCGGATGGTCGGAATCGCCGAGCCGGCTCCCAGTTCGATTACTAACAGCCGACGTTGCCTGTTGCGGCCGAGGAAGGCATCGAAGCGCTCCTCCTGGTCATGGCTGCGGTCGCTGATCCAGGAATAATCCCCGAACATGAGGATGTTGGGACGAGCAACGCCGCCGCAGCGCGGACAGCGGGGAATATGTGTTGCCTTCATGGTTGTCGTGTCGATGGGGATAGTCTCCCGGTTGGGCCAGATGGTCATGCAGCAGGGTTTGAGGCACTGCAGGTGATGGATGGAACCGTGCACTTCGACAACACGTTCCTCTGGAAAGCCTGCTTTCTGAAATTGGCCATCGACGTTGGAGGTCACCACGAAGGTGTCAAGCTGGTAATGTTTTTGCCAGGTTTGCAGGAGGTGGAAGCCCTGGTGGGGAATGGTCTCCCGGTAGAGATTGGTGCGGTGGCCGTAGAACCCCCAGCCGAAGCAGGGGTCGCTTTCGAAATGTGTTGGAGTGGCGGCGCCTATGAAATTAATTCCGAGTTGGGCGTACATGGGGTAGGCCTTCCAGAAGCCGTGGTCGCCGCGGAAGTCCGGCAGGCCCGAGTCGACCCCCATGCCGGCGCCGGCCGTAATGACCAGGGCCTCCGCTTCTGTCAGGGCCAGGGCCGCTTCGCGATATACGTTGGAAAGATTCATGACGGAACCCTTTCTGGCTGGAAACCTCCGTTCAGCTGATGCCTACCTCGACGACCTGGGCGCTCAGCAGGGAAAGAAGCCAGCGGGGCTCAATCTCTACCAGAAAGCCGCGCTTGCCCCCGTTAAGATAGATTTTTGGCAAATCTAGAATGGTCTTTTCAATGTAGACCGGCATCGCCCTGCGGGTGCCGAGAGGCGAGGTGCCGCCAACGAGATAGCCGCTGTGGCGATTGGCGGTGTCGGGCGGGCAGGGGGTGATGGTCTTGACGCCGAGGATGCGGGCCAGTTCCTTGGTGGAGACCTGCCGGTCGCCATGCATAAGAACAACAAGGGGCGAGCCCTTCTCATTCTCCATGATCAGCGTTTTGATAACCTGATGCTCCGGCACCCCCAGTTCCCGGGAAGAAGCTGCCGTGCCCCCTTTTTCTTCATAGGCGTAGAGATGCCCGGTAAAAGGCACCTTGTGCTGGCGCAGCTGGCGGATGGCGGCGGTGACAGGGAGTTTGTCCTTTGCCAAGAAGACCTCCGTCCCTTAGTTGCTGATGATGGAAACAGCCAGCAGGGCCAGGCTGACGACGATGGCAGCGGCGCTGGCCAAGGCCAGGACATTGAAAAGGGGAGCCAGGGTCTTTCGGGCTCTTATCCCCGCCGGCAGAAAGAGGCCGATAAGGGCGCCGCCGGCGGCGCCACCCAGATGTCCGGCGTTGTCCGCGCCAACCACAAGGCCAAAGATGAAGGCGAAAACGGCCCAGCGAAACATGAAATTGCGTATGTGGATACCCTGCGGACCGCCCATGCGGTGATAGTAGACCACGGCAAAACCGATAAGCCCGAAGAGGGAACCGGAGGCGCCGACCACCGGTACCATGGGGTGCCAGTAATAGCCGGCCAGGGTCGCAGTCAGGGCGGTGAGGGTGTAGAGCGTCAGAGTGCGCCCCAGGCCGATTTCAGCTTCGATCAGGCCGCCGATCTGGTAGAGAACGACCATGTTGAAAGCCAGGTGGATGAGACCGCCGTGGGTAAAGGCGTAGGTCAGGCAGCGCCACCATTGCCCTTCGTTAAGTACCAGCGGCCAGAACTGGCCTCCCCAGTGCACCAGCAGTTGCGTGGAGGGTGAAAGGATGGAGCGCATCCCCTGGCCAAGCAGAGTGCCATGCACCGCCATGAGGCTGAACAGGATAAGGTTGGTGGCAATCAACACCTTGGTCAGAGAAACGAATTCAGAGGCGGGTATCTGGCCTTGGGCGACCCCTTTTATCTGGCGCTCCCAGCGCATGATCCGCCACTGCCAGCGTGTTCCGTTCATTCCCAGGCGGTCAAAAAATTGTTTCCAGTCCAAAAGAAGGCTCCTTTTCTAGGGATTATTCAGGAGGGTACTATCGCAAAAATCGACTGCCGGGGCAATCCTCCTTCAACTATTCTGGGTTTTTACTGGCCTTTTGTCTCATGATTTTTATAATGGCACAGCTCAGTTCTGTAACGAATCACCCAAGCCGGATGGTCTGGTGTTTGTCATCCGCTATTCCAGACTGGAAGTGAGAACGCCTATGAATACTTTTACCAAAGAATTCCAGGTTCGGTCCTACGAGGTCGACCCGACTGGGCGCATGCGCGCCCAAACCCTTCTCAACTATCTGCAGGATACGGCCGGTGATCACGCCAGTGCGCTGGGGCTGTCCGTCACCAGCCTGTTTCGTCTGGGGTTGACCTGGGTTCTCTCCCGCTATCATGTCAGTATTGTTGATTATCCGCCCGTGGGAGAAAAAGTCCAGGTCGAAACCTGGCCGTCGGGACGACATGGCCGCTTTGCCCTTAGAGATTTTCAGGTGACCGATTCGAAAGGACAGATGGTGGCGCTGGCCACAAGTTCATGGATGGTCGTCAGTCTCAAAACGGGCAGGACGGTTCGTCTGGAAGAGGCCATCCCCGGCTACCCTGTTCTTGAACGACGCGCCGTCGACGATGAGTTTCTCTCGCTGCCTCGGCTCGAGCGGGCCGCAAAGGAAGTCCCCTTTCGGGTTCGTATGGCCGACCTGGACATCAACCGTCACGTCAACAACGTCATTTATGTCGCCTGGGCCCTGGAATCCGTGCCCGAAGACATCATTCTGCATTATCGGCCATCCCGCCTGGAGGTCGCCTTCAGGTCGTCAGCCACCTATGGTGATCGCATTCTTTCCCGTGTCGGGGCCACGGAAACCGAAGAGGGGCCCGAATTCATCCATCAACTTACCCTGGCCGAAGATGGCCGTGAGTTGACCCGGTTGTGCACCCAGTGGCGACAGTTCGCCTGATCAGGTGACTAGCGCCGTGAAAAGGAGTCGAGCAGGCGCAAAAGAAAGCCTTGGCGTGTATCGATGGCCCCGTAGGGGCAGAGCTCCTGACAACAGAAACAGCCTATGCACTTTGCGTAGTCAATGTGAAGTTTCTCTTTCCTTATGGCCATGGCGGCGGGAGGGCAGTGCGTCACGCAAAGTCCGCAGCGTATACATGTGTGGTGATCTGGGCAGGGCAGGACCGAAAGAGCCTTTTTGAGGGGGCGGTGCAAGAGGCGCGGGACCCCGAAATGAACGTCTGTCGTCTTGGCGGGGCGAAATGTCTTCGTGCGCAGATCTTCGAGAGGGGGGCCGAATAGGTCGATTTCGGCAAGGTGGCAAAAGGCGCTATGATTTTCCGCCGCCACTTTTTGCGTCCATACCTGAACCTCCGTAAGGCCGAGAAGATCCATGGCCACCCGATCGACAGCCAGCGGTTCCGCTCCCGCCATCAGAATTCCGAGGTGAACGGGATCGCCGCTCCCCGGACCGTCGCCTTCCATGGCGGTAATGGCATCCACCAGGGTCAGGGCAGGGCGGATGTGCGCCGCCAGTTCCAGCAGCATCTTGGCGAAGAGGGCTTTATCCTCGCCAGCCTGCAGGTGCAGCCCCGGTTTGCGCATGCCGATGACGGCACCGAACAGGTTTTTGACGGCGCCGGTCATCCCCATCATCTGGTGTGTTTTGAGCTTGGGCAGATTGATGATGACATCCGCCTCCACCACATCACGAGCGATCTGCAACTCCTGAAAGGTGCCGTTGCCGATGCGAGCGGGCACGGAGTCGGTAAACGGAGCAAACTCTGCCCCCATCTCTTCCACCACGGCCAGAATGCCACACCGTCTGGCCACCTGCCGGGGAGTTCCAACGCCGGGGGAATCACCGACAAGGGGGGAGCCGCCGGCCTGTAAAACCAGACCAATGACGGCCCGCACCACTTCCGGGTGAGTTGTCACGGCTTTTTCCGGAGACTTGCCTGAGAGCATGTTGGGCTTGATGAGTACCCGTTGCCCCGGTTTGACGAAGGCGGCAATTCCCCCCAGGGGGGCCAGAAGGGTCGTAATGCCCCGTTCCACCTCCTGGCGCTCATAGCTGTTGACGGCCTGCAGAGATACGGTTGTTTTCATGGGTAAAAGCTTCAGGTTGGTGAGAAGAAGGCCTCGGCTGGATCTTTTTCAGGCCATCTTTTTCCTGGTGAGTGCATCCACAACAGTGTTGATGGCGCGGGGGTGGTAGAGAAGCGAAGTGTGGCCCATACCCAGGATTTCTTCATTGGTGGCCCCTTCAAGGCGGGCGTTGACCGGCGGCAGCACCATGTTGTCATGTCGGGTGAAAATCGAGATCATGGAAACATCTGCGGGGAGTGGGGTCTGAGCCAGGCGCTTGAGAAAGTCCGAGCCGGGCATCAACAGGCGCCCCAGTTGCGAAAGGGCGAAGGGGGCCAGTTTGGAACCGAGATTGGGGGCTCCCAGAAGTATACAACGGTCCACTTTGGTGGCTCCACCCCGGATCTGCACATAGTTGCGGGCGATGATGCCTCCCATGGAGTGTCCGACAAGATGGACGCGTTCAAAACCTTCCTTCACGCGCAGTTCATCCACCTTGGTGACGACGCGCTCGGTCAGACTCTCCACATTTTTCCAAGGCGGCAGATTGATGGTGATCAGGTTGGCAAACCCTTGGCGCCGCAGGCGAAATTTCATCCAGAACCAGCAGGCCTTGTTGTGAAAGAGACCGTGAAGCAGGATGATCGGAGTGTCGTGGTTTCCGGGGCGGGTCTGTTCTTTGATGGGAATCCAGCCGAGAGGGTGAAGGGTGACCGTAATCGCCAGAAAAACCGTTTCTGTCACCATGAGTTTTAGGGCCAGCCAGATCTGGCCGGGCGCAAAACGGTTTTCCACCAGTAGAGGATCGGTGCTGGCGGCCTCATAAAGGGCAATGGCATAACTCAGGAGCACGATCAGGGCGATGGCGCCAACATAAATCGAAAAAACGAACCAGAACAAGGTCATATCTCCTCCCAATCAGCGCACATTATGACATCCTGTTGGGGGGGCGTCAACGCACAAAAGATTTTACGCTGAACAGGATAAAGCTGGCTCGCCTAGAAAAGATCGCTGCAAGGGCTCCTCTGTGTTACGATAGTCTAACTCTTTTTAAGGGAGTCTTTCTCCGTGGATGATCTGATCGCACATTTTTCCCGGCATCTTTCCGTGGAGCGGAATGTGTCGCCTCACACCCAGCGGGCCTACCTTCAGGACGTAAGCGACTTTTTTACCTTTATGGCCGGCCAGGCGGAAGATAGCGGGCAAGCTGACCAGGAGGTCGCCGGGGTGAGTAAGATCGTTCTCCGCCGCTATCTGGCGCTTCTGCACAAAACCCATCGCAAAAGTTCTGTCGCCCGTAAGTTGGCGGCCCTGAGAACTTTTTTTCGCTTTCTGCAGCGAGAAGGGGTTGTCTCGGTCAATCCTGGTGAAATGGTGGCGACGCCGCGCCTTGAGAAGTATCTACCCAGGACCTTATCTGCTGACGAGGCCTATGCCCTCATGGAGCACGGAGGTGGGGCCTCCTTGCGTGACCGGGCAATCCTGGAAACCCTCTATTCCTGTGGCTTGCGTGTGGGGGAGTTGGAGTCCCTGAACGTGGGGAGTGTTGACCTGGTTGAAGGTCTAGTACGCGTTGTCGGCAAGGGCAGAAAGGAACGGCTTGTCCCCATTGGCAGCAAAGCACGGGAAGCACTTCAGGGCTATCTGGAGAGCAGGGTAGAAGTCAAGGATCAGGATCCCCTCTTTCTCAACCGTTTTGGCAAGCGACTTACCTCCCGCAGTATCGAGCGAAACCTTAAAAAACACCTTCTGCAGGCCGGTATCCTTCGGGACGCCACTCCTCACGCCCTGCGCCACTCTTTCGCCACCCACCTGCTCGATAGTGGCGCTGATCTGCGGGCTATTCAGGAACTTCTCGGTCATGCCTCCCTGTCCACTACGCAGAAGTACACCCAGGTCAGCGTGGACCATCTCATGTCCGTTTACGACAAGGCCCATCCCCGCAGCCGAAAAAAATAGCACGTCCTGTCGGCTTTCTCTCCTCTCCCCTTTTTAGGCTCCCCTCAATAACGGTTCCTTCTGTAATTACCGTGCAGGCTTCCTGCTTTTTTCGAGCACCTGCTGGTAGAGGACCGTCAGTTGTCTGGCCTCTTCCTGGGCGTCGTAAAGAGTCGGGCGGGCCTGGCCGAGGCGCTGCCGGAGTTCTCTGGAGGAACAGAGGGCATTGGCATATTTGAGAAAACTCGGGGCATCCTGGTAAAGCAGGCCGTTTTGATCGTGATCGACAAAGGCGGCATTGCCTGGAATGTTACGGGCCAGTATGGGCCGACCGATAACGACTGATTCGATCAAAGCGTTCGGCATGCCCTCGCTGAGTGAGTGGTTGAGGATGATGTCAGCCGAGGCGATGGTCGCAGGCATATTGGCCGTGGGGAGTGTGCCGATGTAGCGCGCCCAGGGTCGTTTATGGATCTCCTGTAAAAAAAAGGCCCCGTAATCGGGATCCAGTACCGGCCCGCAGAATGCCACCACAAAATCCTGGCGAGTCTTCATCAGGGCGTCGAAGAGATGCAGTAGTTCGAGGTTTTGTTTGACCGGCCGGATACTGGCGGGATGCAGAAAGAGGGTGGAGTCCTCAGGAATGTGGTGATTTTTTCGCAACTCATACGGCGCCTTCCCCAGGATGATGCCTGGGTGAATATAGTGGAGGCGGTCAGATAAATTGGGGAAATCTTGTGGAAAAGTGGCTGCCGTCACCCGGTTCTGAGTAATGATGGCTGCCGCCCGGGAAAGGACGTTCCTGACCGTCTTTCCCTTTTCGGCATGGTAGATGTCCTCGTGAATGTCTGTACCGGTCAGGGTGACAACAAAGGGGCACTTGTTGACTTGAGAGCTGTCCAGAAACGGTCTGCCGGAGCGGTAGGCATGCAGCAGATGAAAAAGATCAGGCTGGAATGATAGGGCGAATTTATCAATGACGGCCGCTTCGTTAAGGCATACTTCGAGAATATCGACCAGGCTTCCCGAGTTGGAAAGTGTCAACTGGTGGCGCCGGGCGGTAACCCCATTACCGGTTTCTTGGGGTTGGCGGGGGGTGAGAATCAAGACTCGCATGCAAGAGCTCCGAAAGTGGTGGTCTGGATATGCCTGGTCGTCAACAGTGTCTGGACTGCGGAGGAGGCCAGCGCTTTGAGCTCTTTGAGGCGTTGAGGCCCTGAAAAAGACCCTTCGGTATCGGGATAGCCCGGATGAACCATAAGCTCCCATGTCCCCTCCGGGACGTGCTGGAGGATATGGCAGAGAGATTCTTTCGTGAGATCATTCAGTAGACTCATACCCAAAAGGCCATCTGGAACAAAAAGGCCGCTGTTTTTGATTTTAGCAGCTGCGAGGGGCGCCAGTCGTCCATAAAAGGCTATTTCTCGTGCGAGCAGGGGAGTTAGAGGGCTTTCGGTCTTTTCCGACGGCAGAGGCAGGCGAAGGGCCGGTATGCTATGCTTCTGGGCGAGGGTGATGATCATATCCGTCAGCTCGGGAAAGAGAAAGAAGTGCTGGTGCGTATCCAGATGGTCTGGCTCGAGTCCTGCTTCGAGCACCCTGTCAATCTGGGCGGATAGTTCTTCAAAAACATCAAGTGCATTTCGCAGCGGTCTGTCCAGCAAGGTTCTGAGCCGGTATTTGCCTGGGAAAAAGCCTTGATCGTCTGTGAGCCCGGGCAAAACACCTGAAAGAGGACGGCCTTCGGAAAGATTGAGGTGAACGCCTACTGGCAAGCCGTGACGAACAGCCAGCTGTGCAGCCTTGTGAAAAGTAGGACCATTGGCCAGGATGGAGGCACTGGAGATCAGGCCGGCTCGAAAGGCCGACAGAATTCCTTTGTCTCTGCCAGGTCCACTGCCAAGGTCATCTGCATTGATAATCAGCCGAATCATGCCGACATGATAGCACAGTCACTGTGCTGGATTGAGTGGGAAGATTAAGAAAAAAAGCCCCTTCGGAAATCCGAAGGGGCTCGCATGGCAAACAATAGAATTGTTGCAGATTATTCGCAGAGATCCACTTTGATGTCCCAGTTCTTGATCTTCATGGTGCCATTCTCAGCCAGGTTGAGCTGCATCTTGAAGGCGCGATCAAAGAGCTGAGGCTCGTGGCCGATTCCTTTGGCCAGGGTCTCTTTTTTGGCCATTTCGAAGTAATCGGTGAGAATCGGCTGGTACTCAGGGTGAGCGCACTTCTCAATGATAACCTTGGCGCGATCCTTCGGCGCCAGGCCACGCAGATCGGCCAGACCCCGCTCGGTGACCAGAACATCGAGGTCGTGTTCGGTGTGGTCAATGTGGGGAGCCTTGGGCACCACGCAGGTGATCCCGTTGGGATCAGTTTTGCTCGGACGGGTGGACGGGCTGTGCATAATCTTGAGGAAGCCGTTGCGCAGGAAGTCGCCGGAACCGCCAAGACCGTTGATCATGCGGGTACCACCGACCAGGGTCGAGTTGGCGTGAGCGTAGATGTCAAACTCAACCGGCGTGTTCATGGCGATGACGCCAAGACGGCGGATCGGCTCTGGTGCGTTGGAGATGGACAGGGGCCGCAGAACGCATTTGCCGAAGTATTTGTCCCAGTTGTCAAAGAAACGGGGAAAGCCGGGGCTTTCCGACAGAGACAGGGAGCAGGCGGAGGCATAGTTCAGCTTGCCGGAGTCAAAGAAGTCGAGCATGGTGTCCTGCAGAACTTCCGTGTAGACCGACAGGTTGCCGAAAGGACCTTTGGCCAGACCACCGACAACGGCGTTGGCGATGGAACCGACACCAGACTGCAGAGGCAGCAGGTTCTCGGGCAGACGCCCTCTTTTCACTTCATGGGAGAAGAAATCCATGATGTGCCCGGCAATGGCTTCGGAGGTGTCATCCATCTCAGCGAAGGCACGGCCTTTGTCGCGCCGCTTGGACTCGACAATGGCGACGATCCTATCAGGATCGCAAGGAACATAGGGAGTGCCCATGCGGGTGTGGGCTTCGGTGATGAGGAACGGTTGCCGGCGGGGCGGCTTGTTCTGCATGAAAATGTCATGGATGCCTTCAAAAGAGGGCTGTCCAGTGTTGACTTCGATGATGATCTTGTCACAGAGGTGAAGAGCTTCGGCGACGATACCGCAGGAGGTGGTCAGGGCCAGGCCGCAGTCTTCAGTGATGGCGGAGACTTCGACGATGCCGATGTCATAGCGGCCGTTTTCGGTGTAGAAACCGTAGCCGGCGTCCTGGGCAAAGAGGCCGAGGTGTTTGTCGCCCATGCGGATGCGACCGGCGTTGATGCCTGCAGCAATGTTCTTGCCGGTCTGATAGGGCCAGCGGCGGTCGATCATGTCGAGAGTCGCCCAGCGGTCTTCCGTCTCGGCGCCGACAGAGGCACCGATGAAGAGGTTGAACTTCATCTTGCCCTGCAGGTTGTTCTTCTCTACGTGTTCGGCCAGTGCAATAGGCACTTCCTTCGGGTAACCGGCCGGAGTGAAACCGGACCACAGCAGGTTTTGGCCGGCCTTGAAGTGCTGAATGGTGTCTCCAGCCTTGCAGACCTTGCTCAACAGCGATTTGCGTCGAACGCGACTTTCCAGTGTGCCAAATTCGGACATTCTCTCTCCTCCTCTGTAATTTTTCGGTAGCGCCCACATTTGGTGCGTTCCGAAGGGGCATAGTGACTTGCGATTAAAACAGCGTGAAACAAAATGTACAGGAACTTTTAATTGCCAAAAAAATCACAAAATCAATCGCTTGGGGATTTGCGGAACATGGAAGCCGGGCAGTCTGATTGGCTCTCAATTTCTAACAATAAAATTATGTTATAACAATGGGGGTTTTTATAATATGCCGAAAAAGGCAAGTCAAGGGAAAACGTACCTGCTCCCACTTCTGGTACGCGGGGCGGATATCCGGTGCAAAGCCGTTATGGAGCGGTTTTTTCCGGATAAAGGGAGCCGCTTGAATCAGGGCCGGGTGCAGGAGAAAACCTCCTCGTACTGTATACAGTATGAGGAGGTTTTAGGTCAAATGTAAAATAGGAATTACCAATGTAGAAAGGGCCGTATCCACCTGTCGGTGCCTATCCGGGGAAACAGGATGGCCCCCGCCAATGACCGGACAAGGCAAAAAAGCGGAAGGCTCAGATTTTTTTCAATTCTTTCAGGGCCTTTTCTGCGTGAGAACTCTGGGGAAATCGTCGGATGAGGGATTCCCAGACCTCCCTGGCCTCATCGATTCGGTCAGCTTCGAGCAGTGCTTTACCCAGAAGAAAGCTGGCGCGGTCTCGCTGGTAGTAATGGTCGGGATAGAGCTCGGAAACCCCCTGCAAGCGACGGATGGCGGCATCGTATTTGTCCGTCTTCAGGTAGAATTCTCCTACATAGATCTCATGGGCTACGAGATCATCCAGGCATTCGAGGCGTAAGGCCTTGATATCGGATGCTTCCGGAAAATCGGGATAGGCTTCCAACAGGGTATTGAAGGTGGCCAGGGCGTTTCGAGCCGCGGTCTGATCCCTGTCGATGGACAGCTTCTGTTTGTAATAGGACATGCCCAATTGATAAAGCACCTGGTCCATCTGGGGATAGGAGGGGTGTTGCTTGAGGAACTCCTCGTAGGCTACCGCCGCTTCCAGATACTGCTTGGAAAGGAAATGAGCCTCGGCGATCTTCAGTTCGGCCAGCATATTCATCTCCGGCGAATAGAAGATCTCCCTTACTTTGTCATAGGATTCGATGGCTTCAGGATATCGCCGGCTTTCAAACAGGACTTCTGCTTCTTGAAAATAGTCAGCAGCCGTTTTTTCCTTGGGCGGGGTAGGGGCGCAGGCGGTGACCAATAAAAAAGCCAGAGACAGCCAGAGAGTTGGTTTCATGAGGTATCCTTGATGGGTGACGCCTTGATTGTCCGTTTCGAAAGATCCACACGTTAAGGGATGCCTCGCTATTTGTCAATCATCATGGTCGGTGTCTCTATTCTCCTGCCGATGTCAGCAGTGGCTTGATCTTGTTAAGCGCGCTTTTTTCCAGTTGCCGCACCCTCTCACGACTGATGCCGTACTCGTCTGCCAGGTCCTGCAGGGTTTTCGGAGTTTCGGTCAGAATGCGTGCTTCGATTATCCGTTTTTCCCGTTCGTTAAGAGCGGAGAGTGCCCGCCGCATCTGGCTGGAGAGTTGCGTCTGCTCCTCTTTTTGCAGGAGAAGTTCCTCCTGGGTTGCCCGCTCGTCCGCCAGTCTGTCCATGAGGGTGTAATCATCCCCCTCGACCAGCTCCAGATCGAGTGAGGCATCTCGAGCGGACATTCGCAAGGCCATCTCTTCCACGTCGGCATCACGAACATCCAACTCCCGGGCGATTTCCCGGGTTTTCTCCCGCCCGGCCAGTTTGTGCAGGGTCGCACGGGTCTGGTTGAGTTTGAAAAAAAGTTTTTTCTGAGCCTGTGTGGTGCCGATTTTAACCAGGGACCAGCTCTTGATAATGTAGTTGTGGATGTAGGCGCGAATCCACCAGACGGCATAGGTGATGAGGCGAAGACCCCGTTCAGGCTCGAATTTCCTGACAGCCATCATCAGACCGATGTTGCCTTCCTGCACCAGGTCCGCCATCTTGAGGCCATAGCCGCGGTACTCATTGGCTATTTTGACAACAAAACGCAGATTGGCACAAATAAGCTTATGCGCGGCGTCCAGGTCATCCTCACGGCGGTAGCGGCAGGCCAGCTCGACTTCCTGTTCGCGATCCAGAATTTCAAAAGTATTGATTTGTGCCATGTAGTGATCAAAGGAATCCGTCAGTAAGGGCAGATTCATGACGCTCATGGGGCCTCCTGGGAAATGCTGTTTGTGCAATGCTTTGGCACTCTTGTGTGTTGAGTGCTAAATATATATCAAAGTGAATGCTTTGATGCAAGCGCCATCCTGGCACAGCTTCGTGTGCAAGAACACAGTCCTTCCGGTGAGGCAATTGTCGGTTGACAGGGCTCTGCCCGAAACCGATAATGCCCACTCACGGTATTGTGAGGGACGCTATGAGTGCAGGAAGCATGCAGGTTCTTTATATTGGTATTTTAGGGGGGCTGGGGTGTCTGGCCCGCTATTTCGTTTCCGGCCTGACCTATCAGCTTTTTGGGCGAGGACTTCCCTACGGGACCCTGGCTGTTAATGTGATCGGCTCCTTCCTGCTGGGATTGATCATGGAAGGGAGTCTGCGCAGTACCCTGTTGTCGCCCGAACTGCGGATGGGCATTGCCGTGGGGTTTATGGGGGGCTTTACCACTTTCTCCACCTTTTCCTATGAAACTCTCCGTCTTCTTGAAGAGGGGAGCTTCCTGCAGGCTGGCGCCAATATTCTGCTTAATGTAGTCGTCTGTCTCGTCTTTGCCGCTTTCGGCTTTTTTCTGGCTCGTCAGTTATAGGGGGATATATGGCGCGACTCGATGGAGAGCAGATGCTCATGCGGATATTCATCGGCGAGAGTGACCGCTGGAAACGTCGTCCGCTTTACGAGGCCCTGGTGGAGTTATTGCGGGAGGAAGGGTTTGCCGGTGCCACCGTTCTCAAGGGCATCATGGGGTTTGGCGCCAACAGCATTACCCACACCGACAAAATTCTGCGTCTGTCTGCCGACCTGCCGGTGGTGATCGAAGTGGTGGACTCCCAAGAGAAAATCGACCGGGTTCTCCCCCAGCTGGACACCATGATCAAGGGAGGGATGATCACCCTCGAGCGGGCGCGTGTCATTCGTTATTGCGAGAGTCTGACTGAAAAGGATTGATAGGATGCTGAATCGGATACTGGGCTTTTTAGGAGGAACTGAGACAGAAAAGTCGTCACTTCAGGGTGCCGAGCGCATTCAGGTTGCCACCTGCGCTTTGCTGCTGGAGCTCGCCCATGCGGACAGCGATTTTCATGAGATCGAAGAGATGCTGGTGAAGGATCTCGTACAGCAGAAGTTTTCGCTGTCGCAGGAAGCAACAGCAGATCTGCTCGCTCTTTCTCATGAGGCCCGGGAAGATAGTCTGGATCTTTTTCAGTTCGCGCGTCAGCTTAACGAACATTTCAGTCGTGAGGAGAAGCTGGAGATCGTTGAGGTTCTCTGGCGTATCGTCTATGCCGACGGCGTCCTCGACCGTTTCGAAGATGCTCTCATGCGCCAGTTGACCACCCTGCTGCGTCTTTCCCCCAAAGAGATGATCGCCGCCAAACTCAAGGTCCTTGAGGCCGTCCGCTCATCCAGCAGCTGAAGTGTCATGGCGTCTGCTTAAGCCACGACAGTCAAGGCTTTCCTGCCAAACTGTTTTTTCCAGCTGTCCCATCCCCCCCCTAACATAAACGAGGGGCCCGGAGAGTTTCCCGGACCCCTTGTTGTGCAGGAGACTTTCTTTTCTACTCCGGCGGCACTACGGCGCAGCAGGTGATGTCAACGCGACGATTCTGCTGGCGTCCCACGGCGGTGGCGTTATCCGCTACCGGCTGCTCTTCGCCAAGACCGCGGGCGATCAGTTTGTTGGCATCGATATCGAAATTGTCGGCCAGATATTGGCGCACGCTTTCGGCCCTCCTCTGGGAGAGCTGTTTGTTGTACTCGGCGGCGCCAGTGCTGTCCGTATGACCGACTACCAGGAACTGGGGTGCCGGATATCTTTCGATGAATGCCGCGGCCTCGGCCAGCTTGCCGTGGTATTCGGGACGAATATCAGACTGATTCACATCGAACTCGATCTGTAGCGTAAAGGTCAGTTCGCAGCCTCGTTCGTCCACCATGATGCCCTTGCCGGTATCGGGGCACTGGTCAAGATAGTCGAAAACGCCATCGCCATCACTGTCCTTCGGGCAGCCCTTGGCATCAACGGGAGCGCCCTTGGGCGTAGATGGGCATTGATCCAGATAGTCAGGCACGCCGTCCTGGTCGGCATCTTCAGGGCAACCCTGTGCGTTGACTCTGACATTGGCCGGCGTGTTGGGGCATTTGTCGAGATAATCGACAACGCCATCACCATCCGAGTCCTTCGGACAACCTAAGGCATCCACGATGACATTGGGGGGGGTGTTGGGGCAGCGGTCATTGGCATCGACCACACCATCTCCGTCGCTGTCTTTAGGGACGAGCACCACCACCGGGGCCGGGGCAGCGTCCTTTTCCCCGCCAAACTGGAAGAGCAGGCCGGCCGTGTAGATCAAATTGCTGTTAGGTTCTTCCGGGGCGAAGACGTGACGGACGTCTCCGCGAAGAGCCACGGCTTCCGAGAGGAACCATTTGAGGCCAACGCCATAGTTGAGGGCGAAGTCATCCACGCCAGGACCCGGCGAGGGGTCCAGGGTGATGACGCCCATGCCGGCGGCCAGATAAGGAACCAGGCTGCTGTCCGGCATGAAATGGTAGAGTCCGTCCAGGCGTGACAGGTAACCGTCCACATCGATGGCGGGGCCCTCATCCGTTTCCGCGTCAATGTAGTTGACCATCAGCTCGATGCCCCAGTTTTTGGTCATGTTGTAGCCGATTCCCAAGCCGTAAGTCAGGGAGTCGTCGAGGTCTTGATTTCCTTCAAACATGTAGCCGCCGACCATGGGTGACAAGGTCAGCGCTTTTGCCTTGTTTTCTGCCACTGCTGATCCTGTCGTCAGCAGGAACAGGGCTGTAATCGTCAGGGCCCCCCAAAGCCAATTTTTCATTTTGTACCTCCATGGAAGAATGTTGAGAAGATGTCCGGTCGGCGGTTTGCCAGCCTGAATATGTCCAAGCATAGCACTCCGTACCGGCTTCACAAGTTTCGCGGACAGGAAAGAAGGATGATCGCAAAGGCTTTTTTTGGGGGGGATGAGAATCCTGCTTTTTCTAGGTGTTCTCCCCATAGATTTTTTTGGCCAGGGATTCATTGAGGAAAAGGGCGCCAAAAATGAGAACGCCCCCCAGAAGCAGGCGTTGGAGGTCGATTGTTTCGTGGAAGAAGAGCGCGGAGCAGGCGACGGCCAGGGGAACCTTGAGGTTGTTCAGGATAGCCAGTGCACCGGCGTCGACCTGTTTGGCGCCATAGTTCCAGAGGAAAAAGCAGAGGCCCGAGGCGAGAATGCCCAGGTAAAGAAGGGTCAAAATGTGGGTGCCGGAAAGGGTGGGCATACTCCAGTTCGTAGAATATCCGGCTGCCAGCAGGGTGACCAGGGTGGCGCCGAGATAGAGCAGGCCGAAGATCTGATGATCTTTGAGGCGGGGATTCTTCTGCAGCAGGCGTCGGTAATAGATCTGGCCGAAGGCAAAGCAGATATTGGAGAACTGGAGGAGGAAGAAACCCAGCCGCAAATCGCTCTGGTCGAGTTCCCGGTAGACGATGATGCCTGTGCCGACGATGGCCAAGGTGGCGGTCAGCAGAAAAAAACCGTGCAGACGGCGGCTGAGCAGGTCGTGGATCAAGGTGACATACAGGGGCGTAAAGATGGTAAACAGGGCCACCTGGTAGGCCTGCAGAAATTGAAAAGAGTAAATATAGGCCAGGTACATCAGTCCGTACTGGACGGCACCAATGGCGATGAACTGGAAGACGAGAGCGGAGCGCAGGCCGGTACGGCGAAAAAATGGAACAAACACCGCCAGGGAAAGGGCCATGCGGGCAAAAGACACGAAATTGGAGTCGAGCCCGGTCAGGTTTCCTTTGATGAGGCCGAAAGAAAAGGCCCATATGAAGGAGACGAGCAAAAGGTAAATCATTGGATTTATGCAGTCCGTATTTGGGATAAGAGCGACGGGGTCTTATAGCACGGAAAGGTTACGGATTCAATCGGGCCGGTTTGGGGCAAAGGCCACTTCAGCGCAGATAAGCCGGCTGCAGATAGCGGGAATCCAGCGAGGCGGCGGCCTGCAGAGCAACACGGATGGCACCGGCGACGGCAGCCTGTTTCTGCGCCTCCATCACCGCTTCGCTGCTGGTGCGGTCAGCGAGCACCCCGCAGATGCAGGCGGCAGCGAAGCCGTAGACCCCCGCCATCTTGAAGAGGGTGCCTGCTTCCATCTCGTAGTTGAGAATGTTGAGGTGGCGGTATTCAGCCGTAATGCCCTGCAGGTGGCGCAGCAGATGCTTGTTGGCCGAGGAGACGGTGCGCTCCTGCCCCTCGTAAAAGGTATCGACGCTGGCGGTAACGCCGAGGTGCCAGGGGAGGGCCAGTTGCTCGGCGGCCTCCACCAGTGCCAGGGTGAGAAAGGGATTGGCGGCGGCCGGATACTCCAGGGGAGCGATATCGTTGGCGGCGCCCTGCCGACACAGGGCTGCCCGCGAGATGACCAGGCTGCCGACCTTGACATCTTCCTGAATAGAACCGCTGGTGCCGACGCGGATAACCTGACGGATCCCCAGGTCGACCAGTTCGTTCACCACGATGCTCAGCGATGGCGCCCCCATGCCGCTGGTGGCTGCGATCAGGCGCTTGCCGTTGGCCAGGGTGAGCAGGTAGCTGTTCAGTCCCCGGCGGGTCGAGAGTTCCCGCTCGCAGTGCACGTCTGTCGTTTCAAAGGCGATGGCCCGGGTCCGTTCCGGGTCGCCGCAGAGCACGGCCAGCCTTGGCGGGTCATCGCCAAGGTCGGCTTGACCGAAGCCGAGATGGTATTTGATATCCGTTGCACTCATGATTCTTCACCATCCGCGGTATGGTTTGCGGCGAAGGCGTCGGGCAGCAGGTCGTGCAGAGTTGTTTCGAGGCGATCATCCCCGTCACAGACGCATAACACGATGGCATCACAAGAGAATTCCGCCAGCACCTGACGACAGGCGCCGCAGGGTGGGGTGGGGCGTGCCGTGGGGGTGTAGACGGCGATGGCGAGGATGCGCCGCTCCCCCTGGCTGATGGCCTGGGCCACCGCGTTTCGCTCGGCGCACTGGGTCAGGCCGAGGGAGGCGTTCTCGACGTTGCAACCAGAAAAAATGGCACCACTGGTAGTGAGCACCGCCGCCCCCACGGGAAAACGGCTATAGGGGCTGTAACTGTGGCGGTGGGCCAGGCGGGCAGCCTCTTCCAGTCGTCTTTTTTGGTCGGTGGAAATATTCATGCAAAAATTCCCGCTTCCTTCCCGGCGCTTCAGCGCTTGGCCAGATACTGCTGATGATACTCTTCCGCCCGGTAAAAGGGGGCCGCAGGTTCAATAGCGGTCACGATGGGCCTGCGGCGCAGAGACGCAGATTGCTGCTGCGCCTGCAGAGAGGCCTGGGCCTCTTCCTGCTGGGTGGGGTTGTGATAGAAGATGACCGAACGGTATTGGGGGCCGATGTCAGGTCCCTGCCGGTTCAGGGTGGTCGGATCATGGATCTGCCAGAAGACCTCCAGCAGCTCCCGATAGGAAATCACAGCGGGGTTGAAGATGACTTCCACAACTTCCGCATGGCCGGTTTTTCCAGTGCAGACCTCTTCGTAACTCGGGTTGGCTTTATGTCCACCCATGTAGCCGACGGTGGTGGCAACCACCCCCTTGACCCGGTTGAAAGCCGCCTCGATGCCCCAAAAGCATCCGGCGCCAAAGGTTGCTTTTTCTGTACGCTCGTTCATGTCGATTCCTTTTCCGCGGCCAGTCCCGCTGCCTCACGGGCCGCTTTGCTCAGGTTCTGTAAGACCAGGGCGTAAGACTCGTCCACCATGGCCCGGACCTCCTCGTCCGGAATGGTGCCATCGAGGACGAGAGTGTTCCAGTGACGTTTGTTCATGTGGTAGCCGGGACGCACCGCCGTGTAGAAAATCCTCTGCGCCTCGGCCTTGTCCGGGTCACACTTGAGATTCAGCCAGGGCGGCGATTCATGCAAGGCGACCAGGGCAAACATTTTGCCGCCGACCTTGCAGACCAGCGTCTCCGGGCCGAAGGGGAAATCCTCGACGGCTCCTTTTTTATTCAGCAGATGCTGGCGCAGAATCTCAAGGTTCACGGCGCAAGGGCTCCCGGTTTCATCTATTTACGGCAGCAGAAGTGAAGGTTGAAAGGATCCTGGGGGATCGCTTCCACGGTAATCTCTTCGAACCCCGCCTCTTGCAGCAACTCAACGGCCAACTCTTCCCCCCACATCATCCCCAGACCGGCGCCGCCGTCATGAAGGCCGACGGGCAGGCAGTGCATGAGGCTGACGGTGTAGAGAAAGGGACCGAGGGGATGCGAGCGGTTGTCCTGGTGATCCGTGTGGGCGGCGATGTCGATCATGCTGAAAAGTCCGTCGGCTGCCAGCAGGTGATGGACGCTTTGCAGGGCCTGCAGGGGGGCGCGCTGATCGTGAATGGCGTCAAAGGCCAGGATGTAATCGAAGGCCTCGCGCCAGGCCGGTTCCTGATGCAGGGTGGCCGCGTCCAGGCAGAGAAATTCAGCGTTGTCGAGTCCAAGCCTCTGGGCTTCCGTCTTGCCTGCGGCCACGGCCTGTTCGTCAATATCAATAGCGGTAAACTGGCTTTGGGGGTAAGCCTGCGCCATCAACAGCAGGGCCGTTCCCTCGCCACAGCCGAAATCGCAGACCCGGATGCCTTGCTGCAGCCGGTCGAGTAGCCGACCTTCATCTACCGACGGCAGAAAGATCTCCAGCAGAACCTGCCTATGCTTGGCGCTGGCCAGTTCGGTCATGAAAGCCTGAAAGCGGGGATAGTTATGATAGGGAACCCCCGTACCGCGAGGGAAGGCCTCGATAACCTGTTCCAGGGCGCTGACGGTAAGCAGGGGGATCTCCTGGGTGTAGACGGCCAGGTTGGTGTTGCCGCCTGCACGGGTAAGAAAAGCCGCGTGCTCGGGTGGAAGGCGATAGCCGTTGCCTGCCGGCTGGCACTCCAGTTCCACGATGTCGGCCGTGACCATGATCCCCAGCCATTCCCGCACGTAACGCGGATGAAGACCGGCCTGTTCGGCGATCGCTTCAATCGGTTGGGCCGTGGTGAAGGTCGCCATGGCTTCAAACAGACCGGTGCGGTAGCCGATGGCCATGGCCAGATTGAGGGCGCCTCCGTTGAGAATATCGGCCATTCGGCGGCCAAAGGCTTCCTGTTTCGATGGATCCATGGCAGGGACCTCTCAGCGTCCCTGCAGATAGTCGCCAAGGAGCGAGCGGCTGTGCTCGTCATCGTGGCAATAGATGCAGAGATTTTCCCAGTTGCTGCCGTCGGCGGGATTGTTGTTGTGATTGCCGTCCTTGTGGTGCACCGTCAGCAGATGCAGCGTCGACAGGTCGAACTCGCGGCCGCATTTGGCGCAGATCCAGCCGTGCTGCTTCAGGGAGCGTTCACGGTAGTTACTTGCCTCGGCCTGTGCCGCCTTGAGGCGGCGCACCATCTCGTCAATTTCTGCCTGGGTTTTGACCGGGGCGGGTTTTTTGCCGTGGGGACGAAACGAACGGGCCATGCAGACTCCTTCAGGGCGGGCCATGCCCCGCCTGCCGGTGATGGCAGGCGGGGAAGCCGCAGGTTAGGCCTTGGTCAGGTCCGAAGTGCAGTTGGGGCAGCGGCTCGCCTTGATGGGGATGCTGCTCAGGCAGAAAGGGCAGTCTTTGGTGGTCGGTGCCGCCGCCGGGGTTTCCTCTTCACGACGCAGACGGTTGATGCCGCGGATGAGCAGGAAAATGGCGAAGGCGACGATGATGAAGCTGATGACCGTATTGATAAAGACGCCGTAGTTGATCGAAACGGCGCCAGCGGCCTGCGCTTCGGCCAGGGCGGCATAAGGGCCGGGGGTGGCCCCCTGCTTCAGCACGATGAAAAGGTTGGAGAAGTCGACACCGCCCATCAGCAGGCCGAGGGGGGGCATGAGAACATCGGCGACCAGGCTCTTGACGATGGTGCCGAAAGCCCCACCGATGATAATGCCGACCGCCATGTCCACGACATTGCCCCGCATGGCAAATTCCTTGAACTCTTTAAACATGATTCCCTCCAACAGGATAGTTAAGGAGACGGTTCGGCAGTCCTTTGCCCGGCCTGTCCGGCGCATCGTGGCTGCGGCCGCTCGAATGGATCGAAAAGAGACCGCGCGGGCTCTGCTTTTCCTAAACTCAAGGAGAGAGGGCAGAGCTCAAGGAAAGAATGCCAAAAATTATCAAAAAGCCAAGCGTTAAAATGTAGCCGTAATAGGCGGTGCCCACCCGGCCCAGGCGTTCCAGGGTCAATTTCTTGTAGGTCTTGAGATGTTTGAGGATCTGCGTTCTCAGATCGAAATAACTGATGACGATCTCGGCGCGGGTGAGTTCACGCAGAATGAGGATGGTGCAGCCGAAGTTGGCCAGGGCGGCGGCGAGAAAAAGCGCAAAGTAGAAGCGGGTCAATGGGTACTCCGATAGAAAAGAAGGACGGTTTGGTGGTGCGGCGGCAGGGACGGGCTCAGGACCTTGCCCGGCCGCAGTTCCAGCACTGGCCGAAATGTCCTTCGAGAACTTCACCGCAGTCCGGGCAGGTCCAGGATTCGGAAATAGCGGCATCGGCGGCGGTCACGCCAGCCAGCAGCGCCGCCGCCCGCTCTACCTGGTCGTTATCGAAAATCCACAACTCGGGGAAGCATTCGACAAAGGGAACTTCTCCCATGGCGGTGAAGAGCCGCTCGTTTTTGATGAAACAGGCGATGCCGTTGGCTTCGAGCAGGCCCTTGATCATACCCGCCTGGGGCCCTTCGGCAAAGCTGAAGGTCTTGAGTCTTTTCATGCGTATCTCCTGCGAAAAAGTCAGCCGCCGGATCTCTTGACGGTCCAGCCGCGATTTTTCAGTTCGGCCAGCAGCAGATCAAGGTGATCCCCCTGAATTTCGATGACGCCGTCTTTGACGGTGCCGCCGGTGGCGCATTTTTTCTTCAGTTGCTGGCCGAGCTCCTTGAGCTCGGCAGGGGCGAGGGGCACCCCGGTGATCACCGTCATGGCCTTGCCGCCTCGTCCCTTGGTTTCGCGGCGGAGGCGCACCACACCGTCCGTCGGGGGCGCGGGCTGGGACTGGCTGCAGGTGCATTTGCCGGCGGGCTGGCCGCAGGCGGGACACATACGGCCGAACTCGCTGGAATAAACAAGGCCGCCGGTTTTCTCATGGTGCCTGGACATGGTTTTCTCTCTTGTGTGTGAACTAAAGCCCCAGTCTTTCCAGCAGTTGCGCCGGGTCCGGGGCGGCGGTTACCAGTCTTTCCTTCTCCGTCTTGGTCAGTTTTTTAATCTTTGCCTCAACCTGCAGGGCCAGGCTTCTGGAACCGACTTCGCAGTGATAGACCAGTTCCAGCGTCTGGCAGGCCCGCGTGAAGCGGGCGGCTTTGCCCAGCTTGTTCCGGTGCTGTTGCAAGCGTCTGTGTACATCGCTGCTGGCCCCGGTGTAAAGGGCATTGCGCTCATTGCGCAGCATGTAAACCGACCAGTCCGGCATGGGCTAATCTGTCACCTTGCCGCGCAGCGATTTAATCTGACCCCGTTTGGTTTTGGTGTCCAGTCGCTTGGTTTTGGAACTCTTGGTCGGCCTGGTGGCCTTGCGGTTTTTGGCCACGACACCGGCGCTGCGGATGAGAGCTGCCAGCCTGGTCAGGGCGTCTTCCCGGTTCATCTCTTGGCTGCGGTGCTGCTGGGCTTTGAGGACGATGACCCCCTCCTTGGTAATGCGGCTGTCCGACAGAGCCAGCAGCCTTTCCTTGTAAAATTCAGGGAGGGAGGATTTGCGGATGTCGAAGAAGAGGGTGATGGCCGTCGACACCTTGTTGACGTTCTGGCCCCCGGCCCCCTGAGCGCGGACGGCTTTGAACTCCACTTCCTGTTCGGATAAAAATACCTGGCTGGATATGCGGATCATGGGGAAGTTTCTTCTTCAGTGTCGGCCTCTTCTGCGGGCAAAGAGTCTTCGGTGATATGCAGCTGGCAGTGGACGCACTGACGCAGGTACAGGGGAACGAAGCCATTCATGTGAAACGTGTTGCCACAGCGAGGGCAAAGAGCGAAGGCGGCCCTGACGACAGCCACGCACACCAGCAGGAGCCACACGGCAAAGACGATGGCGGTGGCGCGGTCGGAGCCGGTGACCCTGAGGGAAAGCCAGATGACCGGCACATAGATCAGGATTATCCCCCAGAGAAACCAGCGGCGATGGCGTAGCCGCTTCATGGCCTGAGTATACGAAAGATCGGTTGTCGGATCGCTCATGGTTTTCGCTCCTGAAGGGTGATTGTCAAAAAATACCATAGGGAAGAGTGCATGCCCAGCGCTTATTGGTTGCACCGTAGCGGGCAGTCGACAGAAGGTTCCATGCGGACAGAGAATTTGACTTCGCCGCCAGGGCTGTTTAGATGAACGTCAGGGGATGATTTTACCAAAAGGAGGAAAAGGATGAAAATGCGGCGCGTGGTGTGGATGCTGGTGGCACTGTGTTGTGGTTTCCTGTCGGTCTCTTCGGCGATAGCCGCAGAGGAACAGACCCGGAAAGTGGAACAGGCGGCCGAGATTATGCGGCAGATCATGGCTATACCCGAGCAGGCCATCCCGCCCCAACTGCTCGAAAATAGTCACGGCATCGCCATCATTCCGGCGGTCATCAAGGTGGGGTTTGTCTTCGGCGGTCGCTACGGCAAAGGGGTCGTACTGGTCCGGCAGGAGGATGGCGCCTGGAGCAACCCCTGCTTCATCTCGCTGGCCGGCGGCAGTTTCGGCTGGCAGATCGGCGCCCAGTCGACGGACGTTATCCTGGTATTCAAAAACCGCAGCAGCATTGATGACATGCTTAAAAGCCAATTTACCCTGGGGGCTGACGCTTCCGTGGCGGCAGGTCCGGTAGGTCGGCACCTGGCAGGTGCCACCGATCTTGAACTCAAGGCGGAAATCTATTCCTATTCACGCAGTCGCGGGCTCTTCGCCGGTGTTTCCCTGGAAGGCTCGGCCATTACGATAGATGGCGAGTCGAATGCCGCTTTTTACGAGCAGAAGAACATCCTGCCCCGGGACATTCTCGAGAAGCGCCTGAAGGCACCCGCGGCGGCCACCCGTTTGCGGGAGATCGTGGCTCGCCATGCCCACTAGATGATGCCAGCATTTCAGAAGTTAAAAGGCCCGGGAACATGCGCTTCCGGGCCTTTTGTTTGCTTCGGCTCAGTCCTGCAGTAGGACGGCCGGGTCGAGACCGATGCGCATGCCGCCCCAGTGCTTGCCATCGATATAAATCGGCAGAGAAAGGTCGCTGATGACCTGCCCCGTGTCCCGCGAATAGGTCTGCAGCAGAAAGGGCATTTCATTGTGGGCGCAGCGAATGCCCGTGCTGTCATTGAAAAGGCGTTTGTCCCGGCTGTTGACCAGGTCACGCTCATAGTCGCCGGTCAGGGGGCGTGAGTAATTGCTGGTGTGGGTCGGAGCATAGCCGTTGGTATCGACGCACAGGGCATAAATGCTGCCGCCCAGCACCCGGGTGAGCTCGTCGTAAAGGGGCTGCAGCTTCTTTTCGAAGAGAGCATCGTAGTTGGTTTTGAATTTCTGCGGATTGGTGCCGACGATAGGCACGTAGTTGCGATCAAAGACATTGCGTCCTTCTCGCTGGATAGCATGGATGGCTTCCTGCATGCGGTCGCGGAAGCGACGGGCCTCCAGCAGGGTGCGCTCAAAATTGCCTTGTCCCACTTTGAAGCGCGACACCCGCTCCTGCATGAGTTCCGTGGCCTGGGACAAGCCGGTGGCGGCGGTCTCCGACTCCTTCATGCTGCCGGTCACCTGCTGGCTGAGGTCGTTGATGTCCGTCACGTTCTCGTGAATGAGGCTGTTGGTGGCGCTAAGCTGCTCAACGGATGCGCTGATGCGCTGCAGCTGGCTGTTGACCTGCTCGAAGTCGTTGACCATGGTCTGGTACTGCTGACAGGAACGCTCCACCGCCTCCCGTGTGCGGTGCATGGACGCACTGATTTCCTGGGTTTCTCCCTGGGTTGTCTCCACACTGTTCAGCATGTCGTTGATGTTGTCTGAAATGCGGTCGGTGGCGATGCGCACCCGCGAAGCCAGATCCTTGACCTCTTCGGCGACGACGGCAAATCCTTTGCCGGCCTGCCCGGCTCGGGCGGCTTCGACAGCGGCGTTAAGGGCCAGCAGGCCGGTCTGGCGGGAAATCGTCTGAATCAGCTGGACGATTTCGCGGATGCCGCGGGATTTTTCACTGAGCTCCCCGACCGTGTGGTTGAAGCCGGCCAGCTTCTGGTCGATGGTGCCGATGTCGGCACTCACGTCCACCAGTTCCTTGTAGGAGGCTCGGGCGTTTTCCACATGTCCGGAAGTGGAGGCCGAGATCATGGTGGTGCTTTCGGTGATGTCGGTGATGGCGATGGTCGCCTGGTTGCTGCTGGTGAAAATGGCGCTGGCCAGCTCCCCCTGCGTCTCGGTGCTGGCGGCGGAGGTCTGCACTTTTTTGCCCAGTGAGGCAGAAGCGACCGCGATATTTACTCCAGATTTGCGCACCGAATCGACAATTTCCCGGAGCTTGGCCATGAACAGGTTGTAATTGATGGACAGGTCGCGCAGTTCGTCGTGGGTCGTCAGAGGAATGTCGCGGGACAGGTCTCCCTCGCCGCTGCCGATTTCATGGAAAATGGCGCTGACCTGCCGGATGGGACGCACCAGCATGAAACGCAGGAAGAAGATGATGCCCAGGCCAATGGCGAAGGAAATCATCAGGATGACGATCACGGTGCGGTGAGTTTCCTGCGCAATCGCCGAGACAGCCCCGATTGTTTCGGTACCGACCCCTTGGGCGGTGAGCACCTGGAGGACATTCTGCTGGCTTTGATGGGCCACCAGGAAAATCAGGAGCGGCGCGACAAAGAGTATGAGCATGTTGCCCACCAGTTTTTTGGTCAGCGTGTTGAAAAGGGCCTTTTCCAGAACGACGTAGATGTTTTTGAAAACGTCCATGGTATCCTCGTTTTCCTGAAGGTTTTATTGTCAGATCAGGTCACAATAAAACAGTTTTTATTTTTTGATGACGCCGATAAACACCAACAAAAGTTCATTTTTGTTTTTTAAAACAGATATTTGTTTGGCGGGATATGTGGATTTTTCATTTGGTTGGATTTTGTACCTGGCTCTAATTTCTATATTATAAAACCAAGTTTGTCATTAAAAAAATGACCGGATGGCCATTTGGTCGAAAAATAAGGGAGCTGCGCCAGGGAGGGTTTTTTCAGGCAGGATAGGCAGCTGAGCTGACCGTGCGCATGAAAGCATGCACGACCTCGGGGTCGAATTGCTGACCGGACCCTTTTTGCAGATGCGCCATGACTTCGTCGTGGGGCCAGCCCCGGCGGTAAGGCCGATCGGAAATGAGGGCGTCATACACATCAGCCACGGCCAGGATGCGTGCGCCCGGGGCGATCTCCTCCCCCTGGAGTCCCCGGGGATAGCCCTGGCCGTTGAACCATTCATGATGCTGTTCGACAATCGGCAGCACATCCCGGTAGGCCTGAATGGGTTCCAGGATGCGCACCCCTTTTTCCGGGTGGGTGTTGATGACGGAATATTCCACTGGATTTAAAGGGATGGGTTTTTCCAGAATGGCATTGGGAACGCCGATCTTGCCGATATCGTGCAGAAGGCTGGCGCGATGCAGCAGGTCGAGGTCGCCGGCGGACAGGCCGAGGGTGCGGCCAATGGCGAGAGCCAGGCTGGTCACGCGTTCCGAATGACCCGCTGTCCAGGATGATTTGGCGTCAACCGTGCGGGCCAGGGCGGTCAGCGTGCCGTAGTTGAGGTCGGCCAGTTCCTCGATAAGCCGGATGTTGGCCAGGGCAACGGTGATCTGGTCAGCTATGGCCCGCGCCCGCACACGGTCTTCCCGGCTCAGGTGAGGCGCTGTGCGGTAGCCGAGCAGCAGCGCGCCCTGGATGCTGCCGTTCTGATGAATGGGCAGGATAAAGAAGGAACCTGTCCCTCTGCGGGCGAGGGGGTCGAGCAGGTTGGGAAGGATGTCGGCGGCCTCGGTAAAAAAAGCGTCCTCAATTTCACCCAGGGCCTGGATTTCCGTCGCCTCGAGCAGGCAGGTGTGTTTCTCCTCTGTCGCTGTCTGTTCTCTGGCCGGGGCAGCGAGAAAGGTGCTGAATTGATTCTGTTGACCCTCAGCCAGAGTCAGTCCGAGGCAGTCACAGCGCACGATGCGGGGGAGACGGGTCAGAACGGCCTGGACCAGCTTTTCGCGGTCCAGAGCGACCAGGATGGCCCGGGTGGTTTGTCCCATTTCATCCAGAGTATAGAACTGGTTGTCGAGTTCTGTGGCCATGGCGTTGAAGGACTGGGCCAGTTCGGCGAACTCGTCGGCGCTGTCGACCTCCACGGCCTGGCTGAAATCGCCCCGCCCAAGTCGGCGGGTGCCTTCTTTGAGCCGCTGCAAGGGCACCAGACTGCGGCGGATAAAGATCGCGCTGACCAGGAGAACACTCCACAGAGAAACGGCGGCGACCAGATAGAAGGTTCGGCGAAAACTGTACAGGGAAACCAGGGAGACTTCTCGGGGCTCGTGCAGGGTGATAATCCAGTCGTCTTCGTCAAAAGAGTCGCGCAGGGATACGGCGACCTGATCGGCCATGCAGTTGCGGTCTCCGCACAGACTTGCGACGGACTGCCCGCTAACGGTGGGGTTCGCTGCCAGAGGCCGCTTCTGCCGATGTAAAGGGGGGGCATAGAGCCTTTGCCCCCGGCTGGTGGCGACGAATATGTTGATGTGGGGGGGAAGGGCCTCGGCCGCTTTTTCAATGAGCACCGAGGGCGAAATCTCGGCCCACAGGAGCCCTGTCGCGGAGCTGGCCGGATCAAGCCGCACCGCCAGATAGATCGCCAGCTCATGCGGGCCGTCTGCCGGAATCCAGAGAATGGCGTTCTCGCCCATTCTCCGGAGGACTTCAGCGGGGGGAGGTTGCCAGCCGGAATTCTTTTCCCCCGACAATAGAGTCGGGACCGCTTCTTCGGTGAACAGGGTGAGGCTGGTCAGCGGCTGCCTCAGGTCTAAACCAAGGGACGCGAAACGGGCAGGGAAGGTGGACGGATCGGCCTGATAGGAGTGCGCCAGCAGATGGAGTTCCTGATGCAGAACCATGAGCTGTCCGTGAAGGAGCAGGCCGACGTTTCGACCCGTCTGACGCAGGCGATGACGGGCCTGGTCCTCCAGCTGGTCGGCAACCCGGTAATAGGAAACCACGGCCAGAACGGTGACCGGTAGAATGGTACAGACCAGGAAGACCAGAAAAATTCGGCGTCCCACCCGGCTATGAAAGTAGGACTTCAGTCGCTTCATCATGGCAAATGGACGCTGGGCAAAAACCATTTTGGGTGAACTGTCATCATAAAAAAATCCCGTCTTGCAGCCGAAGACGGGACCGATTAAGGGAATAGTGGTTTCGTAATCCCATTACTGTGCTTCGGCAGCCCGGCGGTCCTTGCCTCGAAAGGATGAGAAGGATCCGTGGCTTTGCGTCACCAGATTGCTCGGGCTTTGCGTTTTCGGCGGACATTGGTTTTGATCCGCATCCGCGATATTGACCAGTTTTTAATCCAGGGTCAAGGACTTTTACACCCAATAATTCTAAACCTTTAAAAACCCTGGACGTATGCCGATGGTAAAATCCGGCCGGGTGCCGATAAAGGGGTCGATGAAAACTTGACCAAAGCGGTTTGCTGCTTTACAGTGTCTGGCCCGAAACAAGTTGATTAATCAAGGAGTTCAGCCCCATGGAAAATATCGAACTGCCCGACCGCAAGAAAGTCGGCCATCTGGTTCTGCACCGCGATGCCCGCACGATCACCCCCAAGGAATTCAATCTGCTCAGCCAGAAAGAGCGTCTGGAGATTGTGCGACGGGCTTCCGGCAGCCATAAATACAACCTGATTATGGAGGCCAAAGATCCGGCCGCCCTCGTGCGCAAGCTGCCGACCCAGGAAGTCTACCTGTTGCTCCGGGAGAGAGGCCTGGACGAGTCGATGGAACTCATCGAGCTGCTCACCCCCACCCAAATCGGCACCTTCATTGACTTCGACTGCTGGCAGGGGGATCAGCTAAAGCCCGAGGTCGTGCTCAACTGGCTGGTTCTTCTGCTCGAAACCAAGAACGAACAGCAGGTTCTGCAGCTGGTCCAGAGCATGGATTTCGAACTGCTGGTGATGATGCTCAAGAAGTTCGTCACCGTCATCCGCGGCATGGAGGCCTTCGAGAATGAGGATGGCCTGCAGGAGGCCATCTTTCGCGATGGCGGCTACGAACTGGGGTTTGCCGATTCGGAAAGCGCCAAGATCGTCGGCGCCTTTCTCGACACCCTGCGCCGTCTGGAGCCTGAATTCTATCCCCGCCTCATGGAGGCTGTGCGCTGGGAATCAGACTCCATGCTGGAGGAAGAAACCTACCAGAACCGCTGCAATCGCCTGCAGGACCTGGGGATTCCCGACCCCTTCGAGGCGCTGAAGGTCTATACCTATCTCGATCCCGAGCAGTTCGCGGGCGTTGCCGTCGCCAGAAAGGAAGTCCTCTCAGCGCAGGCCGACGTCGTACCTCCCGGCTTCGTGATGACGATGAGCGAGCCGGGAGATCTGCTGGCCGAGGTTCTCGCCGATAATCTGGACGAAAAGACCTGCTGGGAGCTGACCTATCTGCTCAACAAGGTGATGAGCGCCGACCGTGTCGATATGGGGGAGACGGAGCAGGTCAAAGAGGAAATGGCCGAGGTCTTCCACTATCTCAACCTGGCCCTGCAGTATCAGGCCGGTGGCGATGTGGAGGCGGCGGCGAAGCAGGTAAAGGAAAACTATCTGGAAAATCTTTTCCGTCTCGGCTTCAGCCTCACCCTGCAGTTGCAGCGCCGCGCCAAAGCCCTGCTGGCTTCGCCCCTGGCCCCCTATCTGGATGGACCCTTCCGCGCCCTGACCGACGCCCTCTGCCAGCGCAAGCCGCGCTTTTTTGAAGGACTGCTCGAAATCAACCGGGCGGGACAGCGTCCCTTCACCACCCTGAGCGACGTGAAGCTGGCCGCTGAGTGGCTCGACCGGCTGGAGGTGCAGCGCCACCTTTTCACCGAGCAGTTCCCCTTTGCCCTGCCAGAACCGGCGGCGCTGGACCTGTCCGGCTGCATGCCCGACGACGCCGACGACCTGGCCCTGTCCGACTTTTTCCTCACCGCGCTGGCCAACCGGCTTCTGGGCCGCGCCTTCGTGCCCGAACCGCTTGCCGCCGACGAACTGCCCGGCCTGCACGCCCTTGTGAGTGAGGGGGGACAGCTGCGCCCGGTCTTGCGTCAGGAGACAGCCCAGTGGTTGGAGAGCCTGGTGCCTGGCGCCGGCGCCTTTGCCGACTATTGTCTCGATCTCTGGCAGGAGGAATTCTGCACCCTCACGCCCGAGGACATCGACCCCCGCTATGTGGGCGGGCTCATCGTGCGTCTCGGCTGAGGCGGCGTTTCAGAATGACAGGGGGATCTCCCGCACTTCCAGACCCTGGCCGGTGCGGGTGAGGTAGAGATAGAGCATAAGGGTGCGGGCGGGAATATCGTGCAGGTGGTCAAAGGCAGCGGCGAAGTGCTGCACCTTGACCCCCTGACCCTTGACAGCGGCGGTCTCGGCCTGCACCCGCTCGCGGACGCGGGCGCTCTCCGCTGCTGTCAGCGCCGTGTCGAAAAAGGCCGGCGCCTTCTCCGGCACCACCCGCTCGGTCAGGGCGAAATCCCGCGCCAGTTGCTCCCGCAGACGGTCTTGCAGGGGCCCTTCAAACGTTTCGGCCACAAACTCCCCCATCCTTTCGAACAGACCCCGCTGTGACAGCGGATGCCGGAACAGCTCCCGTGCCTGCCAGTAAGCTTCGATCCTTTCCAGTCCGGCCGCCAGGCTGCCGCAGGCCTCTTGCAGACATTCCAGAAAATGCCCGAAGCGGCCGCTGTTGGCCGTCAGATCGAGCAGGCGGCTGATGCCCCGCAGGGTCTCCAGTTGGGTGAAACTCAGCTCGGGGGTACGCAGCACCGTATAAGGCGGGTTGGGATCGAAGGCGATGCCCCGCGCGGCCGCCTGCCTTCGCAGGGGCGCGCCGGGCAGCAGCTTGACCAGCTCCACCTGCAGCTCGTGGGGGTGCAGGTCGAGCACCCGGTCGATGGAGTGCAGAAAGTCGTTATAGCCCTCACCGGGCAGGCCGGCGATAAGATCCAGATGTAGGTCGATCGGGGTGTGGCGGCGCAGGGTGCGCACGTTCTCTTCGAGCTTCTGCAGGGAGACCTGGCGACCGATGGCCGACAGGGTCTGGGGCAGGGTCGACTGCACGCCGATCTCGAACTGGAACGTGCCCGCTGGTACCTGGGCGAGCAAGGCCAGCGTTTCCTCATCAAGCAGATGGGCGCCGATCTCGAAGTGAAAATGGCTGCCGCGATTGTGCTCCAGAATAAAGCGGAAGATCTCGCGGCTGCGGGCGGCGTCGTAGTTGAAGGTGCGGTCGACCAGCTTGATGCGCGGCACCTCGCGGGCCATGAGCCAGCCCAGGTCGGCACGGATGCGCGCCATGGAGAAGGACCGCACTTTTTCGTCGAGGGCGCTCATGCAGAAGGCGCAGCTGTAGGGGCAGCCCCGGCTCGTCTCATAGTAGACGAAGCCGCGGGAGATATCGACGAGACCCAGCTCAAAAGGGGAGGGGATGGCGTCGAGATTCTCAAGCACCGGCCCGTCCGCCTCGCTGACGAGGCGTTCGCCGTCGCGCCAGAGCAGACGGGCAATCCCGCGTGGCGTCTCCTTCTGCTGCCAGGCCCGCAGCAGGGCCCGCAGGGGGATTTCCCCCTCGCCACGCACGACCGCCGTGATACCGGGATGGAGGCGCAGAAAGCTTTCGTCCTCAAAGGAGACTTCCGGGCCGCCCAGCACAAGGCGCAGCTCGGGACGCACCACCGCCAAAGCCGCCGCCAGCTCCAGGGTGGCCTGCCGGTTCCACAGATAGACGGAAAACGCCACCACGTCGGGCTCTTCGCGCAGCAGGGCGGCCAGGATATTCTCCTTCGGCTCGTGCAGGGTGAACTCGCGGATGAGCAGTTCGCCGCAGTCCTCGCCGCAATAGGCGGCGAGACAGGGCAGGGCCAGGCTGGGGTGGATGAATTTGCTGTGCAGGGTGGTTAACAGGGTTCGCATGCCGGCCAGAATAGCCGAGGGCGCCTTCCTTGAAAAGGGGAAATTGCCGCTGCCCGCGCAATTGTGCTATGTTTCCAGACGTTCCCGCCGCGCACCAGGGTAAGGGAGCGATTCCCAAAACACCGGTCCGCCACCACCGACCGTGGCGGACAGAAAAGGATAGAACAATGGCGAGAAAAAAGACCCTGCTGGCCGTGGTCGCCGATGAGACCGGCGAGGTTTTCGAACACCCCGATCTGCTCATGGCGGGCATGAATGGCATGACCCCCCGCCTGCCGCGCGAGGACGAACTTATCCCCCTGCCCGAAGGCAGCCGGCTCTTCACCATCCCCGGCACCCCGCCCATGGGCTTCGACCGCAAATCAGGCCAGCTGCGCACCGTCGATACCCTGCCACGCAGTTGGGGCGGCGGCCCCATGCAGGCCGTTTCGGTCTTCATGTCCCCCGCCTTCACCCGCACCCTGCTGCCCGCCGCCGATTACCGGCGCAAGGCGGTGCAACTGCCCCTGTGGGCTTACACGGCGGTGGGCTGGTGCGTCGAGGAAGAACGCTTTTACGTGGCGGCGGTGCGCGTCGATCGCAACAATCAGTGGGATCCCCAGCACTTCGACGACCGCCAGCTCGACCCCCTCGTGCGGGCCACCCTGCGCCAATACCCCGACAACCGCCTCTACGAGCAGCTCTCGCGCTGCGCCGTCGATTACCACTGCTTCGCCGCCAAAAACCTCTTCTTCGCCCGCTGGGAAGCGCCCCTGCCGACCTCGCCCACCTGCAACTCCCGCTGCCTCGGCTGCATCTCCCTGCAAGAGGCCCCCGAGTGCTGCCCCTCCAGCCAGGAGCGCCTCACCTTCGTCCCCACGGTGCAGGAACTCTGCGAGGTCGCCGTCCCCCATCTGCAGCAGGCCGAAAACGCCATCGTCTCCTTCGGCCAGGGCTGCGAGGGCGATCCCATCCTGCAGGCCGATACCATCTGCGAGGCCGTGCGCGAGATGCGCCGCCAGACCCCACGCGGCACCATCAATTTCAACTCCAACGCCTCCATCCCCGCCGCCATCGACCGCCTGGCCGAAGCCGGCGTCGACTCAGTGCGCATTTCCCTCAATTCCGTGCAGGAATCCTTCTACAACGCCTACTACCGCCCCCGCGGCTACCGCTTTGCCGACGTCATCGAGTCGGTGCACCGCGCCAAACAAGCCGGCATGTTCACCATGCTCAACTACCTCGTCTATCCCGGCCTCACCGACCGCCCCGACGAAGTCGAAGCCCTGCTCTCCCTCATCGAGTCCGCCGGCGTCGACCTTATCCAGATGCGCAACCTCAGCATCGATCCCACCATGTACTGGGATGCCATGGGCGTTTCCGGCGAAGGCATGGGGATGAAAAAGATGCTCGACACGGTCAAGGAAAAAGTCCCCCGCATTCAATACGGCTACTTTAACCGCACCCGCGAGATGTTTTACCCCGCTGGATACGAGACCGACTGGCCGTTGCCGGCTTGAGGGAGGGCGCCGAGGTTGGCGGTAAAAATGGCGACACCTCAGGAATTTCCTGACTTTTCTTTATTTTTAATTTCGGTAGGATAGGTGAGATTAAAAAGCGTGGGGATGAGAGTCTTCTTTTAGCGGGCTTGGTCTTGGCAGGCATTAAGAAAACGGGGGAGTGTCCCTAGTTTTTCCCCTAGTTTTTCCCATGGCGTTAGGTTAACCAGTCCTCCAAGCCATTTATCACATAAGGAGAAACAGTATGAAGAAAGTATTGAAGTCGATCGGCATTTTGTTTTTTGGCCTCGTTGTCCTCGGAGCCGCACCTACATGGGCGGATGGTCTAACTGGGCCTCAGAAAAATGCCGTCAGATCTGCGAAACAATACATCAGCATCATGGGCTTCTCACGGGCAGGACTTATTCAGCAGCTCTCATCCGATGCTGGTGATGGTTATAACGTTACAGATGCTACCGTAGCAGTGGATACCCTGAACATTGATTGGAATGAGCAGGCTGTAAGATCTGCGCAAAACTACCTCAGCATGATGGGCTTCTCGTGCAAAGGTCTTGTTGAACAACTTTCATCTAACGCTGGAGACAAATATACCATGAGCCAGGCAACCTACGGGGCACGCCAGGCGGGTGCTTGCGAATGAGCCAAGGGTATGGCGGGAGATTCAAATAAGAAATAGGGGAGTGTCCCTAATTCTTCTAGGGGAGTGTCCCTAATTCTTCTAGGGGAGTGTCCCTAATTCTTCCGAATTCTTTGTAAGGAGCAATCTTGGATTGGTCAACTATTATTACTATTATTTTAGGCAGTAGCCTGCTTGGTGCCATTTTAACCAACATTTCTGGTTGGCTGGTGAAGCGAAGAGAAAGGTCAAACCATGCTACATTTGTCGCACTAAATCTGGCTCACTTGTTTGAGAAATATGCATATTCATGTTTATCGGCCACAGAAGACCATGACACCGCCGAAAGCTCTGGTGGTTATGCTGGGGATTACATCCAAAAGATTCTAGAGTTGCCTGAGTTGCCGGACTACGACTACCGCGTCTTTGACTTGCCCATTCTCGATAAAGTATTCGATTTTCCACAGCAGATCGGTTTTGCGGCAAAAAATCTTTCATTCGCATTTGAGGTATTAGACGGCGAAGATGCAGTCAGGGAGGGCTATAAGAGTTGCCTACAACTTGCGAGAGAGGCATTAGTAATCGCTGATGCGATAAGGGGTAAATACAGTCTAGAGAAAAGGCAGCTCAAGTTTGGGGAGTATTCTGTTCGCGAGAGACTTCGAGAGAAACTCTCTAAGTTGAAAGTAGATTGACATGAAGTGCTTGAGGCCCAACCAAGGGCTTCAGCGGATTTGCTACGCGCTGAGCCCAAACGTTAAGCACTAAGGGGAAATATGTACGAGTTTGATGGAAAGTTGCTCTTAGAGCTGAAAAGAAGAATTGTTGAGGACTTTTCCCATAGCGATTGGGAAGAGCTTGGATTGCTTACAAATTGCAATGATTTGATTGATGACCATGATCGCCTAAAGAGAAGTTTGTATTTTGGTGATGAGGACTATACAGGTAATGTAATAACAGTTCTTAAGCAAATGGTTTATAGAGATCCAGGTGTTCTAAAGATTGTTGAAGATTACCTTAATGAAAAATATCCTGATGACACAGTAACCTATATATCAGCAAAGCCATCTGAAAGAAAAATCACATTTGCTCCTACGGTTTTTGAGATTCCAGATGGTTATCCAGAAGATGATTTAATTGCGGTTATGATGCCCTTCTCTGCTGGATTTTCTCCAGTCTATGGTGCGATTAAGCAGGCTTGTAGTGCATCTGGGTTTAGATGTTTGAGAGCTGATGACATATGGGAGGAAAGTACGATCATACAAGATATTTTCAGCCTTATTTATCGGGCAAAGTCTGTTGTCGTTGATTTCTCCGGGAAAAATCCAAACGTAATGTATGAAACAGGTATTGCCCATACTCTTGGCAAAGTCGTTATTCCCATTACCCAAAATGTATCTGATATACCATCTGACATGGGACATCATAGGGCACTATACTACCTGCACAACAACGAAGGGTTAGCCGATTTAGAGAATAAATTAGCGGCCAAACTTCGGAGCATCCGTGCTTAACAAGCCCATTCAGTCTGGGATAATTAGGATTCATCCCCCAGGTTTTATCTTTTTTTCTTGGACTGCCCCGGCTTCCCAGGGGCGCTAAGAGCGCTAAAGAGAGAAACTAGGCGAAACTAGCAAAACTAAGGACACTCCCCGCTTTTTACTTCGATTGACCGGCAGTGGTTAGCCGACGGACCAGACGTTGGAGTGGACGAAAGCATCCTGGGTGCTAACCGAACCCGCTTCTCAGCATGACTGAACTGCAGTGCCAGTAGGAAGGGTCACTGCTGGTTTAAATATTTTATCTCGATGTGTACCGTACCGGCGCGTGGTCGCCGCTCAACTCATACCGTTGAACGTGAGGAGAAAATGAGATTTTCTCAAAGGCAAGGTATTACTCCGAAAAACAAGTTGGTCCAGAAGGAAGCAATTGATGACGATCTGAGAAATGGCCTATGGAGCCTAATTAAAATTTATTATTGGGACAGATACGATCGCGACCGTCATAGTATGTATGGAAGGTGTGACTATGTCGATGGCAGCAATATGGAACACTTATTTTTCTCGTTTTACTTTCACTATTTCAAAATGCCGACCGACACGATACATAAATATTTTTACGATGCTCTAGACTCTCTTCGAAAATATTATTTTGCCGCACAATGGTATGAAATTTTTGATTTAATTGAATTCATAGCTGAATACGGCTTTGAAGATTCAAAGGAAAGTTTTCAAAAAGCTTGTAACACTGTACTTGAAAGAGAAAATTCTGCGTACAGGTTCGTTAATGGGGTAATAACAGAAATCACATCAGACCAAGAGATACAAGCAGTAGAAGAGGCTATTGATAACGCAAAGAGCTTTAAGGGTGTAAAAAAGCATTTGGAAACCGCCCTAGGGCTTCTTGCAAATAAGCAAAATCCTGACTACAGAAACTCAATTAAGGAATCAATTTCAGCAGTTGAATCTCTGGTCAAAAATATTAGTACAGATGATAAGGCAACGCTTGGAAACGCGTTGAAGCAGCTTCAGGATAGCAGAGGTCTTCACCCAGCTCTTAAAAACGCATTCTCCTCTCTTTATGGGTATACAAGTGATGCTCAAGGGATAAGGCATGCCTTAATGGAAGAATCAACGCTGACCAAAGCTGACGCAAGGTTCATGCTAGTGAGCTGTTCAGCTTTTATAAATTACATTATTGATTTGCTATCTTCAAATTAAAACATTTAACCATTTAATTCAGCGGCCGGCGATACAGCAGTGGTGCTCGAAAAATTTCTACTAAGCATATGACCGCTATGCCGCCGCTGAGAAATTAGGGACAATCCCCATATTATCGCTTGGGGGCGGTTAGAGCACATGCTCTTGAGGTACACAAAAAGGGTCAGGCCTGACAAATGGGTTTATTCGCCTAGAAACTGCGGGCTACCCCGCAAAAATCAAACAGAATAAAAAAATGGGGGAGTGTCCCTAATTTTTCCTAATTTTTCCGAGGTTGGCGGTAACGATGGCGACACCTCAGGAATTTCCTGACTTTCCTTTATTTTCATTTGCGGTGGGATGGGTGAGATTAAAAAGCGTAGGGAGGAAGGTCTTCTTTTGGTGGGCTTGGTCTTGGCAGGCATTAAGAAAAAGGGGGAGTGTCCCTAATTTTTCCTTTTGCAAGGGCTCTTCAGAGTGCTCCCTGCCACATAGAATCACGCGCGTTCCTTTGTGCCGCCCCAATCAATACAACGGTGTCCATCTGTTCTGCCGATGGCCTAAGTTAGTTGCTGGATCAGGGAAGGGGCAGAATCCGGCGCTTGCCCTTTGAACCATCGCGCAAAGTATATGGGAGCGAGCGGAGCTCCAATCAATACAACCGGTTGATCGTGGGGTGGCTGACTATCCGACCTAGTTGCGGGTTTTCTCCCAAGAAGTCTTCGGTTCATTTCGGCCGATCGGCTCAGTCTGCTCCGCCCCTCCACTTCTGGCGCTCTTGCGCAGGAAAAGCTCCTGGTCAAAAACGATAAGAGGGGGCATGTCGCAACTATTGACAGGTTTGGTTGGAGGCAAACAAAAAAGTGCCAAGTAGGGTCCTGACCCCATTTACGTATGGTACGGCCACTTCAACCGCACCCGTGAGTTTTTTACCCAGCTGGCTACGAGACTGACTGGCCGCTGACGGCCTAAATAACCAAACAAAAAAAGATATTTTGTTGCAAACCCCAGGGAAAAAAGATACACAAGAAAAAGAGAAACAAGAAGGAGGTACATCATGGGATACACGGACGGCAATGACAGCGTTGTAAACTGGAGCGACATAAATCGAGCCGGGGAACTTGGCTGGGCGAAAGGTAAGGCCCGGAGAGCCGAGAGGGAGGCTTTGGAGGCCCAAAGAGAGGCTGAAGAAGCGCAAGGCGTAGCACAGTCCTGGCGGAAGTCTGCACACACCCTTCGTCGGAAATTCGTTGAACTCAGCAAGAACGCACACCTGACGGCGCAGAACAGGGAGGCTTGGAAAAGGACGGCGGAGCAACTCTGGACGCTTGCCTATCCGAACAAAACAAAGGAAGAGATTCTCTTTTTGGCAAAAGCCCACCTGGAGAGGGTCAAGGCGGAGATGCCCTATGACGGCGTTGAGCTTTCTTATTGGAAAACCTGGTAAGAGAATTGCCCAAACCACAAAAAAAACCCCGCAATAAATGTGCGGGGTTTTTTTTGTTAGAAAACGCGGGTTATCGCGGTTATTCCAAGTCCTGTCCATTATTTGTCGTACTCAATTCCACGTCTTCTTGGCTCGGCTCATCTCCACCGCCTCCTGCACCACCGCCACCCTGCTTTTTACCACCAATGGCCTTTTTTGCACTAGTGGCCGCTTCCGCTGTAGCACCCTCAACCTTACCACCAGCGGCCAGGGCGATGCCACGGACCCTGCTCTCGTCGGCGCCCACACCGAGATCGTCGTGCATCTGGCCGATCCAGCGAATGACCTTCTCAGGCAGGTGGGTTGTCAACCCAAAGATCTTGTGGGCAAACACAACGACCGTGCCACCCAGGATGGCGATTTGGGCAATCATAGTGATGATGCCGGTCACATTGCCTGCAGTCACGGATTCATAGTAAACCACAAAGCAATAGCCAATAAACTTGCCAACCCCGGCCATGATAACCATAGAGCAGAACAGACCGGCAACCATGAGGGGCGGCCGCGCCAGAATGCCAAACAGGAGCATGTAGCCCTGCCTGCCATATTGCCCGGCCATACCATCCCCCTCGGGGATCATGTGCGCTATACAGCCCACAAGGGGAGCCAACGAGTTAGTCCTATATTGAGTCAAAGTCCTTTTACCCATCAGTTTTCTGCCAGACTTCATGTCCGGCTCGTTTCAGAACTTTTTTAGCAAAGTCGAGCCAATCCGCGGTGACGGGATTCTCCCCCCCGCCCGACGTTATGACTTTTAGCACAGCATAGTCGAGTGCATCACTGAGGTCTTTGACGAGGGATGACTGGAGAATCCTTTTATCCTGGTGTGCGGAAGGAATGACCTCTGATTTGAAAACGCGGGTCCGCGCCAAGCTCAAGCGACCCTGGTTCCATAAAACCGTGACTGTTCCTTCGCCCTCAAAACCTAGAAATTGTGCAGCAAAACGCTGGTCGGGGTTAGAGGAATCTTCAAAATAGACAGAGTCACCTTCGGCCACCTCCCCCTTGCAGATAGGCTTTTTATCAGCATTAAACTCAAAAATGGGAAGCCCGCAGTCGCGACATCCAATCACCATCAAAGGCCCAAGCAGGCTATCATGATGGCTCAAGTGAATGGCGTGACCAAGGTGTGCCTTTAGTTTTTCGAAGATGACATTTTCATGGTGATATGCTGACATAATGGTGTGATATCCCGTGATAAAAGTTTAAGAAGTGTTAGCGGACTCGAAAGAGCGGACAGAAATGAATGGCGCTAGTTTAAGGGCGGTCTCTTCCCAAGGGAAAAACGCCTAAAATATATGCTATAAATGGCATAATGTAAACACGCATGCGAACACATACACAAAAAGGGTCAGGCCTGGCAAATGGGTTTATTAGCCTTGGAACTGCGGGCTACCCCACAAAAAAGTAAACAGAATAAGAAAACGGGGGAGTGTCCCTAGTTTTCATCAACAATACCAGAAACCCCATCATGTCCTTCTTTTTAGCCCACGGTGCGGGTGGTGCACTTACGAGTAGAATCTACCCAGAATAAGAAAAAAGTAGCACAAAAAGGGTCAGGCCTGACAAATGGGTTTATTCGCCTTGGAACTGGGGGCTACCCCGCAAAGAATCAAACAGAATATGAAATCGGGGGGGCGTGTCACCTTCCGCAGCGACATGTTGATCGACTCGATGGCGTTGGTCGTGTAGATCACCTTCCAGTCGGTGGCCACGGCCTTGGGCCTGGATAAATTTAAAAATCTTGCCCTCTCTGTCATTACGTAAAAAGTCAGCTATAATCATACAATACCTATTCATTAGCTCATTCTAGATAGTGTACGCCATGGGTCACCATGGGGCGAGTCCAACCCAAGCTACTGAGGGGGCGGTCATGAATGTCTGGTTCTATCTGAAGCTTTATCTGCTTACGGTCCCAGTCTTTTTCGCCATCGATCTTCTCTGGCTGGGCGTCATCGCCCGGGATCTCTACCAGAAAAACCTGGCCCATCTCCTGAGTCCCGCCGTCAACTGGCCGGCGGCTTTCATCTTCTACTTCATGTACATCGCCGGCATCCTGATCTTCGCCGTTCGTCCCGCCCTGGCCGATCACTCCCTCGCTAAAGCGGCCATTTGGGGGGCTCTCTTCGGGTTTTTCACCTACGCCACCTATGACCTGACCAACTTGGCCACCCTGCGGGAGTGGCCCCTGAAGATTGTCATCATCGATATTGCCTGGGGGACTGTCCTCTGCACCCTCGTCGCCTGCGGCAGCTTTCTTATCGGGCGCTGGCTGAGCTAAGCCCGCCGTCGGAATTCGCCATGAACGTCTTTATCCTCGCCGCCCTCGTTCTGTTGGTCTTCATGACTTCCGTCTTCCTGCTGGCCCTGTACCTCCGGGACAACAGCATCGTGGACATCGTCTACGGTCTCGCTTTTATCCTGGTCGGCGGTTCGGCTTACCTGGCTGCCGACAGCGGTCATCCCCGGCAGCTTCTCGCCCTTGGGCTGGTTTCCGTCTGGGGAGTGCGCCTGGCGGTTCACATTTTCCTGCGCAAGCGGGGGGAGGAGGGGGAGGACTCCCGCTACCGCCAATGGCGGGAGGAGTGGGGTTCGACCTTCGTCTGGCGCAGTTACCTTCAGATTTTCCTTCTGCAGGGAACGGTCGTCTTTCTGGTGGCCCTTCCCGTGCTGCTGCTCATGGTGGCGCCCGGAGGAGACTTGACCCTCCTCGATCTGGCGGGTGTTCTGGTTTGGACCTTCGGTTTCGGGTATGAGGCGGTAGGGGACTGGCAGCTCCTGCGGTTCAAGAGGGATCCGGTCAATCGTGGAAAAATTATGCAGACGGGTCTCTGGCGGACGACCCGCCACCCCAACTACTTCGGGGAGGCCACCCTGTGGTGGGGGATCTTTCTCATCGCCCTCGGCTCCCCTGTTGGGTGGGCCGCCGTCGTCAGCCCCCTTCTGATCGATTTTCTTCTGCTCAAAGTCTCGGGCATCCCCATGCTGGAGGCCAAGTACGAGGGGAATCCCCATTTTGAATCCTACAAGGAGCGCACCAACGCCTTTTTCCCGTGGTTTCCACGAGAGGGGAGGTCGGGGCGATGACCCAGGACCACGCCCGTCCGGGCCAGCGGATCGCCGTCATCGGGGGAGGGGTGGCCGGCATTGTCGCCGCCCACCTCCTGCAGGAGCGGCACGAGGTCACCCTGTTCGAGAAGAACGACTATCTCGGCGGCCATACCCATACCATCGAGATCAAGGAGGGCCCCGATGCCGGCGCGGCTGTCGATACCGGTTTCATCGTTCTAAACGACCGGACCTATCCTCTCTTTCAGACCTTTCTGAAACGGCTGGGGGTGGCCACCCGGGATTCGGAAATGTCCTTCGGCTTTCAGTGCCACCAGAGCGGGCTGGTTTACGCTGGTACCAACCTCAACGGCCTCTTTGCCCAGAGACGGAACCTCTTCAGCCCCACTTTCTTCCGTTTCCTGCAGGAAATCGGCCGATTCAACCGACAGGCCAGCCTCGACCTGGAGGGGGGGACGGTCCACACGGTTACCCTCCGGGAGTACCTGGCCCACTGGGGGTACTCCCGGTTCCTGGTCGACAACTACCTGGTGCCGATGGCTGCAGCCATCTGGTCCACGCCGGCCGTGCAGATCGGCGATTTTCCTGCGGTATCTTTCCTGAATTTCTTCCGCAACCACGGGCTGCTGTCCTTCCGCAACCGCCCCATCTGGAAAACGGTAGTGGGGGGGAGCCATGCCTATGTCAAGGCCTTCTCCGGTAAGTTCCGGGGGCAGCTTCACCTCCGGAGCTCCGTCCGGGCGATCGAACGCCGGCCCGAGGGGGTCCAGGTGACCCTTGCGGACGGCGAGGTCCTCTCCTTCGATCACGTCGTCCTCGCCGCCCACGCCGACCAGAACCTGGCGATGCTCAAGGACCCGAGCCTTCTGGAAACCCGGCTCCTGTCTCCCTGGCGCTACCAGAAAAACCACACGGTCCTGCATACGGATTCGAGCCTGCTTCCCCGGCGCCGATCCGCCTGGGCTGCCTGGAACTTCACCCGGGAGCGGGAGACGGAGCAGGACCGCCCGGTCTTCGTGACCTACTACATGAACCGCCTGCAGGGTTTGCGCACTTCCAGGGACTACTGCGTGACCCTGAACCGTCGGGATCCCTTCGATCCGGCTACCGTCATTGCCGAGATGGACTACCACCATCCCCTCTACGATTTTGACGCTATGGCCACCCAGAGGGAGCTGCCGGACCTCAACGGGAAGCAGAGGACCTTTTTCTGCGGCAGCTACTTCGGATACGGATTCCATGAGGACGCCGTCCGGTCCGGAGTGGCGGTGGCCAAGTCTTTCGGGATATCCCTGTGAATTCCCGAATCTATCAGGGGGAGGTCAGTCATGCCCGTCTGGAACCGGTGCGCCACCAGTTCCGGTATCCGGTCTATTTCTATGCCTTCGATCTGGACGAGCTTCCCGGACTTGCCAAGGAGAATCCCCTCTTCGGGTACAACCGGCTGCGGCCCGTGGCCGTCCACGACCGGGACTACCTGACCCCTGGGGAGGAACCGATCCGGACCAAGCTGGCCAACCTCCTCCGGCAGCTGGGGCAGGGTATGGAGCTGGGTCGGGTGGTGCTGGTCACCGCCGCCCGGTATTTCAATTATGTTTTCAACCCTGCCAGCTTCTTCTACTGTCACGACCCCGAGGGGCGTCTTGCCTGCGTGCTGGTCCAGGTCAACAATACTTTCGGTGAGATGCACCTCTACCTCCTTGCCGGGGAGACCGTTCTGCAGTCCGGGGTCCAGAAGGTTTTCCACGTTTCCCCCTTTTTTCCGAGGCGGGGCCGTTACGAGTTCCACCTGACGCCTCCGGGGGAGAACATCGATAACACGATCCGCTACTTCCAGGACGACAGACTCTCTCTGGTGGCCCGGATCCAAGGCCAGGCCAGACCCCTGACCCCCGGGAGCCTGGCCCGAACGGTGGCGAGCCATCCGCTGTGCGCCAGCCTGACCATGCCCCGCATCCTCTGGCAGGCGGCGAGACTTTATTGGCAAAGGAGACTTCCCGTGTATCACAAGCCCGTTCCCGAAAGCGCCCTGACCATCCGTCCCGTTCCGGCCGGCCTCCTCGACCGTCTCGGCGAAAAAATGGTTCTTCGGTTCCTTTCCCGTCTACCCCAAGGACGGCTGCTCCTCACCACTCCAGACCGACGGGAGTTCCGGTTCGGCTCGGGGGAAGACACTCCCCTCCGGATGCAGATCCGCGAGCCCCGCTTCTTCCGCCGCGTGATGCTCCATGGCGACGTGGGATTTGGGGAATCGTACACCGACGGCGACTGGACCACACCGGATTTGCCGGAGGTCCTCACGCTGCTTGCCGCCAATGAGGAGGCAATGGACGACCGCAGCCTCGCCACGGCAGCGGCGGGGCGACTGGTCAACTATGTCCGCCACCTGCGGCGTCCCAACACCGTCCGGGGCAGCTCCCGCAACATCCGGGAACACTACGACCTGAGCAACGATTTCTTCTCCATCCTCCTGGATCCCACCATGACCTACTCCTGCGGAATCTTCGAGCAGGAGACCGATTCCCTCGAACAGTCCCAGAAAAACAAGCTGCGAACCATGATCCGCAAGGCCGGGATCACAGCGGCGGACCACGTCCTCGAGATCGGCTGCGGGTGGGGGGGCTTCGCCCTCGAAGCGGTGCGTCAGACGGGCTGCCGGGTCACCGGAATCACCGTTTCCCGGGAGCAGCTCGATTTCGCCCTGCAGCGGGTGCGGGAGGCGGGCCTGGAGGATCGCATCGATCTGCGGCTCTGCGACTACCGCCACATCGAGGGGACATACTCAAAAATCGTCTCCATCGAAATGCTGGAGGCCGTGGGCCATGCCGGGCTGGGCCCTTTCTTTGCTGCCTGCGACCGGGCCCTGGCCCCCGGCGGCCGTGCGGCTATCCAGGTCATCACTATCGCCGACCGGAAATACGAGACCTACCGCACCAGTTCCGACTGGATCCGCAAGCATATCTTTCCCGGGGGGCATGTCCCCTCCCCAGGGGCCATTTCCGCAGCGGTGAGAAACCATTCCTCCCTGGCCATCGAAGAGGTCGAAAACTACGGTCGCCACTACGCCCGAACCCTGGATATCTGGCGCAGGACCCTCCTGAAGCGTCAGGGGGAGATCCATGCCCTCGGTTTCGACGACTCTTTCGTCCGTAAGTGGGACTATTACTTTGCCTACTGTCAGGCTGGTTTCACCGCTGGACTCATCGACCTGGCCCAGTTCGTCCTCAACAAACCGAATCGCGGCTGACCCCGGAGGAACCATGACACCCCTGGCAAGCAAGGTGCTGAATTTTTTCCTTTACCAGACCGGCTGGTTTTTCTGCGTCCTGGGAGCCGCCTGGGGCTACCCGATAACGGGGGCTCTTCTCTCGCTCCTCCTTATTGTCGTGCACCTGCTCCTTGCCGGGAACCGGCGAAACGAGATCCTGCTTTTGGGAAGCGCCTGTCTTCTCGGGGTGACCATCGACAGTCTCCAGCAGGGCCTGGGACTGTTCACCTTCCGGAGCGACCCCGGGTGGCCCCTATGGATTCCCCTGTGGGTCTTTGTTATCTGGGCCCAGTTCGCGACCCTCTTCCATTACGCTCTGCGCTGGATGGCCGGCCGGTATGTGCTCGCGGCTCTCCTTGGCGGCGTGGGGGGGCCGCTGGCCTATGGGGCAGGCATGCGCCTTGGCGCCGCCTCTCTCGGCGACCTTCCCGTTCTGACCTTCCTCAGCCTTGCCCTGGTGTGGGCTTCCGTGACTCCAGCCCTACTGTGGCTCAGTGAACGTTTCGGGGAGGCCACGGGGAGCTACCGGGGCATGGGGAAAAGAGCTTGATTTCTGGAGAGGGGGGATAATTATGGCGAATAGACATTACGGGAGGAATGTCCTGGCGGCAGCCTTGGCCATGATTCTCTTCACCAGCGCCGGGCATGCCGCAGAAATCCATGGAGTTCAGTTCCCGGACCAGGTCCATGTTAATGGCAGAGTGCTCACGATTAAGGGGACGGCCATCCTCAAGTGGGCTGGTCTCTTCAGCGTGTACGTCGGGGCCTTCTATCTCCCCGCAGAGGTTCCGGCGGACCGATGGAGGGATGATGTGGCGAAAAAGCTCGAGCTGAGCTATTTCCGGGAAATCGAAGGCGAGGACTTCGGCAAGGCATCGGACAAGCTTCTGAGGGAAAACCACTCCGAGAAGGACTACCAGATCCTCGAGTCCCGCCTGAACCTCCTCTACCGCCTTTTTCAGGACGTCAGGGCGGGGGACCGCTACGGCCTGGCCTACTCCCCGGGCGGGGGGACGGAACTGCGTCTCAACGGCCAGATCCTCGGGACCATCCCCGGTGCCGACTTCGCCGTGGCCTATTTCGGCATCTGGCTGGGGGACAATCCCATCAGCGAGGATTTCCGCGACAACCTGCTGGGCCGGTAAACCACCGAGGAGAAAAACATGAAGAGCTTGAGTTCGATCCTGTGCGCCGCCTTTCTGCTGATTTTCCTTCTGCCAGGGTGCGCCTCCGTCACCGTCAGCGACTACGAGGGGCGGACCCCTGAACTGGTTCTCGAGACTTTCTTCGACGGGCCTCTCACTGCCCATGGGGTGGTGAAGAATCGCTCCGGCAAGGTCATCCGGTATTTCACTGCCGAGATCCGGGCCTGGTGGGACGGCCCCGTGGGAACCCTGGACGAGACCTTCGTCTTCGATGACGGGGAAGTCCAGCGCCGGCTCTGGAAACTGACCCGGGAGGGGAAAGGCCGGTACACCGGCACTGCCAATGACGTGGTCGGCACCGCTCGGGGGGAGGTGGCTGGAAACAGCTTTTTCATGGAATATGTGCTGGAAGTCCCCTACAGGGGAAAAAGCCTGGAGGTGACCATCGATGACCGGATGTACCTGGTGAGCCCTGGAGTCCTGGTCAATGAATCCGAGATGCGCAAGTTCGGTATTCGGGTGGGGGAAATCCTCCTGGTGATTCTTAAGTAGAAGGGTCGGATGGCCGGAGATCGCAAAAAATTAAAGACGTCCCTTCAAATCCTGTACCTCCTCGGTTGGGTAGGACTAAGCGTCGCGGCGGCCCTGGTCGGGTTTGCCTCCTGAGAAATAAAGGACACTTCCCAGATTTCCGGCTGGCGCACGCAGAGCAAGGTTATGCTCTGCAAAGAGATAGCGCAAGTTCGCGGGATTCACTACACCACGGTCCGCAAGGTGTTCAACGGGAATAAGAACTGATACTTCAAGACCTGACCTATTTGCTTTTGCTTGGCTACCCTTAAATGGTTGATGACATAGCGCTCATGCGGCGTAAAATGCTGCTAGGACATGATGGGTTCCTTTCCGGTGTATTGGTTGCTCGCACTTCCAACAATACCAGAAACCCCATCATGTCCTGCTTTTTAGCCCGCGGTGCGGGTGGTGCACTTACGAGGTGAATCTACCTACAAGGAAACAGGATTCAAAATGCGAGCACATTACTTACAGCATGTACCGTTTGAGGGCTTGGGCAGTATTGAATCCTGGCTACAAAACGCGGGTTATGAAATATCAAGCACCCAATTTTTCAGCTCGGAAGTTTTGCCTGATGTTGAAGATATTGATTTCCTCGTAGTCATGGGTGGCCCGATGAGCGCTACCGATGAAACAGAATATCCTTGGCTCATAAATGAAAAAAAGGTCATCAGAAGGGCTATTGAAGCGGGAAAACCCGTACTGGGCATTTGTTTAGGTGCCCAACTGATGGCAAACGCCATGGGAGGCAAGGTCTTCAAAAATCCAGTGAAAGAAATTGGCTGGTTCCCCGTTTCAGCAGTTGAATCAGAAAACACTTCCGCTTTTCAGTTCCCACAAGAAATTGCAGTGTTTCACTGGCATGGTGAAACCTTCAGTCTGCCAAAAGGTGCTGTTCAAATAGCAGAAAGTAAAGGCTGTAAAAATCAAGCCTTCCAGATTGGAAGCAATGCTATCGGGATGCAGTTCCACCTGGAAACTACGCCCCTATCTGCACGGGCAATTGTCGAAAATTGCCGAAATGAACTCGTTGAAGACGAATATATTCAATCAGAAGCGGAAATTTTGTCCGCGCCCCAGGAGCGCTATGCATTAATAAACAGCTTAATGGACAGAGTTCTGGAGTATTTACACGCGAAGGTGGGCAAGAGGGGTCAGGTCTGAAATGTCTTGACTTATAGTCGGCCTTTTAATGGGTGACCCCAGGGCACCGTACTTCCCGTTCCATTGGTCATGGTTGGCTTTAAAGATGGTCGGAGAGTTCATCCACTTTACGCTGCGCTTCCTTTTCGCTTAAGTTGTATTTCTCCTGAAGCTTTCCGACGAGCCGTTCGCGCTGACCATCGATAAAGTCGATATCATTACCACTGAGCTCCCCCCATAGTCCTTTGAGCAGTCCTCTCAGCTGATGCCACCGGGCTTTGAATTCCTTGTTATCCATGGTTTCCCTCATTCCTCTCGAAAATTGGTCATGCCAAGTTCTCTTCCTATTTCATTCTATCGGATAGTTCGGGGAAGCCAATCAGTTACACTTTGATTTGCGTCCTGTCTTTGGCCTTAAGCGGGCCCTATCGATGTAAAATGAGTTTATTTATGGAATCGAATGCGGAGCTTCACTGCCTGTCCGACTGCCAGGGGTATGAGGCTGGCGCCAAGAATCAGCAGCCATTCCCGCGGGCTTGGGGCGACCAGTCCGAGAATTTTCGAGAGGCCTGGCAGGTAGATGGCCGAAAGCAGCAAGCCGATGCCGAGACCGATCGCGCCCCAGATATGGGGATTGGTGGTAATCTCGTTGCGCAGCACGGGGCTGGCGGGATCGCGCATATTGAAGACGTGCCACAGGCGGGCCAGCACCAGGGAGGAGAAGGAGATGGTGACAGCACGTTCGGCGGGTATCTCCCAATGCACCAGGGCCACGGCAAACGCTCCCAAAACGGCGATGGTAAATATCAGGGTGTAGCCGCCGATGCCCAGCCAGTGTTTGCGGGTCAGCACCGGCTCCTTGGGGTCGCGCGGCGGCTGCTGCATGATCCGCGGGCGGGCTTCCCCCATACCCAGCGCCAGGGCGGGAAAAACATCGCCAATCAGGTTGATGTAGAGGATCTGCAGCGGCAGCAGGGGAAGCGGTGCCCCGACCAGCGTCGCCAGGGTGATGATGGCGACCTCGCTGACGTTGCCGGAGATCAGGTAGGTGATAAAATTGCGGATGTTGTTGAAAATGCCGCGCCCGTACCGGATCGCCAACACGATGGTGCCGAAGCGGTCATCCTTGAGGACCATGTCGGCCGCCTCTTTGGCGACCTGGGTGCCCCGTTTCCCCATCGCCACACCGATGTCGGCCTTTTTAAGTGCCGGCGCATCGTTGACCCCGTCGCCGGTCATGGCGACGATCTCCCCCTTGTCCCGATAAAGGGAGATCAACGAAAGCTTCTGCTCGGGCGTAACCCGCGCAAAGATGGAGGCCTGCACAATTTTTTCCTGTTCCTCGGGCGAAAGAGATTCGGTGTCCTGCAGGATCTCTCCTTTGAGGGTTTTGGATGCATCCGCCTCAAGGCCGACTGCCGCGGCAATCCCCCGGGCGGTGGCGGGATGATCGCCCGTCACCATAATGACCCGTATGCCGGCGCTGGCGCATTCCTTCAGGGCGTCGGCCACATCCTGGCGCGGAGGATCGTGCAGGGCGGCAAACCCCAGCAGGGTCAGATCGCCGTAGGGGTCCTCGTCTTTGCTGTCGATCTCTTTAGCGGCCAGGGCCATCAGCCGCATGCCCTCTTCGGCCAGCGCCCGGTTCTGCTCCACCCATTCACGGCGCCCCTGCTGCGACAGCTCAACCACCTCGTCTTCCTCCGCTACGCGGGTGCAGCATCCCAGCACCGCTTCCGGCGCGCCCTTGACCGCCACCAGAATCTCACCCTCGTATTCGTGAAAGGTCGCCATCATCATCGTTTCGGCACTGAAGGCTTCCTCGCGGATTTCGGAATAATCTTTCAGCAGTTCCTGGCGATGCACTCCCGCCGCTCCAGCGACGCGTAGCAGGGCGGTCTCGGTGGGATCTCCCAGTTCCTCTTCCTGGTTGAGGGAGGCGTTGTTGCACAGCACACCAACCCGCAGGATTTTCTGCAGGCGCGCGTCCTGCTTCGGGTCGGGCCCCTCCTCTTCGTCGATCTCAATCTCTTTTCCGGACAGGATGAAGCGGCGTACCCGCATGCGGTTTTCGGTCAGGGTACCGGTTTTATCCGTGAAGATGACGGTCGTCGCACCCAGGGTTTCCACCGCGGAGAGGCGGCTGATCAGGGCATTGTGTTCGGCCATGCGCCACATGCCGCGCGCCAGGGCGATGGTGGCCACCACCGGCAGCCCTTCCGGCACGGCGGCGATGGCCATGGCAATGGCGGTCTCCAGCACCAACGCCACGTCCCTTCCGCCGATCAGTCCGGCCGCCGCTACCACAATGCCCATTACCAAGGTGAGCAGCACAAGGCGCCGCCCCAGCCGCTCCAGCCGTTTTTCCAGCGGCGTCATTTCATCTTCGGCCTCCTGCACCAGGCCGGCGATGGTGCCAATTTCTGTATTCATGCCGGTGGCAGTGACAATGCCGGCTCCAGAACCCGAGGTGACGGCGGTGCCTTTGAACAGCATGTTGGCGCGCTCGGCCAGGGGAGTGGATCGGTCGAGGGGAGCTGTCGTCTTCGGAGCAGGGACGGATTCTCCTGTCAGGGCGGATTCATCTGCCCGCAGCCGGTTTGCTTCGAATAGACGCAGATCGGCCGGGACGAGGTCGCCTGCGTCGATCTGTACCACATCTCCCGGTACCAGCTTGGCGGCAGAAATCTCACTGTCCTGCCCATCCCGTTGGACGCGGGCGCTAACGCGCTCCAGGCGTTGCAGCGCTTCCATCGAGCGGGTCGCCTTGAGTTCGGTGATAAAGCCAATCGCCGCGTTGAGCACGAGCGCAATCGCCACGGCAACGCTTTCGAGCCATTCGCCGAACAGAAAGGCGGCGGCCGACGCGACGCCGAGCAGGATGATCACCAGGCTCTTGAACTGATTGACCAGAAGTTTCCAGATGGTGACCTTCTGTTTCTGACGCAGCCGGTTGGGGCCGTAGACGTGACGCTGCCGACGAACCTGCTCGGCGCTCAGCCCCTGTTCCGGGTCAAGGTCAAAGTGTTTGGCAGCTTCCTCTGCCGGAAGAGCCCAGGGGGATTGAATCTGTTCGCGCTTTTTGTTTTGGCTCTCCGATTTTTCAGGCATTGGCACCCACCCGTTTCATGAGTGTTTTTGCGGAAAATTTATCTCGGGAAACGGTAGCCATCATTTCAATTTAAGCATTCTGGCGTTAACGGCGACGATGACGGTGGACAGGGACATGATAAGCGCGCCCATCGCCGGTGAAATGACAATCCCCCAGCGTATGGCGACGCCGGCGGCCAGGGGGATGGCAAAGACATTGTAACCGGTGGCCCAGATGAGGTTCTGCACGGTTTTGCTGTACGTGGCCTTGGAGAGGCGGAAGATGTTGGCCACGTCCCGGGGATTTGAATGGACAAGGACGATATCTGCCGTTTCGATGGCCACATCGGTCCCGGCCCCGACCGCAATTCCCAGATCGGCTTCCGCCAGCGCCGGGGCATCATTGATACCGTCACCGGTCATGGCAACCTTGAAGCCTTTATCCCGCAGCTCCCTGACTTTTGCGGCTTTGTCCTCGGGGAGGACTTCGGCAAAATAATCGTCGATCTTCAACGTCTTGGCCACGGCGGCAGCTACTTCCTCCTTGTCCCCCGTCATCATCATGGGGCGGATTTCCATATCACGCAGGGTTTTAAGGGCCTCAGCCGATTCTTCACGAATCGTGTCCCCCAGGGCGATGGCGCCGACGGCGGTATCGTCCTCTACAACGAAGACCACGGTGCGGCCCTGGTCGTGGTGTTCCTGCAGCGGCTCTGCATCGTATGCGATGTTGTTTTTGTCAAGATAACCGGGGGCCATCACCCGGATCGACCGTCCTTCGACTTTTCCCTGAATACCCTGGCCCTTGATGGCTTCAAAATTCTCAACTTCGGGCACTTTCATGTCGCGCTTTTTCACTTCCTGCAGAATGCCTGCGGCGATGGGATGTTCAGAGCGGCTTTCAAGGGCCGCTGCCAACCGCAGGATTTCTTTTTCATCCTGGTCGCCAAAGACAATGACACCGCCGACCTCAAATTTCCCTTCGGTGAGGGTTCCGGTTTTATCGAAAACGACCACGTCGATATGGCGTGCTGCTTCAAAGGCGTTACGCTCACGGATCAGCAGGCCGTTCTTAGCCGCCAGACTGGTAGAGGTGGCGACCACCAGAGGGATTGCCAGCCCCAGGGCATGCGGGCAGGTAATGACCATGACGGTCACCATGCGCTCCATGGCGTCGACGAAGGGGGAACCGATAAGGAGCCAGGCCGCAAGAGTGGTGAAGCCGACCGTGATAGCGATGACGGTCAGCCAGAATGCGGCCCGGTCTGCAAGTCCCTGTGACCTGGATTTGGATTCCTGGGCGGCGCGTACCGTTTCGATCACCTGGGAAAGAAACGTATCTTCGCCGACTTTCTCCGCTTCCACCGTCAGAGTTCCGTCGCCGTTAATGGTGCCGCCGATGACCTCCTCGCCTTCTTCCTTGCGCACTGGGCGAGACTCGCCGGTCACCATCGATTCATCGACCCGGGAAGATCCTTCCTTGACCGTACCGTCCGTGGGAATCTTCTCGCCGGGCTTGACCACGAACCGATCCCCTTTTTCGAGTTGGTCGACCGGCACATCTTCGGTTGATCCCTCCTCATCCAACCGATGTGCCTCGGTCGGCATAAGCTTGACCAACTCGTTCAGCGCCTTAGAGGCCCCCATGACCGATTTCATCTCGATCCAATGACCGAGAAGCATGATGTCGATCAGGGTGGCCAGTTCCCAGAAAAAGACCTTGCCCGGCATCCCCAGCGCGACCGCCGCGGAATAGAAATAGGCCACGCTGATCGCCAAGGCGATCAGGGTCATCATCCCCGGTTGCTTCTCTTTGATTTCGTCATAGAGGCCGGTCAGGAATGGTTTGCCGCCATAAAAATAGATAGCTGAGGAGAAAGCCAGCAGCACATAGTGGTCCCCGGGGAAGGAGATGACCTTGGCAAGGCCAAAGAGGGACTGAAGCATCGGCGAGAGAATCAGGATGGGAACCGTCAGCACCAGGCTGATCCAGAAGCGCCGCCGGAAGTCGGCAGCCATCATGGCATGATGGTTCTCATGATCTTCATGTTCTTGGTGGTGCGGATGATTGTTTTCCTGTTCGGATTCTTTAGTCATGCAACTCTCCTTTGAAATGAACAGGCTGCGCTCGCACAGCCGTTTTCACGTCACAGGTTCAAAACGGTCTTCGCAATCAGGAAATAGACCAGCAGGCCGGTGGCGTCGACGATGGTGGTTACAAAAGGGGCGCTGGCCACGGCCGGGTCGACGCCGAAGAATCGGGCGGCAAGCGGCATCATGGAGCCGACCACGGAGGCCAGGGTACAGATGGACAAAAGAGTCAGGGAAACCACCAGGGCCAGTGCGTGCCCCGCATACAGACTGACCGGCAGGTAACTGAGCAGGCCCAGCATAGTGCCGAGCAGGAAGCCGACGCGCCCTTCCCGCAGGATGGTGCGGATAAAGTCGCTCGGCTGGACGTCTCCGATGGCCATGCCGCGCACGATGGTGGTGGAGGACTGGGCGCCGGCGTTGCCGCCGGTACCGATCAGCAACGGGATAAACAGCGCCAGGCTGACCGCCGTTTCCAGCGTCGACTCAAAAAAGGTGAGTACTTGCACGGTCAAGGAGGCGGCGAAAATCAGCACGACCAGCCACAGCACCCGCGACTTCGCCAGGCGAAAGTCCGAAACGGAAAAGTAGGGCCGCCCCAGCGGCTCGGCACCGCCGGAACGGGCCAGATCCTCGCTTTCCTCCAGGGTCAGAACATCCATGGCATCGTCAACGGTCACGATCCCCAGCAGCATGCCATCTTCGTCAACGACGGGCACGGCCAGCAGGTCTGCCGCCTGCAGCAGACGGGCGACCTCTTCCTGGTCAGCGTCCGGTTCGACGGCATGAGGGTCTTTGTGCATGATTTCAGCGACCTGTCGTTCGGAATCGCCGAGCACCAGGTCACTCAGTTCGCACAGCCCCACCAGTCGGTTCTGTTTGTCGGTTACGGGCAAGGTGTGAATGGTTTCGGCCTTGCGACCGTTTTTGCGGATATAATCCAGTGCCTCCAGGACCGTCATCAACGGGCTCAGAGCCAGAAATTCAGGGCTCATGATGCGCCCGGCGGACTCTTCCGGATAGCTGAGCAGCTGGTTGGTGAGTCGCCGCTCCTCAGCGCTCAGCTCCGTCAGGTATCCTTCCACCACTTCGGCGGGGAGTTCGTTGAACAGCCGCGCCCGGTCGTCTGGATCGAGTTCTTCCACGAGAAAGACGGCGATTTCCCGCGCTGTCACTGCCAGCATCCGTTCCTGCTGAGCGACGTTGAGCTGTCTGAAAACATCGAGGGCTTGCTCTCGGTTTATCTGCCGGAAAAGGGTCTCCTGCTGGCTTGGCTCCAGGCGGGCCGTTTCTTCAGCGATCTGCAGCGGCGTTTTGTCACTGAGCCAGGCCTTGATTTCACCGGGATTTGTAAATTTCCAGCTTTTATCCGTCTTCAAAATCGCCTCCGGTTGATCAGCAGTCTCTTTGGTGGATACACGTCTACTGGCTTTTATTTGTAACAGATCAAGAGGATACGGCCAGCACTCAAGCCCGAATTCGGTTAGGAAGGAGGAAAATCCGGTTTAGGCGGAAAAAGGGGATCCCTTCATGGGGGCAAGGTTCCTGGTGCCGGAGTCTCACCAAAAGGCAAGGCCCCCTCGAAACTCACGATTTTAATCCTCTCCGCCCGCTTTCTGGGTCTTCTTGTCCACCTTCAAAAGAATTCGGGAAAGCAGGAAGCCGATCGCAAAGATCACGGCGGCGACGAGGATCAACGAGAGGGTCGTTGTCCAGTCCGGAGTTTCGATCGCCGCCTTGGCGCGGTCGGTCAGCAGGGCAATACCGATGATTCCCGGAGTCATTCCGGCCAGGGTGCCGATGACGAAATCCCAAAACCGGATATGTGAGGCTCCGGCCACCAGATTGACCACGGTAAAAGGAGCCACCGGGACAATCCGCACAAAAAGCATGGTCAGGATTCCCCGTTTGGCCAGGCGCTGACTTACCCTGTTAATTCTTTTGCCGGCCAGCCTGCGGACCGTGTTTCTGCCCAGCAGGCTCCCCAGCCCGTAACCGGCCAGAGCGCACAAAAGGGAACCGGTCAAGGAATAAGCAAACCCGGAATAGGGTCCAAAAACCAGGATTGCCACAACGATCAGGACCGTAACCGGAACCATCAGCAGGCCGAAGACGATGAAGCTGAAAATAATCAAAGGCGGCGCCATGGGCAATTCACTCAGGCGTGTTGCGTAATGAAGCAAGGTTTCAGGATTCAGCCATTCATTCAGAGGGGTAAATCGCCAGGCTGCGGCAAGGCCGAACAGCAGTAACAGAACTGAAACCCACACTATGGTTCTGCGGCCGGCCGGTTTAAACTGCTGATGGGGGACAAAGTGATTGAGGAAGCGCTCGGCGTCGATTGGCTGTTCCGGGTCGGCCAGGCTGAGATCCTCCAGAATCTGGGGGTCCGGATCGGTCAGGTGCGGTTCCAGGGGCCTCAGGGAGCGGCCATTGCCGCAAAGCATCTCGATGCCGCGTCGCACCGATCCCTGCTGGTCGATCCGGGTGGCGACCTCGGCAGCATCACAGCCGAGATGCTGGCTGAGCAGGCGATTTCGGAAAGCACGCACGACCGACGTCACCCGCGTATCATCTGGCGCCGCTTCCAGGGCCAGATCACATTCCGTATCCAGCCCCATGGAGCGATTATTCAGGTTCGCGGACCCGATCCGCAGAAATCGATCATCGATGATCATGAGCTTCGCGTGCAGGTTGATCGATAGCTCGTCCAGTTCAGGCTGATTGGCGTAATAGACAGAGAAGCGTCCGTGGCGATCTGCCTCCCGCAGGGTCCTGATCAATGCGACACGCATGGTGTCCATTACTTGCTGAGACAACCAGCCATCGACTGTCAAGGGCAACACCAGAATGACCTCCGGGCCATCCACGTCCGCGAGTTTTTCTTTCAGGGCCTCACAGATCGCTGCTGACGTGAAGTATTGATTCTCGATGTAGATATAATCTCTGGCCGCTGCAATCGCGTCGAGATACAGCTGCTTGACCTCGTAAATCCCCTCGATGCCCCCAAACGGCGGTTGCGTCCGTGCAATGGCAACATCCACGTTCTCCAAGGCGACAGACAATTGATCCGGCCACAGCTCTGGACCAGCTTTCGGAACCGGCAGGTCTTCGCCGGTCGCGCGCTGCCAGCGTTCCCGGGCCAAGTATCCAAGCTCCGCCGCGGCTGGACCGGATACCGCCATCTGTACATCGTGGTAGGGCCTGATCGGCAAGGAGGTACCGTCAACCGTGGCACGGCGCGGGTCATCGGGACGATGTTTCGGGGTGTCCCAGCGTCCGCGGGTCAGGTCGAGCCCGCCGGCAAAAGCGAGCTGGTCATCCAGCACCACCACTTTTTGATGATGGGAAGAACCGAGGGGACATTGGTCGTCCAAGTGGAAGCGGAGGTGTTTGTGACTGTTGACTTCAAGTTTGTAGATTGGCAACCATTCGCGATCGAGCGCAAACAGCAAGACAAAGTCCCAGTTGAGAATGCAGGCTCGCAACCGTGGCTTTTCATTCAGTAGGTGATTGAGCAGGTCCCCCAGGGCCGTCGGATATTTGGGCGATCCCTGTTTTGGGGGGGGAATCAGGTGCAGGTGGCTGTAGATATCCCAGGAGAGAATCAGGATCTGCTGCTCCGCACGCGGCAGGCTTTCATAAAGGGCCTGAAAATAATCGGCGCCGTCAATCAGCAGGGCCACTTTATCGGCCCGGCAGATTTTCCAGCAATTCCGGCCGGGCTGGAGAATTCTTGACGATTCCATAGGTTCTCCCGTTGTCGCTGCACTGAAGGGGAGGGCCACGGCTCTAAGTTGGTCGTGAGTCGGTCACAAAACCCGAACAGGTGAACGTGGGGGACGTTACTGAATGCTGATTACCCCGAGTTGAATCGCGTATTGCGCCATTTGAGCCGAGTTCTCCAGGTTCAGTTTTTTCTTGATCGCCGCACGGTGCTTGGCGACGGTTTTCGGACTGATATATAAAATCTCTGAAATATGAGCCGTTTGGCGCCCCATGGCCAGCAATCGAAAAACCTGTTTTTCGCGGTCACTTAAGGCCTGATACTTGCCTAAAGGGTCGCCCTCCTCATCCCGATGGGCCAAATAAAAACGGATAATAGAGGGATTCAGGGCCGCACTCAACGCATAGCCGCCTCCATGCACCTCATGGATAGCGGCGACCAGTTCGGAAGCCTGGGCACATTTAAGAAGATATCCGCGCGCGCCTGCTTTTAAGGCGCGATATATGGAGACTTCTTCGCTCTTCTCCGTGAAAATGACTATCGGCAGGTCTTTTCGCGTCTCCTGGTAGAGACGGATTGCCTCCACACCGGCCATGTCCGGCAGGTGCAGATCCATGACAACCACATCGATAGCCAGTTCGCGGAGCAAATGAAGGCCGGTTATTCCGGCAGCCGCAGTCGCTGAGACCTCGACGTCGGTGTAATCCTCAAGTAGCAGCTCAAGACCAGCGCCCACGACGGGGTGCTGATCGACAATCAGAAGATGTAACGGGCTCAATCTGCGCTCCTTAGAAACCTGTGGGAGAAAAGTATGTCGACCTGAAGAGGTAGATTGCTACCCTCAAGAGTAGCATTCTGCTCATTGCCAGACTTACCTGAATGGCTAAACTTTACCATGAGTCAGTTTTTTAGCCAGTCTACCAAGAGACCTGAAAAGATGGCTTCCAGGCAGGTGAGAATCGCGCAAACAGGAAACAGGAGATCGCCATTTGCTTTCGAATCTTGAAAAGAGCCGAAGCAGGAAAAGATCTCGCAACCCAATGAAAGGATGGGTGAAATGACAGAGTATAAAGACAGATTTAGTGACGCGTCCGAAGAGCAAACCAAAAAATCTGCTTTTGTTTGTGAAAGCTGCAAAACCGAATACAGCAAAGAGGATGCGAAAGAAAAAGGCAAAACCTGTTGCGGCAGGTCCATGAAAGAACTGGTTCAGGAAGGTTTCGGACCCTAAGTGACTTGAACCTTGTCACATAGCCGACAATCATGACCTGCGATCTGTGCCACAGCTCAATCTACCGGCCTGACGAGGGGAAGGTTGCGGAAAAAAAAGGGGATCTGCTCGCGGCTACCACCGATGGCAGGTCCCTTTTTGCGCAAAGCAGCAGCGGGCGTCGGCCAGAAATTCCCGGAAATCTTCTTCCAGCTCCTCCCGGTGTTCTTCCAGGTCACGCATGGCCTGCGCCATGGGCAGTGGTCGTTTAAGGCGCTGGGACACTCTTTCGAGTACGCGGCCTATCACTGCGGGCTCCCGATAGGATACCAGCCAGTTGTGTTCGATCATCCGAGGTGCGATGCGCTGCAGTCCTTCGGCGAGCTGGTCGTGGTGGATGCGCAGCAGATGGTAGATGCTGGCGGCAAAGTCTTCGAGGGGGATGGGGGAAAATTCGCTCCAGTGTTGGGCGAGGAAGTGATCGTAAAAAATGTCGACCAGAATGCCGCGGCAGTGGCCGTAGTCATGGTGCAGGCGGATTTTGCTGCGGCGAAAGGCGGGGTGGTTGTGGGCGAAGCTGTCGAGCTGGCGGTGCTGGTGCAGGCCGTGCCGGATGGCGGGGGGATAGCGGTCGTCCAGGCGACCTTTGACGAAGTCCCCCATGAGGTTGCCGAGCAGGCAAGGGGGCTCGGGGTCGGACAGGTAAAGGTGAAAAAGATAGTTCACCGGCATTCCCTGATGAAAGAATGCTGCCCGTCTCAATTGGCGACGGGCAGCCCTTTCAGGTTGTCTTGCGCGAGCTGACGCGATTCGCTGCCGTGGGAAATTTCGTCGAGAATAAGCCGATAAAAACGGCGGGCGCCATCGACACACTGCTCCTGCAACAGCAGGGCGCTGACTTCGGCGATGATCTTGGGATTGTCCCCTTCGTGGGAGTGAAAGCCCCGGTACAGGTCAAGGGCTTCATCCAGCTCGCCCTGCAGAAAGCGCAGCTTGGCCAGCCCGATCTGGGCGTATTTGTCGAAACCGTTCCTGAGGATGCCGAGGTAGGTCTTTTCGGCCCGGTCGAATTCACCGAGGTTGCGGTAGGCGTCTCCCAGGCGTGAGAGCATGTTGACCGTGCCCTCATGTTTTTCGAGGATGCGTTCCCAGGTGGCGATGGCCGTGCGGTATTCGCGTTTCCAGCGGTAGTAGTTGCCAAGACCGTAGAGGGCGTAGGGGTTGTGACTGTCGATTTCGACGGCCTTGGCGTAGAAGTCCTTGGCCTTTTCGAAGTCGAAGCGTTTCCAGTAAAGGTTGCCGACGATGGTGAGGATATTGATAAGCTCGGGGCGGCGCGCCAGCACCTTTTCATAGTATTCGATAGCTTTGGTTTCGTGCCCCTGTTTGTGGTAGAGGTCGGCGATGCCCATGAGAGTGTAGTGGTCGCGCGGATTGAGCTTGAAGGCCTGCTGGTAGTGTTTTTCCGAGTCGCCGAAGTGACCCATCATCTTGAGACCGTCGGCGATGCGGGTGATGACGAAGATGTCGTTGGGGCGCAGGCGCAGGTAGGTCTGCCAGAGGACCACGGCTTCCGGGAACTGCTTGAGTTCGCGCAGGGCATCCCCTAAACCCCTCAGGGCGAAGAGGTTTTTGCCGTCGGCCTTGAGCACCTTCTGGTAGTAGGGGATCGATTCTTCCATGGCACCCAGGCTGCGGCAGGCATCGCCCATGCCGGTGAGGGCGTAGGCGTTTTCCGGTTCCATTTCAAGGGCCTGGGCAAAGGCCTCTTTGGCCTGGTGCCATTTGTGGGCCTTGGCCAGTTGGTGACCTGTGCGGGTGAGTTCAACGACCTTGCGGTGCTGATGGCTTTTGGTGGCGGGGCGGGTCTGATCGTTGCCTTTATCCATCGGATGGTTTTACCTTTCTTCATTTTCCGACGTCGCGCGTCGGTTCTTCCCGTTCAATTCATCATTTGTTCATCATTTTAGTGCGGCAGAGGTTCTGCCCATTCGATCTCCACCCGCGTTCCCCACATGTGAAAGCCGATGGATGCTGCTATGTTGCGGGCCTGGCCGCGAATACGCAAGCCATCCTGTTTGACGCTGGCCGGCAGGTTGACGGGGTCAAGCCGATCGCCGTCGTCCGTGACAATGCCGAAAAAGCCCCCTTCGAGGGGTACGTAGGTCACCGATCCGATGAAGGAAAAGGTGTTCACCGGTTCTTCCTTCAACTCGGCGGCTTTGAGACTGGCCCTCTCTCTGGTGCAGGCGGCGCCGAGCAGGAGCACGGTGAGAATGATGAGGATGGACCCCAGTCGCTGCGTCATGGCTCACATCATCCTGATCTTGCTTTTGAGGATGAGTACCTCAAAAGCCATGGCGGCCTTGATATTGAGCTGCTGCAGTTCAAGAATCCATTTTTCATCCACTTCCCGTTCACTGGTGACAAACAGGGTCCCGATCAGGCGGCCATGAACGATGAGGGGCGCGAGCAGCACAGCGGAGGGGACACGATTGCCCAGTTCCTTGAGCAGGAGGGAATTGAAGGGCGCACGGGGCACGGGCCCAAGGTAATAGCTGTGGCTGTCGTGGATGGTCTTGAGAATGGAGGGCTCATCGAGAGGCACGCAGAGCGTGTCGAAGCCTGGCACCGGGCGGCCGCCGACGCAGGCCTTCCAGCCGTAGGCATTGTCATTGCGCAGTAGAAAGAGGGCGCAGCAGTCGAATTCGCCACCGAGATATTCAACCAGGATATCAGCGATCTCTTCGCGGTCGCCGCACTCGGCCAGTTGCTCGGCCACCGAACCCAGGGTGTAGGGTTCAATCTCCTCCGGTTCTTCTTCAGGCTGAAGTTCCTGCCGGGTTGGCTCGGCTGGAGGAACCTGTTTTTCGCCAGCGGGAGCCGGTTTTTTTGAAGGTGTCGCCCCTTCGGTAGAGGATTCAGGAATATCCCAAAGCTCGTCATCTTCAGGGAGAGACGGCGGGGTGGCGGCTATCCCCTTGTTTTTGTCAGCGAGGGAGCGAACGAAACGTTCTTTGGGCTGGATGCTGTAATAGCGATCCAGCGCTTTGACGATGTGAAGTTCGGGAGCGACGACAGGCTGAACAATATAGCCGGTATTAAAGGCAATCTCATCAATGGCCGTAAAATTGGAGGGATCGGCCATGGCCAGTATCAGGCGATTGTTTTCGAGGCGAATGGGAATGACACTGTATTTTTCGGCCACGCGCGCCGGGATGAGCTGGAGAATGGTGAAGACGGCGTGGTCCAGCTCCTCGGGCTCTATCGTGGGCACCCCGAGCTTTTTGCTGAGAACCCTGGCGATGTCCTCCTCTTTGAGAAAGCCGAGCTCCAGCAGGTTGGTGCCCAGGCGACCGCCATAGAGAACTTGATTTCGCAGTCCTTCTTCAAGTTGCGAGGCTGTCAGCAGCTTTTCTTCGATCAGCAATTCTCCGAGACGAATTTTCATAAAATATCAAGCCATTCGGGTGAGGGGTGAATGCATGGTGAAGGATCAGTTGCGTTCAGATTCTGTCGTGTCTTGCGCGGCTGCTGCCATTTTTGATCCCGTGGAAATATCCCTGTTCTGAAAAGAGGCCAGGTGCGGGGCGATCAACGCCTGGAATTGCGCCATGTTCTCGGCAGAGACAGGCGCCGAGGCCGGGGCCTTGATGCGGGCCGGGTTGATGGGCGCCCCGTTCTTGCGCATGCGGAAGCACAGATGGGGGCCGGTGGCCAGGCCAGTGCTGCCGACGTAGCCGATGACCTGTCCCTGGCTGACATGCCGCCCGTTGCGCATGCCGCGGGCGAAGCCATTCATGTGCAGGTAGATACTTTCGTATGAGCCGTTGTGGCGGATTTTGATGTAATTGCCGTTTGCCCGGGTGTAGCCCTTGGCGATGATGGTGCCGTCGCCGACACTTTTGATGGGAGTTCCGACGGGGGCGGCATAGTCGATGGCCGGATGGGATTTCCAGGTTTTGGTAATGGGGTGGAACCGCTTCATGGAAAAGCCCGAGGAGATGCGGGAAAAGGACAGGGGCGCTTTGAGGAAGGCCTTGCGTACGCTTTTGCCCTCGGCGTCGTAGTAGGACGGATTCTGTTGACCGTCCTGAAAGAGGAAGGCCTGGAAGAGGTTGCCCTGGTTGGTGAACTGCGCCGCCAGCACGCGGCCGTAACCGGCAAAGCTGCCTTCGCGGAAGCGTTTTTCGAGGATGGCCTGAAAGCTGTCCCCTTCGCGGATGTCGAGGATGAAGTCGATGTCCCAGGCAAAGATGTCGGCCAGGGTCATGGCCAGTTCTGGCCCTTCGCCGCTGTCAGTAACCGCCTCGAAGAGGCTGGAGGTGATGATGCCGCCGACGCGTTCGATGCGTACGGTGTATTCAATAGGAACGCGCGCTACGTCAAAGCTGTCCTCGGCCCGGCGCACCAGGAGCTGGTCGTCGGCGTTGATCTCGTACTCAAAGGATTCGAAGGCTCCGTCGCGCAAGATGAGTTTGTAGGGTTGTTCGACGCAGATTTTCGACAGGGGGAAGATGTCACGGCAGCGGCGGTCGAGATGGAGAATCTCTGCCGGGGAGAGGTGCTCGCCCAGCAGGGTGGTGACGGAATCGCCGGGGCGAACAGTTCCTTCGATCACTTCCTTGGTGATTTCGGGGAAGGTCGGCGTGGTGATTTCCTGGTCCGTGTTCGTGTGGGCTTCAAGGGGCGAAACGGTGGGGCGGTTTATCAGCAGCAGAGGTGTCAGCACCAAGCCGGCCAGCAGCAGCACCCAGAAAAAACGGGGTCGTTTATTGGCGCGGCTGCGTTGATAACTTTTGGGGGGATTAAAGTCGCGGTTCACGCGCTGCCTCTACAGGATATGCCAGTGAAGTGCTTGGTCTTAGGTTTCACCGGAGAGTCTGTTTCATCGGTATTGCCTTGTGCGGGCAGTCGGGGGTATGCTACCAGCTTTATTGCGGTCTTGTCCAGTCTCAGGTTTTCTGTCAAGAGGATAAACAATGATCAATCAACAACGGCTTGCTGACGAATTTGCCCGACTGGCCTCCATCTCCAGCCCCTCCTTCCGGGAAGGGGCGATCTCCCGCTACCTGAGCGAGCGCCTGCGCCTGCTTGGCGCCGAGGTGCGCGATGATGGCGCCGGGCCGAAGGTGGGGAGTGAAAGCGGCAATCTCATCGCCTTTTTTCCCGCCCGCGGCAAAGAGACCGAGCCGCTGATGCTGTCGGTACATATGGATACGGTGGAACCGGCCGAGGGGGTGCAGCCTGTCCTTAAGGATGGCGTATTCACCAGCGCCGGCGAGACAGTACTCGGGGCCGACGACAAGGCAGGCATCGCCGAAATAGTGGAGGCGATTCAGGTGCTGCAGGAAAGGAATATTCCCTATGGTCCGCTGGAGGTGGTGATCACTGTCTGTGAGGAAGTGGGACTGCTCGGCGCCAAAAATCTGGACTTTGGCCTGATCCGTTCCCGCCGGGGTCTGGCCCTTGATACCTCCGGGGTCGATCTGGCTATTCATCGCGCCCCCTGCGCCAATAAAATCCGTTTTGAGGTGCGCGGTCGTGAAGCCCATGCCGGCATTGCGCCGGAGATGGGACTCTCCGCCATCGCCGTGGCCGCGCGGGCGATCGATCGCATGCGCCTGGGCCGCATCGATGAGGAGACGACGGCCAACATGGGGACGATCCGCGGCGGGCAGGCCACCAACATCGTGCCCCGCAGCGTCGTGCTCGAAGGGGAGGCCCGCAGTCACAGCCGCCCGAAGCTGGAGCAGCAGACGGCCCACATGATCGACTGTTTCAAAGAAGCGGCCCGGGAGCTGACCCGTGACATTGGCGGCAGCCCGGTCTGCGCCGAGGTCGTCACGGAAGTGATGTCCGACTATCCGCTCATGGCGGTGCCACGGGACGCGAGCATCGTGCAGCTGGTCGAGGCCGCCAGCATCGCTTTGGGGCGTACTATCGAAGTGAAAGGTGCCGGCGGCGGCAGCGATGCCAATATCTTCAATGGCAAGGGGATCGAAACGATCATTCTCGGTACCGGCATGAGCAACGTGCATTCGGTCGACGAGTTCGTGCGGGTCGAGGATATGGTCCGCGTCAGCGAACTGCTGGTTGAAATCATCCGCCAGGCCTAGGAGCATCTTTGTGAAATTTCCCCTGTCACCCGATATCCGGCAAGTTCACTTTCCCCCCATCTCCGAGGTCAAATCCTGGATTGCCGGGCGCCATTTCCCCGCTGAGCGGCCCCTGGTCGACCTCTGCCAGGCCGTCCCCGATTATCCGCCGGCCCCGGAATTGATCGATTATCTGGCCGGCTGTCTGGCTGATCCACTGACTTCGCGCTACACCCCCGATGAAGGGCTGCCCGAGGTAAGGCAGGCAATCTGCGCCTGGTATGAGCGCCTGTATGGGGCGGCACTGCAGCCGAGCGACCTCTGCCTGAGCATCGGCGCCAGTCAGGCTTTCTGGCTGGCCATGGTGACGCTCTGCCGGGCCGGCGATGAGGTGATTGTGCAGACGCCTTATTATTTCGATCACGCCATGGCTCTGGATATCCTCGGCCTGAAGGCGGTCTATACCCCCTTTGACGAGGCGGATGCGGGCCTGCCCGATGTGGACCTTATCGCGTCACTTATCACGCCGCGCACTCGGGCCATTGTGCTGGTGACGCCGAGCAATCCCACGGGGGCGGTGACGCCGCCCGCGACGCTGGTAAGGTTGTTTGAGCTGGCCCGCGAGCGCGGCCTCGCCCTGGTGCTGGACGAAACCTACCACGCCTTTCTGCCCGGCGGCGCCTGCCCGCACGACCTGTTCAGTCGGCCCCATTGGGGTGAAAACCTGGTGCACATCGCCTCCTTCGGCAAAACCTTTGCCCTGACCGGCTACCGGGCCGGCATGCTGGTTGCCTCGGAAGAGTTCATTCATCACGCCCTCAAGGCGCAGGACACCATGGCGGTCTGTCAGCCCCGCCTGACCCAGCTGGCTGTGGGCTACGGTGTGGCGCATCTCGACACCTGGGTGGCGGCCAATCGCGACATGATGCAGCGCCGCCATGACCTCTTTCGCGCCGAATTCCTGCAGCCCGGCAACCCCTTCAAGCTGGTGGCCAGTGGCGGCTTTTTCGCCTGGGTTCGCCACCCCTGGCCGGGACAGAGCGGGCGGCAGGTGGCCAGGCGTCTGGCCGACGAGGCCAATCTCATCTGTCTGCCGGGAGAAGTGTTCGGTCCCGGTCTGGAGAATTACCTGCGTCTGGCCTTCGGCAACATCCACGAAGACCGTATCGCCGAAGCGGTGTGCCGTTTCCGCGACTTTCCTGTCTGATGTCCACTTCCCTGCCCGTCGACAGTCTGCTGCCTGACCTGCGCCGTGCCCTGCGTGATGCCGGCGCCGTGGTGCTGCAGGCCCCCCCCGGCGCCGGCAAGACGACGCGTGTGCCGCCGGCTTTGCTCGACGAGCCCTGGTTGCAGGGGCGCCGCATCCTCATGCTGGAACCGCGGCGGCTGGCGGCGACGAACGCCGCCCGCTACATGGCCTCCCGTCAGGGGGAAGAGGTGGGGAAGACAGTGGGCTACACCATTCGGTTTGATCGCAAGGTCACGGCGCAGACCCGCATCGAGGTGGTCACCGAGGGCATTCTGACCCGCCGGCTGCAGAGCGATCCCCTGCTGGAAGATGTGGGGCTGATCATCTTCGACGAATTCCACGAACGCAACCTTCATTCTGATCTGGCTCTGGCCTTATGCCGCGACGCCCAGATGGGATTGCGCGACGATCTCAAGATTCTGGTCATGTCCGCTACCCTCGACGCCGGTCCGGTGGCCGGGCTTCTGGGCGGGGCGCCGCTTCTCACGAGCGAGGGACGCAGTTATCCTGTCGATGTGCGTTATCTGCCGAGGACGCCTCAGGGAGCCGTGGCCGACTATACGGTGGCGGCCGTGCGGCGGGCGCTTAGCGAAACGGCCGGAGACGTCCTCGTCTTTCTGCCCGGGGCCAGGGAGATACGCCGCTGTCAGCAGCGGTTGCAGGCTGATGGCAGTCTGGCCGCCGTTGAAATCTGCCCCCTCTACGCGGGGCTCCCTTTTGCGGCCCAGGAAAAGGCCATCCTCCCCGGCAAGGGGCGGCGGGTGGTGCTGGCGACCAACATCGCCGAAACGAGCCTGACTATCGAGGGGGTCAGGGTCGTGGTGGACAGCGGTCTGGAGCGCCGCCCCCGCTTCGATGCGGCCGCCGGGCTTTCCCGCCTCGACACGGTGAATATTTCGGTGGCCAGCGCTACGCAACGGGCGGGACGGGCCGGCCGTCTGGCGCCGGGTATCTGTTACCGGCTGTGGACGGAAGCCTCCCACAACAGCCTGTTGCCCTTCGCGCCACCGGAAATCCGCGTGGCCGACCTTTCGGGCCTGGCTTTGGAGCTGGCTCTGTGGGGGGTGCCCGACCCCGGTCAGCTGGCCTGGCTGGATCCACCCCCCGCCGGGGCGCTCAAGGCGGCCCGCGAGCTGCTCGTGGAGCTGGGGGCGCTGGACGACAAAGGACGGGTGACGGAGGAAGGTAGACGCCTGGCCCGCTTCCCCGTCGAGGTGCGTCTGGCCCGACTGCTGCTGACCGGTGAGAAGCTGGGCGTCTGGCCGCTGGCCTGCGATCTGGCGGCGCTGCTCTCGGAACGCGACCTGTTGGCGTCGACCCCCGGCGCGGCCATGGCCAGCGACAGTGATCTCCTTGACCGCCTTGAGGTGTTGGCGCGCTGGCGGGAACATCCGCATGCTGAGGACACCGAGAGACGGGGCGTTGCCGCCGTTGAACGTACCGCCCGGCAGCTGCGCCGCTTGGGTCCACAACAAGACAGGGTAGAGGCGCCTGACCTGGAGACGGTGGGGCGTCTGCTGATCGCCGCTTTCCCCGACCGTATTGCCTGCGAACGGCAAGAGGGGAGCGGTCGTTATCTGCTGGCCAACGGCCAGGGCGTGCGCTTGTCGCCACGTAGCCGCGTGCACGGGCAGCGCTGGCTCGTGGCCGTGGAGGTGACGTCAGGAAATCAGGGGGAAGGGGAAATCCATCTGGCCAGCGCCCTGCCTGGGGAAATCATCGAGGCGGATTTCCGGGCCAGGTTGCCCTGGCAGCGGCGGGTAGAGTGGGATGCCCGCCAGCAGCGGGTTCAGGCCGTCGAGGAACAGCGTCTTGGCGCCCTGGTGCTGGGTTCACGGCCCATCAAGGCATCGGAGGAAGAAATGGCTGGGGCGGTACTGGCCGGGGTTCGCCAGCTGGGGCTGGAATGTCTGTCCTGGTCGGATGCCGACCGGCAGCTCGCGGCTCGTGTTCGCTTGCTGGCGCGGGTGTTTCCGGAAGAAAATTGGCCCGCCATGGACGAAGAGAGCCTGCTCGAATCCCTGGAGAGCTGGCTGGCTCCCTGGCTGGGGAGGGTTCGAACCCGGGCCGAGCTGGCCCGGGTCGATGTAGGGGCGGCTTTGGCAGGTCTGCTGGACTGGCCACGGCGCCAGCGTCTGGAGCAGCTGGCGCCCACTCACCTTCTGGTGCCGAGCGGGTCGCGGTTGGCTATTGATTATGTCGCCGGCGACCAGCCCGTGCTTGCCGTTAAACTGCAGGAACTTTTCGGACTGGCGGAAACGCCTCGCCTTGCCGGCAAGCGGGTGCCTCTGCTGCTTCACCTGCTGTCACCGGCCAGGCGACCGATTCAGGTAACTACCGATTTGAAAAATTTCTGGGACAGCGTCTATCCCGAGGTCAAAAAAGAGCTCAAGGGACGCTATCCCAAACATCCCTGGCCCGATGATCCCTGGACGGCCGCTCCGACCCGCCATACCCGCCGGCGCTGACCTGTCGGCTCAGATTCTCTCAATGGGGAAAGCAGCCTCGCCCAGTTCGGCGTTGGCCTTCTGTAGCTGCTCCTCCCCCGAAACCACCGCCACGGAACTATCCTGCCATCCCTGTTTCAGGTAGGTATCGGCCGCTCTTTGCAGGGCTTCCCTGTTGACAGCCAACAGGCGCTGTCGAAAGGTCTGGCGCATGGCCAGGGTCAATCCCTGCAGCTGATGGTTGAACTCCCGTGAAGCCTTGCCGCCGGGAGAGAGTGGGCGATCCAGGTCGCTGAAGGAGGCCAGAATGGCTTCCTTGATCTCTTCGTCAGAGTATTTTCCGGCGATCGCCCAGTCCACGGCCTGTTCGTAAACCTTCAGCGTGCGCGTCAGTTGAGGGTCGCGATAGGACAGCATAGAGAAGAGACCGGCTTCCGGATCAGCACCAGCCAGGCCGCCATAGGCGCCGCCTTTTTCACGAATCTCCCGATGCAGAAAATTGGCTCGCAGCAGTTTGGCGAGCACCATCAGCGGCGCCGCGTCCGCTTGCGTGTAGGTGCCGGTGCGAAAAATCTGGGCCACATAAGAGACAGGGACGGCGGCCGCACATCCTTTGCGCGCGCTGACCGGGGTGAAGGGTGCGCGGGCGGCAGGAGTCGCCGGGGTTTTGGACAGGCTTTTGAGGAATCCGGCAACGGCTGGTCGAATAGCCTCGAAGGTCTCCGCTTCGGCCGTCAGGGCACAGCGCATCCCGTCATTTCCCAAAAGGAGGCCGGCCAGAGCCCGCATTTTTTCGGCCAAATCCGCCAACTCTGCCGGTGTCTTCGCTGCGATCTTTTTAACGAAGCGGACCTGGCTGATGCCGGTCCATTCTTCCCGCAATTTTCCTCCCTCGGTCAGCTGGCTGGCGGCCAGACGGGCGGCGTAGGTGTGGCCTGAGCCTGGGATGGAATTCTCCATGGAAGTTTTAATCTGGTTGATGACCGTGTGCAGCCGGGTCAGGTCGGAAAAATCCGGGGCGTTAAAGAGGTCGGTGAGAATGGCGAACATTTTCTCCTGATTACGCCGCAAGGCCTTACCGCGCACACTGATGACCATTCGGGGTGAATCCATGGCCTGAGGGTTCTCAAGAATGCTGGCTGAGGCCCGAATCCCGCCCGTGGCCGCCGACATCCGTTCAGCCATTTCCAGGTAGCTCAGGCCGGCCGCGCCAATCTGGGGAAGCAGGGCGCAGAAGAGGGGAACAAAGGGACGAAGGTCGGCGGGGATGTGAGAGCCTTCCGTCTGCGCCGAGAAATAGACGATCCCGTTGGTCGGCTGGTCGAACCAAGTGAGTTCCACCCCTTCAACCTTTTCTTCGCGGGAATGAACGGATCTTTCCTCGGCCGGGATATCGCTGAGCTCCAGCGTCGGCAGCACAGAAAGATCTTCCTCCATCTCCTGGGCCTCCTGCAGTTCCCGAGCCTGCTCGACAATCTGCTGTTTCTGCCCGGGGGTGAGGCGGGCGGCGAGTGCCTGGAGATTGTCGGCGACCTCTTTATCTTCCCGTACCTTGCGCTCCGGATCGGGCGTCAGGGTCAGAGTGACCCGGTGAGAATTGTCGAGCAAATAGCGGCGGATGAGATTCTGGAAGAAGGGCCCGGCGGCCACCTCGGCTCGCAGACGTTCGAGGTCGCGGGTCAGCAGCAGCGGGGTCACCGGATCGCCGCTGTGAATCCAGGGGCCGAGCAGGCGCATGAGCAGCAGCAGGGCGTAGGGATACTGATCCCCCGTCACCTCCCGATGGGCAAACTCCAGTTGATGGATGGCGGCCTCGACGCGTTCTTCGGGAAAGCCCTTGTCGGCAGCCTCCTGTAACGTTTCCAGGATGAGGGCTTCAATCTTGTCCGTATGCTCCGGTTCCGTTCCCTGCAGGCCGACGGCGAAAAAAGTCTCGCGGTTGTCATCATGATAGCCGGTGACAGGAGAGAGATTCTGTCCCAGCTTCGATTCGATCAACGCTTTGTACAGAGGGGCGGCCGAATTGCCCAGCAGCAGGGTAGACAGCACCTGCAAGGCGACACGGTTGAAGTTGTCCGCCGCAGGGCAGGTGAGCCAGGCCGTCTGCACCAGGGTGCGGTTTTCCAGGGGCTCTGCCGGGTCGGCCGGATAGGTCTCGGTGAGCTTTCGGGGCTGTTCGAAACGCATTTCGTCGGGCACAGCCGTGTCGAGCGCCTTGGCGTCGAAATGGCGCAGCGCCAGATTTTCAATAGTCTCCAGGTGCTTCTCCAGGGGGAGGTGCCCGTAGGTGAAGAAATAGGCGTTGGCGGGATGGTAGTAGGTGGCGTGGAATTCCCGCAGCTCTTCCCAGGTCAGGTTGGGGATGTCCGAGGGTTCGCCACCGGAGTTCTTGCCGTAGGTGGTGGTGGGGTACAGAGCTCCGCTCAGGCGACGATGGCTAAGGGAAGAGGGGTCGGCCATGGCCCCTTTCATTTCGTTGTAGACCACGCCCTTGTATTCGAGGGGCGATTCGGGGTTGTCAGCCTCCTGAAATTCGAGGCGATGTCCTTCCTGTCGGAAGTCCCGTTCGAGCAGGCGGGGGAAAAAAGCCGCATCGAGGTAGATGGCCATGAGATTGTAGAAATCTTTCTCATTCTGGCTGGCAAAGGGGTAGAGGGTCCAGTCGCTCGATGTCAGCGCGTTCATGAAGGTGTTGAGGCTGCGCTTGAGCATGCTGAAAAACGGATCCCGCACCGGGAAGTTCCTGGAGCCGCACAGTACCGTATGTTCCAGAATGTGAGCGACGCCCGTCGAGTCCATGGGGGTGGTGTGAAAACCGACGCCAAAGAGATTGTTGTCATCCTCTGTTTCCATGTGAACCATGCGGGCCCCGGTCCTGTCATGCCGCAACTGGATGAGGCGGGCGTTCAGTTCAGGCAGCGGGGTCATGTCGATAAGAGTGAAGCCGTGAAGTTTCTGCCCTGGCTGAAGGCTGTGGTCGGACATGGTGTTACCTCCTGGAAAAAGCGTGAATCCGAAAAGTTTAACGCAGCTTTGCGGGATGTCATAGGAAAAATGCAGGTGGAAGATTGGCAGAAGGGTGAAGCGAGATGCGGTTGGGTCGGCAAAAAAAAACTCCACGACAGCATCGTGGAGTTTTTGGGGGTGTCAAAGTCTCGGATCAGACCTTCATGACGTTAGCTGCCTGAGGGCCCTTCTGGCCCTGAACAACTTCAAAGGTTACCCGGTCGCCTTCGGCCAGGGATTTGAACCCTTCGGACTGGATAGAAGAGAAGTGAACAAATACATCGGGTCCATTGTCCTGCTCAATGAAGCCGAAACCCTTAGCGTCGTTGAACCATTTTACAGTACCTTCAGCCATTTCTTTTTACTCCTTTTTTCCAAATCTGGGACCAGTTTTCGTGTGCCGGGTCGTTGGGGCCGCCATCAAAAAAACCGCCCAGACCTTGTGGTCTGTGCGGTTTTGGGAGAACTGCGGACAGCCAGAACGGACTCGAACACACTAGCTAAAAAATTTGCCTAATCCTGTTACCATAGGGCCAGTGCAAAAGCAAGAAAAAAATCCCGGAATTCTGAGTGAAAGCCGGTGGATAGGGGCGGGCGTCTTCTTTTTATGAGGAGCCTTGGGGGTTCTGGTCGTAACTTTATGAGGCGCGAATATATGCGTATTTATGCTGAGGTGACAAAAAATGTTTTGCGAAGAGGGGTTACGTCTTTAGAGTGCCGCCCAATTATGAAAATATAAAAATGTTTTAAAATGTCTTGACGTGAACGTAAGAAGGAAGTATATGTCCTGATATGCATAGAAAAAGACACTAAAAAGAACCTTGAATTACCGCATTGAAAAAAGAGTAAATTTTTTGGAAAGTCTTAAGGGTAGAATAATGTTCTAAATTCGTTGATTTGTTGAGCTATCTGGCGTATAAAATGACCCTGCGTTTTGCCGGGTTCTTGCTGCCACCTTGATACCCCTCCCGGCCCGCGTTGACACTGTCCATGGCACCTGAAAGGAGAATGTATGAAGTATTTTATCCGTTGGTCCGTCACCGTTTTTCTTGTACTGGCCCTGGCCAGTCCCGCCTTCTCGGCCGGGTTCGCTCTCATCGAACAGAGCGTCAGCGGTTTGGGCAACGCCTTTGCCGGCTCCGCCGCTACCGGTGAAGACGCCAGCACCATCTTTTTCAACCCGGCGGCTCTGACTCTGCTCGAAGGGCAGCAGGTGGTAGCCGGCGCGCATGTGATCGTGCCTTCGGCGAAGTTCAGCAAAGACAGCTCCATGACCATCTCTGGTGGAAACAGTGGGGATGCGGGCGTGGTTGGTGTGGCCCCGAATCTCTATTACGCCGCCAATCTGAACAATGGCTGGTCGGTCGGTCTGGGCATCTTCGCTCCTTTCGGCCTGGCCACCGAGTACGATAAAGACTGGGTCGGTCGCTACCACGCGGTAGAGTCGGACGTGATGACCATTAACATCAACCCTACGGTGGCTTATCGGGTCAACGAAAACCTCAGCCTCGGTGCCGGGGTGAGCGCCCAGTATATTGATGTTACTTTAAGTCAGATGATAGATCTGGGTAAAATTGCGTATGCTTTAGATCCGGTGAATATTCCTATTCAAGCGGTTTCAAACCCTGATGCCGATATATTCGCGGATATGACAGCTGATGACTGGGGGTATGGTTTCAATCTTGGAGCGCTCTATGAGTTCAATGAAAATACCCGCATTGGCGTCACCTACAGATCCCGTATTAAGCATACGGTGAAAGGGGATGTCAAATTTAGTCAGCAGAACCCTGATTCTGGGTTGGGCATTGTATTGGCTGGCGCCGCTGCCTCCCGTTTTCCAAATCAGGGGGTTGAGGGCGATATCACCCTGCCGGCCAGTGCTTCTCTGAGCGCTTACCATCGCATTAATGCCCAGTGGGTCGTGATGGCGGATATCATGTGGACGGAATGGAGCACATTTGACAAGTTGGTTATCGAGTTCGACGGAGATGTCCCGGACTCGCTCACTACCGAAAATTGGGATGATAACTGGCGTTATTCTGTCGGGGCCAACTATACACCCAACGATCGTCTTGTTCTGCGCGGCGGTCTGGCCTTCGACGAAACACCCATCCCGGATTCGAAGCACCGTACCCCGCGTATTCCGGGGGAGGATCGCTTTTGGGTGGCTTTTGGTGCTGGCTACAAACTCACGAACCAAATGAATCTCGATTTTGGCTACGCTCACCTTTTTGTGAAGGACTCCAAGATCGCAAAGGATGGTCTTGATGAGGAAGATCTTCTCAGGGGCGCCTTGTATGGGGAATACGAAAACTCCGTAGATATTGTCAGCGCCCAGCTAAGCTACAGCTTCTAAAATAAACCTAAGCTCTACCAAACAAAAAGAGGCGGCTCCCTTGAGTGGGAACCGCCTCTTTCTTTTAGTGATTAAATTTATTCGACGTCAGGCGGGCAGGCCGAAGATGTCGGCGTAGTCGTCGCGGATGACCTCAAAGTGGTGGTGGGTTGAATTGGCGTTGGCCAGGTAGATGGCCTTGACTTCAGGGTCGGTCATCTGTTCGGCCACTTCGCGCAGGTGCTTCTCCAGGGCCTCTTCTTCGTCGAGAGCCAGTTCCATGGCTTTACGCTCATCGAAGTCGCCCATCATGATTTTCTGCAGGGCTTTCCACCAGGTAGACTCGGTGTCGGGAGGAGACTGGATGAACTCGTCGAAAGAGGGGATGTCGCCGCCTTTATAGATGTTGTAGAAAGAATGGGCGTGCTGGGCTTCTTCGCGGGCCAGCAGTTCGAAGGTCTTTTTGGCTTTTTCGTCGCTCATCTTTTCGGCGCCGTATTTGTAGAAGTCCATGGCGTCTTTTTCCGTCTTCATGGCCTCCTTGATCGCTTTCTGTACATTGATTTTCTGAGTCATGGCAATCCTCTCTTTGAAATGAATGGAAAGTGTCTTTAAATCTAACACAGATTAAATGTTGTGCTCGCTTGCGGGGCTTTCGCCGGCGGTATATTAACATTCCCTGTTGGGGGCTTGTCAAAGTTTTTTCGTCTTTCCCCGGCAAAAGACGGGCTTTCTGCCGCCCCTTCCGGAGAGTCACCTCTCCAGGCTTTTCAAGTCCCCGGTGATTGGCCGTTAACAGCGTTTTTTTTTTGCATTTTTTTCAAACGACGTTTAGTATACTGCATGCTGTATACCGGAGAGAGATCCTCGTTTTGAGGAGTCCACTTGTTCTGGAGCCTTCGCGCTCGCTCATTTTTTTTATTGAATCAGGAAGGGGTAAACACATGCAGATCTTTACCAAGTGGCGGGGGCCTCCATGGCCTGAACAGTTCGCAGGGTGCGAGAACCATCGGCATCTTCTTCTTCCCTTTGATGGGAGTGTCATTAATCCTCATTGCTCTTGAATATCTTTCCAAGGGAAAATAATTATGCAACTGCTAAATAGTTCTGTGGGTAGAAAGATCATAATGGCGGTTACTGGTCTGCTCCTGATCAGTTTCGTTGTTATACACCTGCTCGGCAACTCCTCGGTTTTCTTCGGGGCTGACGGGATCAACGCCTATGCCAAGCATCTTCACGATCTTGGTCCCCTGGTCTGGGTCTTCCGTCTGATCATGCTGACCCTGTTTGCGCTGCACATCTGGTTCGGGTTGCAGCTCACTCTCGAAAACAGCGCCGCCAAGCCTATCGGCTATGCTCAGAAAAAGCGTCTTCGCACGACTTTTGCTGCTGAAACCATGATTGTCAGCGGTGTGGCCATCCTGGCTTTTGTTGTTTACCACCTGCTTCATTTCACCGTTCAGGTGACCAACCCTGAGATCTCAGCCGGAAACCTTCCTCTGGACGCCATGAATCGCCCTGACGTTTTTACCATGGTTGTTCTTAGTTTCCAGAAGACCTTTATCGCCCTGGTTTACGCTGTGGCCATGCTCTTCCTCCTTTTCCACGTGAGCCACGGTTTCCAGAGCTTCTTCCAGACACTGGGATTGAACAGCAAGAAGTCTCTTCCTGTTTTCGGCAAAATCAGCAAAGGGCTGGCTCTGGTCCTCTTTGTCGGTTACCTGTCCATTCCTGTTCTGATTTTTGTCGGCTTAGTTAAAATTTAGGGGGTTCATCGTGATTCTAGATGGCAAATGTCCTACCGGACCAATTGAAACTTCGTGGGATAGACACCGCTTTAACATGAAGCTGGTCAATCCCGCCAACAAGCGTAAATTCAAGATCCTGATGGTCGGCACCGGCCTCGCCGGTGGTGCTGGCGCAGCTACTTTGGGTGAACTGGGCTACAACGTTCACGCTTTCTGCTACCAGGACAGCGCTCGTCGTGCTCACTCCATTGCCGCACAGGGCGGGATCAACGCCGCCAAGAACTACCCGAACGACGGCGACAGCATCTATCGTCTGTTCTATGACACCATCAAGGGCGGCGACTTCCGTGCCCGTGAGGCCGACGTCTGGCGTCTGTCTCAGGTGTCCAACAACATTATCGACCAGTGCGTCGCTCAGGGCGTGCCTTTCGCCCGCGACTATGCCGGTTACCTCGACAACCGCTCCTTCGGCGGTGCCCAGGTTTCCCGTACCTTCTATGCTCGTGGTCAGACCGGCCAGCAGCTGCTGCTGGGCGCCTACTCGGCCCTGTCCCGTCAGGTGAAGACCGGTTCGGTGGTCATGCACCCCCGCACCGAAATGCTCGACCTGGTCGTCGTCGATGGTGTAGCCCGCGGTATCACCGTGCGCAACCTCATTACCGGCGAGATCGAGTCTCACTGGGGGGACGCCGTGGTTCTGGCTACCGGCGGCTATGTCAACGTTTTCTATCTTTCGACCAACGCCATGGGCTGCAGCGTCACCGCTGCCTGGAAAGCCGCCAAAAAGGGCGCTTTCTTCGCCAACCCCTGCTACACCCAGATTCACCCGACCTGCATCCCGCAGCACGGCGAGCATCAGTCCAAACTGACCCTGATGTCCGAGTCCCTGCGTAACGACGGTCGCTGCTGGGTTCCCAAGAAGAAGGAAGATACGGACAAAAATCCCAACGACATCCCCGAAGAGGATCGCGACTACTACCTGGAGCGTAAATACCCCTCCTTCGGCAACCTGGCTCCCCGCGACATCGCTTCCCGTGCCGCTAAAGAGCAGTGCGACGATGAGCGCGGCGTCGGCCCTGGCAAGCGCGGTGTCTATCTCGACTACGCTTCGTCGATTGCCCGCGTCGGCGAGGACACGATTCGTGAGCGTTACGGCAATCTCTTCGAAATGTACGAGAAGATCACCGACGAGAACGCCTACAAAGTGCCCATGCGTATTTACCCGGCTCCCCACTACTCCATGGGTGGTCTGTGGGTCGACTACAACTGCATGAGCAACGTTCCCGGCCTGTTCGTTCTCGGTGAAGCCAACTTCTCCGTGCACGGCGCCAACCGCCTTGGTGCTTCTGCTCTCATGCAGGGTCTGGCGGACGGCTACTTTGTTATTCCTTACACCATAGCCAACTACCTGGCCACCGTTACTCCCGGCCAGATCAAGGACGATCATCCCGAGTTCAAGAAATCCCGCGAGGACGTCAGCAAGCAGGCAGAAAAGCTGCTGTCCATCAATGGCAAGAAGACGGTCAGCGAGATGCACCGTGAGCTTGGCAAGATCATGTGGGAGAACGTCGGCATGGCGCGCAGCGAGCAGAGCCTCAAAGACGCTCTCAAGCGCATCCCGGCTCTTCGCGAAGAGTTCTGGAAGAACGTCAAGGTCACCGGTTCCGGAGCTGAGTTCAACCAGCAGCTGGAGAACGCCGGTCGCCTGGCCGACTTCCTTGAATTCGCAGAAGTAATGACCCGTGACGCCCTGCACCGCAAGGAATCTTGCGGTGGCCATTTCCGTACGGAGTACCAGACCGAAGACGGCGAGGCGATGCGCGACGATGAGAACTTTGCTTATGTCGGCGCCTGGGAGTTCAAAGGGGTTGAGAAGGAGCCTGAGCTGCACAAGGAGCCCCTCAAATTCGAAAACGTCAAACTGGCTGTAAGGAGTTACAAATAATGAACCTGACTCTATACGTATGGCGCCAAACGAACCCGAAGGACAAGGGTAAAATGGAGCAATACGAAGCGAAAAACGTCAGCCCTGATCAGTCTTTCCTTGAAATGCTCGATGATGTCAACGAAGAGCTGATCAAAACCGGGCGCGATCCCATCGCTTTCGACCACGACTGCCGCGAAGGTATCTGCGGTATGTGCTCCCAGGTAATTAACGGCCAGCCCCACGGCCCCCAGGAGAAGACGACGGTTTGTCAGCTACACATGCGTCAGTTCAGTGACGGCGACAAAATCTTCATCGAGCCCTGGCGCGCCCGTGCCTTCCCCCTTGTTCGTGACCTGGTGGTGGATCGTGGTGCCCTGGATGCCATTATTCAGGCCGGCGGTTACACTTCGGCTCACACCGGTGGCGTTGCTGACGGTAATGCGCTGCCTATCGGCAAAATTGCCGCTGACTATGCCATGGACGCCGCTGAGTGCATCGGTTGCGGGGCTTGCGTGGCTTCGTGCCCCAACAGCTCGGCCATGCTTTTCACCGGTGCCAAGGTTTCCCAGTTGGCTGTCCTGCCTCAGGGTGAAGTGGAAGCCGCTCGCCGCGTTAAGGATATGACGACTGAGGCTTCGGTCAACGGTTTCGGCAACTGCACCAACCACTACGAGTGTGAAGCGGCCTGTCCCAAGGGCATCAGTGTCAGCTTCATTGCCAAACTCAACCGGGAGTACATCAAGTCTTTGGCCCAATAAGGCCGCACAAGACTGTCCCTTCCATTGGATACAATGGGTTTTTATGGAGGCGGGTCATTTGGCCCGCCTCTTTTTTTTCTGTGAGGGGGAAAGACCCCTTTTTCAGCAGAAAAAGATCAGGCGAGGAAATTGAGCAGGGAACCAGGGCTGGGCAGGGAAATAGGGTCGGTCTGGGAAGGGCCATAGGTGCGCAAAACGGCCTGGCGAGTCGCTGGAGTTTCAACCGGGCCTGTTTCTGGAATGAAAGACGAATCCGAGGCGAAGACGCTGGTCTGGGCCTGGATTTCGGATCGGGCCTCGATGGACATCCGGCTGGCTTTGGCTGCGATGAGACGATCTGCGGAGGAGGGCTGGGCGGGTGCCAGCGCCGCGGCTCGGATAATTTGCGCTTTTTGTAGAGTTGCTTCAGGGTCCCCGGGAACAGGTGATACGTCAATACTGACTTCTCCACCGGTGGCGTACTGGGTGCCATCGGGGCCACGGGTGTAGGTGAAGGATGGAGCCGCCGCATAGGGTCCACCCATGGCGGCGTGGGCAGCTTCATGGGCCCGAACTTCCCGGTCACGGCGGGCCAATTTGGCCAACTCCTGTGCCTCTCGGCTCAGGCTCACCTCATCCCGGGGCGTTGAATCGCTGCTCGTCGACGAGGACGCATCGCTGCGCCGGTCAGAGACTCCCGGTGATCTTCGACTCTGGATTTTTTCCTGAGAAGAGGGAACGGCGACGGGAACCAGAGGATATGTCAATGTAGCTGCGATTTCATCCATGCCGTAGAATTTCCAACGGGATATCTGGTCGTGCGTTGTCGATTGGGGCGAATGCTTTAATGAGTAATAGAGCTGAATATAGCCCAGGTCTGTTCCAAGTGCAAGATTTAGTGTCGCTTTCCCCGGTGGGGATAAGAGTCCTGAACCTGTTGATGGTTGCCTTCGTGGCAGACGATGGTATCTTTGCGAAGGTACCTTTTGTCAAGGGAACAGGATAGATTTCAGTCATTCTTGTTTAATACGTCCGCAAAGCAACAGGAGGAGACATGCAGGGTTTTACATTCTGGAATCCGACGAAAATTGTTTTTGGAAAAGATACTGTTGAACAGGTCGGCAAGCAGGCGTCCAGGTTCGGCAAGAAGGTGTTGATGGTCTATGGCCAGTCAAGCATCAAGAAAACTGGTGTTTACGACCTGGTAAAAAAATCCCTGGAGAAGGCTTCGTTGCAGGTCGTTGAGTTCGCCGGCGTTAAATCCAACCCGGTGCTTTCCCATGTGCGGGACGGGGTCAGGCTCGCCAGGGAGCAGCAGGTCGATCTGATTGTCGCTGTCGGCGGCGGCAGTGTCATAGATGAGTCGAAAGCGATCGCCGCCGGTGCCAGAACGGACGGGGATGTCTGGGACTTTTTCATTGACAAGGCCATTGTCAATGACGCCTTGCCCATCGTCACCGTGCTCACATTGGCGGCGACCGCCTCTGAAATGAACTCGGGGGGCGTGGTTACCAACGAGGAGACGGGTCAGAAATTCAATATCGGCTCGCCCCATCTTTTCCCCAAGGTCTCGATTTTGGACCCGACCCTGACGTATACGGTGCCGGCCAACTACACGGCCTATTCCGGGGTGGATGCCATCTGTCACCTGGTGGAAGGGTATTTTACCGCTGCCGACCCCAATACACCTCTGCAGGATCGTCTGGTCGAGTCCCTGGTCAAGACCGTCATGGAGAGCACCGACCGCATTCTGGTCAATCCCCGTGATTATGAAGCGCGAGCCACCATGATGTGGTCGGCTACCCTTGCCCTCAACGGTTTGATTCCGGCGGGAATAGGCCCCTTCGGGTTCCCCAATCATATGATCGAACATTCCCTGAGTGCCCTCTACGACATTGCCCACGGCGCCGGTCTCTCTATCGTGCTGCCGGCTTGGATGACCTATACCGCTACCCGCGCTCCCGAAAAGTTCGCCAGGTTCGGCCGGGAAATTTTCGGGATTATTGAGCCGGATGATCAGAAAGCGGCCGCCAAGGGAACGGCCGCCCTGAAAAGCTGGTTTGAACATATCGGCAGCCCAACCACACTTTCGGCGGCCGACATCCCCGCGGCAGACATATCAAAGATTGCCGCCAATGCCGTCATGCTGGCCCAAAAATGGCGTCTGGATGATTATACAGAGGAGATCATCGGGGAGATATTGCAGCTGGCTCGCTAGTTAATAGTCCGGGCGGGGGAAGGTAGTGCTATTCCTTTTGGGGGAGTTTCACACGGAAAAGGCTGCCTTCCCCTTCCCGGCTTTCTACTTCGATTTTGCCCCCCATGCTTTGTACGATACCGTAGGCAGTAGATAGTCCCAGCCCGGTGCCGTGTTTTTTACTGGTAAAAAACGGATTGAAAATCGCACTGCGAATATTCTCCGGTATGCCAGGTCCCGTATCCTGTACGGTCACTTCCATAGCATTATTCTCCAGTCGTGTTTCCAAAGTCAGGACACCCGCGCCAGCCATGGCCTGCAGGGCATTGAGCAGCAGGTTGGTAAAAACCTGACGCAATCTCTCCTCGTCCGTTATCAGCGGCGGCAAATCAGCGCCAAATCTACGCACGATCTCAATCGTTCCCAAGGTGACCTGATGGCTGACCTGGGCAACAATTTCGTCAAGCAGTCTGTTGACATCGACAGGCCGGGGATGAATGGCCTGCTCACGGGCGAAGGTGAGCATGTTCTGGGTGATGCGGGAAATCCGTTCGGTCTGTTTCAGGATTTCTTCCGCCTCTTCCCGTCCTTCGGTGCCTGCCGGCAACTCCATCAGCAGAATTTCGACGTTGCCCCGGATGATGGCGGCGGGGTTGTTGATTTCATGGGCAACGCCGGCGGCCAGGGAGCCTACGGCGGCCAGTTTTTCGCTACGCAGCAGCTCGTCCCGTGTGCTGATCAGTTCGCGGTTTCTTTCTTCGAGCTGGCTGGTCCGTTCACGGACCTTCACTTCCAGTTGCTGATTCAGAATATTCAACTGGGTTTCCCTCTCATGGAGAGCGGCCGCCATGTGATTGAAGGTGCGGGTGAGGTGGCCTATTTCGTCACGGCTGGTAGCCGGCAACTGCAGGTGTTTTTCTCCTTCGGCCACCCGTTGGGCCATGGTGTCAAGAGCCAGGATGGGCCGACTCAGGTGGCGTGAAATTTCGCGGGCCAGCAGATAACCGAGACCGCTGCCGAGAAGCAGGAGGCCGAACAGGATGGCCGCCACCCTCGCTTTAAGGGCCATGAAAGGTTTTTCCAGCAGACCGACGTACAGAGCGCCGATGGGTTGTCCGTCGATATCCAGAATGGGTTCATAGGCGGTCAGGTACCATTCGTCGATGACGCGGGCTCGTCCCAGCCAACTCTGCTTTTCCACCAGCACCGCCTTGGCCACCTGCGGCGAAACCTGGGTTCCCAGGGCGCGACTGCCGTCATCCAGGCGTATCGTGGTGGCGATGCGCCGATCATCCAGAAAGATGGTGGCGCTGCCGCGTTCTATCCCGTTAAACTTTTCCTCGCCGTAAATGATCCTTTGGATTTCGTCCACCAGGCTCAGGTGTTTGTTGAGCAATTTTCCTCCATAGAGAAACCCCAGAACATTGCCACTCTTGTCTCTGACGGGCGCCACGCTGATCAGAAACAACCCTCTGGTTTCAAAGGCATCAGACGGTTTCTCGCCGTCGATGAGGGCGAGACGGGCTTTACGTGCGAGACCAGGGGAGAGCGTCTGCATCTGCTCAGCACTGAGAAGGGCTGTGCCGGCAAAGCTCCCCTGATAAAGCGATTTTTTCATGAATTTTGAAAAGACCTCGCTCTGCTGACCGGGGTGCTGGGTCTGGCCCAGAGGATCGCTGATGCCGAGGATGTCCAGCTGTTCCCGCCGTTCAATGGCCTCCAGCTCGTCGAGCAGTTGTGTTCGCTGACCCTGGCTCAGTGAACGGGAGGTGGCTTCGGAGTGGGCCGTGAAGCGAACGACATCGCGGATGCGTTCGAGCTCGCGCAGGTAGACGGCCCGGGCCGAATCCATTTCATTCTGAACCCGTTTCTGGGTATCGCCGACGATATAGGCATTGATGAGATAAACGATGGCGACGGTGACCAGTATCAAAACGACGATCAATGGGGCCAGCGCCGCCAGAGTCAGTTTGCCACGAATGGAGAGCGGGCGGGGGAAGGGCTGGCTCATGGGGTGTCAGCCTCTTCCGGTGTCGGCAGATCGAATTCCTTGATTTTGCGGTCGAGAGTTTTTCTGGTGATGCCCAAAAGCAGGGCCGCCTGACTCTTATTGCCCCCGGTTTTCTTCATAGCCCGGTTGATCTGACGCCGTTCCGCCTCTCGCAGGCTCAGAGGCATATCGGTCGTGTCGGCTACAGAGGCAGGCGCTTGCGTGGCGCTGAGTCGGATAGGCAGCAGGTCGATCGTGATCTCATTGTCGAGGGCAAGAATGGCTGCCCGCTCGATGACGTTCTGCAACTCGCGGATGTTGCCGGGCCAGTGATAGTTCTGCAGAACTTCCAGCGCCTCGGGGGCAATGCCCTGGAGGTTTTTTTTCATCTTCTGAACCATTCTGTCGAGAAAGTGCCGGGCCAGCGGGATAATATCCTCACGCCGCTCCCGCAACGGCGGGAGATGCAGACAGATGACGTTGAGGCGGTAATAGAGGTCTTCACGAAAGCGCCCTTCGGCCACCTCTTTTTCCAGATCCTTGTTGGTGACAGCAATGAAGCGCACATCGACCTTCTTGGGTCGGGTGGCGCCGACGGGAATAAACTCGCCCTCCTGAATGACGCGCAGCAGCTTGGCCTGCAGGCCGGGGCTGATATCGCCCACTTCGTCCAGAAAGAGGGTGCCGCCATCCGCTTCCTCCAGAAAGCCCTTCTGGGACTGCAGGGCCCCGGTGAAGGAGCCTTTGACGTGGCCGAAGAGCTGGCTTTCGAGCAGGGTTTCCGACAGGGCGGCGCAGTTGATGGCCAGAAAGCGGTTACCGGCGCGGGGACTGGCGTAGTGGATGGTACCGGCAATGAGTTCTTTACCGGTGCCGCTTTCACCCAGTACCAGAATGTTGGCATCGCTGGCGGCCACACGCAACGCCAGTTCGTAGACCTGCCGGAATTTATCGCTCACGAAGATGGGTTTTCCCGGCGTGTGGCGTTCCTGCAGTTCTTTTTTGAGGGACAGGTTCTCTTCCCGCAGTTTTTCGCGCTCCATGGCGTGAATGAGCAGGGTCTGCAGCTTTTCCTGGGGAAAAGGCTTGCTCAGATAGTCATAGGCGCCAATCTTCATGGCTTCGACCGCCGAGTCAATGGTGCCGTGACCCGTCATCATGATGACGGGCAATTCGGGGCGTAGACTCCGGATGCGGGTCAGTGCTTCAATACCATCCATCTCGGGCATTTTCACGTCAAGCAGGACGAGATCACATTCCGAATCGGGCTGCCCCAGAAACTTCAGCATCAGCACGGGATCGGCAAAAGTTTCTGTCTCGTAACCCCAGCCCGTCAGCATTTTGCTCAGGTAGCGGCGCATGCCGTCTTCGTCATCTGCCACGATGATTCTTTTAGCCATGATTTCTCCCGGAAGGTTTTAAGGATTTTTATAATAAGCACAAATTATTCCAGATGGGAAGAGGCTTGGCCAGGGTGCGGTCCGGTCTCTGCGCGAGGAGTATTCGCGCGCTCGTCGTTGGGTCGATATGACCCGACAAGAGAAAAAATGACCCACCTGGATCTCTTCATTTCTGGAGGTAAAGGAGAGGTCGATATTGGGCGCAGGCAGTTTCCATGCGGACTGAAGAGGAACAATCTGAGGGGTATACCCCATTGGCACGGAGGTTGCCAATGGCAGGAGAGATCCACGTGACCACGTATCGGTCGTTGTATACCATTCAAGGAGAGAGTGCATGGGTGTTACAAGAAGAAGTTTTCTCAAGGGAAGCGGCTTGGCTGCCGCGGGCCTGGCTGTTTCGGGAAAGCCTGCTCGTGCCGGGGTGGACAGCCCCGAGCTGCGCACGAAGGGCCTGCAGACCTCGACCACCGTCTGCCCGTACTGCGCGGTCGGTTGCGGTATGATCGTTCACACCAAAAACGGTAAGGTTGTCAACATTGAAGGGGATCCGGAACATCCCATCAATCAAGGCGCGCTTTGTTCCAAGGGGAGCGCCCTCTTTCAGGTGGCCAACAACGAACGCCGGCTGACCAAGGTGCAGTACCGCGCTCCCGGCAGCGACCGTTGGGAGGAGAAATCCTGGGACTGGGCAATGAATCGTATTGCCGAGCTGATGAAGGATTCCCGCGACCGCCACTTCGTGAAAGCGGAGAAGCGTAACGGCAAGGAATATGTCGTCAACCGCAATGAGGGCATGGCCTTTTTAGGCGCCGCCGCTCTCGACAATGAAGAGTGCTACCTCTGGGGCAAGTTCGCCCGCGCCATGGGGGTCAGTTACCTGGAACACCAGGCCCGAATATGACACAGCGCCACGGTTGCCGGTCTGGCAGCCTCCTTTGGCCGCGGTGCCATGACCAATCATTGGAACGACATCCAGCACGCGGACGTCATCCTCTGTATTGGCTCCAACCCCGCTGAAAATCACCCGATTTCTTTTAAATACGTCGAAAAGGCGATGGATAATGGCGCGACTCTCATCAGCGTCGATCCCCGCTATACCCGGACCTCCTCCAAGGCCGATATTTATGCCCAGCTGCGTCCTGGCACCGATATCGCCTTTATGGGAGGTCTGATCAACCACGTGTTGCAGAACGACCTGATCCAGAAGGATTACGTCGTGCAGTACACCAACGCTTCCTTCATCGTCGATGACGCCTTCGATTTCAACGAGGGTATCTTCAGCGGCTACAACGCTGAAACCTTCAGTTACGAGAAGGACAGCTGGAAATACAGGACCGACAAGGACGGCAACGCCCTGCGCGACCATACCCTGCAGGATCCCCGTTGTGTCTATCAGCTGATGAAGAAACACTATACCCGCTATACTCCGGCCATGGTCTGCGAGATCACGGGGACGGCCATTCAGGACTATATGGCGGTAGCCCGTACCTTCTGCGCTACCGGGCGGCCCGACAAGGCCGCCACTATCATGTACGCCATGGGAACCACCCAGCATACCTACGGCACCCAGAACGTGCGCTCCTACGCCATGCTGCAGCTGTTGCTCGGCAACGTCGGCATCGCCGGCGGCGGCATCAATGCCTTGCGTGGTGAATCCAACGTGCAGGGGTCGACGGACTACGCCATCCTGTACCACATTCTGCCGGGTTATCTGAAAGTGCCCGACTTCAACCATGTCGACTACGCGACCTATCTCGACAAGGTCACCCCGAAGAGCAGCGACCCCAACAGCGCCAACTGGTGGAGCAATACGCCCAAATACATGACCAGCCTGCTCAAGGCTTACTGGGGTGAGCATGCCACGGCGAAAAATGACTTCTGCTACGACTATCTGCCGAAGAAGAGCGACAACTACTCTTTTATCATGCTCATGGATCGTCTGCAGGCGGGCGGTTTTGATGGGCTCTTCTGTATGGGGACGAACCCCATCGTCGGCGGACCCGATACCAACGCCATCTCCAGCGGTCTGGATCAGCTCAAGTGGCTGGTCGCCGCTGATCTTTGGGAGACGGAGACGTCTATTTTCTGGAAACGTCCCGGCGTCGATCCCAAGAAAATCGACACCGAAGTCTTTCTGCTGCCGGCCGCTTCCAGTGTCGAGAAACAGGGGAGCATCTCCAACTCGGGGCGCTGGGCTCAGTGGCGCTACAAGGCGGTCGATCCTCCCGGTGAGGCGGAAAGTGACGCCTTTATCGTCGACCAGATGTTCAAGCGCCTCAAGGCTCTTTACGAAAAGGGTGGGGTATTTCCCGAACCCATCGTCAATCTGGCCTGGAACTATGGCGACGGCCACGAGCCGGATATCGACATGGTCGCCAGGGAGTGCAACGGCCAGTTCACCCGCGACGTGGAGATCAAAGGCAAGCTCTACAAGAAGGGGCAGCAGGTGCCCAGCTTCGCCTTCCTGCAGGATGACGGTTCCACCCTCAGCGGCAACTGGCTCTACTGCGGATCTTTCACCGAGGCAGGCAACATGATGCAGCGCCGGGGGCTGGAAGATCCTACCGGTCTGGAAATGTATCACAACTGGGCCTGGTGCTGGCCGGTCAACCGTCGCATTCTCTACAATCGCGCCTCCGTTGACCTGGATGGCAGGCCGCTCAATCCGAAAAAAACGGTTATCGCCTGGAACGCTCTCACCCGCAAATGGGAAGGGGATGTCCCTGACGGCGGCTGGGCCCCCATGAATGAGGATGGTACGAAAAATCCTTTTATCATGATCCCGGAAGGCTATGGCCGTCTTTTCGCCGCCGGCCTGGCGGATGGCCCCTTGCCTGAGCACTATGAGCCCATGGAGAGTCCTGTTTCCAACATGATGAGTCCGCAGCAGTGCAATCCGGCTGTCGCTATCCCGGCCAAGCTCAGCAACGTCGACAAGTTCCCCTATGTCGGTACCACCTACCGGGTATCCGAACACTGGCAGGCCGGGGCCATGACCCGTAACCTGCCCTGGCTGGTCGAGCTGGTCCCGGATATGTTCGTGGAAATCAGCGAGCAGCTGGCGGACTGGAAAGGGCTCAAGAACGGGGACGTTGTGACCGTCTCCTCCGAGCGTGGCAGCATTCAGGCCAAGGCGTTGGTGACTTCGCGCATCAAGCCGCTGCGCGTCAGTGGTCGTCTCATCGAGCAGGTCGGTCTGCCCTGGCATTTCGGTTTCGGCGGTATGGCCCGGGGGGACAGCGCCAATGTGTTGACGACGGCGGTGGGTTGCGCCAACACCACCATCCCCGAGTACAAGGCCTTTTTGTGCAACATTGAGAAAGGGGGGAGGGCGGCATGAGTTCGCGCACCGATTTTTCCCAGGATAAAGCTTTTTTGATCGATATGACCAAGTGCACCGGCTGCCGTGGTTGTCAGGTGGCCTGCAAGCAGTGGAACCAGCTGGAGGCGGAGGAGACGTCTTTTTTCAGCGGCGAGGGCTATCAGAACCCGCCCGCCATGTCGGAAAAGACCCTGACCCGCATCAAGTTCCGCGACTACCAGAAGAACGGACAGAACGAGTTCGCCTTCTACAAAGAGATGTGCATGCACTGCAACGAGCCGGCCTGCGCCTCCGTCTGCCCTGTCGGCGCCTTCGTGAAGACGACGGAAGGACCTGTCGTTTACAAGGCCGATCGCTGCATCGGCTGCCGCTTCTGCATGATCGCCTGTCCCTTTGGCATTCCCAAGTACGAGTGGAGCAAGGCCTTTCCGTTGGTGAAGAAATGCACCGGCTGCTACAGCCGCGTCAGAGAAGGGTTGAAGCCCGCCTGCGCCACGGCCTGCCCGACGGCCATTACCTATGGTCCGCGCAAAGAGATGATCAAGGAGGCCGAAAGGCGTCTGACCGAGCATCCGCAGCGCTACATCCACAAGGTCTACGGTAAGGATGAGGCGGGGGGCACCAGCGTCATCTACCTGACGAGCCTGCCCTTTGATGAACTCGGCTTCAAGCCGGTCACCATGCGGTCACTGCCCGGTTATACCTGGCAGGCCCTGCGTCTGGTGCCGGCGGCTTTCCTCGCCGTGGGTGGCGGCTTGTCGGCTATTTCCTGGATCAACCACCGTAAAGAACGTCTGCGGAAAGAACGGGAGGAGGCCGCGACGGCTCTGACTTCTTCCGAGCACAAGGAGGATTAAAGCGATGACTGCCGCCAGATATGTTGTCAATGAAATCAAGGGCTACCACCTGTTTGTCAAGTTTCTCATCGCCCTGGTGGTTATCGCCGCCCTCGCTTCAATGGTCCGTTTCGTCTTCGGGCTGGGCGCCACTACCAATCTTGATGATACCTACCCTTGGGGTCTGTGGATCAGCTTCGACGTCGTCACCGCCGTGCCGCTGGCCGCCGGTGCTTTTACCCTGGGTGCCATCGTCCACTGCTTCAATATCAAGAAGCTGGAGCCGCTGGTGCGTCCGGCCATCGTCACCGGTTTTCTCGGCTATTCGCTCGTCTGTATCGGTCTGCTGCTCGACCTTGGCCAGCCCCACAAAGGCTGGCACGTGCTGCGCTACTGGAATCTGCACTCGCCCATGTTCGAAGTGTCCATGTGCGTCATGGCCTACACGACCGTACTCTTTCTCGAATTCCTTTCGCCCGTAGCGGAGAAGTTCGGCTGGCATGTGCCCCTGCGGGTGTTGCGTTGGCTGGAAATGCCCCTGGTCATTCTGGCTGCGGCCATCTCCACCTTGCACCAGAGCTCTCTCGGCACCTTCTTTCTTATCGCCGTCGACAAGTTGCACAACCTCTGGTACAACCCGCTGCTGCCGCTGCTTTTCTGGGTGAGCGCCATCTCTACTGGCATGGCCATCATCATCCTGGAAGCCACGGCCAGTCACAAGTGGATGGGACAGCCCAACGAAGGAGTGCTGTTGCGCACGCTGGCCCAGATTCTCCCCTGGGCCCTTGGCTTCTATATTGCCCTGCGGATCTACAGTCTGCTGGCACTTTCGGAGGGGCCTTTCTTCGACCGACCCGGACTTACCCTCTCTTTCGTTCTGGAGTTCGGTGTTGGTTTCATTCTGCCTTTCATCCTCTTGACCCTGAAGTCGGTCAGGGAAAATGATCGCAGCCGGGCCATTGCCGCCGGCCTGGTCATCTTCGGCCTGGTGCTCAACCGCTTCAACGTTTCGATGATCGGCATGATGGACCCCAACAATATCTACCTCCCGTCCATCATCGAGACCCTGGTCACCCTGGGTATCATCGCGGCGCATATCCTGTTTTTTGTGCTCATCGCCAAATATTTTCCGATCTTTGAGCACCATCCGGAAACGGTTGACTATTCTCTGCCGGATACTTTCCGCCGTATCGACAGCGCCAAACCGGAGGTGCCTGGCGAGACCGTTTCCTCATCTGGAAACTGAAGTACGTTATTTAGAAAACATTGCAAACGAACAAGGCCCGCAGTTGACAGTGCGGGCCTTGTTCGTTCCGGGAAAGACTGCAATCATTGAAAAGAAGCAGGCAAAGTATTCCTGTCAAAGATTTGGGTAATGACCATAATATCGCCGTCGGGATTGGCGTCATATGGGCGGGTCATAATAACCCATATGGGTCACCATGACCCGCCCTCTGGCTGGGAAAAAAGCCTTTTGACGGCGTTCAAGGGTCGGCATGTTTTCTGCTTTATGGAACTGAGTTTTTACTGTCCCATCGAACGCAAGAAGCGGGGAGATCATATGGAGCAGGGGATCATCACGCGGGTGAATAAAGGGGAGGTCAGCCTCAGCGAGCGTGCCGTCGTGCAGGAATTTCCCCTGCGACTGACGGTCAATGGGCGTGAACTGGCCACCCTGATTGCCTCGCCTCATCAACTCAACTATCTTGTGGCCGGTTTCTTCCGTCTGCAGGGAATGGTCACCACCCTCGACGATATTCTCAGCCTGGGTATATGCAGTGATTTCGGCGCCGCTCGGGTGCAGCTGCGTCAGGATATTCCCCTCGATCTCAGGCCCGTGCTGACCTCCGGTTGCGGAACGGGGATTACCTTCGATTTTCCCGTTGAGATCGCCGAGGCTTCGTCAGCCGTTATTCGAGGCGGGAGGACATTCACGCCCGAAGCGGTTTTATCTCTCATGCGTCAGTTGCAGCACCACGCTGAAGGTTATCGTCGCCATGGCGGCATGCATTCGGCCGCAGTGGGCGATGGTGAGAAGATGCTCCTCTATGCCGAGGATATCGGCCGCCACAACACCCTCGATCGCATCGCCGGCGAAGCCCTTTTCAAGGGGGTCGAGCTGTCAGGTAAGCTGCTGGTTACTTCCGGGAGGGTGTCCACCGAGATGGTGGCGAAGGCGGCCCGCCTTGGTATCGTCGCCATCGCCTCACGCACCTCGCCCACCGACATGGCCGTGCGTTTGAGCGAGCAGGTCGGCATCTGCCTCATCGGCTATGTGCGTGGTGAAACGATGGAGATTTACAGCCAGGCCCGTCGCATGCGTCTCCAGAGTGGTGAACAGCGCCTCGCTGGCGTCACCGGAGTTATCCTGGCCGGTGGGGAAAGCCGCCGCATGGGGAGTGACAAGTCGCTGCTTCCTATCGATGGTGCCCGCTTTATCGATCATATCTACCGGCGTCTGACCCTCCTCTTCGATGAAGTGATTATCGTCACCAACTCGCCCGACCTCTACGCCGACATTCCCTGCCGCAAGGTTCCCGATCTTTATCGCGCCCAGGGCTCCCTGGCCGGCATTCATTCAGGCCTGCAGCATGCAAGCCACCAGCGCATTTTCGTGGTGGCCTGCGACATGCCTCTCGTCTCCCCGGCTGTGGTCCGGCGCCTTTGTCTTGCTGACAGGTCGGGAGATGTCGTCATCCCTTGCGGAGAGCACGGCTTCGAGCCGCTCCACGCCGTCTATGGCAAGGGCTGCCTGCCCGCCATGGAAAAGACGCTGGCCCGAGGGGAGCGACGTATTGTAGCCTTTTTTGAGGAGGTGAGGGTCGCCCAGGTGCCGCTGACGGATTTTGCCGAACTCGATCCGCAGGGACTCTCCTTCCGCAACATCAACACCCCGCAGGAATATTTCCACTTGCGGGAAAAGCAGGTCTCGGGGAATACTGCGAACCAGGTGGATGCGACCAGCATCCGCATGGGGCAGAAAGGATAAGCACCGATATCGGGCTATTTTGGGCCTGCACACAATTCAATAAATAAAATCTCCGAACCGTATCGCCTACAGGGGCAACCCCAGGGCGACCGGTCGTTGGGTCCGGCTGGAAACGGCCGTGCCTCCCTTTTGGAAAGGAGAGCATCCGTAAACCCCACCGGTGGGGTAGTCAGGGGCCTTTTCCAATGGGAAGGCTCCTTTTTTATGGGGATATTCCCCCTCACTACTTCACGGAGTATTTATGAGGATCTGGAAATTTTGTCTGTTGTCTGTTGTCTGTTTTTTGCTGCTGGGCGCTGGCCCGGCCTTGTCGCTGGAACATTTGCGTCTCGCCACCACGACCTCGACGGAGAACTCCGGATTGCTGCGGGCCTTGTTGCCCCCCTTCGAACAGGCACATACCTGCCAGGTCGACGTGATTGCCGTCGGCACCGGCAAGGCCCTCAAACTGGGCGAGGCGGGGGATGTTGATGTGGTGCTGGTGCATGCCCGTGCCCTCGAAGAAGCCTTCATCGCCGCCGGCCACGGGATCGACCGCCGGGACGTTATGTACAACGACTTCGTTCTGCTCGGCCCCCCCGCCGATCCCGCCGGTATCGCCGGCATGGGCGATGTCGCCGCGGCGATGGAAAAAATTGCCGCCTCGGATAGTACCTTTGTTTCCCGCGGGGACAAATCCGGCACGCATCACAAGGAACTCGAACTCTGGCAGGCGGCCGGTCTTACCCCTGCCGGCAAGGGCTACGTCGAGGCCGGGCTCGGCATGGGTGAGGTCATCAATATGGCCACGGAGCTGCAGGGGTATACGCTGGCGGATCGGGGCACCTATGTGGCCTATCGCAGCAAGACGGACCTGGAAATCCTGGTGGAAGGGGACGAGCGCCTGTTTAATCCCTATGGGGTGATCGCCGTCAATCCGCAGAAGCACCCGCATGTCAAAATCGACCTGGCGACCGCTTTCATGGATTACCTGGTGTCTCCCCAGGGACAAGAGATCATCGCCGACTACAGCAAGAACGGCGAGCCTCTTTTCTTTATTTACGCAAAGTAGACGTTCTTGGACTTTATTTTCATCTCCCTGCAGAAAGCCCTGGCCCTGATTCTGGCCTTTGACGGCGAAGTTTTCATCACGGTATGGACCTCGCTCTATACGTCCCTGGTCGCTATCGTGCTGGCCGCGATCGTGGCCATTCCCTTTGGCGCCCTGGTCGGGATCAGCCGCTTCCGGGGGCGGGGACTGGTACTGACCCTGCTCAATACCCTCATGGCCCTGCCGACGGTGGTGGTTGGCCTGGTACTCTACGGCTTTCTCAGCCGCCAGGGGCCCCTGGGGGAGTGGGGTCTGCTCTTTACCCCGGCTGCCATGATTCTCGGTCAGATGGTGCTGGCGACACCCATTGTGGCCAACTACACCCTGGCCGCCGTGGTGGGGGCTGATTCCCGCATTCTGAGCACGGCCCTCACCTTGGGGGCGGGCAGGTTGCGGGGCGTTTGGATGCTGCTGCGGGAAGTGCGTTTTGGCGTCATGGCGGCAGTTATCGCCGGGTTCGGCCGGGTCATCGCCGAGGTGGGCGTGGCCATGATGCTTGGCGGCAATATTCGCCATCATACCCGCACCATGACCACGGCCATCGCCCTAGAAACGAGTAAGGGGGAGTTTGCTTTCGGACTGGCTCTTGGCTTGATTCTGCTCGGGGTGGCGCTTTTCGTCAACCTGGCCATGCATGTTCTGCAACAGAGGTGACCTATGCAACCGATTCTTTCCCTGGAATATATCCAGGTCTCCGTGGGGACAGCCTTTCGCCTGGAAATCGACACCTTGGCTATTGAAGCGGGGGGGCTGTACTGTTTGACTGGCCCGAACGGTGCCGGCAAGACAACCCTGCTGCGCCTGTTGGCTCTGCTGAGTCCCCCGGCGCGCGGCATCCTGCGGTTCGACGGCAGAGCCGTAGTCTATCGCGGCGGCATGGCGGCGGCCAACCTGCGTCGCGAGGTGACTTTGGTCCAGCAGGCGCCCTATCTTTTCCAAGGGAGCGTCTACGACAATATGGCGTTCGGTCTGGACTTGCGGAAAATAGCCTCTGCCCAGCGGCCCGTCCGCATTGCAGCAGCGCTTGAATCGGTTGGGCTGGCGGGATTTGCCCAGCGCTCTGCCAGGGAACTTTCCGGCGGGGAGATCCAGCGGGTGGCTTTGGCCCGCGCTTTGGTGCTGCAGCCCAGGGTGCTGCTTCTCGATGAGCCGCTCGCCAATATCGATGTGGGGCACCTGGGCCAGTTCGAGAAACGGCTCCGGGATCTCTGCACGGAACAGGGTATGACCATCGTCATGTCCACTCACGACCCAGGCCAGCCCGAACGGCTTGGCAGTAAAGTCATTGCACTGGACAGGGGCCGGCTGACCAGTGAGGTATCCTGTCCGCTGAAGAGGGCGATGTGAAGGAGTCTCAAAAATGGTGATAAGTTTCGACGAAGCCCGACAGGTCATTCTGGACCAGGCTCGGCCTCTTGGCAGGGAACGTGTTTCCCTCACTGAGGCCTGCGGGCGGGTGCTGGCCGAGGACATGCGTGCCCCCTGGGATCTGCCGGCCTGGGACAATTCGGCCATGGACGGATTCGCTGTGCGCTCTCAGGATTGCCAGGCCGCTGCGACTCTCCAGATCAGTGGCTATATCCCCGCCGGCGCCCAGACCCACGACAGGGTGGAGGAGGGCTGCGCCATCCGCATCATGACCGGCGCGCCCCTGCCGGCCGGAGCGGACGCGGTGGTGCCCGTGGAAGAGGTTGCCGAGGCAGATGGCACCCTCACCCTGACGGCCAGGGTTGATCCGGGGCAACATATCCGTCGCCAAGGGGAGGATGTCGCCCGAGGCGAGCCTTTTATGCCCGCCGGTAGTCGCCTGCGTCCGGACGGCATCAATCTGCTGGCCTCTTTCGGACAGGCCTTCGTGCCCGTATTCCGGCGTCCACGGGTAGCTATCCTCTCCACGGGAGACGAGCTGGTGGAACTCGGCGAAACTCCGGCGCCGGGACAGATCATCAACAGCAATTCCCTGTCGCTGGCTGCCGCCGTTCGCGAATCAGGCGGCGAACCGTTGTTGCTGGGGATCGCCCGAGATGAGGTGGACTGTCTGCGCGCGAAGCTTGCGGAAGGATTGAAGGCCGATATCCTCATTACCTCGGCCGGCGTGTCGGCCGGGGACAGGGACCTGGTGCGCGAGGTGCTCGCAGACCTCGGTGTGCGCGAACTCTTTTGGAAGGTGGCCATAAAACCGGGGCATCCCACCGCCTTTGGGGTCAAGGACGACTGCCTGGTTTTCTCGTTGCCGGGCAACCCCGTTTCCACTCTGATGACCTTTGAGTTTCTGGTGAAGCCGGCCCTGGGGCGTATATGCGGCGGTGTGGACGCAACAAAACCAAGCGTCCGGGCCGTTTTGCGGGAGTCGACCAAAAAAAAGAAGGGGCGACTGCAATTCATGCGGGTCGCCCTGACGCAGGAGGGGGATGTCCTCTACGCTACCAGCGCCGGGAATCAGCATACGGGGATGGTTTCCACCATGGTTCGAGCCGAAGGGATCGCTGTTCTGCCGGCCGACGCCGACCGCGCTGAAGCGGGAACCCTGGTGGAGGTTCATCTTCTGGGCTAGTTTAGCTACCACTGAAAAGACGCGGTACGAAAAGGATAGATCTGCATGAAACTTTTTGACGGCTTCCACCGCAAAGTCAATTATCTGCGCTTGTCGGTGACCGATCGCTGCAATTTGCGCTGCCGATACTGTATGCCGGCGGCGGGCGTCTCCAAACTCGGCCACAACGATATCCTCAGCTACGAGGCGCTCCAGTGTGTGTCACGGGCGGCCGTGTCTTTGGGTATCGAGAAGATTCGTATCACCGGTGGCGAACCGCTGGTGCGCAAAGGGCTCCTCCCCTTTCTGCATGAGCTCTCGGCCCTGCCGGGCCTTAAAGAACTGGTGCTGACGACCAATGGCACCCTGTTGCCTGAGCTGGCTACCGAATTGAAGGCCGCCGGGGTAAAACGGGTGAATATCAGCCTCGATTCTCTGCAGCCCGACCGTTTTCGCCGTATCACGCGCGGCGGCGACCTGGCTCGGGTGCTGGCGGGAATCGCCGCCGCCGAGGCTGCTGGAATCGCCGTCAAGCTCAATATGGTGGTCATGCGGGGCATCAATGACGACGAAGTGGTGGATTTCGCGGCCATGGCGCACGGCAAAGCGTTGAGCGTCCGTTTTATCGAATACATGCCCAATATTCAGGACGCCGGCTGGCAGGCGCAGATCGTGCGCGGTCAGGAGATTCTGGAGCGCATCGGGAAAAAATTTTCCTATCAGGAGCTGAGGCGCGGCACTCTCTGTGGGCCGTCCCGCGACTACCACCTTGAGGGCGCCAGCGGCAGCATCGGCATCATCACCCCGGTTTCCAACCATTTCTGCGACAGTTGCAACCGTATCCGGGTGACCGCGACCGGGCTGGCGCGTAGCTGCCTTTTTTCCGGCGAAGCCGTCAACCTGCGCCCTGTTCTGCTGGGAGGTGATGTCCAGGCCGTGCAGCAGGTCCTGCTTGATATCGTCAAGGACAAGGTTTCCGGACATCGTCTCGATGATGAAAAAGAGCGCGGTCCGGCCTTCTGCATGTCTTCTATCGGCGGCTAGAAGGCGCTTCATTCACACGAGGAGTAAAACCCATGGAACCATCGGTGGTAGCGGTCTGTATCAGTGAAAACAAAGGCGAACAGAAAAAGCCGGTTGACGTAGCCCTTCTCAAGGAAAACCATGGTATTGTCGGCGATGCCCATGTCGGTGACTGGGACAGGCAGGTCAGCCTGCTGGCCGAAGAGAGTATCGACACCATGCGGGCTAAAGGCTTGAGTCTGGGCTCTGGTGACTTTGCCGAAAACATCGTTACCCGGGGAGTCGCCTTGACGGCCCTTCCCATTGGCAGCCGCCTGACCCTGGGCGAGGCGCTACTGGAGATCACGCGTATCGGCAAGGAATGCCACAGCCGCTGCGCCATCTACTACCAGGCCGGAGACTGCGTCATGCCGCGGGAAGGCATCTTCGCCCGCGTTCTCAAGGGCGGAGTCGTACGGGCTGGCGACCGCATTCAACTGCAAGCGGGCGGTCGCGAATCTTCCAACTGAGGTCATTTTTAACCATTTGCACCCCATCAGCTTACGAAGGAGATAAACATGTTTGGACTCGGTACACAGGAACTGCTCATTATTCTCGTGCTGGTCATGGTCGTTTTCGGCGCCGGCAAGCTGCCCCAGGTCGGCAGCGCCCTTGGCAAAGGCATCCGCAACTTCAAGTCTGGCATTAAAGAAGAGCCTCTGGAAGAGGCGCAGCGCGTCGATGAGTCGTCGGAGAAGAACGCCTGATATTGTCAACCTGAAAAACTATTCTCATGCAGGAGCGAATGATGTCCTTCAACCATTTCGACGAGCAGGGCCAGGCCATCATGGTCGACGTCAGCGCCAAGGAGCCGACGCTGCGCCGCGCTGTCGTTGGCGCCTCCGTCTCCATGAACCCTTCGACGCTGCAGAGTATTCGCCAGGGGGAAATGAAGAAGGGGGATGTCCTTGCCGTGGCCAGGCTGGCAGGGATCGCCGCCGCCAAGAAGACCCCCGACCTCATTCCGCTCGCCCATCCTTTGGCCTTGCATGCGGTGGGCATCGAATTCTTCATTGATGAAGAAAACCACCACATTCGTATCGAGGCGACTGTCAAGGCGGTGGAGCGCACCGGCGTGGAGATGGAAGCCATGGTAGCGGCTTCCGTCGCGGCGCTAACCATCTACGACATGTGTAAAGGGGTGGATCGCGGCATCACCATTGGCGAACTGGCGTTGCTCCTTAAAGAGGGGGGCAAGAGCGGCTTGTATCGAAGGGAAGAGCAGGGATGAAGGCCGTGATTCTCACCATCAGCGACAAAGGCTCGCGGGGGGAGCGAATCGATACCAGCGGTCCGGCCCTGGAGCAGTGGCTGGGCGAGCGGGGGGTAGCAACTGCCGCGCTGGAAATCATCCCTGACGAAGAAACGCAGATCGCCGCCCGCCTGATTCATTGGACCGAGCAGGTTGCGCCCCACCTGCTGTTGACCACCGGCGGCACCGGCGTTTCTCCCCGTGACGTCACCCCCGAGGCCACCCAACGGGTGATCGACCGCCTGATACCGGGTCTAGCCGAACTCATGCGACTCCGCAGCCTGCAGATCACCCCCCGGGCCGCCCTGTCCCGCGCCGTGGCGGGCATCCGTCAGGGCACGCTCATCCTCAATCTCCCAGGAAGTCCCAAGGGGGCTTTGGAGAATCTCGAGGCCGTCTGGCCCGCCATTCCCCATGCCGTCGCCAAAATCCGTGGTGATCAGACGGACTGCGCCATACCCTGACCGCTTTTTTTGCCAAACCCTTTCTTTTCCCCTTTTATGAGCCCTGTTTTTCAGGGCTTTTTCTTTGGGTCGCTTCTGTTTAACGCCTTTGGTGAAATCACCTTCCCCACGGAAAGCGCTCCGTTTATTCCTTTGAAACATTGCCGAGACTTAATTAATGATGAGGCTGTGTTTTGGCTTTTTTCGCGCTTTTGTAGGGGTTTCACCGACAAAAGCTTGCGTTTGTCCTCTCAGGCATTAAACTTAACGCATCGAGCAAGCACCCTGCATTCTGTTGCAAATGATGGTGCGTATCCGGTTTAATTCGTTGATGTTACACAGGTAAAGCAAATTCATTTTTTGGTGAAGAAGCTATAAGTGGGACCATTTATTCACGCGACGAATCCACTGGGAACGCCATTGGCAGCATGGTTGTGGTTTGAAAAACTTAATGGGTGTTTTGCCCTACGAAGGGTGGGGGAATTGACCAGATTGTATGGCATTTAGCCGATTTGATTTCGGGCCTCTGAATTTCTGGTGACTCTAAGTAGCGCTTTTAAAATGAGAAAGTCCTTATGTCTTAATTGTTGCCAATGTGGGTATAGACCCTGCATGTGACTCGGGACGTATTAAACCTCAGGGTTTTCACGGCTTTGAGTATTTCATGCAGGTGATAGGTGCCTCCCTGGATAAAACAATCATCATTCAAAGATACTCCTTAATCGTTGTTGCTTTTTGTTTAGTCGGGTGCTTTTCTCCCGGCCTTTTCGCCGCGGAAGACATTTTGCCCTTGCGCATCACTGCGCAGGCCGTTTTGAAGCTTGACGCCAAGGGCCTGGAGCTTCGCTATCCCGGCGCCATTTTTTACGATAGCGCACAAGATGAAATGGTTGTCATCGACTCGGGTAACAATCAGCTGGTGGTCTATTCTCTCGATTTTTTCCCGAAATATTGTTTTGGCAAGGGACGTGGTCTTCAGGCCGTTATGAACTACTTCATCCATGATGACCGCGCCTATGCTCTTCTCGGTCAAACGGATGAACGCAAAGGGGGACTCATACGACAGTTTGATAGAGCGCTTCTCCCGGTTCAGGACATCGTCTTTCACGGCTTTGCCGGCGCTGAGATTTTTATTCCTCGTGAGATGACCGTTGGCTCTAACGGCAAGCTCTATGTGGCCGGCAATGACGATCACGGCTGCATCGTTCTGGATTCATCTGGACGTTTTTCCCATGTGTTGCAACCTTTCGACGAGGTCTTGGGTGTCAAGGAGAAGGTCAAGATCAATTCCGTAGTGCGGGGGGCAAGCGGTCGCCTGTATCTTCTCAGCGAAGAGGTGAGTAAGGTCTTTGTGTATGATGAAAATGAGAATTTTCTTTATCAGTTCGGTCAAAAAGGAGGGGTGCAGGGCAAATTGTCCAGGCCACGAGGCCTTGCTGTCGATGAAGAGAACGGACGGATATTTATCGTCGACTTCATGCGCCACGCCGTCTCTGTCTACTCCCTGCAGGGAGATTTTCTCCTTGAACTTGGCGGCATGGGGGGGGAGCGGGGCTGGTTTTACTTTCCGTCCGACGTGGCGTTGGACCGGTACGGACGTTTATGGGTGACTGATACCTTCAATCAGCGTGTTCAGGTCTTTAGTGTTAAAAATTGAGGGAATGTCCCTCTATTGTTGAAATTCCATCATGAAATCACAGGAAACAGGAGGAAAAATGAATAGATTTGCCACGATGATCTTCGGTATGGCGCTGGTCCTTATGGCCGGTACGGCCATTGGAGCTGAGGAAGCCGCCAAACATGTTGTACCCCTCGAACTCAAGGATTGCGTCAAGTGCCATATGCAGGCTGTACGGGATGTCAATACCAGGGGAGGCAAGCACCAGACGGCTGTTAGCTGTCAGGATTGCCATCTCGAGCATCCCCCCATGGGCACTAATGCGATTCCAGAATGCGGCATGTGCCATGATGCGAGCGAAAAGGCCCACTACGCACTGGAAAACTGCCAATCCTGTCATAACCCCCATTACCCCATGGAAATGGATTTCACGCAGATCGCCTCGGTGAAGCCTGTCTGCCTGACCTGCCACGCCGGACCTGGACAGGAAATGCAAGCCTATCCCAGCATGCATGCCCAGCTTGACTGTAAGGAATGCCATCTCACTCACGGCCAGGCTACAGCCTGTAACGAGTGTCATGCCCCCCATTCGAGCGATATGACCTATCAGGACTGTCTGCTCTGCCACAAACCCCATATGCCCCTGGTTGTAAAGTACGGCGACAATTTGCCGTCGCCTCTATGCGGCAGCTGCCATGGCGATGTCAGTCAGAATCTGGCCAACACCTCCAGAAAGCATGGTGCCCTGCTGTGTGCCTACTGCCACAAAGGTCAGCATAAGGTAGTGCCTGAGTGCAGTACCTGTCATGGATTGCCCCATGGCAGTGCCATGCACAGCAAGTTTCCTAATTGCCTCGATTGTCATCTCGACGCCCATGCCTTGGACATGCCCAAGTAATATGAACGGGGGCGGTTTGACGACCGCCCCCGAGTCTCACCCGATTTCCTTATGGGGAATCTTGAAATGAACAGGGGATACCAGATGAAAAACAGGAAGTCATATTCTCTCTATATATTAGTCGTACTGCTGATTGCAGGGAGCGGTCCGTTCATCGTTGGAGGAGCGCTGGTGCATGCCGCTTCCACCGATGAGGCCGCCGGCGTCTACCAGCAGCCGGTCAAGCCTCTGACTACTCTTGACTGCGCCCAGTGTCACATGACGGTCTTCACGGATATTCGGGATGGCGGTGGCAAGCATCAGCTGCACTGTGCCCAATGTCATGAGACCTTCCACACCTGGAAGCCCGGACGCGATTGGCAACAGGTTGTTCCCCAATGCGCTACTTGCCATGGCGAGACGCACGGCCCCAACTTCAAGGCCTGCCTGCAATGTCACCTGAATGCCCACGCACCCGTTAAAAGTCTTACCGACCTGAAGACCCTGGCAAAGAACTGCAACACCTGCCACGACAGTCAGGTCAAGGAACTCACCCAGTTCAACAGCCAGCACACCCTGGTCAGTTGCGCGGAGTGCCATCACACCCGCCACGGATACAAGCCTGGGTGCAACGAATGCCATCCATCGCCGCATACGCCATTCGTGTCGAACCCGGATTGTCTAAGCTGTCATCCGGTCCATTCGCCGCGCCGCATTGAATACGGCAAGGAGGTCAGCAATCTCATCTGTGCGAGTTGCCACGGCGAAGTGGCTGCGCTTCACAAAGCCAGTCCCCGCAAGCACGCGAACCTGAGCTGCGTCTTCTGCCACGTCGACAGCCATGGCCATGTGCCCGAGTGCGCTACCTGTCATGGGGCGCCCCACAGTGAAGCCATGCTGAAGAAATTCACTGGTTGCCAGGCCTGTCATGGTGATGCCCATTCACTCGCTTTGCCGGCCAATTGATTTTCTGTCTTTAATGTGATGATAAGGACCGGCTTTTGTTGAATAGAGTAGCCAGACTCCTTTTTTTAGGGTTGGTTTTCTCCCTTTTTTGGGGAGGGGGCCAACCCCTTCTTTTCGCCGCTTCTCCTCTGGGACTAGCGGGCAATTGGCAGTATGCGGACCAGGGAGGCGACCTCGATACTCCCTGGTCCTTTAACGAGTATTACAATCTGGATTTCAGTAAAGATCTCACGGATGCCATGAATTTTGCCGGAACGGCCCGCTACAACAATAACCGCAGGGAGGGAGGAGAGCGCCACAGCCTGCTGACGCCGACAGTGTCGCTGGATGTGCGCAACGACCTCTTCTCCCTCAACCTCAGTGCCGTCGAGACCTGGCAGGAATCCTCCAGCCGTTCTGATCGTGTCAATCAGTCCTGGGATGCCAACCTCTTTACCCAGAGCCAGAAGTGGCCCAGAATGCGCCTTAATTATGGGCAGACCCGCGCTTACGACGAACAACAACCACGCGAACTTGATCAGGAATCTTCCTATGTCGGTGTGCGGTTTGATTACGACTGGTCCGGCCTGCGGTTTCTGTACGACTATCGGCTGAACTCCAGCGAGGATATGACAACTGCGACAACCGCAGACACCTCTCGGCATTTCGGCCAGATTCAGCGCAGCAGAAGCCTCTTTGACGGACGTCTCACCCTTTCAGGGGCTTACCAGGTTTCTTATGACAAAAGTGACCGTGAAACGCGTGTCGGCATCGGCGGTGAAGTCTTTATCCCCATCAACCGACTGACTTTGGAGGCCTATTCCGGCGCTGACGATACGCCTGTTCTGGGCACATTGCCTTTGAATGACCAGCTGATTGATGGCAATGTCATCGATCCGGCTGGGGTGGAGATCCTTCAGTCCGGCCTGACGCAAAATGTTGCGCTGCAAATGAGTTTCCAGCCCTTTAACCGCCTGCGTATCTATCTGGACAGGGAAATTACACTGACCGCCCAGGCGTTGCTGGCGTGGAGTTTCTACACGAGCGACAACGGTTTGGACTGGGTTCCGCTGGGGCTGGGAACCGTATTGGAATACGACCTGGAAAACGGGCGTTCTGTGGTCATCGTTGATATCCCCTCGGGAAATATCGAGGTTCGTTATTTCAAGGCGGTCTCCGAGCGCATGGCGGTGACGGCAGAGACAGCCAACATCACTGAGCTGGAGGTGGGCGAAGCGCGGGTGTCGACGGCGCCGGTCGAGCAGTTCGACAACCGTTTCATTGATCGAAAAGCTAATTTCTCGATGGCCTACCAGCCTTCGGGTCAGTGGCGCTTCAACTATAACCTGCGCCACAGTGATCGGGAGCTTGACCCGGGCCGGGACAGTACGGAGCTTAATCAATCCCTGACCGCCAATTATGTTCTGAACCGCTATTTCTCCACCCTTGTTGGTGTCAACCAAACCGACAGACGCAATGAAGCGGAAAACAAAAGGGTGGGGCGATCCTATTCCGTTTCGATGACTTCATCCCCTCTGGACAGCCTCGACGCTTCTGCCGGTTACACCCATACCGACAACTATCTGGGGTCAGTAAAGGAAAATCTGCAGGATTCGTTAAATGGCTATATCTCAGCCGTCATTTTCCCGGATCTGACGACAAGGATCTCTGTGAACTGGGATCGCAACCGGAATGAACTTACTTCAACCGGCACCACGACAACCATCTGGCGCTTCGACAGCACCGCCCGCCTCTCACCACGATTAACCGCCGATTTTACCTATAATCGAACCTCGACTCAGTACGACGGCGACCTCAGCTCTCGTTCTGAAAACAGGGATACTTCCGTCCTTGGCGGTAAACTCAATTATCGCCCTTCGGACATCCTTCTTCTGCTCTCCCAGGTGGATTATGAGGAAAATTCAGGTGATATCACAGCCGTAGGCAGTGCCACCTGGCGAGCGACTCCCAAAATCCAGACGACGGGCAATGTGGTTCTGGGCTGGGAAGACCGTCAATATAAGGCCTATGACCTTCAGGTTTTGTGGTCATTAAGTTCTTCTATTTCTCTGCGGGCACTTTATGGGTATCTGATCGACGAAGGAAGCAATTCATGGAACACGGTGGCCAGCCTGAATCTAACATTTTAGGTAACACCGATTGAAATCATGGCCGCCGCGCCGGGGCATGGTCTTTGCTTAATTAAATGTTGTTGCGGTTGTGCTGCTTTGTCAATCGCCCTTTGATACGCTATTGAGGAGAGAGAAGTGCGATACTCTTTTATAAAAAATTTGGTTTTCCTTCTGTCTGTCCTGTTGATCGTTGCAGGCTGTACAACGGCCAGGCATTCATTTATAGAGGAGAGCTTCGATCCAGGTTATGTCCAGATGGTGGCTGTTCTGCCTTTGGAAAACCATTCCGCCGAGAAATTCGCTGCGGAGCGACTTCGCGACGTTGTTACCACGGAGCTTCTGGCTCGTCGTCTGTTTAAAGTGGTTGAAAAGGGAGATTTGCGGCGTTTTCTTCGGGAGGAGGTCGCCGAAGCGGAAACCGTTTCCCTGGACTCCACCACCGCTAAGCGCATGGGAAAAGCTCTGAACATCGATGCTTACCTGGCCGGCTCCGTTGACGATTACAGTGAAATACGTAACGGTTCCTACAGTTACCCACAGGTAGCGCTGACCTTGCGTCTGGTCGATGTGCAGACCGGTCGAATCATTTGGCAGGCCAGTGGTTCGGCTCGGGGCTACAGCAGTTTCGGTCGTATTTTCGGTTTTTCCAGCCCCAGTGTGAACGAGGTCAGTTATCGTCTGGTCAGGGATCTCTTGAAAACCCTTCGCTGATGAGTTGTTTTATGCATTTTTGCGGAAAACACAGATTCTTAGGTCAGCTGTTCCTGACGGCCCTGCTTGTCTTGATGGGTTGGGGATGGGGCCAGGCGATGACAATCGCCGTACTCCCCTTTGACGATCTGAGCGTCGGGGGGAATGCCTTGAACCTGCCCTTTACCGAAGAAGTTCGCGATGTCCTTCGTGAGCAGGGTTTCCAGGTTGTCCCTGCTGTGGACGTGGAAGGTTTTCTGGCCAGAAACAGGCTGCGCGCCACGGGGTATCTCGACTCCCTTCATGCTGTCAAATTGTACCAGCAAACAGGGTGTGGCCTCATCCTTGTGGGCAGTGTCACCGAAAAAGAAGGTCTCAAAGAGGGCGCCGTGGGCTTTACCTACACCCTTCTCGACGGTGTCACAGGCGAACCTTTTTTTGGAGGAAGCGGCGCCATGAGTCTTGACGGCTGCGTCGGCATTTTGGGTTTGCGGGAACCTCAGGGGATCGAAGAAATCCGGGCGACACTGCTGCGGGAAAATCTTGCGCTCAAAAAAATCCTGACGGCGGTTAGCAGTGCAAAACCAACCGGGCTGGCCCGCATCCAGGAGGTCACTCTGTCGGCCGAGGTGGTACAGGCTGGGCAGCCTGTCGAATGCCGGATTTTTGTTGATTTTTTGGGGGAGCCGGCCACCCGCATTTTTGTCCGTGCTGCTGATGAGGTTATTCCCTTTGTCGCAGAGGGCGATACGGGCTTTTACAGGGCCGTGTGGTCCGCGCCACCCGAGGAAGGGGGCTATGATCTTTCTTTTGAAATGGTTTGGGAGGAGACCGGAGAAGAATTATGCCTGGATCGTCTGGCCCGATTCGAAGTAATCAATACGCCACCGCCGCTGAAAATTGACCTGAAAAACGTCCGTACCTTCAACCAGATCAGTGCCGTCAAGGATCAGGTCCTCATTGTACCTTCCCTGGAAGACTCCCGTCTGTTGAGCCATTGGTCCATGGCCATTCTGAACGCCGAAGGTGAGGAAGTGGCCAGAACCGGGAAGGATGGCAACCTGCCAGCGCGGCTGGTCTGGAAGGGAAAGAACAAAAGCAACCATTCCATTTCGGATGGCGTCTACCGAATCACCTTCGACGCCTGGGATCAGGCCGGGAACCGCAGTCGCGTGCAACGCACCATTCTTCGTCAGAGTCAGGGGCTTTCCGTGAATCTGACGGCGGTCATGGACGACAACCGGCCCTATCTGCACCTTGTGCCGGCGCCAGCCCAAGTTGTCCCCGTGGAATCCTGGTCGATACGAGCGATGACCGCCGAGGGGGATACGCTCCTTAACCAAAAGGGTGATTCATTGCCGGCGAGACTGCCCCTTCCTGATACAGGCAGGCTCAGTCATGTTCTCTGTGATGTGGAGGTGGTGGACATTCTCGGCAACCAGATGACGCTGCATGGTCAACGTGTCACTCTGGAAAAGCCGAAAGAACCGGTTAAGCCTGACAAGGGGTTCTCTTCCTGGGCCTGGATTGAAGGAAATCCATGATGAGGGGACGTCTGCCAAACCTGTTTTTTGTCGGAATCGCCTGGTTGTCCCTCAGCGCCTGTCTGCCGGGAAGTGCACCGGAGACTCACAAGGTGAGCGCTTTTTCCGGAGGAACTGTTTGTCGTATCGCCGTATTGCCTTTTCTCAACGAGAGTCGCGAAAAAGAAGCCGGAGACCTCATGTACAGGATTTTCCTGAATGAGTTGACGGCGGCGGGAATCGGAGAAGTGGTTTCCGAAGGGGATGTCAGGCAGTTCATGGTTCTTTTCAGGCAACTGCCACAGGACTTTCATGCCACATCCTCACCTATAATGGCACAGCTGATGGAACATTTCGATGTCGATGCCATTGTGAGGGGGCGCATCGCGGAATACGGCACCGAGTCCGCCGGACAGGATGCCAATATCCCTTATGTTGCCCTGCAGGTGGAAATGGTGTCTGCGAAGGATGGCGCCAGGCTGCTCTCCACATTTCATCGCCGGGGGGGCAATGATTACCGTAAAGCCCTTCATTTCGGTGTGGTCAGAACAAAAACGGGATTGTTTGCCAAGGTGTCTAAAGAGGTTATTGACAACTGGCGCGTAAAGGGAGAATTTTCTTGTCCATAAAACATGTCACAATAGCCCTGCTACTTGCTTGCAGTTTTGTCTGCAGTTCTGGATTTCTCGATGACGCGTATGCCCTTTGGGGATTCTGGGAGAGAGATCCCGTGCTACTCACGGTGAACGAAGAGCAGTTGACAGCCGCCGATTTCAAGGGCTGGTGGAAGGAATGGCGGGAAGAGGGGATGACGGTGCCAGATCGTCCCGAGGCCTACCTCGACTGGATTCTGCTCTGGCGCGAAGCGGAAAAGATGCAATTGTACGAAAAAGAGTCCTACCGTTACAAAGTGGACGTTTTTCGCAAGGTCTGGTCGCTGATGCTGCTGAAGCAGGAGGAGGTAGACAGCCGCATCACCAACCCGCCTCGGGAGGAACTGTGGAAAGATTATCTGCATGACTACGCGCCCCGTCTGAGTCTGCGCATGGTCCGGGTCTCCGAAGCCGACAAGGTAGAACCGATGCAGCAGGCGGTGGAGTCGGGTCTGTCCCTGGCGGAATCCGCCGTTTTGGCAAAAGTGACCAATGTTGCGGATTTAATGGAAAATTCAGGATTTCTCCGCCCTCGCCGTATTCCCGAACCCCTGCGGCGGGCCGTAGGCCATTTGCCCGTCGGCCAGATAGCGGGCCCGGTGAGTTGGGAAAACGCCTGGTATTTTCTGGAAGTTTTGGAACGGGAGCCTATCTCGGAAGAGGATTTTCAGAAGAACCGGGAGGTGCTGGCCCGGAGTTGGCAGAAAAAAAAGAGTGCCGAATTAACATCGGCCCTTGTAGAAAAAGCGAAAGCGAAATATGGGGTGAGTGTCGATCGGGAAGTGGTTGAAGCTATTGGATTCCAGCCCCTGGATGCTCAACTGGCCGCACGGCCGGCGGTTACCTTGGGCGGAGACGTGATCAGGGCTCAGGATATAGCCGACCTCATGATCAAGTCGAGAACGACACGGCCGAAGGTTGATGTTGCCACTCTGCGCGAAGGGGTCATCAACGATATGCTGGCCCAGACGCTTACCGCGTTGGAAGCCCTGGACCGGCAATACGAAACCAAGCCTCCCTTTAAGCAGACCTTCACGTTTTACCAACAGCATCGATTGATCCTGGAACTTGAGAACGAAATTTTCTGGCCCCAGGTCCGAGTCAGTGATGAAGATGTTCGGCAGGCGTATCAAAAGAATCCAGAACCCTATTCCTCGGGGGGCATTGTCGAACTGGCGCAGGTCCAAACCGGTGAGAAAGCCCTTGCCCGGCAGTTGTCGGCAAGGCTTTCGGCCGGTGAAGACTTCCATGCTCTCATGCGTCCTCTCGCTCCCGGTGGTGTGAAGACGGAAAAAATCCCCCTGAATCACCTGTCTTCCCCCGTCCGGGAGATTGTGGCCGACATGGTACAGGGAGAGACCCGCAGTTGGGAGACCCCCGAGGGTGAGACTCTTTTCATCAAGGTTATCCGTCTCGATCTGCTGCCGCCTCTGCCGCTGGAGCAGGTGGCCGAAAAAATTCGCCAGACGATGCGGCAGTCCCGATTTGAGGAAGTGCGCAGCCGCTATGTCGACATGCTGAGAGAACGTTCGACCATAAAGGTCAATGAACGGGTCTGGAAAGAGATACGCGAACAACTGGTCAAGGAAGCGGAAACGAATGCGACGTCTTGATTTTGCCTGGAAGATTTTATTATGCCTCGTTACGGTCGGACTGGCTGCTTGCGCTCCGGCCGGACAGAAAGGGGCGTCCAAGGGGTGTCTCGATTGCCACCAGGAATACGCGAGCCGGTTTTCCGAAGGGAACAAACACAGACCTGTGGCTACGCAGGAATGTGGAGCTTGCCATCGCAACCATGGGCTGATTGGCGGCCTTTATCTGAAAAGAGAAGTACCCGAACTCTGCTTCGGCTGCCATGCGGACATCAATCCGGCCAGGGTCAATTACGCCGTTTCTCATCCGCCGGCTGACACAGGCGAGTGCCTGGCCTGCCACGATCCCCACAACGCCATACAACCAGGCCTTCTCAAAGACGCGGAAGAAACACTCTGCCTGACCTGCCACGGTACCGCCGCTTTTGCCGGGCAGCTCCGGCATGCGCCTCTGGCGAAGGGGTGCCGGACCTGCCACCAGGCCCATGGCAGTCAGAATCCTGATCTGTTATCCATGGACAAGGAGGCCCTCTGTGCCTCCTGCCATGACCTGCAGCATCAAAGTCATCGGAATAGGCACGGAGGCTATGCCGTCGACAGGGGGTGCACGGAGTGCCACAATGCCCATACTTCTGACCAGAAGTTCCTTCTGAAGAAGTCCGTTCACGGGCCGGTGAAGGAGGGTACTTGTGGAGATTGCCACAATAGCGCCAATCTTGGCAGTGATGGACTGCCTGCGGCCGACATGGAATTGTCCTGTTACAGCTGTCACGGCGACAGAAAGGCTGACTTTTCTGCAGCAGATGCCCATGCCGTCGTGCGCGACGGACAATGCCGGGCCTGTCATTCACCTCATGCCAGTGATTCCGCCTTTTTGGTGAGCGAGAATGAAAAAACCCTTTGTTTCACCTGTCATACCTTTAAGTTCAATGAGCCTGGAGGTCCTCTGTCGGGCAGAACAAAAGGACACAGCCCGGTAGCGAGCGGGGACTGTCTCAGCTGCCATACGCCTCATCGCGCTGAGGCCGGTCGGAAAGCCCTTTTGAACGCCCCGTCCGGCAGCCTGTGCGGGCAGTGCCATGACACGGCAACGTCTGCCCCGACCTATTCTCATCCCCCCGTGCACGAGGATGGCTGTCTGGGGTGCCACCAGCCCCATGAGAGCTCCGAGGCCGGACTGCTTCTTAAAGCTCAGCGCGATCTGTGCGCAGACTGTCATGAGGGTGTGCGTCAGGCCATGAAAGATACCCATCTGCATCGACCTTTTCTGAACGGCCGCTGCGGAGCCTGCCATGATCCCCACGGCGGCGACAGGGCCGCTTTCCTGAAAGGAGAAGGGGCCCAGACCTGTGCTCCCTGCCATCCTAAGCTTGAGGCGCAGCGGCAGATTCCGGGGCGGCATGAACCTTTCAAGGCCGGTCAGTGCGCCGCCTGTCACCAGCCCCACTCCAGCGACCAGGCTTTTTTGCTGTCGGCGGAGGTTTCCACTGTCTGCCTGCAATGTCACCCAGGCCAGAAACCCGCGACGGGTGTTATGGGTAAACATCAAAACTGCGCCAGCTGCCATGCCCCCCACGGCAACGAAGGCGATCACTACCTGCTGAAAAGCCTTCCCGAGTTGTGCCTTTCCTGCCATGACGTCGATCGCTTCTGGGTGCAGGGCGTGGCGCATGAACCGGCTGCGTCCGGTCAGTGTGGCGCCTGCCATGACCCCCACTTCCGTCGTGTCAAGACCTCTTTTAGCGCCATGGAAACCTGCTACGGCTGTCACAGTCTGTCACCAGCTGACCTGGCCAAAACCCACAGCGGCATAAGGCCTGGGGATGAAACCTGCCTTGAGTGTCACGATCCGCACGGCGCCAGCAAGAAATCCCTGCTGCATCCCGTCGGGCATAAACCTTTCACGGACGGAGACTGTGCCGTCTGTCACCAGGGAGGCTCACGATGAGACAGGGCCTTGCTTTATACCTGTTGGCCATGGGCTTGATTTTTATCGCGTCAGGCGCGATGGCGGCTGAGAGCGGCGATTGTTATGGCTGTCATGACCGCCAGGCTTTCCAGGGCATAGTCGTGCATGCACCTGTCAAAGAGGGGCGCTGCAGTCTGTGCCATTCTCCTCATGTTGCCAAGGAAAAGGCTCTGCTGCGGACCTCCGAGGCCGAGCTCTGCCTGCAGTGCCATCAGGATGTCGGGCAAGCCGTGGCCAGAAGTCCCTATCCCCATGAACCAGTGGCCCGGGGTAAGTGTGTGACTTGTCATGCTCCCCACGCGTCAAATCATCGGGACTTGCTGGCAGGAAACCTATCGGATACCTGCTTTTCCTGTCATCAAGAGAGCCGCCGAACCTACGACTTTTCCCACAGGCCCTTTGTCGAAGGCAAATGTGACAGCTGCCACACCTCGCACGGAGCGGCGGATTCGCGTCTCATCAAAGCGGCGGACCCTCTCCTGTGTCTGGCCTGCCACCAGGACAGGGAGCGTCTGAAATCCAGGCATCTTGGCCGTAATCCGAGCGATATGTCCTGCCTGAAGTGTCACTCGCCCCATGGTGGCAGCCAAAAGACACTTCTGCGGTCCAGACAGCATGAGCCCTTTGCCCAAGGCCGGTGTCGCCAGTGCCATGCACAATCTAACAGCCCCTCACTGTGCCTGGGGTGCCACGAGCCAATCCTGCCGAGCTTTCAGCACAGTCATTCTCATCTGGTCGGCCAGGCTGGCGGCAATATCTGTCTGAGCTGCCATGACCCCCACGTGGGAGACGTCGCCGGCATGTTGCCAGCAAACCAGTCAAACGTATGCAGATCCTGTCACGCCGACACGTTTAACCGTCGTGCCAGCATGCTGCACCGGCATCCCCAATGGAATACCTGTTCCGATTGTCATGAACTGCACGGCAGTGATCATACGGCGATGTTAAAGGACGAGGTGGACGCTGTTTGTGGTCAGTGTCATGAAAAACACGTGAGTTTCACGCATCCCATCGGAGAGAAAGCCAGGGATCCGCGCAATGACTTGCCGATGACCTGCATTACTTGCCACGACTCCAATGTCGGCACCCTCTTCAAGTATCATCTCCGCGGGGGCGGCGAAAGGGGGCTTTGCATCGAATGTCACCAAAGTTATTGAGAAGACGGCCAGGAGAGATGTCATGATGAAACCTCAGAAAATCGGATCTCTGATGGCTCTGCTTATCGGCTTGGTCTGCTTGGGCGTGCCCGGGGCACACGGAGCCCAGCCCTGGGAACTGGCGCGGCAGATGACGGGGGCGGATGGAAGGACACGACTGGAGCAACCCCTTGAGTTGGGTTTCGATGCTGTCAATCGGCGATATTTTGTCGTCGATGGCCGGCACGGCGTGCTGATGTCCTTCGACGAGGAAGGAGGGCGACTGGCGGCTTTCAATGCCGGCGGACAGATCCGCAAGCCTGTCGATCTTTTGCTGATCGATGCGAATCGCCTGTGGGTGGCCGATCGCTCCCTGAACCAGCTGCTTTATATCGATGTGCAGGAAAAGCAGGTCAGAGCCTTTTCGATCCGCCATCCGAACGGGGACCTGGTCTTTGTCGATCGTCTTGATCGCGACCGTCAGAGCCGCCTGCTGGTGCTCGATCGCCTCTCTGGCGCGATCTTGGTCCTCGACGATAATCTGCAGGTGTCACAAACCCTGGCAGGAGGAAAAGAGTTTCAGGGGTTTTCGGATTTCAAGGTAAAAGAGGATGGTATCTGGGCCCTCGACGGGCTGCAGAGAAGGGTTTACCATTTCGACGGCCAGGGTCGGCTGCAGAAGACCATTGTTCTGGCGGGTGAACTTTCCTTTCCGGTGGCTATCGAGGTGGATGAGTCAGGCACCCTCTATATTCTTGACCGACATGCGGGCGATGTGCGCACCTTTGACGCGCAGGGACGCTTCAAAGCAGCCTTTCTGGTGAAAGGCAAAAGGGAAGGGCAGCTTTGGTATCCTGCCGCCCTGGCCTTTGACTGGGCCAGGCGGCTGTGTGTCGTCGACGAAGGCAACGCCCGAATTCAGATATATGAGAGAAAATAACCCATGGCGGAGCGTGAAATAGCGTGTACCGTCGATTCATGGTCTATCGTGGATATCTGATGATTTTTGGGATGAGACATAGGGGAGTATGGCTTGGGGTGCTACTGGCCCTGGCCGCCGCGCCGTCAGCGCTTGCTGCCGTCACTGGCTCCTGCTCCAACTGCCATACCATGCACTACAGCCAGGATGGCGGGATACTGAGCGAATGGAGCGGGCAGGGACCGCATCAGTCTCTGCTGACGACTACCTGTATCGGCTGCCATACCGGCAGCAACAGAGGTGGCGACACTCCCTTCGTCTTTTCCATCTCAGCCCCCCTGTATGACAGCTATGGCGTTGAGATGGGTACCGATACTCTGGCCGGCGGCAACTTTTACTGGGTGACGCAGGCTGGCGGCGACAACCGGGGTCACAATGTGGCCGGTCTGGCGCCAGCCGACCCCGCTTTCCCTGTTCCCCCCGGGTTTGAGGGGGGCAGGGCGGCGGCGGATGGCAGTATCCCGGGAGGCGGTGGTTGGCCCGCTGGTCAGCAGGTCACCTGTGCCGGCGTGTACGGCTGCCATGGCAGCCATGCAGAAGCCCATTCCACGTCGGCGATCAAGGGGGGGCACCATAAAGGCCAGTCCGGCCATATTGTTCCTTCAGACCCCTTTACCGCGGACAGCGGTTACCGGATGCTGGTCGGGGTGGCCGGCAACGAGGATTCTGCCTGGGAGTATCAACCCACCCCGAGTCGACACAATCAGTACAAGGGTGTTGATTCACCAGAAGTCCTGACCGATCTGTCGACCATCGGTTCGATGTGCGCCCGCTGCCATGGACAGTATCACGATGGCAGCGGCAATGTCGGTAGCCGTTCACCCTGGGTTCGGCATCCGACGGATTACGATATGGGCAACACGGCAGTGGCTTCCGAATACCGTGATTATGGCGGCAGCGGTGTCAATACCTACCAGGTCGGTGTTCCCCTGGCCTCCGTCGACGTCTCTTCGGTGCATGCCTCGGTGTCCTTTGCGGACGATGCCATCGTCACCTGTCTTTCCTGTCACCGCGCTCATGGGTCGCCCTGGTACAGGGCCATGCGCTGGGACTACGTGGGAAATCCCATGGGGGGAGGCTGCGCCATCTGTCACACGAGTAAGGATTGATTCATGGCAACACACCGTTTGGCAGGAAAAAAAATGAGGATAGTCCGTCACCATTTTTACGCGGGCAAGCTGGCGCTAGAAGTGGCGATAATCTGCACTTGGATTTTGGTGACGGCCCTGTCGACTTTTGCTGGCCCCTACGCCGACTCGGCGCACGGCAACTCCCCCGATGGTGTCTCAGGCTATGGAGTCAAGCGAGTCACCAGTCCACACAACGAGACCTATGCCCGAGGTAATTGCGGTCACTGCCACGAGCAGCACCTTGGTGCCGAGGAATTCCTGCTTTTCGCGCCGAATAATCCGCCGACAGCCAGTCAGAATCTCTGTTTCGACTGCCACAGCAACGCATCGCTCAATGAGGGCACTCTCATCAACGCCAATTACAGTGCCACCTTCGGCGGGGCTATTCCTACCCATACCAGTATTGAAAGTGTTTTTTCATCCATCAGCCCCAATGCGTCCATCCATGATCTCAGTGCCGTCTCCACGGAGATTCAAAAGTACTGGCCAGAGACCTTCGGCCCCAGTTCCAATCCTTGCGCCGGCTGCCATAATCCGCATCGGGCTCAAAAAAACAATAATCCCGGTCCTTACAATGCCAGTGTACTGCCCAAAACAGCCATCTCCCTGCCCGGCGACCATAACAGCTTGTGGGGGGACAGTTATGCCGAAAGCATGAAACAGTACGCCGAAAACCAGGGCGGCGAGTACCGTGCTCCTTTCGCGGTGGGGGCCAACCCTGCCTTGATCTCCACTGCGCACGAGCCTGACCAGGTCAGTCGTCCTATCACCAGCGAGGAAGTCAAAGGGGCGACGACGCCCGATTACGCCACCTTCTGCCTGGCCTGCCATCAATACACCATGGGAACGGTGCGGGCCATCAGATGGGATCTTGATTATCACGGCCCCGTCAACGGAATTAGCTACAAAAATGACAAGGGTGTTCGCATCGCGCCTTACACTTCGGATGGTACAACGTCGGGAACGGACATCTCCTATGGCACGGGTGGTGTCAACTTTATTCTCTCCTGTCTGGACTGCCATGAACCGCACGGCTCGGAAAACAGGTCGATGCTGCGAACCACGGTCAATGGCAAGACGGGCATCCAGATTGCCGTGACCGGTGAGTGGTACGCATTCTGTACGGGCTGTCATGCCTCGGACACTCACAAGACCTCGGGTGCATGCAATACTAACGGCTGCCACACCCATGGAAGTACCAGATTCTAAAATCTCTGACTGGCCTTGGCCCTGGTGAACTATGGACGGTTTTTCAAGAATAGCATTGGTGCTCAGTGTCATGGCCGCTGTGCTTCTCAGCGGTTGTCATCCAAACATTGGGCGGGAAGTGACGCGGCCTGCAATGGCGGGGCCTGGCCAGGCCCTGGTCACCCTTTACCTGGAGACGGTCGGCGCCGGTCCGGCCAATATTACTCTGATTCTTGCCGATGTGGAGGTCCTCCAGGAGGGGGTCTGGTTGCCCGTTGTTTCCGGCCCTGTCGAAGTTAATCTGGCGCGGGATCGGGAACGACAGACGCTGCTGGGCCTTGGTGTGCTCCCGGCCGGTCGCCACGAGCAGTTTCGTTTTCGCATTCAGGAGGTGAGACAGGGACGCCGGGTTCTGGCCCTGGCGAGCGAGCAAAGCCATGTTGTTCTGGAGGCCGGTGCCGGCATCCAGCTGGATGAAGGAGACAGCCATTGTCTTTTCCTGCGGTGGCAACTGGACGATTGCCTCGACAGTCAGGAACGCTTTGTCCCTCGTTTCAGTCTTAAAGCGCAGACCGAACCCTTGACCAGTGAACTGCTCTATGTCCTTTGTGATGACATCAATACGCTTTATCTGGCCCGTTCCGATCGGAATTTTATTGTCTATTCGCTCGCCGTGGATGGGCCCGTCAGCGACCTCAGTCTCGACAAGGAAAGGCAGCTTCTCTATATCCTCAGTCGCGGGGCGAGAGCCCTGCTGGTTTTCGACTGCCAGCGTAATCGTATAGTCGACCGTGTGGCGCTGCCCGTAACCGTCGATCCGCGCTATCTTGCTCTTTCCACGGATGGAATTCATGCTTTTGTATCCGATGCGGCCACGGACAGGGTTGTGAAGGTTGATTTACGCAGCGGCCAGTTGGTACAGCAGGCCAGTGTGGGCTATCGGCCTGGGCGCCTTATTTATTTTGACGATGGCAGTCTGGGACGGGTCGCGGTAAGTTCTCCCGGCTCACAGCAGGTCTTTATTCTCGATGCCCAATCCCTTTCCCTGGTTTCCGCCCTTTCCTCAGGGTTTCAGCCGGAGGGGTTGTTCGTGGCCGGCAGTGTCCTCTATGTCTGCGATCGCGGTAGTCAGACAGTCACTGCCTGGTCCCTCCGTTCCCGCTCCGTGCTCAGCCATATTCCGGTAGGACGGGAACCGGTATCTCTGGCTGGCGACGGCGGCGATAAGATTTATGTGGCCAACTATGGCGACCAGAATCTCTCCGTGATTACTCGAGGCCAGAATATGGCGCTGCGACAGATTCCCGTCGGTCGTGGTCCTTATTCCTTCGCCTATCTCGGCCACCGCAACGTGCTGTATGTTGCCAACCGTCTTTCCCAAACGGTCACTGCCCTGGATATCGCAAGTGAAAGGCCCTTTGCTACGCTTGCCCTTGGGGGAACCCCCCTGTTTCTGGCCGTGCAGGATTGAGGTGATGCAGACCATGAAGCGCATTTTTCTAAAGCCTTTTTGGCGGATTCCTGACCGGCGTTATCACCGTCTGATCGTCCTTTTGGTCGCTTTGTCGCTGGGTGTCGCCATAATATGTGGAGGCTTTGGCCAGAGCCGTGCGCTTGCCGAGGAAGGTGCCTGCCTTGGGTGCCACCAGGCGACCTGGGATCGGGACCTTGGTCGTTTTTATGTCCATGCCCCTTTCATGGAAAAGAAATGCGGTCACTGTCATGTTGCCGCCTCTTTCAAGGAGCCGCAAGCCTCCGTCCCTGTACCACCACCGTCTGCTATTGATTGGTTCCGTCGAAACAGGGTTCCTGCCAGCGATCATTGGTTCGCTTTTTCACCGAGTTTGGTCGCGGATCACCTCTGGATCGAAACAAGGGAAGGAAAAAAGAGTCAAAATCCCTATTATGTGAGTCTTCCACCCTTGGAGAGTCTGCCAGAGTTTGCCAACGACGGCGGGCCTCCGCAGATCGGCCGAGTCGAGGTTCAAGAGGTCAGCCTGGGAGTTTTCGTCTCGGCGCGCATCACCTGGACAACCGACGAGTTTGCCGATTCCTCCCTGCGTTTCGGATTAGGGAAATTGACTGAGGAATCAACCCGAGATTTCAACCTGCGGCAAAACCATGAGGTTATTCTCTCTGGCTTGGAGCGAGGGAAGGAGTACCTCTTCTCGGTTGTCTCGGAAGATGTGTTTGGTAACCGGGCTGTTTCCGTTCCGATGGCCTTTTCGACACACCGTAATCTTCCCTCCAATGAATCGGATGCAAAGACTTCAAGTCCATCTATGCTGAACTCTACCGAGTTGTCCCTGATCCACCGCCTGCATCGCGCCGGTGACCAATACCTCCTCCTGGTCGAGGCCCCTCAGCCTGTCACAGTTTCCCTCGGTAAAAACGCCGTTGCTGCTAAAGGGCCCAATCGCCTGGCCCAGACACCTCTAAATAGTGGTGACCCCACGCATCCTCCCTTGCAGGATGAAGTATTTCTCAATATCAGTGTCTGCCTGAACTGCCATCAGAATATCAGCCAGGCCATGTCCCACCCCATTAATATTCTGCCGCCCAGGGGGATGCTCATTCCGCCCGAATACCCGCTCCTTGCCGACGGCAGAATGACCTGTATGTCCTGTCACCTCCGGCATGGCTCAGACCTTCCCTTTCGTATGATCAAATCGTCGAGGAAAGAACTCTGTATCGGCTGCCATGTCAATTACTGAGGGCGATTAATAGAATTGCTTCACTATCCAGATTACCCCTTCGGCGAGAGGAAAAATTATGACTCAGGACTTTAAACGAAAAAAACTGAACCTTCAGGTTGAGCGCGAGTTCCAGCTTTGGCTGCTGGTGCGTATTCTTGGGGTGATTCTGCTCTGCTCAGTGGTCGCCGGCCTCATTTTGTATTTATTCGCCCGGCAGGAGACCGCCGCCTCTTTTTATCAGGCCCATATCAAGATCCGCCGAGTGAGCGACCTACTGTTTCCGGTTGTGGCCGCGGGTTCGCTGGTGAGCCTGGCCAGCGGCGTTCTTCTGGCTCTTTTTCTGCCTCAGAAAATTGCGGGGCCGATATATCGTATTGAAAAAGACCTCGAACAGTTCAAACATGGTGACTTGACCGTCACTATTCGTCTCCGGCAAGGAGACACGCTGCAAGACTTTTCCCAAAACCTCAACAATATGGTTATTTCAATCCGTGAGCGGGTGCAGGCAGTCAAGGATGATCATGGGGCCTTGCAGGTGCTTGCGGCTGACTTGGACGATCCTCGGCTTAAGGAGGCCTTGAATAGACAGAATAAAAGCCTGAGTCAGCTGAAAACCGATTAGAAAAAAAGTCTCTGGTATTTCAGGTGTACGAGATGGTTTCGGTGAGAGTTGTTTTCGCCAGCAAGCTGTCTTGTGTGGGGGATATGCCCCAGCTAAATGGGTGGACTAGGGCATATCGCCCAGCGTAATGACCTTTTTGGGCTGTTGCGCTACAATAAATGAGAGCGCCTGAAGATTAAAATCCATAAGTATTTGAATTTTAATGGAACCTTGCTTGGCTTATAAAAAGCTGATTTTATAAGGAATTGGCACCTTGTGTGCAGTTATTAATGTTGATGGATGCCGGTGTGTAACCAGACCGAAGCGCCACCTGCCAGGCGTTGGTCTTTCGAAGCTACAACCGGCGATCACACAGATTTAACTACAGGAGGTGTTAAATGAAAAAAAACATGAAAATCGTACTGCTCGCCGGCTGCTTGTCCTTTATTGCCTCCGGCACGGCTTTTGCCGTATCGGGGCCCTGTGTCAACTGCCATACCATGCATCAGACCGACGGATCGGGTAACGTCATGTCCGGTGCTTCCACCGCGCTGCTCAACAAAGCCGATTGCTATGCCTGTCACAGCGGTGCTTCCGGTGGGGCACCCAAGGTTGACAAACAGACGAATATCTCTGCCGGTGGCAGTTTTTACTGGGTGGATCAGGGCGTTGATACCGTCGGCCATAATGTGGCCTATCTGACCAACAACACGGATGGTATTTTGACTGCCCCCCCAGGGTTTGGCAGTGGGGAAGCGGCCCCCGATACATCAGTGCCTTTTGGCGGGACCTATACGAATCAGGCCTTGACTTGTGCTGGTACCACTGGTTGTCATGGTACCCATTCCATAGCCAGTGACATGGCCGCATTGCAGGGCGCTCACCACAGCAATGCCAGTGGCGCCGTTGACGCCGCCCTTGATGCACTCCCCGGTGACAGCTATCGTTTCCTTAAGGGGATCAAGGGGTACGAGGATCCAGAATATGAGGTGGGTACGGGGCACAACCGTTACTATGGCGTTGATGGCGGTGGCGATAACCAGACTATCAGTGCACTTTGCGCTCGCTGCCATGGACAGTTCCATGGTGATGCCGAAACTTACGCTGATGGTTGGATCCGTCATCCGACCGATCTCGACCTTTCTTCAGCTTTTGGTAGCGAGTATGTGGTAACAGCCTACGACAAGAATGTGCCCCTCGGTTCAAGTGTCGTGGCCATGAGTGACAGTGTGGACTCGACTACGAATTCAAATCAGGTTGTCACCTGCCTCTCCTGTCATCGTGCTCACGGTTCTGATCAGCCCGACCTGCTGCGCTGGGCCTACACGGATATGGTCGCCGGTACCAGTGATGCTGCCATCGCCGGGACTGGTTGTTTCTACTGTCACACGACCAAAGACGGTATCTGATTTAGCTCTTGCGACAGGAGTTTCATGTGCGGGCCGAGCCTATTTTGGCTCGGCCCGCAGCTGTTTTGACTCAATCCGAATCGTCTATGCTTTATAGTTTTATCTGTTTTTTTTGCATTAACTTTCTTTAAAAAATTGTGGTGAAATCACAGGTAATGGGGGCAAAATTGTCACCAGTGTAGGTGATTTGCCCTAGTCTGTTTTTTGTGTATACTACAAACATAAAAATAACTTCATCTAAAAGCGTCTAACGTCTCAAAAAAAAACAAAAATTAAAACTTATAAAAAATATCTAATTTTGATTTGTTTTGGCATCTAATCTGCTATCTATAAATAGGCATATGGTAGCTGAGGGGTTCGGTCGGCGCGCTTAGAGCGGCAAGAATAAAAAAAGGAGGATAACCTATGGGTGGTTTTGCTCACGAAGATCATTCTCGGGCCATGCACCTGATGAACGAGGCGCGAAAGATTTTGTTTCATGAGTTGCACTGTCCAGGGGGACTGTGTCGTGAACTCATTGAGGGCGTTGATAGGTTGGGCCTTTCCTTCGAGTTTGCGGAAAATCCAGACGAACCCATCACTCTGTGCCCTCATTGCGAGTGTCTTTATTGGGAAGAAACGGAGCAGGGGAGGCGGAGGTGTCTCAGTTGCGATCATGAGTGGAGCGAGGACTCAGAGTAGCTTTGGTGGAGAAAGATTATGCCGCAAACAGACGTTAAAAGAGCCCTTGATTTATTGAAAGAGGCTTATGATATCCTTAAGAAAACCGAAAATCAAAACTTGAAAAAATCGGCTGACTACCTTAAACAGTCAATCGAATGGATAAAGCAGCTTTGATCTGGAGGTTTGGATTAAAACACGACAGAAATTCCAACTTTTAAAGCAGTAAATCAAGATAGAGCAATAAAGATATAGCACTTCTCCCTTCTCATTTCGTTTTGCCCGCCAATCTTTCCTGTATTTCAGGGTCAAAAGTTCGGATTGAAGAACGACATGAACTTTCGTTCAATCAGCAGATGCGGGGCAACTGTTCACCGGTCAGCATATCGACGGAACGCAGTCCCCCAATGGCTGTTCGCAAAGTCACCCGCCCGAAATTGCTGCCCTGAATCTCGCCGATGAAGCAGGCTTGGTGCCCAAGTGGGTGTTTTTTCATGGCATGTAGAACATCGGCTGCCTTATTTTCAGCGACAACGCAAAGAAGCTTGCCTTCGTTGGCCACATAGAGAGGGTCCAGGCCGAGGAGTCTGCAGATGCCGTGGACTTCGCGGCGGCAAGGCAGGTGTTTTTCCTCGAGGATTATTTCGACCTGCGACTGCAGGGCGATCTCCTTCAGTGTGGTGGCAACGCCGCCTCGTGTCGGGTCGCGAAGAACATGAACGGAGTGTCCTCCCGCGGCGAGAATGTCGGCAACCAGGTCATGGAGAGGGGCGCTGTCGCTGCAGATATCAGCCTCAATTTCAAGATTTTCCCGTCGAGAGAGAATGGCCATGCCGTGATCGCCGATGGTGCCATTGATGAGAACTTTGTCGCCGGCTCTGGCCTGGCTGCCGCCCAGGGTGATGCCGTGCTCGACGATGCCGATACCGGCTGTGTTAATAAAAATGCGATCCGCTTTGCCGCGGGGAACAACCTTCGTGTCTCCCGTAACAATAGCGACATCAGCGGCTTTCGCCGCTTTGCGCATGGATTGCAGAATAAGCTTCAGGTCCGCAATAGGCAGGCCTTCTTCAAGGATTAGGCCGACGCTGATGGCGAGGGGGCGAGCGCCGCTCATGGCCAGATCGTTGACCGTGCCGTTTATGGCCAGATCGCCAATGTTGCCGCCGGAAAAGAACAGGGGATCGACCACGTAGGAATCGGTGGTAAAGGCCAGTCGCCCTTCGCCTGGAGGGATAGCCAAGACCGCCGCGTCGTTCTGGTCTTTTAAGGCCGTGCCTGAAAGGGTGGGGATGATGAGGTCGTCAAGGAGTTGATGACTGAGCTTGCCGCCGCTGCCATGGCCGAGGAGGATGATGTCGTTATGCATGAAAGGCTCCGAGGTCCGTTCTGGTCCTTTTATCGGTCGATTATCGATCAGATTCCAAACCGGTAGGCGGCGGCGCAGGTTCCTTCGTTGGAGACCATGCAGGCGCCGACCGGGTTTTCCGGGGTGCAGGTGCGGGCAAATAGAGGGCAGTCGCCCGGCTGTATGAGACCTTTCAGGATGTCGCCACAACGGCAAGCGGGGCTTTCCTTTGACAGGGGGATGGCCACAGGCCAGATTTTTTCCGCGTCAAAAGAAGCAAACTCTTCTCTGAGGCGCAAACCGCTGCCGACGATGGTTCCCAGACCCCTCCATTCGGCATCGCAGGGCTCAAAGACTTTGGCCAGCAAGGCTTGCGCCAGGCGATTGCCCGCCGGTGTAACGAAGCGCTGGTACTGAATGTCGACCCGCGGCCGCTCTTCCAGGATTTGCGCCAGCGCCATGTCGATACCCTGGAGAATGTCGAGGGGTTCGAATCCGGTAATGACACAGGGGATGCGGCGCTCCTCAGCAAGGAACCGGTAGGCATCGGCCCCGATGATCGCGCTGACATGGGCGGGGCACAGATAGCCATCGACGGTGAGGTTGGCATCGGCCGTCAAGGCCGCCATGGCAGCAGGCATGGTCTTGTGCGCGCAGAGGACGGAAAAATTGTCCATCCCTTCGTCTTGCGCCTTGACCAGCGTGGCGGCGACAGTCGGTGCGGTGGTCTCGAAGCCGATCCCGAGAAAGACGATGTGCTTCTGTGGATTTCGGCGTGCCAGGGCCAGAGCGTCAAGAGGCGAATAGACAATCTGGATGTGGGCGCCAAGGGCCTGTTCGCGCAGAAGACTGCTGGCGGAGCCGGGCACCCGGACCATGTCGCCGAAGGTGGCGATGAGGATATCCTTTTGCTGTGCCAGGGCGATAGCGCGATCGAGGGTCGATACGGGGGTGACGCAGACGGGGCAGCCGGGGCCGGAGACGAGGCGCAGGTTCGGGGGAAGAAGGTCGCGGATACCGTGCTGATAGATGGACATGGTGTGGGTGCCGCAGACCTCCATCAGGGTAATGGAGGTCGGGTGGGCGGCCAGGCGTTTTTGTAGACTGTCCGCATAGCCGCGGGCGATTTCGGGATTCTGGTAGTCGCCGTCCGGCATCAGGTCGGGCCTTCACCCTGATCGAGCACGGCCCGAAAGGCCGCCAGGGTCTCTTCGGCCTGGGCCGGGTCGAGGCGCGCGATGGCAAAGCCGGCGTGAATGAGGACGAAATCGCCGATGGCGACATCTTCGATCATCATCAGGCTGGCATCGCGCTCAACGCCATCCACTTCACAGCGGGCGACATCTCCGTCAATAGTGACAATCCGCATGGGCACGCCAAGGCACATGGTACTCCCTTTGAGTTAGGTGGCTTTCAGTCTTTTCTGATTGGCCTGCTGAGTCAGCCAGGCAAACCACTCATCCAGGCCTTCACCCGTCAGGCAGGAAAGTTCGATGATGCGCATGTCGGGATTGATCTGGCGGGCATAGCTCAGGCAGCGCTGCAGATCGAAGGGGAGATAGGGGAGAAGATCCGTTTTGTTGATGAGCATCAGGCTGGCGGCCCGGAACATGTGGGGATATTTGAGAGGCTTGTCTTCGCCCTCGGTCACCGACAGCACGACGACCTTGTGATCTTCACCGAGATCAAAGGGGGCCGGGCAGACCAGGTTGCCAACATTCTCGATCATCAGGATGTCCAGCTGGTCGAGAAGGAAATGATCCAGTCCGTGGCCGACCATGTGGGCGTCAAGGTGGCAGCCGGTGCCGGTGTTGATCTGGTGTACAGGGACTCCCGTGGCGGCAATGCGATCGGCGTCGTTGGAGGTCTGCTGGTCTCCCTCAAGTACCGCGAAACGCAGTTTGCTTTGGAGTTGCTGCAGGGTTCGCTCCAGCAGGGTTGTTTTTCCCGAACCGGGTGAGCTGACCAGATTCAGGGTGAAGATGCCCTGTTGCGCCAATCTCTGCCGGTTGCCCTCGGCCAGACGATTGTTTTTGGCCAGCAGGTCCTCTTCGATGCGGATGGTGCGTGAAGCCGACTCATGATGATGTGTCTCCGGCCCGTGAAGATGATCATGGTGATGGTGGTCCTGCGAGGATCCGCAACCGCAATCGATACACATGGTTATTCAATCTCCATTTCTTGAATGCTCAACTCATTACCTGTCAGGGTTTCGAGAGTGAAACTGCCGCAATGGGGACAGCTGATAGTCAGAATGTCCATGGAAATCTCTTTTCCGCATTGAAGGCAGTGTCCTTTGCCAGGGATGTGGTCGATGAGCAGTTTGGAATGTTCAAGAAAAGTGTTTTTGCAGCAGGCTTCAAAGCAGAACGCGACTGCGTCGGGCATGACCCCCGAAAGGGCACCGATGGCCACCCTGACCTGCAGCACCTTTTGCGCTCCCTGCTCCAGGGCATGGGCTTGGGCAATATCGACGATGCTTTGTGTGATCCCAAGTTCATGCATGGCCACTCCCTGACAGGAAGAATGAGAAACGCTCTGTTCTCGACTATAGGGGGTGTATTGGCGAAAATCAAGAACCGGCCCGGATAAATTTCATGGTGATTGATTCTCTTCTTGGGGCGAGGGGGGATTTTTGGTTTTTTTCTCTTGAAGTAACGGGACACTTGTGTTAGAAATCTGCCTCTTGTCGGGGTGTAGCGCAGCCTGGTAGCGCACCTGCCTTGGGAGCAGGGGGTCGGAGGTTCGAATCCTCTCGCCCCGACCAGTTTTGCGCCAGTAGCTCAGTTGGACAGAGCAACGGCCTTCTAAGCCGTGGGCCGGGGGTTCGAATCCTCCCTGGCGCGCCAATTCGAATTCGGCCGGGAAAAACAAAAGTTTCCCGTTGACAAGCAGACTGTCGTTTGGCTAGTATGTGCAGGTTTTATGGTGGGTGTAGCTCAGTCGGTAGAGCACTGGATTGTGGCTCCAGTTGTCGAGGGTTCGATCCCCTTCACTCACCCCATTTATTATCTCTGGCCCGCCTTTAAGCTCAACCTGTCGAGTGCAGTATTCCTGGCAGGTAGGCTGGACAAAGGCCGGGCTTTTTCATTTGTTACTCAGGCAGGACGGTATGTTATTCGTCCCGCTGTGCGGATTGCCGAAAGAAATTCTGCGACGACGTTTTTTCCGTCACGTTCTCATCGGTGAATCCACAACGAATTAATGGCTCCTCTGTTTACGATTAATGCGAGAGTGGCGGAACTGGCAGACGCACTGGACTTAGGATCCAGCGGGCAACCGTGGGGGTTCGACTCCCCCCTCTCGCACCATCTTTTATCTCCTTTCGACACGTAATATTCACTGGTTCCAGCGGCACACGGACTAGGCAAGCCGTGTTCGTCGCAAAAATTCATTTCGGGCGAGGTAGACATGAATGCGAAAATAGAAGATATCAGCAGCGTCAAGAAAAAGATCTCTTTTGAGGTTCCCGCGGAAAAAGTCAACGAGGAAATCGAAAATGCTTATAAGAAAATTGCCAAGTCTGCAAAAATAAAAGGTTTTCGAGCCGGAAAGGTGCCGCAGGCCATTCTGGAGAAGACTTATGCTCCGCAGATGGAAGAGCAGGTTCTCAACAGACTTATCAGTGATTCCTATTTCAAGACGCTGGTCGAACATCGTATTGCTGCCATATCCGATCCAGAAATCATCGATAGCAGTGCCATCGAAAAAGGTCAGCCTTTTACTTATGAAGCTCACGTCGAGGTGAAGCCGGAGGTCGAAGTCAAGGATTATACCGGTCTCACCCTCCAGAAGGAGCGCCTGGAAGCGGGTGATGAGGTGATCGCGGAACGCCTTGAAGAGATGCGTGCCGGCCGTGCCGAAAAAGAAGTAACCAGCCGCAAAAAAGCCCGTGCTGGTGATTTTGTTGTCATTGACTTCGAAGGTTTCCTCAACGGGGTTCCTTTTGCTGGCGGAAAAGGCGAGGACTACGAGCTGGAGCTTGGGTCGGGAAGCTTTATCCCCGGATTCGAAGAGCAGGTCGAGGGGATGAAGCGCGGCGAAGAAAAAGAGATTTCCGTTACTTTCCCTGAGGAGTACGGTAATAAGGAGCTTGCCGGGCAGCCTGTAGTGTTCAAAGTGTCTGTTAAGGAAATCAAGGAGAAAGCGTTGCCCGCCCTTGATGATGAATTCGCCAAAGGCTTCGGGCTGGAGTCACTGGATGAGCTCAAATCAAAACTGAAAGAGGCGCATGTCGCCCAGGAAACCAACCGCATTGATGGCGATCTGCGAGAGCGCCTTATGACTGCCCTGATCGAACGCAACTCGGTTGAAGTTCCTGAGGCCATGGTGCAGTCGCAGCTTCAGTATATGCTGAAAAATATCAGTAATCGGCTCCAGTCCCAGGGGATGAGCCTTGAAATGATGGGGATGAATGAAGCCTCCTTCAATGCCATGTACCGCGAGACCGCTGTCAAACAGGTGCAGGGCAGCCTTATTCTTGAAGGGGTTGCCCGTCAGGAGGGGCTGAAGGTTGAAGAGGGCGAGATTGATGGTAAGCTCGAACAAATTGCTGCTATGTCCAACGCTCCCCTTGAGGCCGTCAAAAAGTATTACGCCGCCGATGAAGCGCGTCAAGGGCTGATGGCGCAGATCGCCGAAGAGAAGGCCGTCGAGTTCCTGTTGGACAAGTCGACGATTAACGAAGTGGACAAAGCCGAACTGGCTGGTCCGGATCAGGACGCAGGCAAGGAGTAAACACGATGAGCCTTATCCCCATGGTAGTTGAGCAGACGGGTCGGGGTGAACGCGCCTACGATATCTATTCCCGTCTGCTGAAGGATCGCATTATTTTTCTGGGTGGTCAGATCGAAGACCATATGGCGAATCTGATCATTGCCCAATTGCTCTTTTTGGAATCCGAAGACCCGGATAAGGAGATTTTTCTCTACATCAATTCTCCGGGAGGCGTAGTGACGGCCGGTATGGCTATTTATGACACCATGCAGTATGTCAAAGCGCCTGTTTCCACTATCTGTGTCGGACAGGCCGCCAGCATGGGAGCAATGCTCCTTGCTGCTGGTGAAAAGGGAAAGCGTTATGCACTTCCCCATGCCCGTATCATGATTCATCAGCCTCTGGGCGGGTTCCAGGGGCAAGCTACGGATATCCACATTCATGCCCAGGAAATTTTGCGCATGAAGGATTCTCTCAACGAACTGCTGGCCCATCACGCGGGACAAAAAATCGAGCGTGTGGCCGCCGATACAGAGAGGGATTTCTTCATGGGTAGCGAAGCCGCTAAAGAGTATGGTATCATCGACGATATCGTTAAACGCAAAACCTGACTTTTTAGCGCGGAGGATTATTAGTGACTCACGAAAATGGTGGAAATGGGCAGCTTAGCTGTTCGTTTTGCGGCAAGGCCCAGGATGAAGTCAAGAAGCTCATTGCCGGGCCAGCGGTTTATATCTGTGATGAGTGCATTGAGCTGTGCCGCGACATAATTGCCGAAGAAGCCAAGCTGGATGAATCGACAGGCGGAGCCGAGCGACTGCCCCGGCCCAGCGAGATCAAAGATATCCTGGACGATTACGTCATCGGCCAGGAACGGGCCAAGAAAATTCTGGCCGTCTCCGTCTATAATCACTACAAGCGTGTGGAGTGTTTTGGTAAAACCGGTGACGTCGAGGTCCAGAAAAGCAATATTCTGCTGCTCGGGCCTACCGGTAGCGGCAAGACGCTTTTGGCGCAGACTCTTGCCCGAGTTCTCAATGTTCCCTTTGCCATCGCCGATGCGACCAACCTTACGGAAGCCGGTTATGTCGGTGAGGATGTCGAAAATATCATTCTCAACCTTTTGCAGGCCGCCGACTACGATCTGGAAAAGGCGCAACGGGGTATTATTTATATCGACGAAATCGATAAGATTGCCCGTAAATCGGATTCACCCTCCATTACACGGGATGTGTCTGGAGAAGGAGTGCAGCAGGCTCTGCTCAAAATTATTGAGGGGACCATGGCTAGCGTCCCCCCCAAAGGGGGAAGAAAACATCCGCAGCAGGAATTTCTTAAAGTCGATACGACAAATATTCTCTTTATCTGTGGCGGAGCTTTTTCTGGTCTCGACTCGATTGTCGCCCAGCGGATCGGCGCCAAAACGATGGGATTCGGCGCGCAGATGCGTAGTCGTCGAGAAGAAAACCTCGGTGAACTGCTGGCCCAGATCGAACCGAGCGACCTGCTGAAATTCGGCCTTATTCCTGAGTTTATCGGCCGGTTGCCTGTGGTGGCGACCCTCAACGAGCTTGATGAGGAGTCCCTGATCCAGATTCTCAAGGAGCCCAAAAACGCCCTGGTGAAGCAGTACCAGAAGCTCTTTGAAATGGAAAAGGTCAACCTGAAATTTACCGATAGTGCTCTGGTGGCGGTTGCCCGTGAAGCGATCAAGCGCAAAACGGGTGCCAGAGGATTGCGGTCCATCCTGGAGAACGCCATGCTTGATGTCATGTACGATATCCCGGCCCAGGACCGCGCCAAAGAAGTGGTCATCAATGAGGATGTCATCCTGAATAAGGCCAAGCCGATAATTCTTTATGAGTGTGCCGAATCTGCCTGACAGGCGACCGGGCCATAATTATGATGAGCTACTATGAATGATTTTCAGGAGCATTCCAGGGACATAGACGAAGCACCTGAGCTTTATCCCCTGCTTCCTTTGAGGGATATTGTCATCTTTCCCCATATGGTCACTCCGCTTTTTGTCGGTAGGGCCCGTTCCATCCGTGCGCTTGAAGGCGCGATGGAAAAAGACAAGATGGTTTTTCTGGCGACCCAGAAAGATCCCAAAATTGATGAACCCGAAGAAGCCGATATCTACACTGTCGGGACTCTCGGTCAGGTGGTTCAGCTTCTCAAGCTTCCCGATGGTACGGTCAAGGTTCTCATTGAAGGGAAACAAAGGGGTCGCATCACTCATTTCGTGGAGCAGGAGGATTGCTTTTTTGTTGAAGCCGATATCCTCCCTGATCAGGATGTTGATTCTCCTGAAATAGAAGCGTTGCTTCGAAGTGTCAAGGACACCTTCGAGAATTATGTCAATCTGAGCAAGAAAGTTCCGCCAGAACTGGTGGCTTCCATCTCCGGCCTCTCTGAGGCTGGACGTCTTGCCGACACGGTTATTGCCCATCTTAACGTACGCATTGTCGACAAACAGGATATTCTTGCTCTTGTCGACCCCCGTCATAGGCTTGAAGCCCTTCTCGCTCTGATGGAGCGTGAGGTGGAGATTCTGCAGATTGAGAAGAAGATCCGCAGCCGTGTCAAAAGCCAGATGGAGCGTAGCCAGAAAGAATATTATCTCAACGAGCAGATGCGGGCCATTCAGAAGGAACTCGGCGAAAAAGATGAGTTCAAACAAGAGAACCGGGAGCTCGAAGAAAAGATTCATAAAAAGCGCATGTCCAAGGAAGCGACCGAAAAGGCCCTGGCAGAGTTGCGCAAGCTTAAAATGATGTCTCCCATGTCGGCGGAAGCCACCGTCGTGCGTAACTACATCGAGTGGCTGGTATCCTTGCCCTGGAAAAAAGGGACTAAAGACCGGTTGGACTTGGAATACGCCGAGAGCATACTCGAGGCCGATCACTATGGGCTCGACAAGGTCAAGGAAAGAATCGTTGAATATCTGGCGGTTCAGGCTCTCGTCAAAAAAATCAAAGGACCGATACTTTGCCTGGTTGGCCCCCCTGGTGTTGGCAAAACATCACTGGGGCGTTCCGTGGCTAAGGCCTTGGGAAGAAAATTCGTGCGCATTTCCCTCGGCGGGTTGCGGGATGAAGCTGAAATTCGCGGACATCGTCGGACCTATATAGGCGCCATGCCAGGAAAGATTATTCAGGGATTACGCAAGGCTGACGTGAAAAATCCCGTCTTTCTGCTGGACGAAATCGACAAGATGAGTGCTGATTTTCGCGGGGACCCTTCTTCTGCGCTTCTTGAAGTGCTTGATCCTGAGCAGAACAATACCTTCGGTGATCATTTTCTAGACGTGGATTACGATCTTTCCACCGTTCTTTTTATTGCTACAGCCAACACCTTGCATGCCATCCCCCGTCCCTTGCAGGACCGCATGGAGGTCATCAGGATTGAAGGCTACACGGAGGAAGAGAAGCTCCATATCGCCCGGCAGCACCTGCTCAGAAAGCAACTGGAAGCGCATGGCCTTACCGAGGAACAGGTCAGCTTCTCGGATACCGCTCTCTATGAAATTATTCGCCGCTATACCCGGGAGGCGGGCGTCAGAAACCTGGAAAGAGAAATCGCCAATATCTGTCGGAAGGTGGCTCGCGAGGTCGTTCGTTCCAAAGACAAGAAGAAGCGCTTCAATATAGGGGCTCAACAGGTTAAAAAGTATTTGGGTGTGCAGCGTTTCAATTACGGCGTCAAGGAAGAACTCGATGCGGTTGGACTCGTTTCTGGACTGGCCTGGACAGAAGTTGGCGGAGAGCTGCTCACTATCGAGGTTAGCGTTATACCCGGGCAGGGAAAGCTGACCATTACCGGAAAACTAGGCGACGTTATGCGTGAGTCGGCTCAGGCCGCCGTCAGTTACGTGCGCTCCCGGTGGAGAGAACTCGGGCTCGAAAAGGATTTTTACCCTAAGGTAGATATCCATATACATGTGCCTGAGGGCGCTATACCCAAAGATGGCCCTTCCGCGGGGATAACGATGGCTACAGCCTTGGCTTCGGCCCTTACAGGGCGCCCGGTAGACCGGAGCCTGGCCATGACCGGCGAGATAACCCTGCGAGGACGGGTGCTGCCCATTGGTGGACTGAAGGAAAAACTTCTGGCCGCCAAGCGTGCCGGCATCGACACGGTTCTTATCCCCAAGGACAATGAGAAGAACCTGGAGGAGGTGCCCCCAACCATCCTCAAATCGTTGAAAATCATTCCCGTGGCGCACATGGACCAGGTCGTTTCCGAGGCGCTTGCCGGAGAACCAATCAAGTCAGAAGAAGGGGATGAAAGCTATGTCTCCACGCCTGAAGAACCAGTCCGACACTAGGTTGAAATGCCGAAATAATCTCTTGACACTCTTTTCCGAAGTCTGATATATATTACCCGATTTCAGCGGGGCTTTGTTAAAACTTAAACTTGGAGGTATGTTGTGACGAAAGCTGATCTTGTAAATGCGATGGCCGAAAAGGCAGGACTGAGCAAAGCTGATGCCGAAAAGGCACTCAAAGCCTTTACCGATGCAGTGACCGATGCGCTCAAGGCCGGTGAGAAAGTGGCCCTGGTCGGCTTTGGAACCTTCAGTGTTGGCGAACGCGCCGCTCGTACTGGTCAGAATCCCCAGACTGGTGCCAAAATTCAGATCGCCGCTGCCAAAATGCCTAAATTCAAGGCTGGCAAGGCTCTTAAAGATTCCGTAAACTAATTACGGTTTCAAACGAGAATAAGCAGCAAGTAGGAAACAAAAAATAGCGCTTCCAACGCCACTTTTCCTCTCTTCGCCTATTTATTGTTTCCTATTTCTGTCTCTGCGGGGCTGTAGTAGAGTCGGTTACAACGCCGGCCTGTCACGCCGGAGGTCGCGGGTTCAAGTCCCGTCAGCCCCGCCATTTATTAGGGCGAATAGCTCAGTTGGGAGAGCATCGGCCTTACAAGCCGAGGGTCACAGGTTCGAGCCCTGTTTCGCCCACCAGTTTTAAAGTAAGGCTGCCCTGGCAGTAATAATTGGGGCTGTAGTAGAGTCGGTTACAACGCCGGCCTGTCACGCCGGAGGTCGCGGGTTCAAGTCCCGTCAGCCCCGCCATAAAAAAAGACGCCTTTTTCGGGGCGTCTTTTTTTTATGAATTTTTAGTCAGGTGAAGAAGACCTTAAGGCAATTCTACCTTGCCCACACAGAGGCGGTTTCCGCCCTGATGTTTGGCGGAATACATGGCAAAGTCAGCCTGGGTAAAAAGTAGATCAATCACGTATTCAGCCTCCCTCCCTTTCTTGCTCACCAGCTCTTCTTTCTGCAACGAAACCAGACCGATACTCGCTGTCATGTTAAAGGATTCACCGGTGGCGTTAAAAGGAACCTCGGCGATGGCTGCCAAGAGGCGTTCCCCTAAAAGCCTTGCTCCTTCTTCATTTGTCTCTGGCAGAACAATAGCGAATTCTTCACCGCCAACTCGGGCCAGAAGATCCGTATCTCGCAACATTTGAAGAAGTTTTTTGCTGATTGTCTGCAGTACCTGGTCGCCTATCTTATGTCCATAGCAGTCATTGACCCTTTTGAAACGATCCAGGTCCAATAGCAGAAGAGAGAAGGGATGGCTGTAGCGAATGGAGCGACTGAGGATGTTTTTTCCCTCAAGAAAGAAAAAGCGGCGATTGTAGAGTTCTGTCAGTTCGTCGACGAGAGAGAGTTTCTTGTAGTGGGTTTTTAATTCGGTTGTTTCCACCAGCAAAGTTTCGAGCTCATAAGTGCGAGCTTTTACCTGCTCGTTCATGTTGTTGAGCAGGCGATGTGTAGTAATGAGTTGACCCACAAAGGAGGCAAATAAAGGCAATAAACGAATATGCCATTCGTTGAAAAAATTTGGTTGAGGATGAGAAAGGGCGATCACCCCAAGTTTCTCCTGCCCAGAGAAGATCGGAGTACACATCAGGGAAAGTTCCTGTGATTGCTCGACTTCGGTAATCACCGTATTCTCAATTTGGCCGGATTCCAGGATTCGAGCTAGTCGGTCCTGACTTAAAACTGGTTTTTTGACAGAGAGATCAAGCCTTGTGGCGTGGGGCATCAGTTCAGACCAGCTACAAGCAGCCGCTTCAATTAGTTGCCCCTGTTCTTCAAGAAAAATGGATCCAAAGGCAACCCCAAAATGATCGATAAGCGTTTCAAGGGCTGGTTTGAGCCATTGGTCCTGGTCAATAACTTCCGGCCTTATTTTGCTGAGATCCTGCAAGGTGGAAAGAGCTGCCAGCATCTGATCGAAGTGGGCTGCCATATTGTTCAGTGCGTACGCTAAAGAGGCTTGCTTCATGTTTTACCCTCCTGCCAGAAGACCGGCCATGATGGCAAGTTCCTCTCGCTTTGCCGAGAGGGCTGAAAGTTGATTTTCGATCTCTTGTGGTTTTAAGGGCAGTTTAGTGGGCAGGCTTTCTGGTAGCGTAAGGGTGCTCTCCTCAGAATAGAGGTGACCCGCTAGACGACAGCTCAGCCCAGTCAGTAACACCAGTTCCTGGTAGGGCCCATGATAGAAGGGGTCGTCGTGGAAGGATATGGCTCTTATAAGGTTTTCCGGCAATCCCCAGCGACGCGCCAGCCAACCGCCGACAATGAGGTGGTCAATACCAAGAAGTTGGCGGGTTTTTGTTCGCAATGAGCCTTCTGTCCTGTCGGCCAGAATCTTTTCGAACTGATCTGGAAAGGTGTTGACCAGAGCGAGGACACCAAAGTTGTGAAGGAGTCCCGCCGTGTAGGCTGTTCCAGCATTAGGACTTTGCGTTCCGGAGAGGTAGGGAGCCAGTCCTTGCGCAATCGCGGCGCAGGCCGAAGACCTGAACCAATGGCGTTTCTGGTCAAAACTGGGGCATGTCTTTTGAAATGTTTTGCCGACAGCCATGGCCAACATCAGGCTTTTGGTCAGAGAGAGCCCAAGTACGCGGATTATCGCATCCTTGGGGGTTTCAATATGCCGACGATGCCCGTAATAGACCGAGTTGGCATAGCGCAGGATGCGCATGGTGATTTCGGGACTCTTTTCGATAACCTCGACTACCCGGTCCAGTTCAACCTGTTCGTCGGCAGTAATAGCGAAAATTTCAGCAGCCAGACCTGTAGGCGCAGGGATCTCCTGAAGGTAAAGCAGTCTTTCCTGGGCAATGGCCGAAAGATCGGAGTGATTATTCTGATCTGTAAACAAAGCTGCCCCCTAACTGTTTTCCGCAGAATCAATCGGGATGGACGGGGTGCCGAAAAAATCGCGAATTGTTTGAGCTATGCCTTTTGCATCGAGGCCATAAAGGGCTCGTAATTCAGATTGGCTGCCCTGCTCAACGAATTTGTCCGGCAACCCAAGCCGGAGAACACGGGCTGTAATCCCCTCGTCGGCCAGCAGTTCCAGAACGGCGCTGCCAAAACCGCCCTGCAGGACATTCTCTTCCAAAGTAATGACCAGACCGGTGCGCATGGCTTCGCTGGTAAGCAGATCCCGGTCCAGGGGCTTAATAAAGCGGGGATCGACCACCGCCAGGCTGATTTCAGACGAGGCGAGGGATTCAACTGCCTTGAGGGCTTCCTCTACCATAACCCCGACAGCAAAAATGACACCATCCGCCCCTTCACGTAATATTTCACCCATTCCAATGGTCAGCGGTTTAACGGGCTCGCTTGCTTCGAGTCCAAGGCCATTGCCGCGTGGGTAGCGGTAGGCGAACGGTCCATCGTGCAAAGAGGCCGTTTTCATGACGCGCCGCAGCTCGTTTTCATCCCTGGGGGCGGCAAAGGTGAGGTTGGGCAGATTGCGCAGATACGAAAGATCGAAAACACCATGATGAGTCGGCCCATCGGCTCCGACGAGACCGCCACGGTCAAGAGCGAAGGTGACCGGCAGATTCTGCAGACAAACATCATGGAGGACATTATCATAGGCGCGTTGAAGAAAGGTCGAATACAGCGCGACTACCGGGCGCAGTCCTTTACAAGCCTGACCAGCAGCAAAAGTGACCGCGTGCTGTTCGGCTATACCAACATCATAGAAGCGTTCGGGAAACCGCTCTGCAAATTCCTTTAGTCCTGTTCCCTCCAACATGGCTGCGGTAATCGCTGTGATGCGGGGATCTTCCTGGGCTAATTCAGCCAGGTACTGACCAAAAACCGCGGTGTAGCTCTGTGCGCCTGACTTTTTCTCCACGACGGACCCGGTCTCCCGGTCAAAGGGGCCGACACCGTGGAAGAGGGCAGGATTCGCTTCAGCCGGTGGGTAGCCTTTGCCTTTGCGTGTGAGGACATGTACCACGATCGGGCCCTTCATCCTGGAAACATTCTGAAATGTTTCGAGAAGATCCTCAAGTTGATGGCCATCAATCGGTCCGAAGTAATCAAAGCCGAAGGCTTCAAAAAGCATCCCCGGTGTGAGAAAGCCTTTGAGGGATTCTTCGGCGCGCCGGGCCAGGTTCAGAAGATCTTTGCCAAATCGTGGAACATGATTCAAGGCGTTTTCGGTTTCTTTCTTGAAACGGAGGAAAAATTCGGAGGTCATCTTTCGGCTGAGGAAAGAGGACAGGGCACCGACGTTGGGCGATATGGACATTTCGTTGTCGTTGATCACAACGATGAGGTTTTTCTTGAGGTGTCCAGCCTGGTTCATCCCCTCAAAGGCCAGTCCGGCGGTCAGCGAACCGTCTCCTATGACAGCGACGATCTTTTCATCGTCGTTTTTAAGATCGCGTGCGGCTGCCATGCCGAGTGCCGCCGAGATGGAGGTACTCGAATGGCCGACGTCGAAGCAGTCATGGGGACTTTCTGAACGTTTTGGAAAGCCGCTGATGCCATCCAGCTGGCGCAGGGTTGAAAAACGATCGAGGCGACCTGTCAGCAGTTTGTGGGCGTACGCCTGGTGACCCACGTCCCAGAGGATATTGTTGACAGGTGTGGTAAAGACCCTCTGTAGGGCGATCGTCAGTTCGACCACACCCAAAGAGCTGGCAAGATGCCCACCTGTTTGAGAGACGGTGCCGATAATCTCGTCCCTGATTTCCTGGGCAAGGGTCGTCAGTTCTGTAAGGGAGAAGTTCTTCAGTTCGGCTGGGGATTCAAGTCTTTCCAGAATACGGCTCATGTTTTTCCTCATCTATCGTTAGCTGGATCGGTCCACAATATAACGGGCGATCGCTCTCAGCGGCTCAGCGCGATGGTCGAACAGGTCGAGGGATTCAATGGCCAGGTCCTTGAGCTCCTGGGCTCGACGTTGTGCCTCTTCCAGGCCCATGAGAGCAGGGTAGGTTGCTTTGCCGCGGGCCTGGTCGCTGCCAATGTCTTTACCTAGAATTTCCTGGTCTCCAGTGATGTCGAGAATGTCATCGGCTATCTGAAAGGCCAGTCCGGCCGCCTCGCCGTAGCGGGAGAGAGCGTCAAACTGTTCCTGGCTGCATCCACCGATGAGGGCACCACACTGGAGACAGGCGAGAATAAGAGCCCCAGTCTTGTGGGTGTGAATATATTGCAGGGTGGGAAGGTCGATCTCGCGCCCTTCCGCGTCCATATCCACCACCTGTCCCCCAACCATCCCCATGGAACCGGCGCATCGGGCCATGATGTTCAGAACCTGCAGTCGGGTTTCCGCAGAGTTATTCTCTGAAATTCCTGACGCGGAAAGCAGGTTGAAGGCCTCCGTCAGGAGAGCATCACCAGCCAGAATAGCTGTGGCCTCGCCAAAAACCTTGTGGTTGGTAGGACGGCCGCGCCGGAAATCATCGTCATCCATGGCAGGAAGATCGTCATGAATCAGGGAATAGGTGTGGATCATTTCCATGGCGCAGGCTGCAGGAAGAACCGCTTCGATATCGCTACCTACTGCTTCGCAGGCAGCGATCATCAGTATGGGGCGTACCCGCTTGCCGCCGGCAAAGATCGAGTAGCGCATGGCTTTATGAAGTGATGCCGGCAGGGTTTCTTCACCGGGCAGGTAGTGGGAAAGGGCGGTGTCAACCCGTTCCTGGTGGGTTTTCAGGTAGGCTTTGAGATCCATGCGGACTCCGGTATATAAAGAATTATTCCGTTTTGTCGAATGGTTCCGTGGAAAAGTTTCCTTCCCTGTCCTTCATGAGAAGCTCCACTTTGGTTTCCACATCCTTGAGGTATTTTTGGCACTGTTTGGCGCTGACCATACCGGCCTCAAAATATTCAAGAGCCTCTTCCAGGGCAAGATCACCGCTTTCCAGGCGCTCTACAGCCTTTTCCAAACTTTTCAAGGCTTTTTCGAAAGAATCCTTTTTCGCCATTTTGCTCCCTCAGAAATGGATGATTATCCCTGTGCTACCGGGATGAGTCAAGGTTTTTCGGGGTCAGAGAGCGTCCGACAGGAAGAGGTGCGATGCGTTTATCCGGCCAGATGGTGCCCCAGTGCGGGTGTGGTCCGCTGGATCGTAAGATGGCAGCTTCTCCAACCAGGATTTCTGCAGGTTCAACATGGGTTGAGGCCTTCCCAAACAATTGCGGGGAAAAGGAGGGAAGCAAGGGAAAAACAGCGAGTGGCCTTCATGGTGAAACCTTCTTAACCTGGACCTCAGCGCTTCCTTGACCGAAACGAATGTTCAGGTGGTCTCCCGGTGTCAGTTCTCTGGCTTGGCGCACGATATCACCAGTCTCTTCCCTGAAGGCGATGGCATACCCGCGGGTGAGGGTTTTGAGGGGGGAAAGAGTGTCCAGACGGGCTACTGTCGATACAAAATAACTTTCTGATTTTTCCAGTTTTTGTGCCATGGCCTTTGTCAGGCGCAGGCTGAGGTTCTCCTGATGCTGCTTCCTTATCGCCAGGGACTGGGCAGGAGACCTCAGTCGTCTGGTCAGACCCTCAAGGCGTTCCTTGAGGAGGTGGAGCTGGTTGCTCATGGGACTGGCCAGCCGCAGAATCAGGTGGTCAACATGTCCTTCCAGTTCCTGGCGGTTTTTGACGACCAACTCGGCCGCGGCGCTGGGAGTTGGAGCTCGGAGGTCGGCGACAAAGTCGGCGATGGTCACGTCAACTTCATGACCGACGGCAGAAATGACTGGAATTTGCGAGGCGTGAATGGCTCGGGCCACTCTTTCCTCGTTAAAAGCCCAAAGGTCTTCCAGGGAGCCGCCCCCCCGGCCGACGATAAGAACATCTACCTCCCCCTGACGGTTCAGGTCGGCAATGGCTTCGGCGATTTCCCCGGCGGCTTCTTCGCCCTGCACCCTGACCGGGCGGAGCAGAACGCGCAAACCGACGCTCCGTCGCTGCAAGACCGTGATAATGTCATGTATGGCCGCCCCCGTCGCTGAAGTGACAACGCCGATAACCTGTGGGAAGGCAGGCAGGGAGCGTTTGCGATGGGTGTCGAAAAGCCCTTCAGCCATGAGTTTCTGTTTCAGTTGCTCGAAGGCCAGCTGAAGGTTGCCAAGTCCTCTTGTTTCCATGGTCTCAACGATCAGCTGAAGATCTCCCCTTTGGGTGTAAAGAGAAATGCGCCCGCAACAGAGAACACGAGTACCGTTTTCCGGCCGAAAAACCAGGGCTCTGGCCTGGGCTCGGAACATTATGCAACGAATCTGGGCGTTTTCATCTTTGAGGGAGAAATACCAGTGCCCAGAAGAGGCAGGGGTAAAGTTGGATATTTCCCCCTCGACCCAGACTTGTACAAAGTTATCCTCAACAGTCTCTTTGAGCAGGGCATTCAGGCGGCTGACAGTCAGGATTTTTTCGGGATGGGAGAAAATGCTCATAACAATATCTTGGGGTTGGAAGTTGACAAGTTGTTGGTTATGCCCTATATCTAGGGTTTGAAAACCAGGAGATGAGCCGATTGACAAATCAACCTTACATTATAACTGTATCCAGTGAAAAGGGGGGCGTGGGCAAAACTACTCTTGCTACCAATCTGGCGGTTTATCTTAAGGCCCTCAACGAGGACCTGCCCGTCACCCTGTTCAGTTTTGATAATCATTTCTCCGTCGATCAGATGTTCCGCATCGGGCGCGGATCAGGAGAGGGGGAGGTGGCGGACCTCTTTACCGATCGTCCCTTGCAGGAAATAGTTGAACTCGGTGAGTATGGTGTCCAGTTTATTCCCTCCAGTCGGGATTTAAGCCCACTGCGCAGCCGTGTGGACCGTGTCGATATCCTTGGACGCATTCTGGCAAATTCCGGCCTGCAGGGGATCGTCATCATCGATACCCGTCCCGATCTCGATGTGTTTACCCAGAACGCTCTTTTCGCCTCGGATCGCGTCATCGTGCCGGTAAAGGATGCCCCCTCCCTGGAAAACTGTCGCAATCTCTATGCTTTTTTCGACCGCCTCCAGTTGCCGCGGCGGGCGATCCGGGTTCTGCCCTGCCTGCTTGATTCGCGGGTTCACTACAGCGGTACCTTCAAGGACTCCTATCAGCTTCTCAAGGGGTATGCTATCAACCGGGGTTACCGCTGTTTTGAAGGCTATATCGCCAAAAGTCCCAAGGTGGAATCCCTCAACACAAATCCCGAAGGTCGTGTCTATCCCATATTGACCCATGGGCGCGGTACCGATGTTCACTTGCAGTTTGCCCATCTCGCCCGACAGGTATATCTGGGCATCAGGGGAGATGACGAACGTCGTCTGGCGGCCATAAAGACGGCAGTTCATGATGAGTCCCTGCGCGACGAGGCTGCCTATCTGGAGCGCAACTCCCGGGCCCATTCGTCCTGCCTCGTTTGCGGAAGGTCTCTGCTGGCAGACGGTGTCGTGAGTCAGGCTGGTTACTTTGCCGAAACCTCCGACGGTCGGGTTCTTGGTTTCATGCATGACGACTGCTTCAACCAACTGGCTTTGACCCACTTCCATGGAGTCGCGCCGACCTCGGCCGCCGAGGGCACCCTGAAGGGCTTTTTCCGGGAGTCGGCGACGCAGGCCTATTTCGTCCTGCATCGCAAGCCGGGGACAAGTGGTTACTTTCGGCAAGAGCTGTCATTCTACCGCTTCGATCAGGCTGGGCTGGAAGTTTCCCATAAGTCCATCATGCTGGATTCTCTATCGAAATCTTCCGATCTACAGCAGCTTCTGGCGGCCACGATCGCCTCGGCGGATGGACGCCTTGGGGAAGAGTTTCTCCTGATCCGCAAAGTTCACAGCGATACCCCGGAAGAAATTCTGACCAGCGGCGAATATGCCGTCTTACAGGCAGTCGGCGAAAAAATCCGCCGCCAGCTGCCCTGATATGCCCTCCCGTTAAACGTCCCTGGCACCTAAGGCCTGAGCAATTGCGAAACGGGCACTACGGTAACGCCCGCCTCCTGAAAAATCCTGACCGACTGACGCAAGGCTTCCAGCGTCTCCGGGTGCGGATGACAGATGCCGACGGCGTGGCCCTGTCTTTGAGCCAAGGCTGCCAACTTATGGATTTCGGTCAGAATGCGTCCCGTCTCCTGGACGTTATCGAGAAAGACATCCCTTTCGATTGCCGGTATACCGGTCTTTACCGCTTCGGCATAGGCGACTGAGCGTGGCGTGGTAAGGCTGTCCACAAAAAACAGACCGTCCTTTTTCATTTGGGCCAAAATGGTGCGCATACCTTGGCGTTCTTCGGTAAATCGGGAACCCATATGGTTGTTGCCACCGGTGGCATGGGGCACCCTCTGTCGATAGGCAGCATACCTGTTCCCGATCTCGTCTTGGTCAAGGTTGACAAAGAGGGCCTGCGGACCTGGATTTTTATCAGGATATCCCTGGGGCTCCATCGGGATGTGAATGAGAATTTCCCGCCCCTGCTGATAAAGCAGCTGGTCAATCTCGGCGGCTTTATGACTGAAGGGAAGAATGGCAACAGTGAGGGGAAGGTCGATGTCGAGGATTTCCCTTGCCGTGGCCAGGTCGCGGCCGACATCGTCGATGATAATGGCGACACGGGGCCCAGCTACAGTGATAGTTGTAGCTGGTGGCTCCGATGGATATTCGACGGCAAAGAGCAGTCTTCCATCCCACAGGATGACAATAGTTTTTCTGGCCGGATGGTTCTGTACCTGAATGTTGCCGGAAAGGCGCTTAAGCCGTTTTTGCAGAGCATCGAGAGCAGCCGCCTCGGGGTAAGATCCTTCCACCTTCAGAGAATGCCCGGGCGACAAATTTTTCAGGGCTTGATTTGGTAACTTGGCACCGGCTCGAACCAGGGCGCTCTCGACTTCGATCCGGATGTCTTCCACCAGAACTTCCGTCAGGATGGAAGGCTTTTTGGCAACGGTCGGTGCAGTCTTTGTTCCCCGCAGCTGCGGCAGCAGGATCAGGGCTAGCAGCAGGCCAATAACGGCTACAAGGGCAGCCAGAGCCATCCACGGCCAGTTGTTCTGCTGGCGCTTCTTTTTGCCCTTAGCTGTCCTGGGGGGTGCTTTTTTCTTTTTGGCCATAACGTAATGAAAAAGGGGGATGGCAACATCCCCCTTTTAGCTTGATGGTTGATGAGGATCAGGCCGCCGGTTGATTCAACGTGCTGAAGAACTGCCAGCCTCGCAGGAGGTCTAGAGCCCGCATGAGCTGATAATCTTTCATGTCATCCGCGCTCAATTGGAATTTCTGCTTACTGGAACGCTGCTTGCTGGCGGTAGCGGAGTCGGTGGTCTCGAAGTGATTTTCCAGATCCTTCTCGCTAAATGCATGAGGCGGCTGAAGCTCTTTGACCTCCATTTCCGGCACCACAATATCCGGAGTGATGCCCAGGGCCTGGATGGATCGTCCGTTGGGGGTGTAGTAATAGGCTGTGGTCAGCCTCAGACCCGAATCATCGCTCAGGGGGATGATCGTCTGTACAGAGCCCTTGCCGAAACTCTGGGTGCCCATGATGACGGCGCGGCCATGGTCCTGCAGGGCACCAGCGACGATTTCCGAGGCGCTCGCGCTGCCATTGTTGATGAGCACGACCGTAGGAGTATAGGGGATCGTGTTGTCGGCATGAGCCTCAAATTTCATCTGACTGTCGTTTTCGCGACCTCCCGTATAAACGATAAGACCGGATGACAGGAAGAAGTCAGAGACGTTGACCGCCTGGTCAAGCAACCCTCCTGGATTATTGCGAAGGTCGACCACCAGTCCGCTGAGAGTGCCGTCGTTTTCCTTCATGAGGTTGGCGAGAGCTTTGGCCAGGTCGGAATCCGTACGTTCCTGAAACTGGGAAATACGTACATAGGCATAGCCGTCGACCAGGGTTCGCGATTTTACGCTTTTGGTTTTGATGATTTCCCGTTCCAGAGTGAAGGCCTTCGGATTCTCAAATCCCTCGCGCATGATGGTGATGGTTATCTGGCTGCCCTTGGGGCCGCGCATCAGCTTGACCGCTTCCATGATGCTCAGGTCTTTGGTAAAACGGTCTTCGATTTTGATGATCTGATCGCCCGCCATCAAGCCGGCTCTGTATGCTGGGGTGTCCTCAATGGGAGCCACGATGGTTAGAATGTTGTCGCGGATCGAGATTTCAATACCCAACCCGCCAAATTCGCCACGGGTATCGATCTTCATCTCCTTGTACATGTCTGGCGGCATGAAAGCGGAATGGGGATCAAGAGAACTCAGCATGCCGTTAATGGCCCCATAGATCAGTTTCTTGGTGTCCGGTTCTTCCACGTAATTTTTGCGGATGATGGACAGGACATCCGTGAAAAGTTCCATGTTCTCATACTGGGCGCGAACTTCAGCCTGGCTGGTGGGGTTCGATGCCCCGGTTGAAATCCAGCCTAAAAGAACTAGGGCCATGACGAGGATGAGGATCGTTGACCGCCTGGCTTTGTGCATCAGTTTTCCTCCAGTGTGGTTTGTCTAGCGCGGGACGAGCCACTTTGTCGGGTCAAGAGGGGTTCGCCCCTCACGAACTTCGAAGTACAGATTCTCGTTCCCCTCATAGCCTGAGAAGGCAACTTGCTCACCCGCGGAGACTTTGTCTCCGACCTTTTTCAGCAGCCGGGAGGTTTGGGCGTAGAGAGTGTAGAAGCTGTCGCCATGGTCGAGAATGAGAAGATTGCCATAACCCTTGAACCAGCTGGCAAAGATGACTTTTCCAGCTGCGACCGCCGAAACCGGTTTGTCCACTCCCACGCTTATTTCCAGGCCGTGGCTATCGTATGCGGTGCCGAGCTCCGGATGGCGCCCCAGGCCGAAGCCGGTGCGGATTATGCCGGTTGCCGGCCAAGGCAAACGTCCCTTTTGGGCAGCGAAAAGGCCTGACTTTTGACTATACTCGTGCGGCTTTTCCGATTCAAGTTTTTTGACGAGATCACTCAGGCGCTCGGCTTTTTCTTCCAATTCACCGAGTTGTCGGGCAAGAGTCTCCTGGTCGCTGCGTACCTGACTGAGCAGGCGGGTCTTGAGTTTGCGGGCCTGGGCGAAGTTGGCTTCTTCGCCGCGTAAAGTTGCCATGGCCTCCTTCTGCTCATCGTGCAGATTTCTCAGTTGAACCGTGGCTTTTTCCAGGTTGGCCAAATTGGTGCGGTAGTCATTAAGAAGCTGCCGATCTTTTTGCACAATGCGACCGAGGAAGTCATATTCCTCCGCAATTTTCGCCGGAGGAATACCGGCGAAAAGAATACGGATGAAACCGGCATCCGCGCCTTTATACAAGGCGACCAGGCGTTTTTCGACCTGGTCTTGCAGGCGGTCGATTGAGGTTTTCGTCTGGCGAATGTGATCTTCCTTTTCGGCGATCTCTTTTTCCAGCTGATTAAGACGGCTGCTGAGGCCGGCTTTGCGTTGATCGATTTTACGCAGTTCCTGTTCGACCGTTTCCAGGTCTGCCCGCAAAGAGGACTCGTCTGATTTCTTCCGGTCCAGGTCTTTGACTGTCTGTTGGATACGTTGCTGGATGGTTTCCAGCGTCTGCCGACTTTTTTCCAGCTCTTCACGTGGTGATGAGGCGCAGGCCGAGGTCGTCCGAAGCAGGAGGCCAACACAGCACAGAAACATCAACAGGCAAGACAGTCTTGAAAAACGGATGCTGATCATCAGAACCGGACAAGCTTTCGCAGGGACAGGAGACTTCCCAGAAATCCAAGGGCAATCCCGGCCAGAATTACGGCAAAACCGTATTGTGAAGGTAAAAAGGTGATGGTGTTTACGCCGGTGGCCAAAAGCAGCGATGAAAGACCTTCTTTAAGAAATATCAGATAGAGAACATACGATCCGGCCAGTGCCAGGCAGCCGCCAAGGGCCCCCTGAAAGGCTCCCTCCAGAAGGAAAGGGGTCTTGATGAAGAGGGGGGTGCCTCCCACCAAAGCCATGACTTCCAATTCGTCGCGGCGGGCGAAGAGAGTGAGGCGGATGGTGTTGGAGACGATAAACAGGGCGGCGAAGAGAAGAAATCCGCCGAGAAAAGCGCCCGCCATTTTAAGCAGAGCGACAAAGGCTTCAAATTTTTCGAGCCACTCCTGCCCATACCTCAGATCCGAAAAACGACTGTCCTGGCGCAGATGTGAGATCACTTTGCCGATACCCAGGCGGTTTCGGTGGTCTTCCTTCAGAGTGATTTCCAGCGAGGCTGGCAGGATGTCGGTCCCAAGTCCCTCAAGCAGACCGGCGTCCTGCCCCAGTCGGGTTTTAAAGCGATTGAAGGCTTCAGCGGGAGAGACATAGGTAACCAGAGCCACTTCGGACAGGCTGCCGATCTGGGTGACCCAGGCTTTTATCTGGTTTTGGTCGGGGATCTGGTCGATATAGGCTACCACCTGGACCTCTTTGCTCCAGTTCGTGGTCAGTTTCTGGACGTTGAGCACCACGATGGCGAAAAAAGCCAGAATAGTCAGGGATACGGAGACCGTGGCAATGGCGGCAATGCACAGAAAAGGGCTTTGCCGCATGTTGCGCAGGGCGCGTAAAGGAAAATAGAGAAAACGCTCAAACAAGGTGACTCTCCCTGGAATCTACGTTGAAGACAGACCCTCTGCCCTGATATCGCTGACGCGTCCTTAAGGCTGGCGGTCTTCGATCACCCGTCCCCGGTCAAGTGCGATGACGCGGCGGGGAAACTGTCGAATCATCTCACGGTCATGGGTGGCGATGATCACGGTGGAGCCACGGGCGTTGGCTCCCTTGAACAGCGTCATGATAGCCTGAGTGGCTTCAGGGTCCAGGTTGCCCGTCGGTTCGTCGGCGATGAGAATGAGCGGGTCGATGACCAGGGCGCGGGCAATGGCCACGCGCTGCTGCTCGCCGCCGGAGAGTTCGAGGGGACGTCGCTGCAGTTTATGTTCAAGACCTACATGCTTCAGAGCCAGGTAGACCTTTTTGCTGACTTCAAAGCGTTTTTTCCCTTGGACTTCCAGCGGGAAAGCCACATTTTCAAAGATGGTGCGGGTGTTGAGAAGTTTGAAGTCCTGAAAAACGATGCCGATTCTTCGACGCATGTAAGGGATCTTCGCAGCTCCCATGCGGGTGAAGTTCTGGCCGTTGATCAAAATCTGGCCCCTCGATGGTTTCTCCGCCCCGTAGAGGAGCTTGAGCAGGGTGGATTTGCCCGCACCGGATGGACCCGTGATATAGACAAATTCGCCTTTGCCTACCTTGAAGTTGACATCTTCGAGCGCTGCCGAATCTTTCTGGTAGGATTTGCTGATATTGAAAAGCTGAAGCATGGCAGGTTGAAATCCTGTTGTCGAATCGGATGATTGAGAGAGTTGGGCTCTATCCTCAAGTGCCGTTCACGGGCTCTTAGAGATAACATATCCGATCGTGAAATTGAATGAAAAACCACAGGGAAATAGTGCCCCAGGGACAGAGGCGAAGCTTCCTGTGGTCTGGAGAGGGGGCTTGTGGTAAAAGATGAAAGCGTTGATCCCCTGCCGAATTCAGTCAGAGAGGAGTAATCCTGTGGAGTTTAAAAGAGGGCTTGACGAATGGCCACCCCCTGGTGAGCTGGTGCTGTATGGCTTGCAGTGGCTCGCCATTTCGGTGCCGGGTGTCATTATTGTCGGCGGTATTGTCGGACAGCTTCAATTTCAGGATCTTGCTGGCCAGATCCTCTATCTGCAGAAACTCTTTTTTGTTACGGCGGTTACACTGGTCGTCCAGCTTCTGGTAGGGCACCGGCTCCCGCTGGTTCTAGGCCCGGCGGCGGTGCTGCTCATTGGCGTGGTCGCCAGTCAGGGGCATGATCTGCCGACAATCTATACTTCGATCATGATTGGCGGCGCCGTTCTGGCCCTTTTCAGCGCCCTCGGCCTCTTTCCCTCGTTGCAGCGGCTCTTTACGCCGCGTGTGGTGGCTCTTGTCCTGCTGCTTATCGCCTTTACGCTGGCCGCGCCCATTATGGACCTGCTCATCGGCAGCAGGTCGGGGGTCTCTCCTCTGGCCAGTCTCGTCTTTGCCATGACGCTGCTTGTAGGCATGTTTTTTTTGCATCGCTGGCTGCGTGGGCCGAAAAAGGCCATGCTTATCGTGGTGGCCCTGGCGGCAGGGAGTCTGGCTTATTATGTTCTGTTTCCGGGGATTTCCCCCTCTTCCGCGAGCTCTTTGCCCGGTATAGGGCATTTTGTCGTGAATCTGACGTCTTCCCTCCGGCTGGACCCAGGGGTGCTGGTTTCCTTCCTCTGTTGCTACCTTGCCCTCGCCATCAATGACCTGGGATCCATTCAATCCATTGGGGAAGTCGTAAGGGCAGGGGACATGGAGGGGAGGGTGCGCCGGGGGATTACGGTGACGGGCGTGGCCAACCTGCTGTCCGGCTGGCTTGGCGTCATCGGTCCGGTGAATTTTTCCCTCAGTCCGGGTGTGGTGATGGCGACGGGATGTGCGTCGAGATATGCGCTGCTGCCGACCGGTCTGGTGCTGTTCTTTCTGGCCTTTTCTCCGGCGGCCCTGGTCTGGTTGGCCGCCATACCGTCCGTGGTGATGGGGGCTGTTCTGCTCTATATCCTGTGTGCCCAGGTGTCCGCTGGTTTGTTGCTGGCTTTCGAAGTTCCTGGCGGTTTTCTTTTTGAGGATGGTTTGATTCTTGGGCTTCCCTTGCTGTTGGGAACCATCGTCTCTTTCCTGCCGGATTCGGCCCTGCTGTCCATGCCTTCTGTACTGCGACCTATCCTAGGCAACGGCTTTGTGGTTGGAGTAACCGCCGTCATGTTGCTCGAACACGTCATCCTGCCGGAAGATGTGCGCCGTTCAAGGGTGCGTGGATCGGACTGACGTTTCTCTGCCATGCTGGCTGAGCGGTAGGGTAACAACAACCTCCGTTCCCTTCCCGGTACTGTAAATATCGATATCGCCATGATGCCGGCGGGCAATTCCGTAACAGACCGTCAACCCCAGTCCTGTTCCCTTGCCTGAAGGCCAGGACGTGAAGAAGGGATCGAAAATCCGACACAGGTTTTCGGTTGGGATACCGCACCCGTTGTCACCGATGGAGAGACGGATCATGGATTCGTCGCAGCCGTTATCCTTGGTAAGGCAGCTTCTGATACGGATTTCACCCACGTTTTCATCGACGGCCAGAATGGCGTTGCGCAAAATATTGGTCAGCATGCGTTCCATTTGCCAGGGATCCGCATCGATTCTCGGTAGCGGAGGACCTGGAGGCATGCTGATTCGAATGCCTCTCGCCTCAATTTCCGGCCCCAGGGCATCGAGAGCCCTTTCCAGGATGTGATCGATGTCCGTTTTGAGAAACACGGTCTTTTCCTGGTCGCAGAACACGTCCAGGTCGTCGACGATCTTGACACATCGGGTTGCTGCTTTTTCAATGGCTTCCAGCCACTGGGCGGCTTTAATGGTTTCCTGGTCGTTAAGCAATAACTGCTTACTTTCTCTGAGGACCTGAACGGCACAAAGAATGCCACTGACAGGGTTGTTCAATTCATGAGCCGTTCCATGCGCCATGCCCGTAATTGTCGCCATTTTTTCGGCTCGGATCAGTTTGATCTGGGCATCCTGCAGCAATCGATCCTTTTCCGTGACCATGGATTCAAGCTGTCTGTTCAGACTGACCATCTGCGCCTCTTCGTTCTTGCGCACCGTGATGTCCCGCCAGATCAGATGGATGCCGGCCAGTTTGCCGTTTTCTTTTTGAAAGCTGATGTTCCCTTCGACAGGGATTTTCTGGCCGTCCTTGGTCGTGAAGATGGTTTCGACCAGCCCCTGCTTCTGCCGGGCGGAGAGGCGGGCGACCGTGGCCATGAATTGCTCTTGATGTCCGGCGTCGATGATGTCGGTTATGTGAAGACTGGCTATTTCTCGATTGTCGTAGCCCAGATGGCTTTCCCAGGCCGGATTGCTGTAAAGAATACGCCCGTCTGGCGAAATCATCTGGACCATGTCGCTGACGTTTTCAAAAAGATCCCGGTAGCGCTTTTCACTCTCCTCCAGTTTGAGTTTCGTCGCCTTCAGGTCGGAAATGTCCAGAAAGCTTTCGATAAGATGTTTTTTGCCTCCGATGCCAATGGTCGATACGGTTTTCAGGATAGGAAGCTTTTCCCCATTCAGGGTGAGCAGGCTGCGTTCTGAATCGTTCAGGGCATGATTGCTGTCGGTAATGGGGCACTCCCCTTCTTTGGCAGGGCAGATGAAATTGTTACAGACATGTCCCAGAATTTTTTCACGATGGCCCCCGATCATTTCCAGCGCCTTGGGATTGGCATCGATGATTCTGTGGTTTTCGGCGTCAATGACCAGGATACCGACGGGGACGCTGGAGAAAATCCTTTCCAGGCGTTCCTGGTTCTCCTCCATGATCCTGTGTGCATAGTCCAGTCCAGGGTCATTGGCAAAGTTGTGGAGATAAGCGGTTTTCCCCGGCATTCTCATCTCATCGACAGAGAGTCTTTCATTCTCGGCGGAGTTTTTCATCATTGATTTCATCCAGGCGTTTCCGGCCATTTTAAATTCTAAAATCAGATGCTCAGATCGTGGGCCTCGTTGTGGCAATCCTGACAGCGATTGAACTGATTGTGGGTTGTCTCTGAGTGGGGCGTGCCGTGGCATCCCCCGCAATCCATAACAGTGCCGTGTCTGGACAAGTGACAGGTCAGACAGTCCAGTTTGGCGTGACGAGTGTCGCTTTCGTTAAGACGAACCAGAACCTCTCCATGGCAGGAGCCGCATTCCGTGGAGGATACGTCCCGGCGGTATTCAAGCAGCGTCGGACTGTGGGCATCATGACACCCCGTGCATGACGACTGCTTCATGCCGTTGCCATGGGGCTGGTGACATTCTGTGCAGGCTGGTGGTGTGCCGTGTGTCAGGTGACAGCCGGTGCAGCTGAGTTGGCTATGGCCAGATGGATGGGTCCGCAGGGCAACTCCCTCACCTTCATGGCAGGTTAGGCAGGGACCCGTGGTCCTTTCCGGAAAAGTCACCTCAAGGGGACGGTGGGGATTCGCATGACAGGAAAGACAGCTATCCAGGGTATAGTGGGGCTTGGCCACATGACAGAGCTGGCAGGCTGGAATGATTTCCAGCTGTTGGGGTGGGTGGCCCTGATGGCAGTCGGTACAGGTAATCTTGGTCTGGTGTCCTCCCCCAGCCTCGACAATGTCCAGGGGAGGCCTTTGGTGACACAACTGGCAGAGGCTCGAATTCAAGGTCGGTGTTATGTTGGTCTCGGCGAGGGATGGCATCCACAACGAGTCGACGGCAATAAAAAGGCCGGCCAGGGCGCAAATCAGAGTGCGAAACAGCAGGGATGACGGCAACGAATTATCCTCTCTTGCGCATTTGGATAGTGTCCCGGGTTTGCTTGTCTGGACTCCCGGAGATTCTTCTGCTTTTGCAGGGGGTGTGCCGGCGCCCTTCTTTTATTTGTAACGTCTTAAAATTACGTTCTTTCGTCTGGAGAATAGCCAGAAGAGGGGTGTGAGAACGTTCATGAATCAGGCGAAATGCCCCAAAAAACGTGCATATCCCCATTAGATAATGATCCCGGTTCAGAGTTTTCACAGGCCTCGGAGCCGGGTGCAGGGACGCTCTGCTCAATAAGGGATGGCATTAAAGTGGAGGCAGGAAGAATATATAAAATACAAAATATGATGAAAAGCTGATTGTCCAACTGTCCCTGTTTAGCATACGACCGATATCGTCATTGTTCAGTCGCTGAATTATATAGGGATAAGAATTATTCTTCATGTATTGTGGCGGTCTCTGGGTTTATTAAAAAATATTATATTGACAGTTGCTGTCATTGTATCAAAATTAAACAAGTCCAATCATTTATATTGCTTATCATATATTGCAATAGCTGAATTGTATTTTTTGTTTTTTGATTTTAAATGGAAGAGGGCTTCTGTCAGCCATGTTATCTGTGCGAGGGTGTATACTTTAGAGCCGACAGAAAGGGGAAGGTAGTATTTGCATGGCGAATAATCGTGTGCTGGTCGTTGATGACGAACAATTGATTCGCTGGTCTTTAGGGACATCCCTGGGAAAAAGCGGTTATGAGACCGATACCGCCGGCACGGGTGAAGAGGCCCTGGCCAAACTGCTCTCCTTTTCCCCGGATGTTGTGCTGCTCGATGTCTTTCTGCCTGACGCCAATGGGTTGGACCTGCTCAAGCAGATGAAAGCCCATGATCCCAGTCTGGCGGTCATTATCATTACCGCCAATTCCCATATGGACTCCGCTGTTGAGGCTTTAAAGCAGGGGGCGGAAGATTTCATCGGTAAACCTTTCAATATCGCTTCCATTCATCAGACCATCGCCCAGGCTCTTGAAAAAAGAACGCTGAATATGCCGGTCAATCCGCCCCAGCCTCTTTCTCCCCCCGAGGAAGATTACGATCGGCTTATCGGCACCGGGGCCAAAATGATGGAAGTTTTTAAGATGATCAAGGTCTGCGCCGAAGCAGAATGCAAGACCGTGCTCATTCTTGGTGAAAGCGGCACCGGCAAAGAACTCGTGGCCCGTGCCCTGCATCAGCACAGCCCTCGCCGTGACAGGCCGTTCATTGATATCAATTGCGCGGCTATTCCTGAACATCTTCTTGAAAACGAACTCTTCGGTCATGAAAAGGGCGCTTTTACCAGCGCCGCCAATTCGGAAAAAGGTATTTTCGCCGCGGCTGATGGCGGTACGGTCTTCCTTGATGAAATCGGCGACATGCCCCTGGCCATGCAGGCCAAAATTCTCAAGGTGATAGAAAACAAGCGCTATCGCAGGCTGGGCAGTAATCGTGACTCGGAAGTCGACGTTCGCATTATCGCCGCAACTAACCAGAATCTGCCATCCATGGTTCAAGAAGGGACCTTCCGTGGAGATCTCTTTTTCCGCCTTAATGTTCTGAGCATTCAACTGCCTCCCTTGCGCGAACGCCGAGAGAACATCGAACAAATCTCCTCCTACTTCATTGACAAGATTAATCGCGGGTACAGTAAGAAAATCGAAGGGCTGGCGCCGGATGCTCTCGATTGTCTGAGCCGATACAATTGGCCCGGAAACTGCCGTGAATTGCGCAATGTCATCGAACGGGCCATGATCATGGAGCAGGGGCCGCTTTTGACCTCCCGGTTTTTTCCCCCTGAAGTCCAGAAAAGAGAGGAAGGTTTTACTGACTTTCAGGAATCGGAATCCTCTGCGCCTGCTCGCTCTTCAGCAGCCATCATCCACGACTTTCCATCCTCGACCCGGGTCGAAGAGGCCATTTTCGACGATGACCCGAGTCTCCCTCGCGTCATTCTGCCCCCCGAAGGCATTTCCATTGAGGCCGTGGAAAAGGCTTACATCATGCAGGCGTTGGCCCGTTACCGGGGCAATCAGACCAGGGCAGCCAAATGCCTTGGCATGAGTCTTGACACTCTTCGCTATCGGCGTAAGAAGTTCGGGCTGGATAACTATCCTAACGAGGAATCGGAGGCCTCTGCTTCCTCGGGCTAGCCGGTTTTGGAGTGACCTTTTGTTGAATCCTTGCTTCCTGCTTTAACCCCCGTAAAGGATTGCCATGCGTCCTCGCGTTTTCTTTGGCCGTTTTGCCGTTTTTCTGATTTTTTTCTTTCTCCTTTGTGGCGAATGGTCTGTGGCCGTGGCCCAGGACTGTCTCACGTCCGATTGCCACGCCGGCATGCGGGTCCAGGATTCTCGCCATGCCCCGGTGCAGGCGGGGGAGTGTCTCTCCTGCCACCAAGCCGAGGGTTCTCCTCATCCACAGAAGGGGCGCCAGACAATGGCTCTTGTGGAGACTGGGGCGAATCTGTGCAGTCAGTGTCACGAAGAAATGGGAAAAAAACGCAATGTCCATGCGCCGGTCCAGACTGGGGAGTGCGCCTCCTGCCATGACCCCCACGGTAAGGGAGCCTCGCTGCTCAACGTTGATAAAGGCGATGTGAGGCCATTGTGTTTTGGTTGCCACGATCAGCAGGGTTTTGACGCTGAGGTCATGCATGGCCCCGCTGCCGTAGGGGCCTGCCTCGAATGCCACAACCCGCATGAATCGAACACCGCTGGTCTCCTTGAGCGCTCGCTGGTGCAAACCTGTACCCGTTGTCATGCTGACATGGAAGAAGGGCTCGCGAAGTCTCCCGTCGTGCATACCGCCGTGCGCGAGTCCGAATGTACCACCTGCCACAACCCTCATGCCGCTCCCGTCAAAAAATTGCTGAAACAGGCGCAACCCGAACTCTGCCTCGGTTGCCATCCGGCCCTTGGGGACAAGTTGGCCAAATCATCCACCCGGCACGCTCCTCTTTATCGTGAGGAGAGTTGCGGTTCCTGCCATTCTACGCATTTTTCCGACCATCCGGCCCTGCTTCCTGCCCCGCAACAGGATGTCTGTCTTTCCTGCCACGGCAAGGATGATAATCGTCGCTCCCGGCCCCTTAAAAACATGGCACGTGAGCTCGACGGTAAATCGATGCTGCATGGTCCCGTGGCGGAAGGGGACTGTGCCGCCTGTCATGACCCACATGGCTCCGATTATTTCCGTCTGCTGAATGACGCCTATCCTGCCGGTTTCTATGCTCCCTTCAAGGCGGATACCTACGCCCTCTGCATGAACTGCCATGACAGCGACATGCTGCGATTCCCTGAGACCTCCATTTATACCGGTTTCCGCAACGGCAAGAACAATCTTCATTACGTTCATGTCGCCGATCCCTGGAAGGGACGCAGTTGCCGCGCCTGCCACGAGCCCCACGCGAGCAACCTGGAAAAACTGGTCAGCGAACAGGGGGCCGTTTTCGGCGACTGGCGCATTCCCACCCGTTTTGAGAAAACAGAGACGGGAGGGGGCTGTACGCCCGGCTGTCATCGCAGCCTCTCCTACGATCGTGACCAGCCTGTGGACTACCAGATGCCCTGATTCCATTGTAAGAAAAGCCCCCGGCTTTCATGACCCCGTTTTATGCGGGGTCTTTTTTTTGCCCTCCGCAGATGGGGATATGGCCTTCAGGGGCGAAAAGGTGGGTAAATGGCAAAGCTTCAGGTAGAGATGGGGTAAGGACATGCCCCCATGCTTCTCAGAACATCACCCCAGGCATGGCGTGGGAGGTTGTGAGGGGGGTTGGTTAAGTATTTGAAATGATATGGAAAATAATAAGGCAGGTTTAGACTCGCCTCTTGGCATCGCCCTTGCTCTATGGAACGGCAGCCTTAATAGATCATTTCTTCTTTGGGGGAGGAGATGATCGCTGCTCCGGATGGTCCTGGCACATGGGGTGCCTGCGGCTGCAGGACAGTGGGGAAAAGAGCTGAACGTGGGAACAATGGAGGTTTTACTAACGTATTTTTCATGAATTAAAGGGAGAATTAGAAATGAGCAAGATGAAGAAGTTGCTTATCGCCTTGTGCGCCGTCGCACTCTCTGCCGCTGTTTCGTATGCTGCCACCAATCCTTATACCGCTGGCAGCGGTATCGTTAATTCACCCCATGACATGACGCTGCTTGACGATGTCCCTGATGCCCAGGGCCGTGTGTGCGCCTACTGTCATACTCCTCACCACGCGGAAGACGCCAGCCTTTCCGATTACATGCCTCTGTGGACCAAGCCGCTGACCCAGGAAGTCTTTATGCCTTATACCAGCGCGACCTTGGATGCGGTGGTCAGCCTTGATGTGGTGGATGGCCCCTCCCGTCTGTGCATGAGCTGTCATGACGGCGTCGTCGCTTATGACTCCTATTATGGCAAGATCGGGAATGACGTCCTCGTCGGCGATTTCTACAATGACTATGCCGTCGGTACGGGCGGTATCCTCATGAACGACCATCCTATCGGCTTCAACTACCTGGATGTCGCTACGGCGGATAACGAGATCAACGATGCCTCTACGCCGTTCATGGGCAGCACCAAGGGCGTGACCATCGCCGATGTCCTTTGGGAAGGCACCACCTTCACCTGCGCCAGCTGCCACGATGTTCACAACAGCGCCAATACGGTTATGGACGCCTACTTCCTCTACGCACCTCAGGCCGATTCACAGATCTGCCGCAGCTGTCACGCCAAGTAAGATGCTGATAGTGGACTGCTGAAATTTGTGGGCCACTGGCTCTGGCCAGTGGCCCTTTCACGTCATACCGCAGGCTCCCACCGTTGTTCCGGTAAAAGACGCTATTAATAGTTCAAATGACGGTCCCCGTGGCAGGCTGGTCTTATCTAAGATATTGAAATTGCATAAAACAACGAGGGCGTGATCGCTTTTTACCCGGGTATGAAGATTGCAGCCTTCAATCATCTTGATTTTGACCACACCATCATGGGAGGCAACGCTAAATGAGGAAATACGACAGCATGATCGGGAAAATTCTCAGAGTGGTTGTTTTAAGTCTTTGCATTATGGGGCCTTTGACGGGTTGTGCGGGCAAGTCGGCCGTATCCAAGGACCCGGTCTTTTTCCCCCCTGAGCCCAACCCTCCTCGCATACAGTTCCTGCTGGGAATCAGGGATTCCCGCGATGTTGAGGCCAAGGACGACAGTTTTTCCCTTTTCAGTGTGCAGAGCGGCAACCAGAAGACCCGGGTTCGCACTCTGGTCAAGCCTTACGGTTTAGCGGTCAACGGCACGACTCTCTACGTATCGGACACCATGCAGCGTACCGTGGCGGTGATCGATCTTGAAAAAGGACGTTTTGAGTTGCTCAAGGGAAATTTTGGCCCCGGTTCTCTCAAAAAACCGACCGGGATAGCTGTAGACAGTGAGGGGCAGCTCTTTGTGGCCGATACCCAGCGACGGCTCATTCTCGCCTACGATGCCCTGGGAAATTTCGTCCGCAGCTATGGCGATGACCTGAAGATGAAACCAGTCGATGTTGCTGTCGACTCCCGTCAGGTCTATATCCTCGATTCGGAAAATCACAGCATACGGGTGCTCGACCGGCAGAGCGGCAAGCAGAAAAACGAGTTCGGCAATACCGGCGATCCGGACAGCCGTTTCCGTCTGCCCATCAGCATGACCCTGGATGACATGGGGAAGTTTGCCGTCAGCAACGTGCTCTCCGGCCGCATTCTCTCTTATGACCGGGATGGCAATTACCTGGGCGGTTTCGGTAAGCTTGGTGATGGTTTTGGGCAGTTCAGCCGTCCGCGAGGGGTGGCCGCCGGTGGTGACGGACAAATGTATGTGGTTGACGCCGCTTTTCAGAATGTGCAGGTGTTCAACAAGGACTATCGCCTGCTGATGTTTTTCGGTGATCCCGGTCAGGCTAAGGGCTCACTGAATATTCCAGCCGGCATCGCGGTCTCTTCTGGACGGCTCGATTATTTTCAGAAACTGGCGGCCGAAGGCTTCGAATTGAGCGAACTGATTTTTGTCGCCAATCAGGAAGGCCCGGCGAAAGTCTCCATTTACGGTTTGGGACATATGCGTGGCGTGGATTATGACGCTTTCTATCGCCAAGCCGAAGAGGAAAGACGCAAAGAGCAGCAGCGCCGCGATAAAGAAAAAATTCCTTCCAAATAAGCAGGGCTTATTGCAGGCAGGATAAAACAAATGGTTTGTAAATGCACAAATCGATGGGCATGGCGGTTTTGTCTGGTGATCCTTCTTATGGGCCTCGGTCTGCTTTATGGCTGCGATCCGGGTACGCGGCACCGGGTTCTTTCGACCGTCTTTGATGGCGTTCCCGCTCCTCCCAATCCAGACGACATCTGTGCCGATTATGGCGACACCAAAAAATCCACCGCCCTTCAGGGGGAGGGGGAAGGCCCGGCCGTCACAGGGTCGAACCACAAACCTTATACGGAAAAGCGCTGCAGCGATTGCCATGCTCAGAGCAAAACCGAGAACGGCGGCCTGATTCATCCCCGGCAGGAACTCTGCCTCGTCTGCCACGACACGATTATCAGCGGCACCTTTGTTCATGGCCCGGTGGCTGTCGGAGATTGTCTTGCCTGCCATCTGCCCCACAGTTCATCCAATCTCTTTCTCCTGAGGCAGCAGCCTGAAAAGATCTGTCAAAGCTGCCACCGAGAGGAGCGACTGGCGGCTACCATGCATCAAAAAGTATCAGACAGGTCGATGGCCTGTGGTGACTGTCATGATCCCCATTCAGGGCAGGCCCGTTATTTCCTCCGCTGACGACGTCTCTGCGACCATTACCCCTAAGCCCGGTCTTTCTCATGCCTTTGACGCCACGACGACAATGCCTCCAGAAAAAATACCGGGTTTTCCGGAGGCTCTGGGTCGTGGTCGTTTTACTTCTTGTCTTTCCTACGAACGTTCTGGCGCAGCCCCGGGCTCTCTTTCTGTTGAGTGACTTTCGCTCCTGGGGAGAAGCGGCTTACGAACTCAATGGGTATTCCCGCAGTTCGTCAGGAAGCCGTACCTACAGGTCGGCAGATCATGATCTGGAGGAATCCTATCATTTTGAAGGACTCTATGGCCTGCTCGATCATCGCTGGTGGAGCGGGCGCTTCAGTATGGATCTGGGCCTGGCCCAGACCGTCAGCCACAGCGACGGCCGAGGGGACGATCGCGATTGGAAAGGCGTCCGGGGGGAATTTTATCTGGACGGTCGATTGTTCGACAAATCCCCGGCGCCTGGCAGCTTTCTGACCAGCTACGCCCAGGAGCGTGTTCTCGTCCCTTTTGGCAGGGACTATGACCGCACGGTGACCAGCAATAGTGTTGGACTGCAGTTGCGCAACGATTATCTGCCCGCCAGCATTCTTTACCGGAGCAACGAAACGCAGACGGAAGGACTCTCTCTCGACCGCACCCAGACCGTGGAGGAAATGCGCCTTCAGGTCAGCCATCGTATTCACAGCCTCAGCCAAAGCGGTTTTTCCGCCAGTCGCCTGAGCAACGCTACGACTTATGCTGCCAGTCTGCCTGCCCTGAAAAGCGACAGCTACGAGGTGTCTCTCAATAATCAGCTCACCCTCGGAAATGTCGCCCGCCCCCATACGCTCGATTCACGCTATCGCCTGAGCAGCGAAACCGGCAGCCGCCAATCAGAACGCACCCTGTGGGAGGAGCGTTTGCGCCTGACACCAGGCAAGGCCCTGACGGTATCAGCCGCCCACACCCTGAACAGGGATGAAACCGAGGGACAACGTCGGGACAGGCAAAGAGAAGAAATCAGCCTGGAACATCGGTTGTTTTCCAGCTTGGTGACAAGGTTTCAGGCGGATCTGGAAAAACGGGAATACAACAATGGTGAAGAACAGACCCGGGGCGGCTCCCTGAACCTGAACTACAGCAAACAACTCGCAGGCGAAAGTCGTCTCGGCCTGAATCTGGGCCGGCGGGTTGCCATGACGGAGCGTGACCTGGCCGGTAACGAGCTGGTTGTGGTAGCTGAAACGCTGGTTGTTACGGATGGTCGCGACTTTCTGATACAGAACTTCATAGTGCCGTCAACGGTCAGGGTCTTTAGTGCCGATCGTCTTGTTTTGTACCAGGAGGGGATCGATTATGAGCTGGAGGTTGTGGGGGTGCGCACCGAGCTGATCGCGCTTGACCCGGCCGTCATTCCCACTGGAACAACCCTGTCCGTCGATTATTCTTACACGGTTGATCCGAGCATTGATTTTACGACGACTACTGACAATCTGAGTATCCTTTTGAACGCCCTGGCCAATATGTGGGAGATGCAGTTCAATTACGGTCGCAGCAGGCAGGAGCCCGATAGTCCTGATCCCGACTCCCTTTATTTGAGTCACACCCGTTTTTACCTGCTTGGCATCGACCACAATTTCGACGGCGGCAGTGCCGGTGTGCAGTATGAAGACGTACGCAGCGACTGGCAGAATCAGCAATCCGTCACCGGCAACCTTTTTCGCCGCCGTGATCTTTTGGCCGGTCAGTTGGCCTTGCGTCTGAAAAATCAATATACGCTGACCGAGACCTTGTTGACGAGCGCGGAGGGATTGTCGCTCAGGCGAGAGTCTCGGCGCAATATCCTGAGTCTCTCCGCTGACTTTGGTCGCGTCGTTCATCGCAACGGCAGGCTTAATCTGCGGGGGCTGGGCCGCGTCAGCCGGGGAGACGGTATTCACGAAGATAATCTGTCGATGACGTTGGGATACCAGTACTGGCTGGGACGCATGGAGTTCCGTTTGCAGTCGGAGGTGGAGTGGACGTGGAGTGACGAGAGCCGCGAGCGTAATGACTACCTTTATCTCTATGTGCGGCGCTATTTCTGAGAGGGGATGACGGATTTATGGATGCAATTCTTTCCAGCAGACGGTCGCTCCTTGGGGTAGCCCTCCTGGTGCTGATTCTCGTGTCCCTTGGCGGCTGTGCGCTCCGCCAGGAGCCTGAGATGTTGCCGGAGCAACAACTGGTGTGGCCCGGGCCGCCGCTGCCGCCCAGGATTGCATACTTGGGAGAAATCCGCTCTTCCCTCGATGTCGTCGAGCGAAAGGGATTTTGGCAAAAGTTCAGGGATACCCTCTTCGGGCGCGAAGAAACAGGATTCCGCCGGCCTTACGGTGTATCTGTGGGGCCTGATGATGAAATGTGGTTGACCGATCCCGGGGCTGGACGGCTTTACCGCCTCGATCTGGCGGCAAAATCCTTTGCCATTGTCGGAGCAGGACAAGGGCTCCTTTCACCCATCGGGATCACCGTTGATGATACGGGTCGACACTATGTCACCGATTCGGAAAAAGGGGCCATTTACGTGCTGGCGCCAGAAGAAAAGATGCAGCCTCTCTTCTCCTTTGTCCTGCGCCGGCCGACCGGCATTGCCTTCAGCCCCCGTAATGGCTGGCTCTACGTCTCGGAAACCGAAGCTCATCAGGTGGTGGCTTTCGACCGTGCCGGCATCGAACAGCTGCGTTTTGGGGCGCGTGGCGATGCCCCGGGCCGTTTCAATTATCCGACGGATCTGTGGATTGCCGATGGTCGTCTCTATGTTACCGATGCCCTCAATAGCCGCATTCAGGTCTTTTCGCTGGAAGGGCAGCTCATCACCTCCTTTGGTAGTCCGGGTGATACGGCCGGCAGCTTTGCCAAACCCAAGGGCGTGGCCACGGACAGCGAAGGCCATATTTATATCTGTGATGCCCTCTTTGACGCCGTGCAGATATTTGACGCCGAAGGTCGGCTCCTGCTCGCCTTTGGCGAGAGCGGTGGCGGGCCGGGGCAGTTCTGGATGCCGGCGGGAATCCACATTGACGGACAGGACCGGGTTTACGTGGTCGATGCCTACAACCGCAGGGTTCAGATTTTTCAGTACCTGAAAGAGCCAGTTGCCGAGAATCCGGAAAGGAGGTTGCCGTGAGATTTTTCCATGGCCTGCTATTTCTGCTGGCGGTGTTGCTGCTGGCCCCTGAACCCGGTGTTACTGACATTCTTTCGACCAAGCACAACCTTTCCGTCAGCGGCCCGGGAACGATCAAGGCAACGACGGAAGACAGAGTCTGTGTTTTCTGTCATACCCCTCACCATGCCAGCGATGTCACCCCGCTCTGGAACAGGCAGATGAGCAGTGCCATCTACAACCTCTACGCCTCGACAACCCTGGTCTCTTCTCCTGGACAGCCCACGGGAGGGGCGCGACTCTGCCTGAGTTGTCATGATGGCACCATCGCTGTGGGGATGCTGTTCGGCAGGCCGGATCCGGTACCCATGACCGGGGGGATCAGTTCCCTGCCGCCTGGTGGCAGCAATCTTGGAACCGACCTGGCTGACGACCATCCCATCTCTTTGGCGTATACGGCACAATTGGCCACTGAGCGGGGCGAATTGGTTGATCCGGCCATGTTGCCTGTGGAGATTCACCTTGAAGACGGGGTGATGCTGCAGTGTACCGCCTGTCACAATCCGCACAAAGATCTCTATGGTATGTTCCTCGTTATGGACAATGCCTATGGAGGGTTATGCACAAGCTGCCATGCGAAGAGGGGATGGACGGCCAGCAGTCACGCCACGGACGCTGCCATGGCGGAAACGGGCTGTCAGAATTGTCATGCTTCCCATGGGGCCACGGGTTTCGGCCACCTTTTGCGCGGAGCGACTGAAGAGGGCAATTGTCTGGCCACCTGCCACAATGGCAGCGGTTCCGGGGGCGATGTCCAGAGTGTGTTCAACAAGCTCTACGTTCACCCTGTCGCGGCGACGGCCGGGATTCACGATATTGCTGAAAATCCAGGAACCATGAGCAAACATGTGGAATGCCAGGACTGTCACAACGCCCACCAGCTCAACGCCCAGGACGCGCCCATGTCAGCGGCGCCAGCCATCAGCGGCCGTCTGCAGGGGGTTCGCGGAGTCAGTGCCGCCGGGACGCTGGTCGAAGAAGCCATGCATGAGTACGAAATCTGTTTCAAATGTCACGCCGACAACCAGGTCGTTTACGCGGTGTCCGTTCCCCGTGTCATCCAGGAAAGTAACGAGCGCCTGCGTTTTGATCTGGCCAATCCGTCTTATCATCCGGTGGTCGGCTCAGGCAAAAACAGCTATGTGCCCAGCCTCAGACCCGAATGGAGTGAGGCGGACTCCATCTATTGTATTGACTGTCACGCCAGTGACGACAGTCTTCGGGCAGGTGGGGCAGGGCTCGAAGGCCCTCATGGTTCCATCTATCCTCATCTGCTGCTGGCCCAGTACGAACAGGACAGTTATCCCATGCCCTATGCCGCCAGCAACTACGCCCTCTGCTTTCGTTGCCACGATCCAGACGCCCTTTTTAATCCGGCTGTCTCTACCTTTGGCAACAGTCATGTCTCTCATGTTCAAATCCAGCAGGTTCCCTGCTCGGCCTGTCATGATCCCCATGGCGTGCCTGCCGCCAGGGGTGCGACAGCCACGGCCAATGCCCACCTGATCAATTTCGATACCCGCTTTGTCGATCCCCTCACCGCCAGTTATGACTCTGTTGCGCGAACCTGTACGGTCAGTTGTCATGTAAGTAATCCCAAAATATATTGAAAACCGCTTTTAATCCTGGTGAAAAGCCACTTCTCATGATGGGGAGGTGGCTTTTCTCATTGGGGATTTCCCCTGGTTTTACGTGTGAATTAGGGGAAACCATTCAGGCGACAGATCGCCGGGGAAAAAGCCTTAAAAAATACAGGATATAAAAAAGATTAAAATAACGGTAACTTGCGAAATAACTGCGGGATTTGGCATGTTGGACTGTGTAAGGGCACAGTTGGTGCACATATCGGTACCAACGTTCGGCTCAAAATCTTTAACAGCCGGAATCACTTTATGGCGTTCCCCAAAAACCCATAGATCGATTTCCGGCCCATGGAGGGGCCCTCTCACAGAAAAGTTCACTCGTATTGGACAGAAAACGCGAACCAAATCCAACAAGTGATACTCAAGGAGAAGCATAAAAATGATAAAGGTTTTGAAAAGTACCCGAACGTATCAGCTGATGTTGACATCGCTGATCGTCTGTCTACTGGGGGCGGGCAGTGCCCTGGCCCTGGTGCATCCCGATGTTGTCCTGCGCGGGCCAGGGGGAGAATTTATTAACCTGGATGCCGCCGGCCCGCAGCCGGCCTACAGCGCCAAGAACACCTGCGGTGGCTGTCACATCTATTCGAACATTGAGCAGCATTCCTACCATGTCCAGATCGGGGCCAACCAGCAGATGGGCTGGGATATGTGGAACCCCGATTCTTCCAACACCTACAAGTCCGGTGTGGCACCCAAAGGCAAGAACTGGGTGCAGAGCCCCGGCCACGTAGGCAAGTGGTGACCGCCTTCCGCTCGCCAGTTGGCGAGACTTTTCGACGGTAACAGCGGTACCTCCAGCTACGATCCTGCAACAGGTAAATTCAATGAAGTCAATTCGCTGCTGAACAGTGCCGGCGAACTGATGAAACCCTTCAAATACACTGACCTGACTGACTTTGCTAAAAAGGTCGACCTGTCGCTGGCCGGCAACATCATGGATTGCGGCGAGTGTCACGTCGGCGGCGGCGCCATGGAGTATGTGCCCTACACTGTGCTGGGCGCCCGCACCCCCCTGCGGGATATCAAGAGCGTCGATGTCAATGGTTTCGGCCCGATTCTCAAGACCGATATCACTGCCTTCAACTACTTCATCGACAACTACGACGTCGATGGCGATGGCGACAAGAATGAAGTAATGCATATCGATTACGCCAACACGGGTGTGATGGAAGTCGACTGCTTCATGTGTCACTTGCAGGGCTACCAGTATGAAGAGCGTAATACCGTGCTGCGCAAGGCCAAGATCGATGCCACCCGCGCGGTTGGCGCCGGGTTCGCCACGGAAAACGCGGTGGTATGGGCCCCCACGGCCGACGAGGCTCCTTCCGGTTACGGTAACACTGTTGTTTATGACCCCGCCAAGCTGGCCAAGGACGTGAATGGCAATGCCATTATTCCTTCGGGCTTCTTCGCTAATTTCGTCAAACGTACGCCGGCCTCCGAGAACTGCGCCTCCTGTCATATGGGTGAATACGCCGTGGACTGGAAAAAGCGCGGTGATCACTGGGAAGCCGAGCACGATTACGAAGTCCATTACATGTACGGGTGCATGGGTTGCCACGAGCGCATGCCTACGGCCGCTCAGCCTGGTCCCTTTACCTCGGAGGATGGCGGAGCCTATCCGTTCATGGGCACGGGACTGCTCGGCCACGATCCGGCCAAGGGTAATGCGCCCTACAGTTCTCTCTACAACGGCAATGACAACGTGGCCTTTAAGGGCTGTGAGGGGTGTCACCTCACCGGCACCAATGGCGCCGAACAGTTCGGCGCGCCCGATCCCACCGCGGCTCACCAGGCTGCCGGCCTTACCGCCAGTATCGTGCAGAGCGGCATTGACGGCGTCGCCAACATCAGTCACATCGACCTGATGGATTGCTCGGCTTGTCACAGCCGCAAAATATCCAGCAGTGTGTGGAACACCGGCGGTGCCGTGGTCGATGCCACCGGCGCCGATCCGGTCGGGCGTCTGGCCGACCATGAGAACGAGTTCGTCGATCGCAACAATATGACCGATCGTACCGGGCTGGCCTGGTACAATGGCAAACTGTTGCGGGTAGGTATCCTCAATACCATGTTCTATCGTGATAAAAACGACATCGACTTCGATGCCAACCTCGATGGGCGTGGCGGCGGCATGGATGCGCTGCTCATGACCCAGGTGCTGGCCGTCAATGAGACCAACGGCTGGAAGTCCCTCACCGAAGATACACACGGTAACGTGACGGCGGCGGCGATCGATGCCCGTGTCGCCGCCATGAACGCCGCGGTCGACGCCTGGGCCGGCGTTACCGGCAAGGCGCAGACCAAGCTGTCCTTCATGGGAGTCCCCTTCAAGGATCAGCACAGTGTCTCCCCCGCGGCGCTGGCTTGGGGCGCAAATGGCTGCGCCGACTGCCATGCCGCTGGGTCTGAATTCTATCGCGGTGCCATGCGCATGGTCGGAGACGACATGACCATGTACTGGAATGATGACTTCGTCCCCTACACCAAGGCCAACGGCTCCACACAGGCCACGGACTTCCACCCCAATACCAAGAACAAGGTCGCCAATCGCTCTATCGCCGTGTCGGCGACTAACGGCACCCTGAGTCTGGATGCCGATGGGGATGGGACACCGGAAAGTTACAAGACGGTGCGGGATGTCGATCGTTCCGAAACCCTGTATGAAGGCACCTTCATGACCAACGCCGACTTCGCGGATGCCTACAGCTCCACGGGAGCTATCGGGTTTGCCGGTAACGAAAAGGGGTGGCTGCTGAAGGTTCAGGCCAAGGATACCGCAACGGGTGTCATCACCACCCGTACCCGGGCCATTTCCGGCAACGTGGCCGATTTGACCGCTCTGCTGGCCAATCTGGGCGGGTTTGCCACGGGTGATTTTGAATTCACCATCACCGACAATGGCGCCGGGGGGATCACCCTTACGGCCGATGCTGGGTACCAGATTCGGCTGCATCCCCAGGCGGATTCGGGTAATTTCATGATTGCCAACGCCCAGTGGAAGGCCGCTCCCGTCAAGGGTATCAATGGTGTCGATTACTCCGGTCGCGACGCCTGGCTCGCTTATCTGGACACTCTCAACAACGCGGCCGCCTTCGGTATCGGCGTGGATCCGGTGGCCGTCTTCTCGGCACCGACCACCGAGGTTGCGGTCAACACGGCCTTTGACTTCGTGGCCGACACCAGCGTCAACACCCAGGGAACCTTCGCGTATTCCTGGCTGATCAACGACGGCAGCGGTACGACCCTGACCGGCGCCACCGCCAGCCACAGCTTCACCAAGACCGGCAGCTTCCTGGTGACGCTGTATGTCGAAGATGAGGAAGGCAAGCGGGCTGCTGATTCCAAGTACGTCAAGGTCGTGGCACCGGCACCCGACACCACCATCAGCTACACGCAGATTGCCGGTACCAACAGTGCCGAAGTCACCTTCGCCAACATGCCGACCCACACCCGCCTGCTGCTCTACTGGGGGGACGGTACCTACCAGTGGGTTACGGACGACCAGGCAGAGCTGACAGTGACCAAGGCCTTCCGAGCCGTATCGACTTATGACAAGGGGGATCACTACGAGTACCTGACCCGCGTCTATGTCTACAACGGCAGCACACGGGTGGACTACGAGACCACCACTGTTTCACTGGTAAAATAACAACGTAGGATAAAAAAGGGGCCCGGCAGCAGCCGGGCCCCTGCAAGAAATGTTTTGTCACTGTGTCGGTATGAAATAAAAAAGCCCGGGAATGAACTCCCGGGCTTTTTGCCGTGTAGTGCCAAGGCCGATTTACAGGGTTTCCAGATCCACCAATCCCAGCTTGACCGCATAGCGCACCAGCTCGACCCGGCTATGAATTTCCAGTTTCTTCATGAGATTGGCCCGATGATTCTCGGCGGTTTTGGGACTGAGGCCCAACTGTTCGGCAATGGCTTTGGTCGTGTGCCCTTCTACGATCAAACGCATGATCTGCTGCTCGCGGGGGGAGAGCAGACTGTAGCGTTCGTCACTGGCCGATTCCTTGCCATCGCCTGAAACGAGCTGTCCCACAACTTCCTGGGACACATTGCCATCCAGATAAAATTCGCCGCGCAGCAAGGTGTCCATGGCCTGGACCAGTTTGGCGCTGGTGGCCTCCTTGACCACGTAGCCATGAGCGCCGGCCTTGAAAGCCTCAGCCACATATTCGAAACGCGGATGCATGCTCAGCATGAGGATCCGTACTCCGGGCTGACTTTGGGAGATGCTGCGCGTCACTTCAATGCCGGTCATATCCGGCAGCGAGACATCCATGGTCATGAGGTCGGGCCGCAGGTCCTGGGCCAGCCTGAGGGCGTCCTGACCATTTCCCGCTTCGCCGATGACCGTATAGCTGCCGGTGCGGGCAATCAGACTTTTGAGTCCCTCGCGGAAAAGCGGGTGATCGTCAACCAGTAGAACGCGTTTTTTGGGAGTCATGGGATTTTCCTGTCAATGCAGTGGAGGTTAGAATCAATTCCCCGTGATAGGGATTTCGATCAGAATACGGGTGCCCTTTCCCGGCGCTGAAGCGACCCTGAACTTGCCGTTTAGAAACTGGACTCTTTCGAACATGCCTACCAGCCCGAGTTTGTTGCCACTGTTGATCGGGTTCATCTGATCCTGGAGGTTGAAGCCAGCACCATTGTCTTCAATGCGCAGCAGAATGTCGGGGTGGGAGGCGGTAAGCCGTATGGTCACCTGTCTGGCTCCGGCGTGTTTCACCACATTGTTCAGAGCCTCCTGAATAATGCGATAGATATTGATTTCTGCGTCGCTGCTCAGTTTGACCTCTTTCATCCCCCCCGTCTTGAAGTCGATAGACAGGGAGTGCATCGATTTGACCTTTTCCATGTGGTCATGGACTGCGTCGACCAGGCCGAGCCGTTCAAGAGAGGAAGGTCGCAACGCGCCGGAGAGTTTTCGCACGGAGTTGATAGCCGAGAGGATATTCGCGTTGATGGCCATCAACCGTTTCTGAATGTCCTCGGGTTGAGAGCCAAGATCTTCAGCCAGGGTTTCCGTAGCCATTTTTACCGCATTGAGCCTTTGGCCCAGGTCATCATGCAGCTCCCGCGAAATGAATTTGCGCTCCTCTTCCTGGGCGTTCAGCAGACGGTGGGATAGTGCGCGTATTCGCTGTTCCGATTCTTTCCGGCTGGTGATATCGCGGGCCACTGCCAGTTTGGCAGGTTGGTTAAGCCCCGGCATGCGGATGCCCAGTTCAATGACCGAATACCAGGCGCTGTTGGCCTGGTTGAAAAATTCCTTGTACAGCGGTTCTCCTGACTTGAAAACTTCATCGCGGCTGCAATCGTCACATGGAGAGTTCAAGCCCCGGCACAGTTTGTGACACGGATCTGTACTGATGTCGCCCTGGCAGGATTCCAGCATTTTTTTATTGGCATAGACGATTTTGTGGTCTTCTGAGACCACGTAGACACGATCCTCCATGGCATTCAGCAGAAGCCGCAAAGTTTGTTGAGAGATGACCATGGCCTCGGCCATGACCTGGCAGTCGGTTTGATCCTTGAATGTGCCGATAATAGCCGGCTTCCCATTGAATTCAACTCTTTTAGTCTCGATCTCCATCCAGAAGATGGTTCCATCCACGCGCGCGGATGGTTGCGCCCAGCCGGTGTGGGAAATGTCCTCGGAAATCATTCGGTCGTGCATGTCTTTAAAGAGGTCCAGGGTCTCCGCATCGGGATAGACTTCCGTGAACAGGTCCTGTTGAAGCAGGCTGTTTTTATTAGGGAAGCCAAAGATGTCGGCAAAACGCTGGTTGAGGTAGATGAGCCTGTTGTCCTGACAGACGTAAGTTCCCAGGGTGAGGTTCTCCGCGATGGTTGTCCCCAGGCTGGACTCCGTTTCAATCTGCATGGTTTGGTGACCTCCTGTCAGGATGATGGTGCCTTTCCTGTTGTGAATAGATCTTCATCTATGCAAGTTCAGGGCCTGAACATTTATTTATGGTCATTTACCCATGTCTGGTCAAATAACCACCCCGCCTCTGTTTTTCACTGAGGGGCCGGGCCTCACTGGCATCTTTGAAAATGCCCCAAAAACTTAGGTAAAAGCACCTGTGTTGCCTGGGGGTTAAGCCCCAGAATGAAAAAATATTTCAAAAAAAATGAAGCCGTCATTCTAGGGAATCGTTCATCCATATTCTTTAATATCAATAGGATAGAATTTTCTCATTCTTTGCGGCTCATTTGGCGGCCGTTTGTGGCCTGGGTCATCTGTATGCTTGGTATCGTGGTTGCTATACAGGATGTCAGCTCTTTTCTCTTATCCCTATGCAAACCGCTTGCCCAGCCTGGATGATCCCCAAAATCGTCTCGTTGGGTCTGCGGAGAAAGGAAGGTCGAAGGAACTTCGGTTTTTCATTTTTATTGCATTCGCATTGTGTGGAACTAACAAATGATGAAGAAAGGATAGACGCAATGAAGAGGAGGAGTTTGACAAGATGGGTGCTCGGTGGGGCGCTGGCGGCAGCCGGCCTGACCCTGAGTGCCGGTCTGGCGTTTGCCGCCCACCCGCCGGTGACGCTTTATACCTATGAAGAATTGGCCATGCAGTACGGCATGGAAAAGATGCCGGTCCAGGTCGATCCCAACACCTTACGCGGTTTCCCTTACAGCCCCAAGCAGACCTGCGGAGGCTGTCATGAGTATACGCAGATCTCCGATCACGCCTTCCACGCCGCCCTGGGCATGCACGAGTGGCAGGACACGGCGGATGGCGAGTTCAAAATCGACGATCCCAATGTCATCAAACCCTGGACGCAGTCCGGGGCCATGTGGGGCAAGTGGTGAAGTCCCTCTCTTCGCCAGGTGGCGAACTTCATGGATCAGAACCCTGCAACACCCGCAGTTGATGACAAGTATTATACGGAACAAGAATTTTTAGCTCAGACCGACCTGACCACTTGGGACATGGCGGTTTACTGCGGCACCTGCCACGTCGGCGGCGGTTTTGGTGAAAAAGACCGCAACGGTGTGCGCCTCTCGATGAAAAATCCCGCCGGCGGTATGGACCCTGGCGCGGCAGGATTCTCGCTGACCACGCCCTACAATGCCTACAACCACTATGTGTTCGAGCTGTTCACCAAAGACACAGGACTGCCGCAACATGTGGTCGCCCAGGCTCCCTGGGCTTACCCGGTCTATGAGGGCATGGAACCTGTGACGGCTCCGCAGGGTTGGGGCCAGGCAATGACCATGACCCTGCCCGATGGCTCTGCCATGCCCGTGGCCGATGGTCAACTCCTGATGCCCAACGTCAAGGAGATGGACTGCCTTTACTGTCACTTTAAGGGCTATAACAACCTCATGGCCTCGGTGATGACCTACAGTGGTGCCCATAACGCGGCTCCCATGGCCGGTTCTGGCCTGATGGACACCAACAGCCTCAGCCCCACCTACCAGGGCTATACCGTGGATGCAGGCAATGGCAAGACCCTGATGGGCGCGCCAGCCATGGTCACTATGGATCAAAACGGCCTCGTCAGCCTGAGCGATTATGCCCTGGGCAATCTGCGGGGGAATCCGGATGAGGCCAACTGCCGTCAGTGCCATGCGCCAAGCTCCCTGGAAGATCTGCCGGACATGATGCGAGATTTCCTCTCTTCGGCGCCCATGGTCTATACCGGCAACTTCTCCCAGTCCTTTACCGGTCTGGCCATGCCGTCTTTCGACTTTAACGCTCCCTTCGGCAATACCTGGAACTGGACAGAAGCCCCTCTGGGAGCGCCCTATCCGCCAGGTCTGGCCTATCCGACTTCAGGGATTCTCACCGTTGGCGACGTCATGGCCGGCATGGGGATCATCGGTGGCAACTGGGCCTACATCCCTTCCATCGGCTTCCCTGCCGCCATGGGGCCCACGGTCTACAATACGGGCATCTTCCCCTTTGGCCCCAACGGCATGCCGGCAGCCGAGCTGCTGGATCCCTACGATCCGGCCACTTTCGACTGGTCCGATCCCAATGCCATGCAGATTCTCATGGCCAAGGAGATCGGTGGCGGCAATCCGGCGGGCACCGGCCCTCTCTATTTCGAGGCGCCCCTGCTTGACGCCAGCGGCAATCCCACCGGCTTCATGGACCAGAACGCTCTGAAGAAGGGCATCGTGCCTTTCCCCCGCGCCGAGTGGTTCAAGCGTGGCGATATCTTCGGCAATGCCGAGCAGGAAGTGCATCTGGCCATGGGCTGCGAAGGCTGCCACATGGATACAAACACCACCAAGGTCGATCAGTATGATGCGGAAGGCCGCATCGTCTTTGACGGCAAGAGCCAGTGCGACCCGGGTCGCGGTTTCGATGCGGCCAGCGGCGTTGAAAACGGTACGCTTGTTGACGGAGTGATGTTCGACTCAAACAACACGGTGAAAAAGTGCGCCGACTGTCACGTTACCGGCAAAAATTCCGATGGCGTGGCGATCAACACCTTTGGTGCGCCCGACCCAACCGCTGCCCACCAGGCCGCCGGCTTGACCGCCAATCTGGTTCAGGCTGTTGGTCCGCAGGGTCTCGTGCCCGGCAATCACCTTGACATCATTGACTGTACGGTCTGCCATGTCTATAAAAAGCAGATGGCCGCACGCCTGCTCGATTCCACCTCAGGTCATCGTTTCCCGACCATGGTGGGCTTCGACGAGTCCCAGGGCATGCTGGGCATGTTCGACGATCCCTTCGGTATGGGTATGCCGGCGGGCAGCAATGCCACCGAATGGCAGCCGCTTTATGCCTGGCAGAAACAAGGGATGTCCGATCAGAACAGTGATCCGAACTGGCGCCGGAAGATCATGCAGATCAACATGATCACCGCCACGCTGTGGAACAACATCGGTTCCACCGTGGATGCCAACGGCGACGGTCAGACCGGGCGTCATGCGTTGACCTACGATCCCGCCACGGATCCTGCCTACACCGGCATGGTACAGAAAACCTACTATGATCCCTGGATTCAGCGTGACCTCAAGGCCGGTCTGAACTTCGGCCCCAGTGGGTTTGCTCCCATCCCTGTCGGCTTCGGCGGCGGCGCCTATCAATCCGCCTATGCTCCCGACGGCTCCTTCACCGGTGCCTGGCAGTATGTCGGTGTCTACGGCGGCAACATCATGTTCTCCACGCCGGAAGAAATCGAAGCCTACAAGGCCTACCGCAATGCCATCGCCCCTGCTGTCGATGGCAAGGATTGGACCGACACCGAGCTGCTGCTCGGCGGCGCTCCTTTCATGATCACCCACAACGTACGCAGCACCGACAAGTTCGTGCTGGGCAAAAACTGCAGTGATTGTCATGCTGCAGGCAAAGGCTTCTTCGATGGCGGCTTCAACATGACCGGTACCGCCATCAAGGCGAACGCCGGCGGTCAGTTTATGGCCTCTGGAGCAGAAGAACTTGTCATCGTCGCCAAAGCGACCGACCTTACCACGGCGGCTGAAATTGCCACCAAGGATGGTGTCGCTTTGGAAGTTCCCTTCGAAGAACTCGGCAATTGGGATGCCGCCACCAAGACCTTCACGCCTGAGCCGGCTGGGGCCTACAAGCGGGTGACGGATCTGGATCGCAGCGTGGCTCTTTACCCCGCTGAATCCTCCTACACGGCTGCTGACGGGACGGTCTATGCTGATCGTTCTGCCTGGGTTGCCTACCTGAACACTCTCAGCAACCCGGCTGATTTCGGTATCGGCGTGGATCCTGTGGCCGTCTTCTCGGCACCGACCACCGAGGTTACGGTCAATGCGGCCTTTGACTTTGTCGCTGATGTCAGCGCCAACACCCAGGGAACCTTCGCGTATTCCTGGCTGATCAACGACGGCAGCGGTACGACCCTGACCGGCGCCACCGCCAGCCACACCTTTACCAAGACCGGCAGCTTCCTGGTGACGCTGTATGTCGAAGATGAGGAAGGCAAGCGAGCCACCGATTCCAAGTACGTCAAGGTTGTGGCTCCGGCACCCGATACCACCATCAGCTACAGTCAGATTGCCGGCACCAACAGCGCCGAAGTCACCTTCGCCAACATGCCGACCCACACCCGTCTGCTGCTCTACTGGGGGGACGGTACCTATGAATGGGTGACGGACGACCAGCCTGATCTGACGGTGACCAAGGCTTTCCGAGCCGTATCGACTTATGACAAGGGGACTTATTACCAGTACCTGACCCGTGTCTATGTCTACAACGGCAGTACCCGCGTCGACTACAAGACAGCCACGGTTACTCTGGTTAAATAACCATCAACCCTAGACCGGGTCCGGCTTCGGCCGGACCCGGATACACCTAACTTTTCCTGTCGTGCAATGACGATGTGCCCGGATTCTGTTCCGGGCTTTTTTCCTGAATAGGTTGTACGTTATTATCACCTGCGTCGAGATGGAACGATTTTTGTGTCCAATTTACAGCAAAATCCATATGTTTTTTTGATCAATTTCCTGCCAGATGGGGCAGCCCTTTCTCTTCCCTTGGATCTGATTCCATGAAGTGGTCTGTTTGTCTCCTGATACTTATACTTTGGGTTGCTCTGCCTGCCTCCGGGCAGTGTTCCAGTAAAAACAGGGAACTCTCCTGGACTCTCATGGGAGGTGGTTATTTTCCTGATGGCGGCCGTCCTGCAAGCGATTCTGTTCTTTATGGAATCAAGCTAGGCTATACTCAACCAGGGTCCACCCTTTTTCAGACTCTGGCGTTGGAAGTTGACCTCTCGCGGATGGAGATTCGCTCGGGCACTCACAGTGAGCAAGGGTACGGAGGGCGTCTGGAGGCCCTTTACGGTTTGCGGAAGCAGGGGGTCTTTCGCCCTTTTCTGGCCCTTGGGGCCGGGGTTCTCGATCCTCCTGGTTCCCCAGACGCCGATTTTGTTGTAGCTTACGGGGGAGGGGCTTTTTATCGGCTCGGCTCCTTGTTCGGCCTGCGAGCCGATGTGCGTCATCTTTTGCCCATGTCAACGGACCACTACAATGATTTTACAGCGACCTGCGGGATCACCATCTTCTTGGGCGGTAATCAGGCCGAACAAAAGAGAATCCCGAAAGACTCGGACAAAGATGGCGTGTCCGATTCCCGGGATCGCTGCCCTGAAACGCCACGCACTATGCAGGTGGATCGCCATGGTTGCCCGGATAACCCTCCTGACTCGGATGACGACGGCGTCGCAGATTACCTCGACCGGTGTCCCGATACTCCAGAGGGCGCTTCCGTTGATGCAGCGGGTTGTCTGAGGGACAGCGATGGTGATGGTGTCCCCGACGCGCAGGATGAATGTCCGCAAAATCCGCCGGGCCTGCCGGTTGATGAGCGGGGCTGCGTTCGTCTCGATTGAAACGAGGCCATTATTCACCGGTAGACCTCAATAGGGATGGTTCCGTGCCAAAGTTGAAACGTTACCTCCTGTGGCTTACTCTCTGTGTCCCCTGGGTCATTCTGCTGGTTTCCTTTCTGTGGGGGAGAGGGCAGGTTCACGACTTTGCGAACCGCTGCGAATCCTGTCACCTGACCTTCAAGGGGGACGGTAGGCCTGGCAAATACACAAGGAGCATCGATTTCCTATGCATGGAGTGCCATCATGTGTCCGCTGTGTATTCCCACCCCACCGGGATGGTGCCTTCCTTCGAGGTGCCTCAGGAAATGTCGCTGGACTGGTCGGGACGCATGACCTGTGCAACCTGCCATGATCCGCATGGCGAGAATATGATGGGCGGCGGCGACCTGCTACGGACGAAATATCGGGGCCAACTTTTCTGCCAGCAGTGTCACAATTACTCCCTGCCTGCAGAAGGGCGGCACGGAGGCACCGGCGGACGAGCCCACTTCCGAGGCGAGACCACATCTGCTCAAAGAAAATGGACCCGTCTTCTTGACTCTGTTTCCGCCGAATGTCTGGCCTGTCATGACGGCGTCATTGCTTCGGCGACCTCCTACCGGGTTGAGGGGGAAAACGAGCCGATAACCTACAGCCAGCGGAAACTTTCCCATCCCATCGGCATCGATTATCGCCGAGCGGCGATGCGGGACAGGGAGCTGCGATCCCCGGAGGCCCTGGCCCCTTACATCACCCTCTTTGAAGGAAAAATTGGCTGCGGTTCCTGCCATAATGTATTTTCCCGGGAGAAAAATCTTTTGGTGGTCAATGACAGAGGCAGCTCTCTCTGTTTTGAATGCCATATCAAATGATTCAGCCTTTATCGGATAGGAGTTGTTTATGTCCTTCAGGTATTTCTTAGCGTTAAGAAGTTTGTCGCTTATCGGTTTTTTTCTGCTGCTCTCCACCCAGGATGTCATGGCCGACGAGAGTGTCGTAGCCCGGGTTGGCGGCATTCCGATTACCACATACGAGCTCAAAAGACAGGTCAGCCGCATTCTGCCCCTGAACTCCAGTTATCATGGAGGCGTATCCAGAGAAAAGCTGGAAGAAATCAAGGAAAAAGCCTTGAGGGAACTTATCGAGCAGGGGATGAAAGTCCGATATGCCCTGGATAATGAAATCACGGTATCATCGGAGGAACTGGAGGCGCGCCTTCAGCCCGTCTGGGAAAAATTTCCGACCCCCGCCTTGTTGGCCGAAGCCCTGGAGGGAGAAAGCGTGTCGGCTTTGCGAGCCTCCGTCTACAGGGGATTGATAGCCAAAAAAGCCGAAGAAATCGCGATTGCACAGCAAGTCAGTGTGCAGGAGGAAGAGGTGATGGCATTCTATCAGGCCAACAGTCATCGCTTTTTCAGGCCCCGCATGTTTCGAGCCAGCCAGATCTTTATCAAGGTGGACCCGCGACTGACTCTGGAACAGAAGCTTCCCTTTCTGGAAAAAGCAAAAAACCTGTCAGAACGCGGCAAGTCAGGCGAGGATTTTTACAATCTGGCCTACTACAACTCCGAAGATGATAAACGTTTTGTGGGAGGAGATCTGGGGTACTTTCATGAAGGTCAGCTTATTGCCGATATTGAAAGAGCTATCCTGCAGATGAAGCCCGGTGAAATTTCCGGCCCGGTAGAGTCGATATATGGTTACCATGTGCTCAAACTTGTCGAGATCAAGGACCCGGTACAGCTTTCCTACGAGGAAAAGAAAGACGATATTCGCCGGGACCTGGAAAGACAGAGGTATGAAACCCTTTACAGCGACTGGATAACCTCTTTGCAGGAAACCTGCAAGGTGGAAATGATCGAGGCGGTTGATGTCGCCCGCCCTGGAGTAGGGGGACAGATAGAGAAAAGCACGCATCCTTTGTGAAAACGCCATTAATGTGGTGATATGACCATCTTTTGTGTGGAAAATGGAGGCAAACTTTTTCAAATAGTCGAAGGACTGCCATTACATCAGTGAATTCCGGTATGAAGCTGCCAGTTTTAATGGTGAAGGAATCTGGCTAATGATCATAAAGATTCAGCTATTTAAGGCAGGTCCTCTCTTTCCCGCAGAGGTTAGGCCAAAATAATGGCCAGAAAGCAGCAAGGGGCTCGTTTTTTGCTTTTTTAATGTCCGTACCATCGCACAATTCTCGCCTGACCGAAAAAAGCAAAACCAGAGAGATCTGGTGACGCAAAGCCACGGATCCGATACAGGACAGCCGGGTTGCCGAAGTGGGTACTAAACTTCCCTGGATACGTTATGGAAAAGTCATAACGCCCACCTTCGGTTTCGAGGTGGGCGTTTTTTATGGCTGGCGTGAGCTCGCGCATGTTCCATTCGGGAAGAGAAAGTCATGAAATTGCGTTGGAAACAACTTTTTCATGTAGGTCTGGCCGTTATTATTCTGAATCTGACCCTGTTTGTGACCTCAAGGGTCATTCTCAAGGACAGCTTTCAGGTTTTGGATCAGGAATCCGCCAGGGATAGCCTGATTCATATGGGGGAAACGCTGGACGATGAACGGCGCTTTCTTGCCACTGTTTCGAGAGACTGGGCTCATTGGGACGACGCCTATCACTTTATGCAGGAAAACAACCTGAACTTTATCACCTCCCATCTCCGCGATACCCTTTTCAGTGAGCTCGAACTGAATCTTTTTGCCTTCATTGACCCCTCCGGGAAGATCCTCTTCGCCCGATCTTATGATTATCATGAAAATGCTGCCGTGCCTGTCGATTGGGAGGGCATTGATCATCTGGTAAAAGAGGGCCGACTTTTTAAAGATACCGTACAGGGTAGTGGCCTTTGCGGTTTTGTGCCCGTTGCCGGGAAACCCATGCTGCTGGCTGTGCAGCACGTTCTTCCCAATACCAAGGATGGCCCATCACGCGGTTTGCTGATTTTAGGGAGGAATTTTGACCGCCCTCAGGTGGAGCGGTTGGCCCACGAACGCCACATGGAACTGACGATTCTGCCAACCCGCAGTACGGCAGGGCGTGAAGACGCCATCTTTGCCGACTTGTTTGCTTCGCGCGACGGGGTGGTGGTTGCTCAAGATGACAGGGTGAATATAGGCTACCTGCCGCTGAGAGATCTTTGGGGAAAACCTTCCTTTTATCTGCAGGCTCAGATGCCCAGAAAAATATATCAGGGCGGAACGGGAGCAATCCGCTATTTTCTGCACTGGAATTTTTTGGTTACGTTAATTTTCGGTCTGACAACCTATGGTATTTTGAGTAAATTATCCCTTGTGCGGCGAAAACGTCGCGAGGTTGAGGCCCAGTGTCATGCCTTGGTTGAGAATCTGGGACTCGGGGTTTCCCTCGTTGACGAAAACTTTACGATCCTCATGGCCAATTCCGCAGTCGCGCGTATTTTTGACAAGGACGCCGACGCTCTGGTCGGGCGTCAATGCTTCAGAGAGCTAAAACACCGAAGAAAGCCGTGCATCGATTGCCCCGGCGCTATCGCCCTTAAAAGCGGACGTTCAGCTCGGGAAGAAATTGTCGGCCATCATGCCGACGGATCCCCCAGGGTCGTCCGAGTTCAGGCTTTCCCCATTTTTGATGGGACTGGCAGAGCTCATCGTTTCATTGAACTTGTCGAAGACATCACGGCACAGAAAGAGGCCGAGCGTGCTCTGCGGGAGTCGAACCAGCTGGCGAAAACGGTGCTGAACAGCATCCGGGATGGCGTGGCGATCATTGAGACCTCCGATTATACTTTCACGTCGGTCAACCGGGTTTTTCTTGAAAGTGTGGGGCTTCGTGAAGAAGACGTCATCGGCCGTTCCTGTTACGAACTTCTCCCTCAGAAACCCTTGTCTTTCAACCCCCATGATGCCTTTTGCCCCATAGAAGAGAGCGAAAAAAGTGGTTCTCATGCTCAGGCCGACTATTCCGTGACCGATGCCCACGGCGATATCCGCCATCTTGAGGTGTTCACCTCGCCCATCAAGAATGAGGCCGGAGACGTCTCTCAGGTGGTTTGGGTGGCGCGTGATGTGTCGGAGCGTAAAAAGGCCGAGCAGGAAATCCGTCACCTCGCCTATCACGATGCTCTGACCGGACTGCCTAACCGCAGTCGTCTTGAAGAGCGCCTGGAGCAACTTTTTTCTCACGGTCAGCCCGGCAGCCAGCAGCTGGCCATGCTGTTCCTCGACCTCGACCGCTTCAAAAATATCAATGACACCTTTGGTCATGCGATGGGAGACCTGCTCCTTAAGTCGGTATCACGGCGGCTGAGAACCAGCGTAAGGGAAGGGGATATGGTCGCCAGGCTGGGTGGCGATGAATTCGTTGTTCTTCTGGTCAGAACAAAGAACCGCCAGGAAGTAGAGACCGTCGCCCGCAAGATTCTGGAAGTCATTTCGGCGCCTTTCTATCTGGAAGGACATAAGATATACATCACGACGAGTATCGGCATTGCCCTGTGCCCTCACGATGGCCACGAGGGCGATCTTTTGAAAAAGAGCGCCGATATGGCCATGTATGCTGCCAAGGAAAAGGGACGGAATGCCTATCACTTTTATTCCGAGCACATGGGGCAGCAGGCTCTCGAGCGGCACCACATTGAACAGGAGCTGCGCCTGGCCCTTGAAGGGGGGCAATTTTATCTGGTCTACCAGCCGCAGTTTGATTTGCGCTCTGGCCAGCTCACAGGGATCGAAGCCCTGCTACGCTGGCGGCATCCCGAACGTGGAAGTATCTCTCCTCTGCAGTTTCTGCGCACAGCGGAAGAGACCAACCTGATCCGCCCCCTGGGGGAATGGGTGCTCGAAACCGCCTGTGCACAGAACAAGGTCTGGCAGAAAGAAGGCTTTCCCTGTGTGAGGGTATCGGTCAATCTTTCGAGCCATCATTTCCGCGATCCTGACTTCAGTCGGGTCGTGCAGGAAACTCTTGCCCGCACGGGGCTGAGCCCCCAATGCCTTGGCCTGGAGTTGGCGGAAAGCGTTCTTATGGAAAATACCGAGTCTTTGGCCCGAATTCTCCAGGATTTTAAAGATATGGGCATCCAGTTGACCGTGGACACCTTTGATACAGGCTATGCTCCCCTGCGTTATCTCAAGCACTTTCCCATTGATCGGGTGAAAATTTCCCATGGCGCGGCCGAAACCCTGTTCGTCGGGCAGGACAAAAAGAGTCACTTCGAAGAAATGATTCGAAAGGCGCGCCAGCTCAATCTTGAAATTATTGCCGGTGGCATTGAAACCATGGAACAGATCGATCAACTGACAACCCTTCGCTGCTTTACCATGCAGGGCTATTACCTCGAACGGCCCCTGGCCGCCCGGGATATGCCGAGGGTATTCAGGGGCGGTCTTTTTCAGGGGCGATTGGTTGCAAAATCCTGATTTCTGCTCTTGATCCTCTCCCGATTCCTGCCAAAACCCTTCTGGCAGATAAGTCTTGAACTAATTGCAAAATATAGATATTGTGGGTCGGTCATTCTACGGCAGACTCCCGGAGTTTGCCTGGGCAGATACTGACTATCTGACGATGGTGCCTGGTTTGGAGAATTAAAAACGTTGAAGGAGGAATGTTGATGAAACGCGTAATGAAAATGACCGCCCTGCTTTTGGGTTTGTTGGTTTTTGTGGCCCCGGTTTTGGCCGCATCCGACGCTGGTGGCGGCCGTGGCCGCTATCTTTTCCGCAAGGACTGCCGCACCTGCCATGGATCTGAAGGGCGCGCCGTCGCTTTGACGCCCCAGAGCCGCACGGCGGACGAATGGCGTACTTTCTTTGAAGCCGAGCAACAGAAGAACCATGCCGAAGCCTGGCAGAATATCGGCGATCGCAATCTTGATAAGATCAAAGAGTTCGTCATGCTGAACGCCTCAGATGTCTTTTCGTCCAAGGCGGCTGACTGCTGGGATCCGAAATAGGTCAATTTTAGCCAACAAGAAAGCATTACCAAAAAAGCCGCCCCTATCAGAGGGCGGCTTTTTTGGTTTCACTGACCCATTCTGGGGACAGTATTATTTGATCAGAAGTTTGACCACAGCCTGTCCATTCATTTTGCTTTCATCAACCGAGGATATCTGGGGTTCTATGACGAAGAGGCGTTCGGAGTCCACCTGACCGACGCCCGTCAGGTGTTCCAATGTACTGTTCGCCCGACCTATGGCGAGAAGACGCAGGTCTTCATCAGATATCTTCATGGTGTCGAGCAGAAAACTTTCTCTCTGTTCAAGAGTCTCAGCCGGCTCAGGCAGTGAAGAAGGCGTTTGAACCTTCTGAGCGTCCTGTGGCAAACTCTGCAGGGCCTGCCGATAGATCCGCTCCAGGTAAAAGGCGTACTCTTCCTCGCTGAGAGGGATATCCTCATCGGGTTTGCTGGTGTTTACCCGGGTCGATTTGAGTTTTTCCAGTTTGATCCGTTTAAGCAACTGTTTTTTGGCTAAGGCCCGACTATCCATCACGAGGTCCACCTGCCCGGCAAGATCCATTTTAAGGCCTGGCCGTTCAAGCAGTACATTCGCGACCAAGGGTAGCTTATCCAGGGCGGCCATGCCGAGACTGGTCTCACCCGGTTCAAAGGGGATATACTGCAAATCCTCGCCCTCGGGGATCAGGCTGCCGAGCAGGGCAAAGGGGCTTGTTGCCGCCTTGGTCATGAGGTTGACCAGAACCTGCAGAACGACCCCACCGACGCTGAACTCCGGGTCACTGAGATCCCCTCGCACGGGAATGTCCAGACTGATTTCCCCCTGTCGGTTTTTCAGCAGGGCGATGGCCAGATTGACCGGCAGACTGGTGGCATCAGGGCTTTCCACACGCTCACCTAGGGTAAATTGATCCAGAAAAACCCTGTTGTCACTTTCCAGCTGACTTCCCCGTATATCGTAATGCAGATCCAGATTCAATTTGCCTTTTTCCGTTTTGTGGCCCACGTATTTACCCGAGTAGGGGGATAAGGGGCTCAGATTGAAATTCTTAAAATCGATAGCCAGATCCAGCTGGGGAAGAGGCGCTAGAGGATTCATGGTACCCGAGACGATCAGGGGTGCCTGTTGGTCGATCCTGGCGTCAAAACGGAATTGGGCCAGAGCGGCAGGTTCCGAGGAAATACCAGTGATCTCCCCTTGCAGCTGGTCGATGGTGAGGCCATAGCTCGGGCTGATGCTACGGTCATGAACCCTGGCGAGTCCTTTGCTGAGCACGACTCTGTCGATACGCAGTTCGGGTGCTGCTGCGGCCGCCTCTTCCTCGGCATTCAAGACCTTTTCCTTTGCCGATGTCGTTGGCCCGTCACTCCTGGCGAGGCTCGCCAGGTTGATACTCCCGTCTTCGCGAACTACAAGATTCATTGTCGGAGAGTCCAGCCGAATTTCGGCGACATCAAGCTTAAACGGCGTCAGTTCCAAGGCGATGCCGTTAATTCGCAGCGCGTTCCAGGTCAGCAGATCTTCCCCCTGAATGTCGTCCTTGGTCGACAAACGGTTAATCGCGCTGGCACCGGTGAAACGCAGTTGTCCTTCCTGGTCGAAAACAAGATCACCTTGCAGCGCCAGGGAACCGTCGGCTACCAGGACATGGGAATATTCAGTGACGTATGGTTGAAAATCGGCCAGTTGGACAGAGGCGACATCCACCTTGGTTTTTAGAGCGAAGGGAGTCAGGGAGAGAGTACCTTCCCCATTGATTTTGCTGTGCTTGTTCAGGTCGAGCGCAAAGGTGAGACTGCCTTCCGTCCGCGGCAGCGTAGAAAGCCCCCTGGCCTCAAGGGTTACAGCACTGGCACCTAGAGCAATGGACTCTTTCAGGGAATGATCTCTGAACAGAACTTCGCCGTTACGCAAGCGGAAATCATCAACGGTCAATGCCCAGGCAGGAGGGCCGTTGTTTTCTTCGCTGGTATCCTCGCCGGGCGATGGAGGAGAGCCTGTGTTTTTCTCACCTGCAGGAAGCAGGGACAGGGGGAGCAACTTCCCCTCTGACGATTGGATCAGTTCAAAATAGGGAGAATCAACATCGATCCGGGCCAGGTGGATATCGCCCGCCAATAAATCGGAATCCGCCAGAACAACCGTAGTGGCTGGAAGACGAAGGTAGGTTTTATCTTCCTGGTCAGTGACTTCCAGTTCCCTGAGGGTCAATGTTCCCGTCAAGGCCAGCCGGGAGGAACCGTCGGCTCGATCGAGGTAGGAAAGCCTGGTGTCCAGGTCGAGCAAGGCTGATTTAAGCCGTAATGTCGTAGGGTTGGGAACATAAGCCAGGTACTCGGGGATATTGATTCCTTCCATTTTAAGGTCGATATCCGTCGCTCGGGATTCGGCGAAAAGTTTACTTCCTCCGGCAAAGGTAACCGGCGTGCCGTTAACAACCGCAGAAAAAACAGGCTCAACGAAACTTTCGATATTGCTCGGCAGGTTGGAGATGGAAGGAATGGCCAGTCGGAGATCACCAATCTGGTGGACGGTGTCTTTCGGAATATCCCGATAACGGATGGTGCCGCTATCGATTTCGATGTTATTGATGGAGAAGAGAAAGGGCCGTTTATCCCTCTTCGCTTGGGGGGGATCATCGGGCTTCTGCTCTGTCAGCAGATCGGAAAAGGAAAAAGTGTTGTCGGGCAGACGGCTAAAGTCAACGGCCGGATTCGACAGGGATATGGATCGTAGAATCAGCGCTTTTTTGAAAAGGGAAAGACTTTCCAGATTCACATGAAGACGATCAAAGGCGATGAACCGTGTAGAATCGCCTTTGTGGGAAAGATGAAAGCCCTCCACGGTGGCGGAAAGGGTATAGGGGTTCAGTCGCACTTTGGCAATTTCCGTGTTCCTGCCAAGGGCCTCGGATAGTTTGTTTGTCAGCACAGGCTTCAGGATGAGAGGAAGGATGACGAATCCGAGCAGGCTGTACAGAGCCACAGCCATAACGCCGCTGAGGATAATTTTCTGCCAGCGGGGCATTTGTTTAAAAAAGAGGACAGAAGGAGGCATCGTTGGTCTTCCTTTGGTGAAGTTAAGGGCATGGGGACTATTTCTGGAAAGCTATCTCTGAAATTGTTTCACACAGAAGGGGAGTACGCAAGGGGGGCGTGGCTTTTAAGCAGGCAAAAGAGGGGCTGAGAAAAAGAGGATGCTTATCCTATGGCAAACAGCCGGATGAAGTGATTGTAGAGTTCGTGGTCCAGGTCTGAGACCAGGTCCCCTTTCATCATCTTCAGGGCGTCAAAGGTGGTACGGCGCTTGTGGTAGGAACGGTCGGAAGTGAGGGCCTCGTAGATGTCGGCAATGCGACAGATGCGCGCGTAGGGATGAATCTCCACGCGCACAAGGCCGCTCGAGTATCCTTTGCCGTCGTCCCTTTCGTGGTGCTGGGCGGCGACAAGTTTGGCTTCTTCACTGATCGTTGGGCTTTTCTTGAGGATTTCAAGGCCAGCCAGAGGGTGCTGTTGCATGATTTCCCGTTCGGTCGGGGTAAGAGGACCCGGCTTGTTGATGATTTCGAGGGGGATTTTGCATTTGCCCAGGTCGTGCAGAAAAAAGCCGGCCCCCAGGCGGCGGATGTCTTCCTCGGCTTTTTCGCCGTAATAGGAGCGCGCCAGGGCGATACCGAAAATACCGACGTTGGTGCAATGGGTGAAGGTGTTGTTGTCGTAGCCCGCCAGCTTGACCAGGCAGTTGGTCGTGCGGTCATCGCTCATGATCAGGTCGACGGTAGGAGTGATGACCTCCTCCGCCAGGCGCAAAAAGGGAGCCCGGGGATCATCGTAGACTTTGCGCATGATTTCGCGGCAGCAATCGTAGACGGCGCCAGCTTTTTTCTCTGGGGTGCTAACCGGATCGTGCAGAATTTCCTGGGTTACCTTCTGAATATAATCGTAATAAAGATGGGCATCTTTCTCCCGGATGAAGAGATTCTGAATGCCATAAAAGGCCAGTTTTTTTTGGATATCCCGACCAAAAGACAGGCCTTTTCCTGCAAAGAGAACATACTCCGGCTCACCTATGCGCCACAGGTGTGCGCTGACCTTGCGATAGAGGTCGCAGGGTGCGTACTGCTCCTCGTGCAGAAGGGACAGCCCGATGGATATCCATCCCTGCTGGGCCGGAGTAATTTGACTCAGCTTAGATGTCAGGTCTTCCTGTCTGTTCAGCATGGATTCTCGGCGTGTTGAGTCGACATGGGTTTCTGTGCGACCCCGCCTGCAAGGACGGGTGCCGTTTTGGGGACGTTCTTGAACAAAAATAGTCCCTTTCGCGTCCTGGAACAACGAACGGCCAGAGAATAAAGTTGTTCCCGAATGTAAAGTTATGCGGCGATCCTCAGTGTGGCTGGTCATTCTCTGGACGCTCTTCAGCAGAGACTTCCAAAAGTCATGCCAATGGGGTTTTCCTGGGTCGATTCTCCAGGTAGCCCATATTAAAGGACTTTCGGGTGACCTGCCAGAAAGGTGGCGCCAGGTATGCCGTCAAGTTGTGTCATCCAGGCATTGAATGGGGAGGCACAAGTGTAACCTGTGGCATGGAGCGGCTACGCTGAAGGAGCCGAAAAACTTTTGGCTCCCAGCCAATGAAAACCGAGCAGGCCGAGCAGCAGGGCGCCACCTGCCGCAAGGAACAAGAGGGAAGGGCCGGCTATCTCTCCTATATAGCCCAGCAGAAATGATCCGGAAAAAAGACCCAGGTCGATGCTTCCTGTGAAGATTCCCGTGATTTTTCCGCGATTTTGATAACTTTCATGACGAATGGCCATGCTGTTGAGGGTGGGAAAGAGCATGCCGTGCCCGACCCCACAAAGAAGGCCTGCCATGGCAAGCCCAAAGTTTTTCTGGACCAGAGCCAGCGTAAAAAGACCAATGGCGGTAATGGCCAGAGCCCAGGGGAGCAGGCGAATTTCACCGAGACGGTCCGCCAGCTTCCCACCCAGAAACCGAATCATGATGGCCGAACTGGCGTAGGTCAGATAGAACAGGGATATCGGAGACAAGTCGCGAGCCTCAGCAAGGGGCGCTACAAAGTTGCCGCTGGCTGCCTGCCCTATGCCGAAAATAAGGGCGAGGCCGGCTACAATCACGTGTTTTTGCCGGCGGAACAAGGTGAAAAAGGAAGGGGCCTTGCCGTGACTGGGATCAGCAGGCGTTTCGCGAAGAGGCCATTGGACCAGCAGTCCGACGAGCGCCAGGGCTGAGGACATAACAAAAAAATGCGCGAATTCTCCATGGCGTAGCACCCATTCACCAAGGGCGGGACCTACGGCCAGACCGATAAGTCCCGATGTCCCGAACATCCCCAGTCCTTCATTGAGGCGGTCTCGGGGAATGATGTCCGCCATATAGGTGAACACCGCAGTGAAGCAGATGGCGATGCCGATCCCATGAATTACGCGAACGACGAGCAGAGGCCAATAAAAATCGTTCAGCGACCCGGAAAAGGTGAGGTAGGTCAGGGGCATGAGAACGAGGATGAAACAGCCGCACGTATAACTCTTTTTGCGGCCCATCCGGTCAACCATCTCCGATATCCAGGGACGGCAAAGGGCGGATGCAAGGGCGAATGTCCCCATGATGATACCGATATCTCCCTGACTCCCTCCGTGCTCTCCAATAAAAAGGGGAAAGAGGAAAAAGGCCGTAAACGAGGAGACCGTCGTGAGGTTGGCCACAAACATCATCAGAAAGGTGGTGGTGTACAGCATGGGGTTTTACCTTTTTGCTGGAGGAAGATTCCTTATAAGTCGCTCTTAGGAAAAGGTCAAGGAAGCGATGTTTACATCCCCTGTTTTGGCAAATCATGAAAGAGGCCGGGGAGGAATTGTTAACCGTCCAAGGCATGACGGTTGACACCTTTTAAAAAGCCGTGTTAATTTCGCCGCCATGGAGTCAACTCTTTACAGCATTCGTATGCACGCCACCCGGCTGGATACCCATCTCTCCGGTGCCGAGGCACTGGTGAGCGAAACTGAGCTCAAGAGAGCGGCGGCAGACCTTGTGGAGCGGGCCCTAGGCCATTCTAAGGGTAAGGCGCATAGTATCCGGATCAGCATCGATGACCTCACCGATACCGAGGTGGTAAGGGGTCGCCTCCCTGATCTGGTCACCGTCCCTGTCGCTGATTATCTGGACGGTCGTCAGGCGGCAGCAAAACTGCTTCGCTGGGCCGGGGTCTCCAATTTCGCCATCACACGAAGCATGGAGGATCTCGGGCGGGGGGCAGCTCCTGGCAACAAGGCCATGCGTGGCGCCATGTTGGTTGACGCTGTCAGTGGTGAACGCCTTGAACCTGATACCTCCCGCGGGGTGCGGGTCAGTCGGCTTGGTCTGACTCCGGCAACTACGGACGCCTTGCGCAGTGCCCTGCAAACCTTGGGACTGGACAACGACCATGTTCGCGAAGCCCTGGCTTTGGCTGGCAAGGTCCTGGCTTCTGGGCAGGTGCTCGCCGAGCTCTGCTGGTCCGATGATCCCGACTACACGGCGGGTTATGTGGCGGCACCCGGCTTGGGTTATGTCCGCTTCCCCCATCTCAAACCTCTGGGTGAGGATCGCGGCGGCCGTGCTTTTTTTGTGCCCCCCGCGCTGCGAGATCTGACCTCCCTGATATTTTTTCTGCAAGAAACCCCCTGGTTGGCTGATGGCCTCGGCCACCTGCATCCCCCCATCGCTTTGGAGACGCTGCGTGAGCTGTTGGACCGAAGAGCTTGAAATTCTGAAGAAACAGGATATGTTTCGCGCGTTGCGCACCGTAGACAGTTCGCAAGGGACGAAGGTCTTGCTTGCAGAAGGGGAAGTGTTGCTGCTGTGCAGTAACAACTACCTCGGTCTGGCGAGTCATCCCGCCCTGATCGAGGCCGCTGCCAAAGCCGTCAGAGATTGGGGTGCCGGGACGGGGGGCAGCCGCCTTATTTCCGGTTCAATGACACCGCACGCACAACTTGAAGAGAAACTGGCCGCCTTCAAGGGGACCGAGGCGGCCCTGTTGTTCAATTCAGGCTATGCCGCCAATACCGGCCTTCTGCAGGGGCTGTTCGGTCCCGATGACGTCATTTTCTCCGATGCCCTCAACCATGCCTCCATTGTCGATGGCTGCCGTTTGTCCAAGGCAAGGACGGTGATCTATCCCCATGGAGATGCGGCCGCGCTCGAATGCTTGCTGAGTCGGGAAGAAAAAGACCGCCAAGGCCGCTGGGTGATCGTCACTGATGGCGTCTTCAGCATGGACGGCGATGTGGCGCCCCTTGTCGACCTCGTTCGCCTGAAAAAACGATACAACGCCCTGCTCATGGTCGACGACGCCCACGGCACCGGCGTGCTTGGCGAGGGGGGGCGGGGCACCGCCGAGCACCTGGGTTGTCTGGAAGAGGTGGATCTGCACATGGGAACGCTGGGTAAGGCGCTTGGTTGTTTTGGCGCCTATGTGGCGGCCGACCGGGTGATCGTCGACACCCTGATCAACCGATCGCGGTCTTTTATCTTTTCCACGAGCCTGCCGCCTTCGATCCCTGCCTCGGCCATGGCCGCCCTCGACATCGTGCAAAGTGTCGAAGGCGAAAGCCTGCGTCTGGCGCTCTGGAGCAATCGGGCCCTCTTTGCCGAACGCCTGCAAAGGGGAGGGCTGTCGACAGGAGAGAGCACCACGCAGATTGTGCCGGTGCTTACCGGCGAGCCGGCGCCGACCATGAAACTGGCGCAAAGCCTGCTGACTGCCGGCATCTTTGTCCAGGGCATCCGTCCGCCGACGGTTCCTGCCGGGAACTGTCGCTTGCGCGCTACCCTTATGGCAACCCATGCTCCCGGTGACCTGGAAAGAGCCGCCGACCTCATTCTGCAGGCCATGGCCGGGGTATTCCGATGAAGACTTTTGTGCTGCCGGACGGCCGCCGGATGGCGTATCGGGAATCCGGGTCGGGGCCTGCGCTGATCCTGCTGCACGGTTGGAGTATGTCCTCTGCCGTTTTCAGTGAAGCGGTGGAGGCGTTTTCTGGCTCGTTCCGGGTATTGGTTCCTGACCTGCGTGGACACGGCCAGTCGGATCCTGGGCCAGGTTACGGGCTTGATGCCCTGACCGGCGATGTGGCCATCTGGCTGGAAAAGATGGTGAAGGGCGAGGTGTCTCTGCTTGGCTGGTCACTTGGTGGACAGGTAGCCCTGCAACTGGCCAGCGGGTTGAAGGAGAAGGTTGCCAGAGTCATTCTGCAATCCACGACGCCTCGTTTCGTGGCCGGCGACGGCTGGAGCGCGGGACTTCCCAGCGGTCAGGTCAAGGCGATGACGCGCGACCTGCGCCGCAACTATCGCAAGGCCATGGGAGACTTTTTCGCCCAACAATTCGAAGAAGGGGAAATGTCGCGGGAACGATTCTGGCGTGTCGTTGATTTTGCCGTGCGTGCCGGTCGTCTCCCCCTTGGCGAGGTGGCGCTCGCGACCTTGGACACCTTGGCTACGGCCGATCAGAGGGCGTCTCTGGCTGATATTGATGTGCCTGTTCTGGTCGTGCATGGGGAAAAGGACCGGATTATCCCTTTTGCAGCCGGAGCCTATCTGGCTAACCACCTGCCTGTCGCCCGCCTCGCTGCTTTGCCTGCGGCTGGCCATGCCCCATTTCTGAGTTCGCCAGAGGAAGTTTTTGCGCTGTGGAGAGAGTTTTTACCATGACCGCATCCCCGGCTGTGCGTTCCCGCGTGCAACGTCATTTTTCCAGTCATGCCCAGGAATACGAGCGCTATGCCGTGGTGCAGGCGCGGGTCATCGAGCGTCTGGTCGGGTTGCTGCATGAGCGGGCCCCTTTCCGCGGCCCCGTGCTGGACATCGGCTGCGGTACGGGCCTTCTCGCTGCGGCCCTGCGCCCCCTGTGTCCTCAGTCCACCCTGGTCATTTCCGATCTTGCCCACGGTATGACCAGCCAGGCCAGGTTGCGTCTGCCCGAAGCCCTGGCTCTCGATGCTGATGGCTGTGCGCTTCCCCTGGCCGCAGAGTGCTTCTCTCTGGTTTGTTCGGCATCTGTTTATCAGTGGGTGGATGACCTGGAAAAAGCCTTTGCTGACGCCGCCAGGGTGCTGATGCCTGGGGGTGTTTTCGCTTTTGCTCTTTTCGGGGAAGAAACCCTCTTTGAGTTGAAGAATTCCCATTATTTTGCCCTCTCTCAGGCAGGGAGTGAAAGAGCTTCCCATTTTCAGACTTTTCCCAGCCTGAAGGCGGTCAGCGACGCTATGGAGGGAAAGAACTTTGCCTCTATAAATTTATTTGAGGAACATGAGGTCGAATACCATCGGGATGTTGCCCGGTTGTTACGCTCTCTCAAGGGGATAGGTGCGCAGAATGCTTCCGCAGATCGTCCGAACGGCCTGGCGTCACGACAGGTCATGCAGTGCATGACCGAACACTACACCCGGCGGCATGGCGGTCCTCAAGGGATTCCGGCCACTTATCATGTCATCTATGGATGTGGAGTAAAAGGCGGCTGAGCAGAGATAATCTTACTCGACGCAGAGGATGGCGCATTTGAGATATTCCGTTTCGGGGCAGGACAACAGAATCGGGTGGTCATAGGCCTGACTGCGCATCTCCAGCAGGCGGATGGCCCGGCCCGCCTGCACGGCGGCCTTGCTCAGCGTGTCGAGGAAGATGTCCCGGCTCATATGGTGGGAGCAGGAACAGGTGAAGAGATAGCCGCCAGGGCTCACCGCTTCCATGGCCCGGCGATTGATCGTCAGGTAGCCTTTGATGGCCTCGGGGAGCTTCTTGCGACTTTTAACGAAGGCCGGTGGGTCGAGGACAATGGTGTCGAAGGTTTGGTTCTTTTGGTTGAGGCTGCGTAGAAAATCGAAGACATCGGCTCTTTCGAAAGAACAGTGGCCTTCAACAAAATTCAGACGGGCATTTTCTCGTGCCAGGGTCAGGGCGCCTTCCGAGATGTCGATGCCCACCACCTCTTTGGCTCCGTAGCGGGCGGCATGAACCGACCAGCTTCCCGAGTAGCAGAACAAATCAAGCACCCTTTGGCCAGATACGAAAGGCTTCAAGGCCAGATGATTCTCTTTCTGGTCCAGAAAATGCCCCGTCTTTTGTCCCCCCAGAACATCAACACGGAAGCGCAGGCCATGTTCCGTCATAATGACGTCTTCGGGAAGTTCGCCTTGCAGAATTTCAACGCTGCAGTCGAGGCCTTCAAGTTCGCGCACGGCCACATCGTTACGGGCGACAATGGCTTTGGGCTGCAAGAGCTCGGTCAGCGCCTGCAGAATAGCCTGGCGTCGACACTCCATACCCAGGGTGAGAAACTGCAGGGAGAGCACATCGCCGTAGCGGTCGACCACAAGGCCAGGCAGGCCGTCGGCCTCGCCATGCACCAGGCGCATGGTGACCAGATCACCGTAAAAACGCTGGCGATAGAGAAGCGCCGCCCTGAAGCGGCCGTGAAAAAAACTCGGGGTGTCAATGGATTCCCTGGCGCGGGAGAGGATGCGGGCAGCAATGAGAGAATGGGGATTATAGTAGGCCATGCCCAGAAATTCCCCCCGATGCGTGAAAACCTCGACGGCCTCCCCCGGATGGGTGGAGCGGTCGAGGTTTTCAATTTCATTGCTGAATACCCAGGGGTGTCCGGCGCGGGCGCGGCGGTCGTGGCCTGCACGCAGGGTTAGTCGGGTCATGGCTCCGAAGGGGCCTCGAAAAGCGACTGGACGATGCGGCGGGCTTCTTTGGAAACAACGTGATAGTAGACTTCGACCCCTTCACGCTGGCCCTCGATAATGCCCTTGTTCTTGAGAAGGGCCAGGTGCTGAGAGACGGTGGCCTGAGGAAGCGCAAGGCATTCCCAGATCTTTTTGACGTTGCATGTCTGGGAAATCAGCCCCGCGATGATTTTCAGGCGAACTGGATGCCCAAGAACCTTAAGGATTTCGGCTTCCCGATCGTAGTTCTGCATTTTGTCAAATTCCAGCTTTTCCATGATTGGACCCTTCTTTCATTGGATTGTAAAATGCATTGAAATATTCGGATTTTAGTTTTCTCTTAATGCAAATGTCAAGCAGTAAGAGCAATAGTTAGAGCAGCTTCATTACATCGCTGAAAAATGTGTGGGTATCATTGTGCTCGACTTGCCTTCTTTGTGTGGGTAAACTGTTCCACCGAACGCTAATATTCTCCCGTTTTTCCGCGGCGGACTCCGTTCCTGGCGCGCAATGAAAGGTTCTGCTTAACGATGATTATGGCTGTTGCTCTGTTTTTTGTCGGAATAGCTGTTCTCTATTATGCCGCCGAGTTTCTGGTTGAGGGCAGTTCACGATTTGCCATATCCTTTGGCATTCGCCCCCTTGTTATCGGTATGACCGTTGTGGCTCTTGCGACCAGCATGCCCGAAATGATGGTCTCGCTGTTGGCGGCAGTCAAGGGATCCTCCGATCTGGCCGCAGGTAATATTATCGGTTCAAATATTGCGAATGTGGGGTTGATACTGGGTGTCGCCGCCGTTTTTCAACCGGTATCCGTCACCCGCAAGACCGTTCTGCGTGAAATTCCCATTATGGTCGGTGCCTCCGTGCTCCTGTGGTTTTGTGCACTGGATGGCGTGCTCTCGGCTGGCGACGGCCTGTTGCTGGTAACCTCTCTGGGGGCCTTTCTCCTGTACTGCCTGAAAAACGCCAAAAACGAGGAAGGGGCGCCTGAAATTCCTGAAGGGATGGTGCGCAGGGAAAAGGCCCATCGTAAAAAGGATGTACTCTACATCCTTTTCGGCATCGTTGGTCTGGCTGCCGGCGCCGAGATGATGGTGCGTTCCGGTGTTTTTATCGGCCGATCCCTCGGTATTTCCGAGATGGTTATCGGTCTCTCCGTCATCGCCCTGGGGACGAGCCTTCCCGAATTGGCTGCGTCTTCGGTAGGCGCCTGGCGCGGTGAGTCGGACCTGAGTGTCGGTAATGTTATCGGCAGTAATATCTTCAATATCTTCTTTGTGCTGGGGGTATGCGCCCTTATCAGACCCTTGCCTATCCAGGCTTCAGTGCTGCGCTTTGAGCTGCCGATCATGATCCTGTTCAGCGCTGCCTTGATCCCCCTTATGCACCGGGGACTTGTCCTGGGGCGCCGAGAAGGGATCTTTCTTTTGGCGGCTTACCTATTGTTTATCTGGAGATTATTCTGGTGATGAAATCTTCAATCTTTTGTCCCCTTGGCCTTCTCTTCTGTTTCTTGATGGTCATCAGCGCCCCAGCGCAGGAAATTGCCGCTGACGAAGCGGCCCTATCCACGGTGACGCCCATTGCTGAAATATTGGGGGAAAATTACTACTATGATATTTCTTTTCTCTGGTTTGATCACCTGGCGGAAGGCCGGATCATGTTGGAGAAGGGCGAGCAGTCCGATACCTATCGCGCCATGCTCGAGGCGAGGACCCTTGGTGTCGCGGCCTGGCTGACGGGAGACCGCGTGCAGCGTTATGTCTCGGTGATGCGGGTGGCAGATGATGGGTCCTTGAGTTCGCTTATCTACGAATCGCACATCCTCAAGAAGAAAAAGGGCAAAATTGACAATCGGGTGAAGCGTTATACGTTTGACAGCGAAAACCGCACCATTCTTTATCAAAAATTCAAAGGTGAAAAAAAAGTGAGCGAAGAGCTTATTCCCTGGTCCCATGAGGAGTGGCCCGATGATTTTCTGACGGCTTTCTATAACTTCCGTTTGGGCAACAGTGGTCCTCTGGTCCCCGGGGCAAGCTATCGCATTCCCACATTCAAGCGGGAAGGCCCTGCGGACATTCAGATTGAAATTCTCCCTGAAAAGGCAAGGCCCTCGAAGTCCTTTTTCCCAGCGGGTGGGCATCTTGTCAAAGTCATACTTGATCCGGATGTTTTTGAAACGGCTGGCGGCGATGTCTTTATGTGGATGGATGCCAGCGGCAGGCCAGTTAAGGGACTCGTCGAAAAAGTCATTGGCCTTGGAGATGTCAAAGGAACTATGCGTCCGTTAAATTAAGGATGTTTTGATAGGAAGGTACTCATCGGATGAGTAAACAAACCATTTATGTCATAGGTCATAAAAACCCGGATACCGATTCCATTTGCAGCGCCATGGCGTATGCCCGCCTCAAACAGCTGCAGGGGGTGCCCCAGGTGCAGGCGGCAAGGGCTGGGGACCTGAACCGGCAGACGGAGTTTGTGCTGGATGAACTGGCCTTGCCCAGACCTCATCTCCTCATGGACGTCTATCCCCGAGTCAAGGATGTTGTTGGCGAACATGTAGTAACCATCCCAGACAAAGCGCCGCTGTCGCGGGCTCTGGAACTCTTTCACCTGCACAATATCCGCCTGCTTCCCGTGATCGACGACGACAGGCGACCACTGGGGTTGCTGTTTCTGAAAAAGGTGTCCGAGCGTTTTCTGATTCCGCGTCAGGAGAGCGAGATCCGTCGTGTCCTTGCCTCGGTGGACTCCATCCGCCAATGCCTCAAGGCCAGTATCCTCTGTCAGGCTGAAGAGGCCGGCGGCAAAGTGGAGGAACTCAACCTCTATGTCGGCGCCATGGCCTCCGCCACCTTCCAGGAACGTCTTAAAGGGTGCAGTCCCCGCGACATGGTCCTGGTGACCGGTGACCGTGAAAATATCCAGAGACAGGCGGTCGAAATGGGGGTGCGCATCCTCATCGTCACGGCCAGTCTACCCGTGTCGCCGGATGTGGTCGAGCTGGCCCAGGTCAAGGGGGTCACCATCCTCTCTACTCCCTTTGATACGGCGACAAGTGCCTGGTTGACCCGCCTGTCAACTCCCGTCAGTGAGTTGGTGACGGCGGATCACCAGAGCGTTGGTCTGCCAGATCGCCTGGAGGATTTGCGCCTGAAGCTGCTGCACTCCAAAGACCCGGGGGTGGTTGTTCTCGATGGCGAGGGGAGGGTGGCGGCAGTGGCGACCAAGAGCAATCTGTTGTCTCCCTCGCAGGTCAAGCTGATCCTGGTGGATCACAATGAACTGTCACAGGCCGTTGCCGGGGCAGACAAAGTTGAAATCATGGAAGTCATCGACCATCACCGCCTGGGAAATTTTCATACCGATTATCCGATCCGTTTCATCAATCAACCTTTGGGCAGTACCTGTTCCCTGGTGGCTACCCTTTATCAACAGGCAGGGAGAGAGCCGGAACGGGCCATCGCCGGTCTGATGCTGGCCGGTCTGCTTTCTGATACGGTCATACTCAAATCCCCTACGACCACCGAGACCGATCGGGAAATTGCCACCTGGCTTGGCAAGCTTGCCGGTCTCGATCCTTATGAGTTCGGCCGGCGCATTTTCAGTGCCGGCAGTGCGCTGGCGGCGCACCCTTCCGTCAGGCATCTGATCCTTGCCGATTTCAAGGAATACAAAGCGGGTGAACGTGTTTTTGGCCTTGGCCAGGTGGAGGTTGTCAGTTTCCACGAATTCCACACCTTGAAAGAACAGATCACCGAAGAACTGGCTGCGCTGAAAAAAGAACGCAAACTCGACACAGTCGGCTTGCTCGTTACCGATATCGTTCAGGAGACCAGTCTTCTGCTGGCCCAGGGAAGTAAGGAGCTGCCCTACGTGATCGGTTATCCTCAGGTGGAGGAAAACCTCTTTGAACTTAAGGGGGTTCTTTCACGCAAAAAGCAGCTCGTACCTCACCTCCTTAAAGTTCTTAAAGGCTGAACCTTTTCTTCCACCCTCTCTGTCTGTGGCCGGGCGCATCCCGGCCTTTTTTGTCCATCATGTCTTTTTGACAAAAATTGCCCTGTCCTTGCGGAAATTCGCGCAAAAATCCTGAAGTTTTCCTCCTGTCGATCTTGCCATAAGCACTGAACTCCCCGATGTTACAAGCCTGGCGCCCAAATGTGCGTCTGCAGATGAGCCCTTGGCATAGAGTGTGAAGATAGACCTCGCGAGTGTCTAAACTTTGTATGGCCATCGAAGTGTTGATGGACGGGGTCCTCTTTTAAAAGGATGTGCTATGCCGGTGTTGATGAGGTTTATCGTTCTTTTGGTGCTGTTGGGGCAGGCCTGGGGGGCCGCAGCCGAATCTTTGACTTGTGGTCATCTTTATGACGGTGTGACCGGCAAGCCCATTGAAAACGCGGTGGTCAGCAGCGGCCCACGTCTGGTGCGCACCGACGCCAACGGACATTTCGTCATGGCTTCTTCGACCAAAGAATTTCGGGCACGGGCTCCAGGTTATCGGGTTCGTTCGTTCACCACCGCCGAGGGGCATGACATAGTCATGGAGCCTTTTTCAGCCAAGGCTTTGTATCTCTCCCATTACGGCATTGCCGAACCCATACTGCGGAATCCTGCACTGAAAATGATCGAAAACACGGAACTCAATGCGCTGGTGATTGACCTCAAGGGCGATCGCGGACAAGTCGCCTTCAAGGTGGATCTGCCCATGGCATCTGAAATTGGCGCCCAGAAAATCCTCACGGTCAAGGACGGCAAGCGCCTGTTGGCGTCCCTGAAAGCAAAAGATGTCTATACCATTGCCCGTATCGTGGTATTCAAAGACGATTTGCTGGCCAAATCCCGCCCAGACCTGGCTATCCGCACCGAACGAGGAGACGTTTGGCGTGACGGTGAAGGCATGGCTTGGGTCGACCCTTTTTTCCGTGAGGTCTGGGAATATAATATCGCGTTAGCCGAACAGGCGGCCCAGATGGGTTTTGACGAAATACAGTTTGATTACGTCCGTTTTCCGGACCGTCGCGGTCTGCGGTTCGCCAAAGAGAACCAGGAAGAAAATCGGGTTGGCGCCATTTCAGGTTTCCTGGCCTCGGCTCGCCAGCGACTGGAAGCCTATGAGGTCTTTCTGTCCGCCGATATCTTCGGGTATGTCTGCTGGAGCGAGAAAGATGTGGAAATCGGTCAACGCCTCGAGGATCTGTCCGTCCATCTCGACTATATTTCTCCCATGCTATACCCCTCCGGTTTTGGTCATGGGGTAGGAATGTATCGTAATCCGGTTAAACATCCTTATGAAATCATTTCCCTGTCCCTTAACAGGGCGCAGCAAAGGACAGGCCTGCCCGGCGCCCGCTTTCGTCCGTGGCTCCAGGCGTTCAGGGATTACGCCTTTGATCGTCGATCTTTCGGAGAACACGAGATTCGCGCGCAAATTGAAGCCTCCGACGATTTCGGCAGCAGCGGCTGGATGCTCTGGAATGCCCGTAACGTGTACAGTCAGGCTGGATTGTTGAAAAAGTCTTATGAGGCTTACGCCGATCAGATCAGTGAAGCGGAACCTGACTATCCGAAGCTTTAGCACGCCGGGATTATCGGGCGCGTCGCGGTGGGGATGTCCTTTGTCTGGCCCAGGAGATAAAAAAACCCCGTGAAGGAGGGGAATCACGGGGTAAAACCCTGGGCGTTGGTTTAACGCCCGGGCAGCATAGGTTAATCATACCCGGATAAAACAAAAAATCAACGGAAAATTAAGATGTTGTAGCTCTGTCCGAGGGGGTTTGCGGGGGCCGCCACCTTGAAATGAATCTTTTTTTTTCAACCACAAAGGGGTATAGTCACGGGCGTACGTTCTGGTGTCTGTGTGGACACTGTCATAACCTGCCCAGGAGTAAAGCCCCATGCGGATTTTCACGCTGCCATCCTGTCTTGTCCTACTGACGTTTCTTGTCATCCTTGCCTGTCCCACCGGTCTTTTGGCCTCGGAAGAAAATACTCGGCAAAATATTTATCTGGAATTAGACTTTGATTTCACCAGTGGTGATTACGGTACGGATACGACCACCGATTCCTATGTCTATACGCTGCTTTTGGGCGCCTATCTTGGGTCTCGTTGGGATGTGCAGCTTTCCGCCCCTTATATCTATAAGAGCAATTCCTATCTGACCACTTCGGGAAATGTATACTATGGCTCCCGGATGACGGGTACGCCTCAGGTCGGTCAACTGGCCAACGGGGACGGGATGGGCGGTTCCGGAGGTGATGGCACTGGCGGGACGACGGATACAACCACCACCACAATGACAGACGTAAAAGAGTCGCAGAGCGGATTTGGCGATATGTCGTTAAGTCTGGGGTGTATCCTTCTTTTTGAAAATCAGACTTCACCTCAAGTCCGAGCCTATGTCGAGGGCCGGTTGCCAACGGGGGACGAAGACAAGGGGCTTGGTACCGGTGGCTACGGTGTCGAAGGAGGATTTGAGTTATTCAAATGGGTAGGGCCTTTTTCTCTGTTGGGAAGCGGGGCCTACACCTGGCAGGAAGATAGCTCGGATATCGGGCTGAAGGAATATTGGAGCTACGAAGTCGGCCTGGGGTACGCTTTGACGGATCGTCTGCGCCCAGGTCTCTCCCTCTGGGGTGCCACAGAGCCTGCGGAGGACGTCGGAAGTCTTCTCGAAGGGAAGGCCCAGCTGAGTTATCGCACAGGATCGAGCTCGGCCATCGGCGCCTACGTCATGAAGGGACTGGCTACGTCCAGCCCTGATATGGGCACCGGATTTTTCTTTTTCTGGAATTTTTAGGAGGATGACAGCCCGGCCAGCAATGACGGGAGTTCACGGATATGATTGAGGACTCGGTGGGCATTGCCGAAATCGCCGCCGGCCGTGAGGCGATTGGGGATAACACAACAGCGCAACCCTGCCCTGCTGGCCGCGAGCAGCCCCCGAGGTGAGTCTTCTACGACCAGGCACTCCTCCGCTTTGAGCTCCATGCGTTCAAGGGCTTTTAAATAAGCTTCCGGATGAGGTTTGGGGTGATGGTAGTCCTCCCGGACCAGGGCGAACTCAAAGAAGGGAAGCAATCCGGTCTGCCGGTGAATAATCTGAAAGTGATTCCGGCGGCACCCTGTTACCACAACCATGCGAAACCTGTTTTTAAGTTGCAGAAGCGTATCGTGTACGCCCTCCATGGCCGTCAGGCGACCTTCCAGAAGGGACGCGTAGAGAGCATCCCGCCTTCTCCTCAAGATCTCCAGTTCCATCTCGCCATTTTCGCTTTTCACCGCCAGGGCAAGAGCGCTTTGACCCTGCGTGAGTGAAATACGTATGAAGTCTTCCTCGGATAGGCCTACCTGTCGTTCTGCCAGAATCTGTGCCGTCGCCTGAAAGTACAGGTGCTCGGTGTCGACGAGAACACCGTCATTGTCCCATAGAATAGCTTTAAGCATGAAATTTTAAGCCTTGGCAGGGTTGATGAGCTAGAAAAAAAGAGCCGTCCCGGCAGTTGATGAGGGACGGCTCTTTGATTTTACCAAGTTTTAAGCTCAGCTTACTTCTTGTGGCAGTCGTTGCACTTGGTGGGGCCGGCACCTTTCTGGGTGTGGCAGTCTTTGCAGAGAGCATGACCGGTCTTCATGTCGAGTTCAAGCTTGCCGGGCTCACCCTCATGGCAGGCGGCGCAACCCAGAGAGTCACCATGGACTTTGTGGTTGAATGTAACATTACCTTTTTTGCTGTCGAGGGTGATGGTGTCGCTGGCAACAGCCAGGGAGCCAACAGCCAGGAAAGCAACGACCAGCAGAGTAGCTACCAAACGTTTCATGTTTCTCAGCCTCCTAAAAATTTGGACGGAAGATTCCGCCTTGGTTGTCGTTAATGTATACACCGGGTTTTTAAAAATGCATCCGACATCGAGTGGAATGTCGCCCGATGTCGATATTGATGAAAGTAAAAACAGGGACTTAAAAATCTTTATGTCGGGCACCTTTCGCCTGCTCGAAGGTCGTTTTTAAATGATATTTGCTCTTTTTGTCTTGCTCTGGTAAAGTTTTAATCCCTTTACGGCAGAGGTGAATATGAGCGAACAATTGCCCCCCATGGTCTGTTTGGACGGTAACCGGGTTCGAGCCATACGTGAAAACCAGAAGTTGACGCAGCTTTATGTTGCTAAAGTGGTCGGTGTCACCACGGATACCATATCGCGCTGGGAAAATAACCGCTATCCGTCCATCAAAAAAGAAAATGTTCTGCGACTGGCCGAAGCGCTGGAGGTTGCAGTCGAAGATCTGCTCAAAAATGAAGAGGAGGCAGGAAGTGAGGGAGGGGAAGTCTCCGCCGAACCAGCAGCGTCTCGCAAGTGGCTGCTGGGACTGGTCGTTTTAATCCTTGCATCGTTGTTGGCCGCCCTGCTTTTCAAGGGCCGGGAGATGGCAGTGCCTGCGGTCCTTGCCGAGCGGATTCTGCCGGCTTATGCCGCCCCGGGTAGTATTATCCCCGTGCAGATACACCTGAAGACGGAAGAACCAATGAAGGGGTTTATCCTCCGCGAACATTTTCCCCCCGGATGGAAGCTTATTGAGGCCAGTCCACCGGCTTCAAGTCTTGATAATGAAAAGGGCGCTGCCCGGTGGATTATCCGTACGGGAGACAGTCGCAAACATCTTGTCTATCTGGTCAGGGTTGGCAGTTCTGAAACGCTGGCTGCAACTGCTGATTTCAGCGGCGATATCGTCGCCAATTCCGACAACCGTCAGACGCCTGCATCGATACTGGGGCAAACATCCGTCGAAATCGGTCCTTTCCAGTGGGCCGATCTTGATGGCGACCAAACCATAGATGACAGTGAAATTCTGCGCGCTTATGACATGGTTGAAGAAATGACCGGTGTTCATCTTGACTGGGAAATTGTGGACACCATTTGGGACGCTGGCAGTTACCGCTGGGAAGAAAAAACGAAAGAATTTATTCCTGTCAGAAGTGAAGGGGGCCCCTCCCAGGCAGAATGACGTTAAAACTGGATCATAAACGTCTTCATGATTCTCCCTTGAGGGGTGACGGCTTCAATACCCGCCTGGAAAGGCCTGTGTTCCAGGTCAGGCAAAGGGCCGACATAAAGGCCGGATACCCTTTCTTCCAGCCTCTGCACTGAAACTTTTTCTCCGTCGCGACCAAGAATAACCAGGCGAACCGTTGCTTCCTTGACGGGATATCCTGCCTCGTCCTTGAGAGAGACCTGAAAAACTCTTTCGGACACAGCCATACCCAGTTTCCAGGACAGTCCTGCGCCGAAGCGTTCCTCAATGGGGTCTGCCATTTCCGACAGCTGGCTGTCCTGTGATGGGGGGGACATACTTCGTATGGCGATCTCATTCAGCAAAAGCACCAGGCAGATTAAAAAAAGGGACGCCAACATTATGGTGCGTCCTGGCCTTTTTCTTTCATCTGTTTCTGTCGGCATCGAGTATCCATTGCTGGTTGGATAGACGTTTGGATTCTTATTCTGTACACCATCACACGTACATTTTGATACGTTTAGCTGAAAAATCAAACGTAACGGTAGAAAATCCTCAGTCATAAGTAGGGCTCTTCTGACCCGCCCCATAAAAGCCGTGACAGCAATAACGGAAAAATAAGTTGTTTCTCTCCGAGTCGGATATTGCCCAACCCATGAAAAATGTTTGACATTCTCGCGACGCTTTCTTTAGGATAGTGAGAATTTTTTTCAATAGAGAGTAGGGCTGTCTTATGGAAAAGGCACTTAAACTTCTTCACGGTGATCTGGTTCGTGTCGAAGCCCAATTTGGAGAATATCTCGAATCGGACGTTCTGCTGATTCGCAAGGTTGGCGAATATGTTCTGGCGAGCGGGGGCAAGCGCATACGTCCTCTGCTGTTGCTCCTTAGTGCCCGCCTCGCCGGTTACCAGGGAGACCGGCATGTCGGTCTTGCCGCCGTGATTGAGTTTATTCATACCGCCACGCTGCTCCATGACGATGTGGTGGACAGTGCCGTCTTGCGTCGGGGGGCTGCCTCGGCCAATTCGGTATGGGGCAATGAAGCCTCGGTTCTGGTTGGTGATTTTCTTTTTGCCAAATCCTTTTCTCTCATGGTTCGCTATGGCAGCCTTGATATTCTTCGTGTTTTGGCCGACGCCACCACGACGATCGCCGAAGGGGAAGTCCAGCAGCTGATCAACACCTGCGATATTGATTTGTCCGAAGAAAACTACATGAATGTGGTGCGGGACAAGACGGCTGTTCTTATTGCGGCCGCCTGTCAATGTGGCGGAATTCTGGGGGGCTGCGATGAGAAACAGCAGCGAGCCCTCAGTGAGTTCGGCCTCGATCTGGGAGTGGCCTTTCAGTTCATGGACGACATCCTTGATTATGTCGCCGACGAATCAGAATTCGGTAAAGCCAAAGGGCACGATCTGGCCGAGGGGAAAATGACTTTGCCCCTTATCTATGCGGTCAGTCATTGTTCTGCTGAAGAGAGAGCAAGGGTTGAAGAAATCATCGGAAAAGATGAGCTCGAAACGGATGATCTGGACTTCGTCGTGGAGCTCATCGAACGCACCGGAGGTCTTGAATATACCCGTGACCGTGCGGCTTCTCTGGTCGCCCACGCCACCCGCTATCTGGATATTTTTCCTAATGATGAGGCGAAGGTAGCTCTTTGCGAGCTGGCCGAATATGTCGTGAGTCGCCGAAAGTAACTGGGCATTTGCCTGTGTTTTAACCGTACCCATCCCGCAAAATCACCCTCCGACGTTCAGCCGGCGGGTGATTTTTTTTGTGCTGACACTTGCAATATACTGAAAATATTGCGATTACTTAGTGGCTGATGTTTGGCTCGGAACTTGCTCACCCAACAGATTGCCAGCCGGGGACAACCCGGATAACTTCTCTGCATATGCGAGGCGGTCATGAGTGAGGAAACACTTGTCCATAGCTGTCGTGTTCATTTCAGCGGTCACGACTACGATGTTTTTGTTTACAGCCGACCGGATGGCAGTCATCTGGCCAAGACCTTTTTTACTTCCCGCGACGTTATCATCAGTGATGGCATAACCCTTGACGAAGCTCTGACCAAACACCAGCATTTGTTGCCCCTGGCGGTGACTTCCCGCGATATTCTGAGGCAGTTCCGCAAAGAAAACTGACCCAGTCACTCCCAGGCGTTATGCCGTTTGTTTTTCTTTAGCCGTATCCCTTTCCCTGCTATACTCCCGCCATGCCGCGCCTCAATCTTCACAAAAAACTGTTGATGGCTTTCTGGGTCATCGCCCTGGCTCCCCTTGTTTTCCTGGCGGTCAACTCGAATCAGAGCATACGGAAGGTTGAATCGATACTCGTCGAGAACGCCTCCACTGCTCTCGACGACCAGGCCGCCAAAGCTCTTGTCCTCCGGGCTCAAATGGTGGCCTCGGAGGTCAGTGCTTTTTTAAGGACAGCTGAATCTGATCTCTTTGATCTGGCTGCTCTGCCGGTCGCGGCAAAACCATACCAGGATTTTTACAATCGTCATCGCCGGCAAATCTGGTATCGCGGTGGTACCAATGCAAATCCTGTAGAGATGCGGGAGGTCGTTCCCCTTTATTCGGAGCTTACATTTATTGATGCACGGGGGCAGGAAAAACTCCGTATTGTTGAAGGGAAAGTCTCACCCGTCTTGCGGGATGTCTCACAGCCCGCCAATACGACCTACCTCTCGGAAACCTATTTTGACCAAGCGCGGCACCTGCCGGCAGGACAGATCTCCGTCTCTCGACTGACGGGCTGGCATGTGAATAAAGAAGATCAGCTCCAGGGACAACCGACCCCCGAATCCGCCATAGAGGGACGTTCATACCAGGGCGTGATCAGGCTGGCGACGCCCCTCAGACAGGAAAACGGCGACCTGATGGGTGTTGTCGTCCTTTCCTTGGACCATCGGCATCTGATGGAATTCACGCAACATATCATTCCCACGGAAGAGCATTATGTTGTTTTCCCGTCCTACGACAGCGGGAACTATGCCTTCATGTTCGATGATGAAGGATGGATGATAACGCATCCAAAATACTGGGATATTCGTGGCCTTGACGACCTGGGTGGCCTGGTGCCGCCCTACACGGTTGAATCTTCCCCTGAAGCGGTGGAAAAAGGCGTCATTCCGTATAATCTGCTTTTTGCCGGGTTTGTTCATCCAAATTATCCCGTGGCGGCCGCCGAGGTATTTGCCGGGCGATCGGGGGTGGTCGATGTCACGAATGTAGGCGGCTCCCAGAAGATCATGGCTTATGCCCCCATCTTTTACGACCGCAGTGTTTACGCGGAAAAGGGGGTCTTCGGAGGGATAACCATCGGTGCGGAATTGGCAAATTTCCACCGACCGGCTCTGATGGCCTCCACATCGATCCGTCGCGAAATCAGCCGCTTTACCAGTCATACAGGCCTGCTGATCGGTGTGACCGGGTTGATTGTCGTGGCCGCCGCCTATCTGCTTTCCCGCAGTATTGGTCGGCCTCTTCTCCAGCTGACCGAGGGGACGAAGGAAATGGCCAGAGGGAATCTCGACGCCAGAGTGACCGTACCCAGCCGGGACGAGGTGGGCGAGTTGGCGCAATCCTTCAATGCGATGGCGGATGAGTTGCGCCGGCGTCATGAAAAGCTTGTCAAGACCCTGGCTGACCTGCGCAGTTCCCGCTATGAAATTTTACGGGAGAGAAATTTCAAGCAAACTATCGTCGAGAATATCGAGACCGGTGTCCTCACCCTGGATCCTGAAGGTCGGGTGACCTCGGCCAACAGCCCGGTCCTGCGTATCCTGAACCTGGATCGGGCACAGAACCCGGTTCCCCTCGAGCAGGCACTGACGTCCTGGCCTGAAATTTGGGAGGCCCTCGCAAAACCATTGGCAGAAAGCGTGGGCGGTTTCTGGAGCCAATATTTCTATCTTGAACGGGCCGGCAAACACCAGACCTTTCGCATCGCCTTGCTTCCTGTCGCCTTCAGCGGCGAAAGGGGAAGGATCGTCACGGTTGAGGACCTGACTGAGCGCACCAATATGCGGCGACGCATGGAGCGCATGGAGCGTCTCGCTTCCCTCGGTCGCCTGTCGGCGGGCATTGCCCATGAGATACGAAATCCCCTGACAGGTGTCAGTCTTCTTCTCGATGAACTGCATGACCGTCTGCTGCGTTTTCCCGACGACCAGAATCTTATTCGTCGGGCCTTGGAGGAGATGGAGCGACTCGAAGGTCTGGTGAATGAATTGCTTAATTTTTCAGTCCCTTCCGCGCCATCGCTGATGCGGACAGATGTCGCCGATGTCCTTCGCGAGACGCTTTTCTTCTGTCAGAAGCAACTGCAGAAGTCAGGGATAACCCTGCAGGAAGAGATCGCTACGAACCGTCCCCTTGTCCCTCTTGATTTTCCCAAGATGAAGCAGGCCTTTCTCAATCTTGTCACCAACGCCATTCAGGCCATGCCGAAGGGGGGAATTCTCCGAGTGCTCATCGGCTTTAACGAGGAACAGGTCACCATTTCATTTGCCGATACGGGGCAGGGCATCGCCCCCGACCTTGTCCCGCTGATTTTTGAGCCTTTTTATACCAATAGGGGAGGGGGCACCGGCCTGGGGCTTTCCATTACCCATAATATTGTGTCCGACCATGGGGGACGCATCGAGGTGGAAAGCCGTCCCGGTGCGGGAAGCACTTTCACCATCTGGCTGCCCGTTCATCCCGAGCAGCGTCCAGATCACGACAGTTGAGCCCTGTATGAGCCTGGATCCTTCCTGCCCTGGGTGGCTAAAATCCACCTTTTTTGGCCTTGCCTTTCCTGCCTTGCCCACCTAATATGTCCCTTCGCCGGCTTTTTCTGGCCAACGCCGGCCGATCTGAAGATAAAAGCGTGGAGTTCTAGAACCTATGGAAAAAATTCTGATCGTGGATGACGAGGCATTTATCCGCGAAAACCTTGAGCGCATTCTGTCGGAGGAAGGGTATCGCCCCTTTTCGACGGATAACGGTGACGACGCACTGAAAAAAATCGTGGAAGAAGAGGTTGATCTTGTCTTTCTCGATCTCAATCTGGGCAGCCAGAGCGGCCTCGACATTCTGCGGGCCATCAAGGAAGTCGACCCTAAAGTTCTGGTCATTATCATTACCGGCTACGGTACGGTCGAAAGCGCGGTTGAGGCTCTCAAGCTGGGGGCCTACGACTACATCAAAAAACCTTTCAAAGCGGATGCCATTCGCCTGATTGTGCGCCTGGCCCTGGAAGCCCAGCACCTGCGGCGAGAAGTCCGCCAACTGCGGCGCGAAGGCAAAGATGCTCTTGGCGCCGCAGATATGGTGGGTTCCAGTCCCCAGTTGCTGCAGATCTATCGCCAGATGCGAGAAGTCGCCAAACACGAAACGGCCACTGTGCTCATTACCGGGGAGAGCGGTACCGGCAAGGAGCTGGTCGCCCGTGGGATCCACAACCTGTCTCCGCGCAAAGACCGCCCTTTTATCGAAATCAACTGCGGCTCACTGCCGTTCAACCTACTGGAAACGGAGCTTTTTGGCCACGAACGAGGGGCCTTTACCGATGCGAAATCTCGCAAAATCGGTCTGTTTGAAGAGTCGAGCGGTGGCACCATTTTTCTGGATGAAATCGGGGAGATGGATCTCAATCTGCAGGTCAAGCTTCTGCGGGTCCTTGAGGACCGTAAGATCAGGCGGTTGGGAGGCACCCGCAATATAGACATTGATGTTCGGGTGATTGCCGCGACGAATCGGGATCTTAAAGAGGCTATTATCGAAAAGAACTTCAGGGAAGATCTCTATTACCGGCTCAACGTCTTTCCCATTCACGTTCCGCCTCTACGCGAGCGTCGTGATGATATTCCGCCCCTGCTCGACTATTTTTTCAAACGCTTTAGCGGGGTCTTTAAAAAGAACATCCGGGAGATATCTCGTGAAGCCCTGGATCTCCTTCTGCGTTACCGCTGGCCCGGCAACGTGCGGGAACTTCGCAATGTCGTTGAACGTATCTGCATCATGAACCAGGGCGAGGTTCTGACGCCGGAAACCCTTCCGCGTGAGATATGGGGTGAAGCACCCCTGGAAAAGGCTCACTTCCACTTTGATATCCCCCCTGAAGGGATCATGTTCGAGCAAATCGTGGAGCAGGTCGAAAAAGAGATTATCGGCAGGGCCATTCAGATCACCGGTGGCAATGTGGCCAAAACGGCGCGATTGCTCAATGTTCCGCGAGGAACGCTCCGCTACAAACTGGAAAAATATGAACTTGGTGGTGACGATTCATAAGTAAAATGTTTCGCCGGACACTCCTTTCATCTGATTGACAGCCTCCCTTGTTGCAGGGGAGGCTTTTTCTTTTACAGCAGTGCGATATCTTTCAGAAAAATTAAGTTTGTTTACTTTCTGTTTCCGAGGCTGTTGTGTGTGGCCAAAAAAGGCCATGCCTTGTCCCTTGTTTTACGCAAAAACTATTATCTGGCCTTAAATGTGGCCAAAAGAAGCCAGTTTTAGGCAGTGGTCCCGAGACCCCGTCTGTCCATATTTATAACAGCATTTTAATTCCATCGTCTGTTGTTGTTGAAAAAAAGGTTTAAAAACAGTCGTGTATACATACGTCCAGAGATCCATCCGCTGGTTTATCAGCCCTTGGCACTAGGGTTGCTTACAGAAGGCAGTCCTTGAAACAAATGCCCTTTTCAACCTGTAATCAATCCCGGTGCAAGGAGAGAGATCAAATATGTTTTCCGTACTGATTGACCGTCTCTGGAATATGCATGACGAGACGAAAAAACTCGTTCTTTTTAACCCTAAGTCTCTGATCAAGGATATCAAGAAGAACCTTGCCTTCAACAGTTCCAACCCCGAGCATGATGCCGATCTGTCCGAAGAACTGGAGGATGCCCCAGCGGAGCATGCCCGTCGGATAAAGTCGAGCCCTGGCGGCATCGAGGAAGGGGAGCCACGGGAATACACCACCCGTCAAAAAATAGGACTATTTCTTGGTCCCGTACTGGCTGGGCTGATGCTTGTCATCCCCACCCCCGCCGGCATGACGCCTGAGGCGCAGAAAATGGCCTCCATTGCTCTGCTCATGGCCAGCTGGTGGATGTGTGAATCCATCCCTATTCCGGCGACCAGTCTGCTGCCCATCGCCCTTTTCCCGCTGTTCGGGCTTATGCCTACCGGTAAGGCGACTGCTCCTTATGCCAGCCATCTTATCTTCCTGTTCATGGGCGGTTTTATCATAGCTCTGGCCATGCAGCGCTGGAATCTGCATCGGCGCATCGCCATGAACATTGTCAAGACGGTCGGTTTTTCTCCCAGTCGGTTGATTTTTGGCTTCATGGTGGCCACGGCGGCCCTGTCGGCTTTCGTTTCCAATACGGCGACGGCAGTTATGATGATGCCCATCGGCCTTGCTATAATCAGCCATGTGGTGGAGGAGGGTAAAAAGGAAGGGCTGGACAAAGAGATAGATTTCTCTCCTGAAAATTTTGCCTTTGGCCTCAATCTCATGCTGGGCATTGCCTATGCCGCTTCTATTGGCGGCATCGCCACCCTGATCGGCACACCTCCCAATACCGTGCTGGCGGGTTATCTGCAGAAGACTTACGGCTATGAGATCAGCTTCGCCAAGTGGCTTCTTGTCGGGGTTCCCCTGGTAGTGGTCATGCTGCCGCTGACCTGGCTGTGGCTGACCCGGGTGGCCAACCCCATGAAACTGAAAAAGGTTCCGGGCGGGCGCGACCTGATCAATGCCGAGTTGAAGGAAATGGGTCCCATGAATACCGGTGAAAGGTGGACGGCTCTGATCTTCACCTTGACGGCCCTGGGCTGGATTTTCCGTAAGCAGATCGGTTTTCTCTTTCCTGACCCTAAAATGGTCACTGATGCGGCTATCGGCATGACAGGTGCTCTGCTCCTCTTCCTCATCCCGATCAACATGAAAAAGAACACCTTTGTCATGGACTGGCATTGGGCTTCCAAGATGCCCTGGGGTGTGTTGATTCTTTTCGGTGGCGGTCTCGCCCTGGCCGACGGTTTCAAGGTGACCAAGCTGGCCGACTGGATCGGCAGTCAGGTCAGCCTGCTGGCGAACGCCCCGACGTTCATTCTGATTGTCGCCGTCGCCACCCTGATCATCTACCTGACGGAATTGACCTCCAATACGGCAACGGCTGCCATGGTGATGCCTATTTTGTCGGCCGTCGCTATCGGCCTCGGGCAGAATCCTCTCTTGCTGGTGGTGCCTGCCGCCATCGCCGCCTCCTGCGCCTTTATGCTGCCGGTGGCGACACCACCCAACGCCATTGTCTTTGGGTCCGGCTATGTCACGATTCCGCAGATGGTCAAGAGCGGTTTTGGTCTCAATATCATCGGCATTATTCTCGCTGTTGTCATCACCTATGCCCTGGTGATTCCGGTCTTTGGTGTTGTGGTCGATCAGGTACCCCAATGGGTGGTGGCTGCCGGCAAGTAACTCGTAAAGAAATTCTTTTGTGACCCTGTCCCCTCAGGGTCTTTGCGCCCCGTTCCATGCCCTCCTCCGGAACGGGGTTTTTTTTATCCCTATAATGCTCTATCGGCAACATTGCGTCCGGTCTGCGGGAGTGGTAAAAATAAGACTCCGGAGGCCACCATGAACACCTTGCTGCGTCACAGAATAGAGGTCAGAGGAATCGTCCAGGGCGTCGGTTTCCGACCCTTCGTTTACCAGACGGCCATGCGGTTCGGGCTGTCGGGGTGGGTTCTTAATGATTCCGACGGTGTGGTGCTTGAGGTGGAAGGGGAGAAAGCGCACCTCGACGCGTTTGCCTCGGTGCTGCGGGATCAACCTCCCCCCCTGGCGGCCGTGGCAGAGATCCTTGTTAATGAAATCCCGGTGACGGGCGAGGGAAGTTTTATCATTCGCCAGAGCCAGAGACACGGGCATCGCTCTACCGAAATTTCTCCTGACACCTTCGTCTGCGCCGATTGCCTTACAGAGCTTTTTGACCCCGCCGATCGCCGTTTCCGCTACCCATTCATTAATTGCACCAACTGCGGTCCCCGCTACACCCTCGTGACCGATGTTCCTTATGATCGTGGTTACACGACCATGGCCGGGTTTACGATGTGTCCCGCCTGTCAGCAGGAATATGACGATCCTTCTTCCCGCCGCTTTCATGCCCAGCCCAACGCCTGTCCGGACTGCGGTCCACAGGTTCTCTTGCGGGATGCCTCGGGACAGGTGGTGAATACGACCAATCCCGTAAGTGAGGCGGTCTCTCTTCTCTCGCAAGGCTGTATTCTGGCCGTGAAAGGGGTTGGCGGCTATCATCTGGCGGTCGATCCCTGCCATGATCAGGCTTTACGGAGACTGCGGCGGCGAAAAGGGCGCGATGAAAAGCCCTTTGCCCTGATGGCGGCCGACGTGACAACGGCGCGGCGTCTTGCTGTGATTGATGAGGACGGCAGACGGTTGCTGGAGAGTACGGAGCGTCCCATCGTCCTGCTCCCACAGCGATCAGGTCATGGTCTGTCGCCGCAGGTCGCTCCGCAGAATCGCTATTTCGGCCTCATGCTTCCTTATACGCCTCTGCACTATCTGCTTCTTCGTGACCATTTCGATGCCCTCGTCATGACCAGTGCCAATTTCAGCGAAGAGCCCATTGTCTTTCGGGATGAAGATGCCATGGAGACATTGCGAGGCCTGGCCGACTATACGCTGGAACACAACCGGCCCATCCACATACGCACCGACGATTCCATTGTCCGCATTCTTGGCGGGCGCGGCCTTTTGTTGCGCCGCTCCCGCGGGTTTGTGCCACGGGCCATCCGTCTGAGCTGTCAGACGGAACCCGTTCTGGCCGTGGGGGCCGAACTCAAAAATACCCTTTGCCTGACGCGCGGTCACCAGGCCTATATGAGTCAGCACATCGGTGATCTCAAAAGTCCCGAGGTCTTTCGTTCTTTCCTGCAAACCTTTGACCACTTCCGCCATATTTTTGGAGTAGATCCCGCTATTGTGGCCCATGATCTTCATCCCGACTATCAGTCGACAGGCTTTGCCCAGCAGTTGCAGGGCAAGATGCTGGTGGGAGTCCAGCATCATCATGCCCATTTGGCCAGCTGTCTGGCGGAAAACTGCTTTGACGGTGAGGCCATCGGCGTTGTTTTTGACGGAGCCGGTTACGGCGAGGATGGTCATGTCTGGGGAGGGGAGTTTTTGCTGGGGGATTGTCGGGATTTCCGCCGAGCCGGGCATCTGGCCTATCTGCCCATGCCGGGGGGGGATGCGGCCACCCGCGAACCGCTGCGCATGGGGCTCAGTGCGCTCTTTCACGCTTTTGGCCGGGAATTGCCGGGCCACCAGATGGTTGATGATCTCCCATCGGCTGAAATCCAGTTTTATCTGCAGATGATGGAACGTGGTCTCAATACGCCGCTGACCTCAAGTTGCGGCCGCCTTTTCGATGCGGTGGCCGCTTTGGCCGGTCTACGCTATCGGGTGAGCTACGAGGGGCAAGCGGCCCTCGAACTGGAAATGGCCATTCCGGAAACCCCTTGCGAGGAAGCGTATTCCTTTGTCCTGGAAAGGAGAGGGGAGGAACTTATTGTCAATCCTGCTGAGGTGTTTCGTGCCGTGGTGAAAGACAGACGGCAAGGTGTGGACGCCGGCCATATCAGCCTGCGCTTTCATAACGGCCTCGCCCGCATGATTCTGGATTCCTGCCTTTCTCTGCGGGATCAATACGGTCTTCAGAACGTGGCCTTGAGCGGCGGGGTTTTTCAGAATCGATACCTGACGGAAAAGGCGCGGGCTCTTCTGCAGGCGGCTGGCTTCCATGTCCTCCTCCATTCCCTCGTTCCCCCCAATGATGGCGGCATTTCTCTGGGACAAGCTGTCGTGGCGGCGCAGCGCACTGAAGCAGGCCGGCCGGGCTGTTGAAAGGCTAGATCCCGAGGAGCTGGGCCAGCTGCAGAAGAACCTGGTCGATCGGTCGCAGCCCTGAGTTCAGAACTTTTTCCAGATCGGTAAAAGCGACCTTGCCGCAACTCAGGCCGACCATCTTCCCCGAATCCCCCCTCATGAGAGCATCGACAGTGCCGGCCCCGAAACGGGCGGCGAGGACGCGGTCAAAGGTGCTGGGCGATCCTCCGCGCTGATAATGTCCCAGAACCATGATGCGGGTCTCAAAGCCGACCTTGTCCTTGATCTGCTCACCAATGGTCTGGGCCTGTCCAACCCCCTCGGCCACCATGATGATCGAGTTGTCTCGTCCTTCTTCAAAGCGCCGCTTCAGATTGGCGCAGATTGCCTCGATATCGTAAGGCATTTCCGGGATAAGTGCGTGCTCGGCGCCACAGGCAATGGCGGCCACAACCGCCAGATAGCCGCATTTTCTGCCCATGGTTTCCACCAGGAAAGCGCGGTCGTGGGACGATGCGGTGTCTTTAAGGCAGTCGACGGCATGGATGATATTGTTCAGAGCCGTGTCGACGCCCAGAGACATATCGGTAAAGGGGATATCGTTGTCAATGGAGGCGGGAATGCCGATAACCGGAATGCCCCGCTTGTGCAATGCCTGGGCGCCGCGAAGAGAGCCGTCACCGCCGATCACCACCAGTCCCTCCACCTGGTGCCTTTTCAGCGTGGCCACGGCTGCATCAAGACCTTCTGCCGTGTGCATTTCAGGGCAGCGCGCGCTCTGCAAAAAGGTGCCCCCCCGTTGTAGAATGCCGCTGACCGAGCGGGTCGTCAGCGGTTCGGCCAGGTCGTTTATGAGGCCGTAATAGCCCTTTTGAAAACCGACGATATCAAGTTTTTCAGCCAGGGCGGCGCGAACCACCGCCCGTATGGCGGCGTTCATTCCCTGACAGTCACCGCCACTGGTTAATACAGCCAATTTTTTCATATAGGGCCTCTCCGCCTGAAAAGATTTTATCTCCGATCAACACCCATGAGTTAACCACGGACCGGCACTTTGTCAAAGAGTTGTCCCGTGGATAAGATCGGCCAAGATCACCTTATCCTATGTCAGGACCCTGCCCGATGTCATTCGCCAGACACTGCTGCCTCCTGTCAAATCTGCGAGCGTCCTCCACCGCCCTTCGGTCGGCCCTCCTTCTGTTTCCGCTCCCTGAATCATGACAAGAAAGAACACCTCTGGTGCCGAAGCCTTGGCGCGCGGATTTTCTTTGTGCTACCCTGAAGGCGGTTTTGAAAAACTGTGTCTGTTGAATTCTCATCATTCAAGGAGATCCAATGATCCGTCCAACCTTTCAACGTCTGGGACTGTTTCTGTTTCTGGTTGGTCTGCTTTGTCTGCCATCCTTTGGCACGGCGGCGACTCTCGAAACCAAAGTCCAGGAGCATACTCTGGCTAACGGGCTGAAGCTTCTCCTCGTGGAGCGCCATGACTCACCCACCTTTGCCGCGTACATTACTCTCGGAGTGGGAGCTACCGACGAAACCAGTGAAAATCGTGGAGTGGCCCACTTGCTTGAGCATATGCTCTTCAAGGGGACGAAGACATTGGGTACCACCGATTACGAGAAAGAAAAGCCCCTTTTGGAAGCTATCGAACGCACAGCTGTGCAACTTGATGCCTTGAAGAGGGCTGGAGACAAGGCCGACCCAGACACTTTGGCCCGGCTCCAGCAGGAACTTAAGGCCTTGCAGGAGCGCCACAAGGAGTTTGTCGTCAAGGATGAATTCAGCCGTATTTACGCGGAAAACGGCGGGGTAGGTTACAACGCTTTTACCAGCAAGGATCTGACGACCTACCTGGTTTCGTTGCCGGCCAACAAGCTGGAGCTCTGGGCCGCCATTGAGTCTGATCGCATGAAAAACGCTGTCCTGCGCGAATTCTATACCGAACGGGAGGTTGTGCAGGAGGAGCGCCGACGGTCCTACGAGACGAATCCGGCCGGCATGCTCTATGAAAACTTGCTTGCCACAGCTTTTACCATGCATCCCTATCGCTATCCGATCATTGGCTGGCATTCGGATATCGCCAATCTGAGTCTGGCCAAGACCCGGGCGTTTCATGACGCCTATTATGCCCCGGTCAATACCGTCATTGCTCTGGTCGGCGACATCGATGCCGACGAAGCGATCGATACGGTGGAAAGGTACTTTGGCGACATCCCGCCTGGAATACCCGTGGCCGGGGTTGAGGCCGTCGAGCCGGCCCAGCGCGGCGAGAAGCGCATTCATATTACCTTTGAGGCCGAACCCCAACTGCAGGTGGCTTTCCACAAGCCGACCCTGCCGGAGCGTGACGATTATGTCTTCGACCTCATCGACCTTATTCTGGGGCAGGGCCGCACCTCCCGGCTCTATCGCTCGCTGGTGGTGGAAAAACAGCTGGCCACGGCCGTCTCGACCTATGGGGCTCCTGGCTCGCGTTATCCCAATCTCTTTGTCATCTCTGCCGTGCCCCGCTATCCCCATTCGTTAGCCGAGGTCGAGGCCGCCATTTATGGGGAACTCGAGCGTCTCAGCCGCGAACCCGTATCCGAACAGGAGTTGGAGGGTGCCAGAAATCGCCTTCGCGCCGACCGCCTGCGTTATCTCAAAGGCAACAGCGGCCTTGCCCGCATGCTCACCTTCTATCAGACCGTGGCGAGAGACTGGCGGTATCTGGTGAATTACGACCGGGTAATGGACACGATTACCGCCGAGGAGATCGTCGACGTCGCCCGCCGTTATTTTCGTGCAGAAAACCGCACGGTAGCCAGCCTGAGCAAGGAGGGGATTTGAGCATGAAGTGGATAAAGGTTTGTCTTCTGGTTCTGCTGGCGTTCGGGGTTAACGCCTGTCTTCCGTCAGAAAAGGTGGTCGATCCCCGGCAGCTTTCTTTTGCGCCTCTGAGGTTTCAGGTGCCGGACGTCGAGCAGCTGACTCTGCCCAATGGCATCCGGCTTTATCTGAAAGAAGACCCTGAGTTGCCGCTGGTCGATGTTACGGCCATGGTTGGGGCGGGCAGAATCGGAGATCCCGGGGACAAAGTCGGGCTGGGGGATCTCTTCGCCGCCGCCCTGCGGACGGGGGGGGCTGGGGATTATCCACCTGACCCTTTCGAGGAATCTCTTGAGTTTCTCGCCGCGGATCTGTCGGTGGCGGCATCCACCTATGACACCACTTTGCATCTGTCGGTGCCGGCCAAAGACTTCGACAAGGGCCTGGAACTTTTCGCCCAGCTCCTTCTGGCCCCCCGCTTTGATCCGGAACGTCTCGAAATTTCCCGCAAACAGGCCCTGGAAGGTCTTCGCCGCCAGGATGACATGCCGGGCTCTCTGGCGCAAAGGGCCCTAATGGCCGCCCTTTATCCCGGGCATCCCCTGGGGACACACCCCGAGGAGAAAAGCCTGCAGGCTATAGAGCGTCAGGATCTGCTCGATTTTCACCGAACATACTTCAAACCCGGCAATCTCTGGCTGGCCATCTCCGGTGATTTCGATCGCGCGCAGCTGTTGAACCGTCTGGAGACCCTCTTTGGCCAATGGGCGGATGATGATTTCGTTCCCCAGGCTGTTCCCGCCGTACCGGAGTCTGCGGCGCCGGCTCTGTGGGTGGCTGCCAAGGATATCCCCCAGACGACCATTCTGCTGGGAGAGGTTGGTCTTGAAAAGTCGGCTCCCGATCTGCAGGCTGCCCGTGTCATGAACTATATTCTCGGCGGTGGCGGTTTCAACGCCCGACTCATGCGGGAAATCCGTTCCAACCGGGGTCTGGCCTATTCCGTTTATTCCTATTACCAGATCGGCAGAAAACTTCCCGGCCCCTTTGTAGCCGGTAGTGAAACCAAAAGCAGCTCCACGCTGGAAGTGGTGCAGCTGATGCTTGCCCATATGGAACGCATGCGACAGGAACCGGTAAGCGAAGAAGAGCTGCGTCTGGCCAAAGAGAGTCTCATCAACTCCTTTGTCTTCGCTTTTACCGATACCCATGAGGTCGTCACTCAGACCATGCGCCTCGATTTTTACGACTACCCAGCCGGTTATCTGGAAACGTATCGGGACAAGGTGGCCGAGGTGACGATCGCGGATGTCCAAGCGGCCGCCAATCGGTATTTGCACCCCGATTCTCAGGCTATTGTTCTGGTGGGTATGGGTGAAGATTTTTTCGAGATAGGCAAGGCGCTGAAACGGCCTGTGCAGTATATCCCGACGGTCTCTGACCCTTGAACGGTGTTGACTGTCTCTAGTTCTCACCTGGCTTATTTTTGAGATAAGCAACTCATTTTATTGCAAAAAGGCCAAGGTATGCTCTAATTGTTCCAGGCCAAGGTTCCCCTGATTTGTCCTTTGTTGGAGGCTTTATGACGGTTGAAATTGATATCCTTGCCTTGATTGTCGTTGTTGCGGCTGTTCTCCTTGTCGCTTTTTTAATCCCAATGATGATTCAGACAAAAAAAACAGCGCGGCAGATCGATGAATTTATTGCTCTGGCCCAGCGGGATGTTCTGCCCATGCTGCGTGAACTGCGGGAGGCGTCTGAACGTATCAACAGGGCTTCAGCCAAGGCCGAACAGGGTGTAGAACAGGTTGAAGGTCTGATGCAGTCGGTAGGGGAGGTCGGTGACTCGATTCACCGCGTCAACCATTTCCTTCAGCATGACGTGGGTCGCTATATGGGGAATGCAGCTGGAATCTGGCTGGGCATTCGAGCCGCCAGCAAGGTGCTGCTTCGGGAAATGAACAAGAACAAAGGAGGTGACTGATCATGGCAGATGATTACAGAGGTTGTGGTGCTGGATCCGTTTTTCTGGCATTTGTTATGGGGGCTGCTATCGGTGGGGGGATTGCTCTGTTGACGGCTCCTCGGTCCGGTAGCGAGACGCGTGGAAAAATACGGGATCTCAGTGACGAAACGCTGGACAGGATGAAGGAACTCACCGATGAGGCTGAGGGCCGCCTGAAAGGTGTCGTTGACGAAGGCCGCGAACTGTTAAACGAGAAAAAAGATTTGATCCAGGCGGCCATTGAGGCCGGCAAACAGGCCATGGAGGCCGAGAAGGCCAAAAAGAAAGAGGCTTGAGGTGAATCGACCAAAAAGCCCACGCTGATGTGGGCTTTTTGGTGTCCGGAATCTGAGGTGCAAGGGGTAGCGCATGACAGAATGGAAGGAAAAGCTCGAACGTCTGGTACGTTTTGCCAAGACGGGCAATCTTGAAATTGACGAGAAATGGGTGGGGCGCCAAAAGAAGTTTCTGGTCAACCCGGCCAGAGTCGCCGCCCTGGTGTTTCATGATTTCTTCGCCGATGGCTGTCTCATACGAGCCTCCGCGCTGACTTACACCACTCTCCTTTCCCTGGTGCCGCTGCTGGCCCTCATGTTCGCCCTGCTTAAAGGTCTGGGGGTGCAGAACACCCTTGAGCCGATTATTCTGCAAAATCTGGCCGTCGGTTCCGAAGATATCGTATCCCAGGTTATCACCTACATCAATAATACCCATGTCGGCCGTCTAGGGATGGTCGGCCTTCTAGCGCTGTTGGTTACCGTTACCACCCTGATGACCAACATCGAAAAAAGTTTTAATCATATCTGGGGTGTTCAGGAAACCCGCCCTCTCATCCGCCGGTTCTCTGACTACTTTTCGGTGCTCACTATTGGACCCCTGCTGGTTATTGCCGCCATTTCCATTACGTCTACTCTGCAGAGTGAAACCTTTGGCGCCAAAATAGAAGCCTTGCCTTATGTCTGGCAGACCTTTCTGTTCTTCCTGAAATTTGTCCCCTATGTAGGCATGTGGATTGTTTTTACAGTTCTTTATCTCTTCATGCCTAACGGCAAGGTCAGCTACACGGCGGCTATCATCGGTGGCGTCTTTGGCGGAACCCTCTGGCAACTAGCTCAGTGGGCGTATGTGGAATTTCAGATCGGCATGGCTCGCTACAACGCCATTTATGGGACGATGGCGGCGCTGCCTATCCTCATGGTCTGGATCTATATAAGTTGGCTCATTGTCCTGCTTGGTCTCGAAGTGACCTATGCCTGGCAGCATCTGCGGTTGGTTCCGAGCGATGTGCGGGCAGAACAGGTAAGTTATGCCTGCCGGCAGCATATCGCGCTGGTCATCCTGCTGCTGGTGGCCAAAAGATTTTATCAGGGAAAACCGGCCTGGACGCTGGAAGATTTTGCCCTGGAACTGGGCTTGCCGCCACGCTTGGCGGACAGCGTCCTCAGCCGTCTGGTGCATCTGGGGCTTCTGAGCAAGGGAGGAGACGAGCGGGAACCCCTGGTTTATCAGCCGGGACGTTCGCCTGAAACCCTGAAAGTTGCCGATATCCTTAAAGCCCTTGAAGATGAAGGGATTCGATACGAAAGGATGCCATCTTCGTCCGAGAGGCAGCTTGTGCGCGATTTGGAAAATCAGATTAAAACGACAGAAATAGACGCTCTTCAGGGTGTTACCTTGCAAGACCTGGTGAATCGTCTCGCGGATAATGACGGTGAAAAAACGGAGAAGGAAGCTGCGGCTACTTAAAAAGTACGCAGGGAAAAGGCGCCATCTTCATAAACGGCATAGCTGTACTGGGTGATCCAGTCCCCTAAGGCGATAAGAGTGCCCTCGGCGGAAGAATCGAACAGGGGTGTGTGGAAATGACCCGTGATGACCGCTTGGTGGCCTTCAACGAATAGGTGATTCGCATGGCGGCGCAGCGCCTGTTCGGGCAGATGATGGCCTTGTTTGCCGCCCCGACGTTCTTTGCTGCGACGGCTGCCCCAGCGTGAGATAGCCCAGGTCAGGTCGGGTGGTACGATGGCCATGAGAAAGGTGAGAAAGCGGCTACGAAGAAAACGCCTCAGCAGCCGGTATCCCTTGTCCTCCTGATTGACCAGGTCGCCGTGGCCAATATAGACTTTTATGCCGTCAATGGTGATGGAACCGCCGTCGGGGAGAATGTGACAGCTGAGTTCATTCCTGAAATAGGGACCGAGGTTGAAATCGTGATTCCCTTCGACATAAACGATTTCCACCCCCTGGCCGCGCAATCGTCGCAAGGCTTCAAGCAGCGGTACATAAGGGGAAAATACCACGCTCCGGTAGCCAACCCAGAACTCAAAGATATCGCCAAGAAGATAGAGGGTGCGTATCCCCGCTCCCTCCGATTCGAGAAAATGGAGAAGGCGCTGATAGTTGCTGTCAGCGGGGTTTAACAGGTGGGCATCGGCGAGGAAGATATCTTTCATGGGGCGACTATAGTGAGCGTGAAAAGCAAAGTCAAGCGGCCTGCAAGGATCTGGTTCCATCGACGTGTCGCCTTTTATCGAGGGAAGAAATGATCGAGACATTTTATACTCTTCATCCCGTGATGCAGGCCTTTCTGGCTACGTGCATGACCTGGCTGGTGACATCCCTAGGTGCCAGCGCGGTTTTTTTCAGCCGTCAGCCCAGCCGGAAAATGCTCGATATCATGCTCGGCTTCGCGGCCGGGGTCATGATCGCCGCCAGCTACTGGTCCCTGCTGGCTCCGGCCCTTGAAATGGCGGAAAGTCAGGGGAGCGTGCCCTGGGTTCCTGCCGCAGTGGGTTTTTTGGCCGGGGGCTTTTTTTTGCGTCTGGTCGACAAGTTTCTGCCGCATCTGCACCTCTTTCTGCCAAGAAGCGAGGCTGAAGGGATCACCACCAAGTGGCGACGCAGCACTCTTTTTGTGCTGGCCGTCACCCTGCATAACATTCCGGAAGGACTGGCGGTAGGGGTGGCCTTCGGCGCTGTTGCCGCCGGGCTCCCCTCGGCGACAGCCCCGGCCGCCATGGCGCTTGCCATCGGCATCGCCATTCAGAATTTCCCCGAAGGGATGGCGGTATCAGTCCCCTTGCGGCGAGAAGGGGTTTCCCGTTTTAAAAGTTTTATGGCAGGCCAGTTTTCTGGCATGGTCGAGGTCTTTGCCGGAGTGATCGGCGCCGCCACCGTGATGATTTCCCAGCCTATCCTGCCCTATGCCTTGTCCTTTGCCGCCGGCGCCATGATTTTTGTCGTCGTTGAGGAGGTGATTCCTGAGTCTCAGAGCGGCAATCATGCCGATGCCGCCACTATGGGCGTTATGCTGGGGTTTACCGTGATGATGATTCTTGATGTCGCTCTGGGGTGATGTGGGAAGAGATATGATGAAAAAAACAGTCCTGCTTCTGGGTCTCTGTCTTTTGCTGACAGGCTGTATTACGGTCAAAGGACTGCTGGCTCCAGGTGCGGCGCCCCTCAAAGAGCATGTGGTCCTAGGGGAGGGTCGCGCAAAAATTCTGGTGGTCGATATCAGCGGTATCCTGGTTATGGACCGTCTGGGACCCGACTTTTTTAGCAAGCGTGATCCTGTGTTGTCCCGGATGCGGGAAGAACTGGATCTTGCCCGCAAGGACAAAAACATTATCGGGCTGCTTCTGCGTATCGACAGTTCCGGCGGGTCGGTCACGGCGAGCGATATCCTCTACCACGAAATTTCCCGTTTCGGACGAGAACGACAATTACCTATTGTCGCCCTCGTCCTCGATAAGGCACTTTCGGGTGGCTACTATGTGGCCCTTGCCGCCGATGAAATCATCGTTCATCCCACCTCCGTGGTCGGGGGCGTAGGCGTGGTGGCCCTCAAATTCAACCTGGCCGGGCTGCTGGAAAAGTGGGGAATCGCCGACGATAGCGTCAAGAGTGGCGAATATAAGGACTTCTGGTCACCACTGCGGGCCAGCAGCCCTGAAGAGGCCGCCCTGATGCAGGGGATCACCGACCGTCTGCATCAGAGATTCATCGACCTGGTAGCGGCACGCCGCGGCATCAAGGATTGTACCTTGAAGCAGGTTGCAAAAGGCACCCTGTTCGATGCGAAGCCCGCCCAGGCCCTTCGCCTGGTCGATTCTCTCGGTTATTTCGATGAGGCTGTAGAACGGGTCTCCCAACTGGCGGGCGTGGAAAAGGCCAGGGTCATTATCTACCGCCGTCCCGGCGCCAGGGCCGGCAGTATCTATGCCGCCTCCAACCCCGTGTTGCATACGATGATGCGCCTGGAGGGAATTGCTGAGGAAATGACAGGTCCTTCTTTCCGATACCAGGTGGCCCCGTGAGCCATGCCACCGCAGACGAAAACATCCCCAGGATTTCTGTCCGGATTCGTGTCGGTCTCAAAGGCGGTTTCCAGACGACTTTCAAACTCCTGAAATTTGTTCTACCCCTGTATGTGGCTGTCGACCTGCTCAAGGGCACGGCTGTGGTTGAAATCATCGGCAGCTGGTTCGCCCCGCTGATGAAGCTTTTTGGATTGCCTGGCGAAGCCGCTTTTGCCTTTGTAGCCGCCTTTCTGCTTAACCTCTATGCGGCGATTGCCATCATGGCTCCCTTGGATTTGACCCCCTGGCAGGTTACCCAGTGTGGGTTGATGATGGGGATTGCCCACAATCTGCTGCTCGAAGGGGCTGTTCTTGGCTCCACGGGTGCTCGGGGTGGCGTCCTCACCGCCTGCCGCCTGCTCATTGCCATGCTCGTCGGCCTTGCGATGCAGGGTCTGCACACCCTTGGAGGCTGGTGATGGAAGCTCTTGTCCCGGCCGTGCTGGGTGCCCTGAAACTGGCCCTTAAATTGGTCATCATTATCGTTCCCCTGGTGACGCTCTTTGAGGTGCTCCGCTATATGCCCATCTTTCGCCGCGCGGGACGTGCCGTGGATCCTCTTATGCGCGGCATGGGGTTGACGAGGGATGCCGCCGTTCCCCTTTTTACCGGCATTTTCCTCGGTATTGCCTACGGCGCCGGCATCATCATCCGGGTGGCGCAGGAAAAGAAACTGCCCAAGCGGGAGCTCTTTCTGATGGGACTGTTTCTCGCCACCTGCCACGCGGTCGTGGAAGATACGCTCATTTTTGTGGTTATAGGCGGCGATGCCTGGATCATGCTCGGGGTCAGGGTATTGATTGCCGTTGCCCTGACCGCTCTGCTGGCGAGGCTGTGGAAACTGCGAAACGACTGACAGAAACCTTTTTGAAAAAGAACGATGAGATGACCTGTCTGCGCCCGTTCATTCATCGAGTTTTATTAAGCGCTTCGATACTCACTGTCTTGGGCTCTGCAGGTGTTGCCACGGCCAGCGACAACGGCGGCAGTGGCATCTTCAATCTACGCTCCCAGTCTCCCATGCAGAGCCTGCGCATGGTAACCCCCTTCCAGCCGGCGGGCACCATCAGGCCAGGCTGGCAGCTTTTATTGACGGCAACTCTCTCCAATGTCTGGGCCCAGGAGAGCTCCTATGCCATGGATTACGAAATGGCCGATGTCCAGGCCATTATTGGCTACGGTTTCAGTCAACGTCTCGAACTGGCTGCCGGCTATGATAATCGCGCCTATTATGGTGGGGTTCTCGATGGCTTTATCCAGGGCTTTCACGATCTCTTCGGCATTGATCAGAATGGGCGCGACGAGGTGCCCAAGGGGCAGAGCCGGGTCGTTCGCACGGATATCGCGTCCGAAGAATCAGACGCCGACGTCTTCAATAACAGCGGCCTTAGTCTCATGCTTAAATATGACGCCTTTGCCGGAAGCCGCTGGCTTCCAGCTATCAACATGTCAGGCTCTGTCCGTTATGGCCTCGATAACGGTAAGGCGTTCAAGAATAACCATCCCGTGGATTACGGGTTTTCGCTCGGTTTCGGTAAACGTTTCAGCGAACGTTGGTATACCCACCTGATATTTTCCTATACGATCTTCGATCTCACCGTGGCAGGAGACTTTAATGGGTTCACTCCTATCCGCATGGAAAATCAGCAGGCCGGTGGGTTGCTCTCTTTTGGCTACGAATATTCACCACGATGGACCTTTCTGGGCCAGTATATGGTGCAGGAGGCAGCCATCAAGGACATCAGCGGTCTTGACGAACCGAGCCACGAGATACACTTCGGGGTCAAATACAGCGCTCCACGGCGGGGGACTTTCGAATTCGCCATCATCCAGAATATCGTCAGTATGGATAACAGTCCCGATTTCGGAATTCATCTCGGCTGGACCTACCCGTTCTAGAATAAAGCTGTTCGCGGAGACGGCATGGTCAAGGCCGGATAGTACCCGATACACAGGTCCCCTCAATCCCCTATGCTGATACGAACCTGTCTTTTCTAAGGTATGCCTCCTTTGTTTTGTTTTTCGGAAAAAATGGCCGGATTCTTCTACTGTTATCAGGCAAAAACTGATAAAAATATTGATCAATGACCGTTTTGCAGGGAGATGAACGATCGATGAGCGCCAAAGGGAAAGATTTTTCCGTCGTGGTACTCGATTTTGAAACGACTGGCATGGCCCCGGATCGTGGAGATCGGGCCATTGAAGTCGGCGCCGTACGGATTGATTCCGGTCGTATCGTAGACCGTTTTCAAAGTCTCATGCATCCCGGTATGCGGGTCAGTCCCTTTATTGAAGATTACACCGGGATCACCAACGCCATGCTCAGGGATGCTCCTTCTCCCGTTGAGGTGATGCGGGATTTTCACCGTTTTTTGGGGGACTGTCCGCTGATCGCCCATAATGCGTCTTTCGACCGGCGCTTTCTGGAAGCCGAGTTCAGACGGGCCGGACTGCCTTTACCATCCGAATACGCCTGCTCCCTGCTGGTGGCTCGGCGGATTTACCCCGAGGCCCCCAACCACAAACTGGCCACTCTGGTTCATTACCGGACTTTGCCCGTCGGTAATTTTCATCGTGCCCTGGCCGATGCCGAAATGACCGCGCATCTCTGGCTAAGGATGATGGAAGATATCCGCAACCGTTGCGGTCTCAGGATGGTTCCTTTTTCCCTTATGCAGGAATTGGGAAAGGTCAAAATCAAAAGAGTGTCTGAATTTTTGGAGTCGGCCGCAGGCGACGCTGACTCTGATCACAAAAACGCGCCGGGGCTCATCTTTACCAAGACCCTGCGAACAGGAGAATCACCATGTTGATGATGAACAGAGAAACGGAAGAAAAGGGGATTCTGCAGGCGGCGCAGATGATCTGCATCGCCGCCAGGACGGCACCCAAGGGAAGGGGCAAGGATCTACTGGTATCGGCTATTCTTGCGGGCGAGGACAAGACGGCCTTGCAACGAAAGATGGTCGAAATTGCCGAGCGCGATTCCGTGTCTTTTTTTGCCCGTGATGCCGGCAATCTTGAACAGTCTCCTGTGCTGGTGCTGTTGGGCACCCGCAAGGAGGCCATGGGATTGCCGCATTGCGGTTTCTGTGGTTTTGCCGACTGCGCCACCATGGTCAAGGCGGGCGGAACCTGCTCTTTCAACAGCGGGGACCTCGGTATTGCCGTCGGGTCTGCCGTAAGCCGGGCAGCCGATATGCGCATTGACAACCGCATCATGTATTCGGCCGGCAAGGCGGCGGTCGAGATGAAGCTTCTGGGCCCCGAAGTTGCCATCGCTTACGGCATTCCCCTGTCTGTTTCCGGCAAGAGCCCTTTCTTTGACCGCAAGTAAAAGGCAGGGGAGGCTGTGACTGAAAAAAAGAGCGAAATATTCGATATTGTGGACGAGAACGATCAGGTGATCGGTCAGGCGCCGCGTTCATGTTGTCACGGCGACCCGAGCCTCATCCACCGGGTGGCCCATGTGCTGGTGTTCAACCCTGCCGGCAGCCTGCTGCTCCAGAAAAGGGCGCGAACCAAGGATATTCAGCCAGGTAAATGGGATACCAGTGTCGGCGGTCATCTCGATCCCGGTGAGAGTTATCGAGAGGCTGCTCTACGCGAAATGAAAGAGGAACTTGGGATCACGGGTATCCCTCTGACGTATCTCTATTCTTCCAAGATCCGCAATGACATCGAATCGGAGAATGTGGCTACCTATCTGACCTGCTATGATGGCGAACTGACGTTTCCCTTGGAAGAAATCGAGGAGGTGCGTTTCTGGTCAGGTGCTGAAATTGACGCTGTCCTGGGGAGGGGGCAATTCACCCCCAATTTCGAGGAGGAATGGACCTTGTTCAAGGACTGGTGGCGACGTTTACCCATCGCCTCGGATCGTCCTGTCGCTTTTTGCGCCGGTGACAGTTTCCCGGATCTTCTGAAGGATTTGATCAATAATTAATCAACGGGTCGCAGGTGTGATTAAAAGATCGCCAGCACCTGAAGCCAAGTCGATAGGTCTTTTCTGTGCTTGATTAAAAAGGCTAGGCATTCCAGTGAGTTAAAAATTTGTTCGGCATTGATGGAATTAGGCAGGCAATTTGCTATTGTTTTGTGGAAAGCCGGTTATGTTTGTGCCGGCAGCCGTGACTTACTGGCCCGACAGGGCCACATAATCCTGGGAGGTTACTGCGATGAGGAAAGTTGAGGCGATTATCAAGCCTTTTAAACTCGATGAAGTAAAAGAAGCGCTCAATGAAATCGGTATTCAGGGGATTACGGTCAGCGAGGTCAAAGGCTTCGGCCGTCAGAAGGGCCATACGGAGTTGTACCGTGGCGCCGAGTATGTTGTCGATTTTATTCCCAAGATCAAGATGGAGATCATTGTGAAGGATGACATGGTGGCCCAGGTGGTGGATGTCATCGCGGAGGCGGCCAGAACCGGTCGCATTGGCGACGGCAAGATTTTTGTCACGCCCGTTGATGAGGTCGTCCGCATTCGTACCGGAGAGCGTGGTGACGAGGCACTCTAGTTAATTTCTTCCTGTTCCGTGAACTCATTTTACAGGCCGAACGTATAACACCCGTCAAAGGAGATTAAGAATGACACCAAGAGAAGTTGTCGCGTTTGCGACAGAGAACAAAGTCGAAATGGTTGATTACAAGTTCCTCGATTTCGTAGGGATCTGGCAACACTTCACGACCCCGATCAGTGAGTTCGGTGAGGAGGTTTTCGAGGAAGGTCTTGGTTTTGATGGGTCTTCGATCCGCGGATGGCAGCCGATTCATAACAGTGACATGACGCTCATTCCCGATCCGACCACGGCTAAAATCGACCCGTTTCCTGAAATTGCGACGCTCAGCATCATCTGCAATATCTATGATCCCATCACCAAGGAAGGCTACACCCGCGATCCCCGTTTCATCGCCCGCAAGGCGGAAGCCTACCTGAAGTCGACGGGGATTGCCGACACGGCCTATTTCGGTCCCGAGCCTGAGTTTTTCGTTTTTGACGACGTGCGTTTCTCTTCCAGCGCCAACCAGGCCTTCTACTGCGTTGATTCCATAGAAGGTGCCTGGAACACCGGTCGCGAGGAATACCCTAACCTTGGCTATAAACCGGCTCACAAGGGCGGGTATTTCCCGGTTGCGCCCACCGATTCTCTCATTGACGTGCGTAACGAGATGGTACAGGTACTGCAGAGCGTCGGCATGCGTATCGAGGCCTCACATCATGAGGTCGCTTCCGGTGGTCAGTGCGAAATCGACATGCGTTTCGATTCCCTGCTACACATGGGCGATACCCTGCAATGGTTCAAGTACATCATTAAAAACGTGGCCTACCGCAACGGCAAAACCGTTACCTTCATGCCCAAGCCCATTTTTGGCGATAACGGTTCGGGGATGCACTGCCATCAGTCTTTGTGGAAGGATGGCGTCAACCTCTTTGCCGGCGACGGTTACGGTGGCCTCTCCAAAATAGCCATGTACTACCTCGGTGGCATCATGAAGCACGCCAAGGCTTTGTGTGCTTTCACCAATCCCAGCACCAACTCCTACAAGCGTCTGGTCCCCGGCTACGAAGCGCCGGTCAACCTGGCTTATTCCAATCGCAACCGCTCGGCTTCCCTGCGGATTCCTGTTACCAGCAATCCCAAGTCGAAGCGCATCGAATACCGTACCCCCGATCCGTCCTGCAACGGCTACCTGGCCTTTTCGGCCATGCTCATGGCCGGTCTTGACGGCATCGAAAATAAAATCGATCCGGGCGATCCCCTCGACAAGGACATCTACGGTCTGTCTCCTGAAGAACTCAAGGATATCCCCAATGTCGCCGGCACCCTTGAGGAAGCACTGCGCTATCTGAAAGAGGATCACGCCTTTCTGCTCAAAGGGGATGTCTTCACGGAAGATGTCATCGAAAAGTGGATCGAGTATAAAACCGAGGCGGAGGTCAACGCTGTTCGCATGCGTCCCGTGCCCCTGGAATTTGCCCTCTACTACGACTGCTGATTTTGAAGGGTTAAATCTCGAAGCAGAAACGCCCCTGGTCCATCGTGACCAGGGGCGTTTCTGTGTTCAGGCTTGGCGAGAAAAAGATCCGTACCCTTTAAATGGCGTGTTTCTGCAGGAAATCCTTGACCGCTTTGACGTCGGCATCAATAACGACACAGCGTTTTTCACGGGATTCAATCCCTTCGAGGGGGCCCGGCCGTTCGGGATCACTGCCGATGCTTTTTTGTACCGCATCACCGAACTTGGCCGGGTGGGCGGTGGCCAGGCAGACGACAGGGTAGTCTCCTCCGGCCAATTCGCGTCCTGCCTTCACCCCAACGGCGGTGTGCGGGTCGAGGGTATAACCCGTGGCCTGATGAAAGTCCCGAATCGTGCCCAGGGTGTCGTTGCTGTCTACCGTCAAAGCCAGAAAGTCGTTGGAGACCTGCTCTCTCTCTTTGTCACTGAAGGCAAGGCGCCCGGTTGTGCGCAATGTTTCCATGGCCTCGGTCACACGGGTGCTGTCTTGTCCATAGAGATAGAAGAGGTAGCGCTCGAAATTGCTGGCCAGCTGAATATCCATGGAGGGTGAGTAGGTCTGGGCAACAGGCCCGACGCTGTAGTCGCCGTCGCGAACGAAACGGCAAAGGATGTTATTTTCGTTGGTGGCTAGAATCAGGCGCCGGATGGGAAGTCCCATGCGGCGGGCGATGTAGCCGGCAAAAATATCCCCGAAATTGCCGGTGGGCACGCTGAAATAGATTTCCTTGCACCCTGTCTCTGCGGAGACACGGCCCCAGGCGTAGAAATAGTAGACGACCTGCGCCAGCACGCGCGCCCAGTTGATCGAGTTTACCGCCCCCAGGGCATGCTTTTCCTTGAAAGCCAGGTCACCAAAGGCTTCCTTGACGATGCCCTGGCCATCGTCAAAGGTTCCCCGAATGGCCAGGTTGAACACATTGGGATCGACCACGGTGGTCATCTGCAGTTCCTGGATCGGGGAGACCTTGCCGTGGGGGTGCAGGATGAAGATGTTGATGTTCTCCTTGCCACGCACGCCATAAATGGCGGCGCTGCCGGTGTCGCCGGAGGTCGCTCCCAGGATGTTCATCTTTTGGCCGCTCTCTTTAAGCAGGTACTCGAACAGATTGCCGAGAAACTGCAGGGCGACATCCTTGAAGGCCAGGGTGGGGCCATGAAAGAGTTCGAGGATGTAGACGCCGTCTTTGTGAACAACGGGCGTCACGTCCGGATGGGTGAAACTCTGGTAGGAGCGGTCGATGAGATCCTTCAGGTCAGCCGCAGGGATGTCGCCAACGAATCGGGATAAAATCTGGAAGGCGAGTTCGGGATAGGCCAGTTTGGACAACGCGGCGATATCCCCCGGGGTCAGAGCGGGGATCGATTCAGGGAGCAAAAGACCGCCATCATCGGCCAGCCCCATCATGACGGCCTCTTTAAAGGTCAGGTTGCGGACTTTGCCGCGAGTGCTCAGGTAGCGCATGTTTTTCATCTCTCCGTTTAAAAAAGTCGGGATATCTTAACAGGAACGATGGTCGGAGGGAAGAAAAGAAGAAAAAGGAGGGGCAAAAGTGCCCCTCCTTCGGTGTTTGACAGATGGTCCGACTAGTGTCAGGAGCCCGAGGCTTCCTGGGCGTCGACCACGGCGACGGCGGCCATGTTGACGATGTCGGCGACATCATCACCTCGCTGCAGAACGTGCACGGGCTTTTTCATGCCCATGAGGATGGGACCGACCGCTTCCGCTCCGCCGAGTTTGGCCAGCAATTTGTAGGCAATATTGCCGGACTGCAGATCGGGAAAGATCATGACATTGGCATTGCCCTTGAGCCGGGAGAAGGGATACTGGCGGGCGACCAGATCGGGATCAAGAGCGACATTGGCCTGGATTTCCCCGTCAATAACCAGGTCCGGGGCCCATTCCTGTACCAGGGCGGTGGCCCGTTTTACTTTCAGGGAGAGAGGATGCTCGGTGCTGCCAAAGTTGGAAAAGGAGAGCATGGCGATGCGCGGCTCTACTTCAAAGTAGCGGGCCTTGTGTGCTGTCAGGATGGCCGTTTCCGCCAGCTCTTCCGCGGTCGGTTCGATGGTGACCGTGGTGTCGGCGCAGAAGACGACCTCTTTTTTGAAGACCATCATGTACAGACCGTGAACTTTCGACAGGCCCTCCTGCTTGCCAATGACTTCAAGAGCGGGTCGGATAACGTCGGGATAGTGATGGCTGACGCCGGAGAGGAGGGCGTCAGCATCGCCATTCTTCACCATCATGGAGCCATAGTAGTTGCGGTTTTTCTTGATCAGGCGAGATGCCTCGGCCAAGGTCACCCCTTTGCGCTGACGATCCTGGAAGAGCTTTTCGGTGTAGGCATCCGTCTTGTCCGAGCGCATGGTGTTGATGATCTCGATGTTGCCAAGATCGAGACCGAGTTCCTTGATTTTGGCATCAATCTCATCCTTGAAACCGAGCAGGATGGGAATGGCAATGCGCTCATCGAGAAGAATCTGGGCGGCACGCAGCACTTTTTCGTCTTCGCCTTCGGGAAAGACAATGCGCTTCGGGTTGGCTTTGGCCTTGTTGATAAGAACGCGCATGATCTCCTTGGAACGTCCCTGCAGGGCCTCAAGGGATTCGCGATAGCGCTCCATGTTGTCAATCGGACGGCGGGCGACGCCGCTGTCCACGGCCGCTTGGGCGACGGCGGGAGCGACATGCAGAAGCACACGGGGGTCGAAGGGCTTGGGGATGAGGTACTCGCGGCCGAATTTGATTTCGACATTGCCGTAGGCTTTGCGTACCGAATCAGGAACATCCTGTTTGGCCAGACCGGCCAGCGCCTTGACCGCCGCCATTTTCATTTCGGCGTTGATGGCGCTGGCATGGGTGTCGAGTGCCCCACGGAAGAGGAAGGGGAAGCAGAGGACGTTATTGACCTGGTTGTTGTAGTCGCTGCGGCCGGTGCCGATGATGACGTCATCACGCACGGCCTTGGCTTCATCGGGGGTAATCTCGGGATCCGGGTTGGCCATGGCGAAAATGATGGGGTCCTTGGCCATGGAGGCGACCATTTCGGGGGTGACGGCCCCTTTGACGGAAACACCGAAAAAGACATCGGCGCCATTCATGGCTTCGTCCAGGGTGCGCATCTCCGTATCGTTGGCGAGGCGCTCCTTGTATTCGTTCATGCCACTGGTGCGTCCCTTGTAGATGACACCTTTACTGTCGCAAAGGTACATGTTTTCTATTTTGGCGCCCAGGGTGAGGGCCATGTTGGCGCAAGCGATGCCGGCGGCGCCGGCGCCGTTGACCACGATGCGCACATCCTCGATTTTTTTCCCGATAACCTCCAGGGCATTGAGCAGGCCCGCGTTGGCAATGATGGCGGTGCCGTGCTGGTCATCGTGAAAGACCGGGATATTCATGATCTTCTGAAGTTCTTCTTCAATGTAGAAGCATTCAGGGCCCTTGATGTCCTCCAGGTTGATGCCCCCGAAGGTCGGCTCCAGCAGCTTGACGGTGCGGATGATTTCGTCGGGGTCTTTGGTGTCGAGTTCGATGTCGAAGACGTCGACATCGGCAAAACGCTTGAAGAGAACGCCTTTCCCCTCCATGACGGGTTTGCCGGCCAGGGCGCCGATATCCCCCAGACCAAGAACAGCCGTCCCGTTGGAGACGACAGCGACCAGGTTCCCTTTCGCCGTATACTTGTAGGCATCATTGGGGTTTTTTTCAATCTCAAGGCAGGGTTCCGCCACCCCGGGACTGTAGGCAAGGGAAAGGTCGCGACTGGTGGCGCAGGGTTTGGTAGTGATGACTTCGATTTTGCCTTTGCGCCCGGTGCTATGATAATCCAGCGCGTCTTGCCGTTTGGACATGGTTTTTTCCTTCCTGTAAAATAGTTTTTTAGTTTTGCTAAAAAATACCTTTTTTGGAACAGCTTCTCTTATCTTATTTGTCCGAAATTGCTATGAAAAAGAAGCAAATTGCGGGGTGAGTGCCTTTAGCTAGATTAAAATGAACCATAGCCAGCCCCCGGTGTCTTGTCAAGCGCAAACTGTCTCTTGGTGGCGGGAACATAACCGTGTTTAAATTAGATGCGCGGTCAGATAGCAATGGCAGTGCCAAGTCTTTTTTTGAGCCTCTCCACAAAAATACACCCCGAATCAACATGGTCAAGGATTGGCGTCATTCTGTCATCTCTTTTTGGTCCAGGCAGACACGTCAAATAACAACCTGACTGGCTGTTTTTGGCCAGTCCAGCCTGTCCCCAACGAAAATCCTGCGCTATTATTGACATGGGTCTTTCTGCAGGAGTAAGAATGTCAAATCAGTTCATTCAAGGTCTCTACCCTGGAAATGTTAACCCCGTTCAGACTTCTTTCTATTTGAGAAAAAATCTTATGCTTAGAATAGGCGTTTTGTCTGATACTCATTTTTTGAGTCCCGAAGACGGCTCTGTTTTTCTGGAAAAACTGCTGCAAAGGGAATTTAAAGATGTCGACCTGATTCTTCACGCAGGCGATGTGGTTCACCCCGATTCGCTGATTGCCTTTGAAGAGATACCCTTGTATCTTGTTCAGGGGAATATGGATCCTTCTCAAGCCGGAGTTCCCATCAGGCGGATTGTTGAAGCAGGAGGCTTTCGCATCGGCCTTATTCACGGCTGGGGAGCGGTCCTCGGTCTGGAAGAGCGGGTCATGGCCGAATTCGCCGACGAAGACCTCGATTGCCTGGTTTACGGACACAGCCACCATTGGGTCAACCACCATCAAAACGGCCTGCTCCTTTTTAACCCCGGAAGTCCGACCGATCGTCGTGGAGCCCCGTTTCATTCGGTCGGTATTCTAGAGCTCGATGAGGACATCCGCGGTCACATTTTGTCTGTCGACTGACGCTCGAAGGGAGGAAACCATGGAAAAACTATGGGCACCCTGGCGCATGGAATATATTTATGGCGAGGTATCTCCGGGGTGCGTTCTTTGCCTCGATGAAGACCGCACCCACGATCGCCAGCGCTTGGTTCTGCACCGGGGTGAACACTGCTTTATCATCATGAACAAGTTCCCTTACACCAACGGGCACCTGATGGTCTCGCCCTATCGGCACACCTGTTGTCTCGAGAGCCTCAGCGATGCCGAGGCTCTCGAAATGCATCAGTTGATCGTGCTGGCTCGCAGTGTATTGGTCGACAGTTTCTGTCCGCAGGGGTTCAATGTGGGCATGAATATCGGCCAGGTTGCCGGTGCCGGTATCGCTGACCACCTTCATATGCATATCGTGCCACGCTGGAGCGGCGATACCAATTTTATGCCCGTATTCGCTGATGTCCGCGTCATTCCCCAGCACATTCAGGCGACCTATGAAAAGCTGGCTGTTCATTTTGAAAGGAGGACGTCATGAAGTCTTTCAAGATCTTTCTTCTGATTGTCGTGCTGGTCGCGCTTTTTGTCTTCAGCCTGAACAATACGCAAATGGTCCAGGTGGCCTTTATTGGCTTCGAAACGCCCGAAATCCCCTTGTTCCTCATTGTGCTGTTCATTTTCGCTTTGGGTTTCCTTTTGGGATTGCTGCTGGCGTCCCTGGAGATGATCCGTCTGCGCCGGGAAGCGACTCAGGCTCGCAAAGAACTGGCAGCGCTGCAGGCGGATTCGAAAACATCTGCGGACGGGGCTTATTCTGTTCCTCCATCGGAGGTAAATTGATTTTTGGCTTGGAATCACCCATAATGCGCCCTGCGCGCGGTATCGCCGCCTGGTTGAAGACATGCTGATCAAGAAAGGATTGTAGGATTCATGCTGGAAATATTTCAAAAGGGTGGGCCGTTGATGTATCCCATTCTGCTGGGCTCGGTGCTGGCACTCGCTATTTTCCTGATGAAACTCTGGTATTTTCTTCAGGTACATCGTGATACTGATACCCTGGTGCGGGATGTCCAAGACCTGGCTCGCAACAATCGTATCGACGAAGCCCTGGTGGTCTGCCAGCAAGCAGGTACGCCGCTGTCCCGTATCTTTATCGCCGCTTTGCGGGCGGCTGGCCGGCCGCGCGAACACATAAAAACCGTGGTGGTGGAGGTCGGCGCCCGTGAAACCGCTCCTTTCGAACGCTATCTGGGTCTGCTGGGCACTATCGCCACCATTTCGCCGCTGCTTGGTCTGTTGGGGACGGTTTTAGGAATGATCCGCGCCTTTACGGTTATTGCCGTGCAGGGTGTCGGAACCCCGGCGACGCTTGGTGGGGGCATTTCAGAAGCGTTGATAACCACTGCGGCCGGTTTGACCGTGGCCATTCCCGTCATCCTCTTTCACAAATATTTGACAGGAAAGGCAGATCGGCTGGCGCTGGAAATGGAGATGCATTCACTGCACCTTGTCGACCTTCTGGGAGAATAACCAGATGGCTTTTTTGCGTAAAAAGAAGGAAGACCCCCGGGTGGATCTGACGCCGATGGTGGACGTGGTCTTTCTGCTTCTTATCTTCTTCATGATTTCAACCACCTTCGTTGAGACACCGGGTTTAACCGTCGACCTCCCCGAGTCCTCGTCGCAGGCTGAGATGAAGGAGCCGGAAGAGATCAAGGTCTATGTCGCGCGAGATGGAGCCATTGCCATTGGCGACCAGAAGGTAAGCATGGTTCAGTTCCGGCAGCGTCTGCAGGCTTTTGGTGAGGAAGCTGCCGAAACAACCTTTGTGCTGCTGGCGGATAAGGAAGCTTTTCATGGCCGCGTCGTCGAACTGATGGACGAGGCACGCAAGGCGGGCTTTAAAAAGCTGGCCATTGCGACAGAAAGCCCCAAATCATGATGGGGGCCCCACCGCTTCTCCTTGGCGTCGACCTCGGTGGTACCAATTGCCGTATGGCACTGGTGGAACCTGAAGGGCAGACCTTTCAGGAAGAGCGTATGCCGACGGAGGCTTCTTCGGGTCGGACCGTTTTTCTGCAACGAGTCGAAGGGCTCTGTCATGAAATGATTCGTCGGGCGGGGGAGATGGACAGAGCTGTCGTCGCCATAGGTGTTGGCGCTCCTGGCGTCATTTCGGCCGATGGCGTGATCGAAATCTCTCCCAATCTTCCTCAGCTCAACGGTTTGTCCTTTGCCGAACACCTGCAGGCTGTCCTGAACCTCCCCGCACTTGTCATGAATGACGCCAATGCCATTGCCGTGGGAGAAGCCCAGCTGGGGGCCGGACGTCAGTTTTCTTCCAGTCTTACGATGACTCTCGGAACCGGGGTAGGGGGAGGGCTTGTTCTGAACGGCCGTCTCTGGGAAGGGGCAGATGGCGCCGCCGGCGAGGTTGGCCATATTATGGTGGAACCAGAAGGACGCCCCTGCGGCTGTGGCAGCCGAGGGTGTCTTGAACAGTACAGCTCGGCAACGGGCCTGGTTCTAAACGCTCTCGAAGCTATCGATAGAGGGGTTCCGAGTCGGTTTTCCTCTGCTGAAATCTCCCAACTGACCAGTCAGAACGTAGCCGCTGCCGCCCGTCAGGGAGATGCCGCCGCCCTCGCCGCGTTCGCGGAAGGAGGGCGCCGCCTCGGGCAGGCTTTGGCGGCTGTCGCCAATCTTCTCAACATCGACGGGGTGATCATCACTGGAGGTGCCAGCGCCAGTCTCGACTTGATGCGACCCTCCCTTGACGCCGAATTGAAAATACGCGGCTTTGCTATTCCCGTCCGACGCCTGACGATCGTCCAGGGCATTCTGCAAGACCAGGCGGGGATGATCGGTGCGGCACGTATGGCCTGGGACCGTCTGTTGCATTCCGGTAATGCCGGAGGAATCTGAATCTCTTGGGAGCTTGTTCTTCCTGACCTCATGCATGGAGAGCCTTTATGAGTAAAACTATTGCTATCCTGACCGGTGGCGGCGATTGCCCGGGTCTCAATGCCGTCATTCGCGGCGTTGTGCGCTCAGCGATTCTCAAGCATGGCTGGAAAGTTTTGGGTATTGAAGATGGATTTGATGGCTTGGTGGGGGAGCCATGTTTTCGGACCCTCGATCTTGCTTCCGTGCGCGGCATTCTACCCCGGGGAGGAACCATTCTCGGCACGAGCAACCGGGGCAATCCTTTTCAGTACCCTCGCGAGATAGACGGCAAGACGACCCTGGTCGATGTGTCCGATGAAGTTATCCAGAATTTCAAGGCCATAGGCGCTGACGCTCTCATCGCTGTCGGTGGGGACGGTACCCTTAAAATCGCCCGAGCCCTTAATGAAAGAGGGATTCCTGTGGTCGGCGTTCCCAAGACCATCGATAACGATCTGCGTGGTACGGATGTCACCTTCGGCTACAACACGGCGGTGGGCATCGTGACGGAGGCCCTCGACCGTCTGCATACAACGGCGGAGAGTCACAGCCGTGTCATGGTAGTCGAAGTCATGGGACGCGATGCCGGCTGGATAGCGCTCGAATCAGGGCTTGCCGGCAGCGCTGACGTGATTCTCATTCCGGAAATCCCTTTTGATATGGACAGGGTATGTCGGGCCATTCAGCAGCGCAGCGATGCCGGTAGTCGTTTTTCCATTGTCGTTGTGGCTGAAGGAGCCTTCCCCGCCGGGGGAGACAAGGTCACGCAACTCAGTGCCGAACAGAATCTCGGCGTCGAACGTCTCGGCGGGGTCGGGCACTATGTGAGCCAGCGCATTCGCGAATGCCTGGAGATGGAAGTCCGCGTGGTTGTGCTCGGCCACGTTCAGCGAGGCGGCACCCCCTCCTCCTTCGATCGGATCCTGAGTTCACGTTTTGGCGTCAAAGCCGTGGAGCTTATTGAACAGGGCGGTTTTGGCAAGATGGTGGCCCTGAAGGGACGGTCGGTTGTCGCCGTGAATATCGAGGAGGCGGTCGGGGCCCTGAATCTTGTCGACCCCGCGGGCGATCTGGTCAGGGCTGCCGAAGACCTTGGCGTCATGATGGGTCGATAGATAATTCTTGACCGCAGCCGTTTAAAATCGCTACTTTATGACACTATGATGGTACGGCGACACATTAGGGAACAAAGGGGGCCGCTTTGGCAACGACGGCAGTACCGGCAGAAAAAGAGCTCAATCGCAGCAGGGTTTACGCCACCGGGGGATTTGCCCTCGGAATTCTGGCGCCTCTGGGCTGGATACTTCTGCGACTTATTCTATTCTGGAACCCGGAACAGACTTTATGGCAACAGATTGTCGGGCCCTTTCTCGGCTCGGAAGAGGGACGGCTGCTGTATGCCTACATGGGGCTCGGTACGGCTTTAGTGCTCGGTGTCTTCGGCTTTTACCTGGGGAAGACCTCGCAGAGGATTCACGAAAGGGCTCTTCACCTCGATGAGCTCAACACGGTGATTGCCCGACAGAAAGCAGAGTTCGAGCGAAAATTCCGCGAGTTGGACAACAGCATCAAAAACTTTCATTCCATCAGCAACCACATTCAGAAATCCCTCGATGTCCGCGAGGTTCTGAAGCTGGCCGCCGATGGCCTGCACGACATCCTTGGCTATGACCGGGTCAACATTCTCATGGTTAATCGTGATCGCCAGGTCCTCGAATTTATTGCCAGCCGCGGCTGCGGGGGGGATGATGTTTCCGGTATCACGCTCCCTCTGGACGTGCGGGCAGGCGCCCTCTACAAGGTGGTCAGTGAAAACAGGCTTTTTCTGATCGACGATATCACCCGGCTGGGCGCTGACTACCATCTGCAATCTCCTTACGATAAGATCGCGCAACTTCGTTCGCGTCGGTTTATCCTTTGTCCCATTGTCGTGCGTGACCAGGTGGTTGGACTCTTTGGCGTTGACAACAAAATAAATCGCAAACATATCGACGATACGGATGTCGACACGGTGAAGCTGTTTGCCGATCAGGTGGCGTCCACCATCACCAAGATCGACCTGCTTGAGGCGGTTGACACTCTGACCGGTGAACTGGAGACCACCTTTCAGGAGTTGCTCAAATATCGGCAGGAATACGGTCGCCTCGATTTCGCCCTGCGAAGGGCGGCGGAGTCCAATGCGGAAGCGACAGTTGAAATTTCCCATGGTGCCGATGTGGTTCAGGGCGCGGTGACGACAACCCGCTCGGCGGCCAATGAGATTGCCGTCTCCATTGACGAGGTTGTCCAGAACATCTCGCAGCTCACCGATTTTATGGATAAATCCATATCAACCATGACAGAGATCTCATCTACCATTCGCTCGGTGCAGGAAAACGGTGTCCGCTCCCATGAAATGTCCCAGACAGTCAAGGAACAGGCAGAAAAAGGTGCCGAGGCCGTAGCCAACGCCCAGTACGGACTGCACGGTATTTCCGAAGCGGTAGAAGGCACCGTCGAAAGTATACGGCGCCTCTGTCAGAAAGGGGAGGAGGTCGGCAGTATCAACGAGGTCATCACGGAAATATCCCAGAAGACCAATCTCCTTGCGCTGAACGCTTCGATTATTGCCGCCCAGGCCGGCGAGCATGGCCATTCCTTTGCCGTTGTCGCCGAAGAGGTGCGCAAGCTCTCCCAGGAAACGGCCCAATCGACAGGTGTCATTTCCTATATCATTGAGGAAATTCAGAAGTATTCGCAGGAAACGGGACGGCAGGCCGAGACCACGCGTCAACTGGTGCAGGATGGCATCGCCCAGGGCGAACATGTTGAAGAGGCGCTCAACCAGATTCTCGACAGCGCCTCGCTGGCCATGGACATGAGCCGGGAGATCCGCAAGGCCACGGAGGAGGTCTCCAAAAGTGCCGATTTCGTGACCGGATCCATCGAGCGTCTCGGTGAGATGGCGGCCCATATATCCCAGGCTTCCAAAGAGCAGTCACAGGGAACGCGCAGCATCGCCCAGTCCATTGAAGAAATCAAGACCATGGCCGACGAAATGGCCGAGGCCACCGACCGCCAGAAAACGCACACCAAGGATATTGAAACAGCCGTCGGTTCCGTTAGTAATATTGCCGGCCGCATTTTTTCCGCCATCGAGGAGCGCCAGAAAGGAAGTCGCGAGGTTATCGAAAGCCTTGAACGGCTCCGCCGCATCGGCAGTAAGGGCACTTAACGTCTGGCTTATTAAATTCTTTAAAACACGAAAAAGAGGCCTCTTCAGGGGGTCTCTTTTTGTTTGTGGGTCTCTTCGAGGATATGGTCTTCCAGACGGGTTTTGTCGGCGGGGCAGGCTTCCATCCCCGGGCAGTTTTCCTGCTGGCAGGGATCGATGTGAATGGTAACGTCCGCTCCAGGAATGTCTTCCTGGATGCGCTTCTCCAGGTGGTCGGCAATGGCATGGGCTTCTTCCACGGAGAGGTGCTTGCAGACCGTCAGGTGAAAATCGATGATTTTCTGCGAACCGGCCCGACGCGTACGCAGATTGTGATAGTCGAGCAGAATTTTTCGGTGGGCGTCAATGAGGTCGGTAATTTCCCTGCGGATGGGCTCAGGCAATTCTTCATCGAGGACGTCGCGCAGACCATGACGAACGAGACGCACCGCTTCAAAGAGGATATACAGGGCCACCAGGATGGACAGTGCCGGGTCAAGCCAGGTGATATTCACGAAGGAAATCACCACCAGCCCCACGATCAGGGCACTGTTTGTGTAGACGTCCATGCTGAAGTGCAGCGAATCAGCCTCAAGAGCCGAAGAGTCCGTCTTCTTGGCCACCCGCCGCAGATAACGGCTGACCCACCAGGAGGCGATGGCACTGATGACCAGTACGATGATCCCCTGGTTCAAGTGGACCAGCTCAGGCCCCTCCATGAGACGGTGGACCGATTCATAGATGATCCAGCCCCCACTTGCAGCTATGACCATGGACTGGATGATCGTAGCCAGGGTCTCATATTTGCCATGGCCGAAGGGATGACACTTGTCCGCCGGTTGGACAGCGCGGCTGATGGCGAACAGGTTGACGCCGGACATCAGAATATCGAGAAGTGAATCGATGGCCGAGGAAAGTACGGCCATCGATCCCGTGGCCAGGCCGGTGGCCAACTTCAAGGCAGCCAGACCGCTGGCCATGGCGATCGAGATACGGGCTGCGGTAACTTTGGCACGGGCAGAAGACATGGTTGGACTCACGGGGTCAGGGGTTGTCTTTCAGAGGGCAGGCCGCCTCCCAGGAGAAAAAGCCGTCTTTCTCAATGGCCCAGAAGCTTTCGATACGCTCACGGTAGTAGTCCAGGTTTTCGCAGTCTTTGTCGATGGCAGCCGCCAGTTCGGCACTGATTTGGCCCGCAGTGGCCAGGTAGCGGTAAAAGGCCTGTATCCCCTGCAGAAGAGACGCAAGCTCCACCATGTTGGGCTCCAGGTTGCGGACGATGTACCAGTTGCCGGCAAATTGCCGCACGCGGTTCAGACGCAGGTGGAAAATATTCTCGCGGCAATGGTCGATGACGAAGTCCTTCAGGAAGTAGGAGGCTGCGTAGGCTTTTTCACTGGCCTCTTCAGGGCTCTGGGACTGCTGCTCGATCAAATCGAGGTAAAAAAGTTTCAATAACCGGTCGATGAGGTCGTTAAGGCGTATTTCATCCTGCAGGCTGTTGACGTTGAAATTTTCGGGGGTGAAAAGGTGATCGGCCGCAGCCGTGTGGTCTGTTTGCGTCATAATAATCTCCTTGGCTGCCGGTTTATCTATCACTGGGACTGGCAGAGGTCAAGGTTTTTGCGGTTTTGTCCCGGAGATTCAACGGGATTGCTATTTACATGAAAAGAGGGGTTTGTTAACATAACTCCCGTTTTGTCCGGCGCTTTCCGAGATGTCCTACCGCCGGCCCAAGTGGCTTTACATTTCCAGATCATTCTATCCTACTTGAGGTTTTTGTCGTTCATGTCCAGTAATACTCCCATGATGCGCCAGTATCTGGAGATCAAATCCCAGTATCCCGACGCCATCCTTTTTTTTCGTCTGGGTGACTTTTACGAAATGTTCATGGAAGATGCCGTTACGGCATCCCGCGTTCTGGACATCACCCTGACCTCCCGTAACAAAGGGGCAGCCGAAGAGGTGCCTCTGTGTGGCATTCCCTATCATAGCAGCCAGCCCTACATCGCCCGTCTGGTGGAGAACGGCTACAAAGTCGCGGTCTGCGAACAGGTGGAAGATCCGCGCGCAGCCAAGGGTATTGTCAAGCGTGAAGTCGTGCGGGTGGTCACGCCGGGATTGATTGTTGACACCGACACCCTGCAGCCGAAGGAAAACAACTACCTGATGGCGCTGGTGTCCGAAGAGGATGATCGCTGGGGAATCGGTATTATCGACATCACGACGGGAGAGTTCCGGGTCACGGAAGTCGACTCCCTTGAAAGTGTGCGCAGCGAGCTTGCTTCCGTCAATCCGCGTGAAGTGCTGCTGCCCGAAGGAACCGCCGGAGAAGGGCTCCGCCATTTGCTGGCCGCCTCCCTGCAGGACCGCATGGTCAATGTCCTGCCTGAGTGGACTCTGGCCGGAGATCGAGCCGAGGGGCTCATTCTGCAGTTCTTTGCCAGCGGATCCCTTGACTCCTTCGGCTGTGCCGATCTGCCCGGTGCCATCAGGGCCGCCGGCGCCATTCTCACTTATCTGGAAGAGACTCAAAGGGGGGCGCTTGATCATATTCGGGCCCTGTCCACCTATCATACCCGCGACTATATGGTTCTCGATGACACCACCCGTCGCAACCTAGAGCTTACCGCCACTCTGCAGGGCGGCAAAAAGGGCTCCCTTCTCGGCGTCCTCGATCGCACGATGACGGCCATGGGGGGCAGGCTGTTGCGTCAATGGATTCATCATCCCCTGGTGGATGTGGAGCGGATTCGTCGACGGCAGCAGGCGGTGGCCGAACTCGTTGAACAGAGTCTGCAGCGTCACGATTTTCGGGTGGCGCTTGATGGTGTTTATGACCTGGAACGCCTGAACGGCAAGATAGCCATGGGCAACGCCAATGCCAAGGATCTGGTGGCGCTTTCCGTCTCTCTGGCCCGCTTGCCCGTCCTGATCGACGGATTGACCGGGCTGGAGAGTTCGTTTCTGCAGGATCTTCGCAAAAACATGGACCCTCTGGACGATGTCAGAGAGGTCATCGGCCGCGCCATTGCCGAGGATCCACCTTTTGTGTTGCGCGAAGGCGGCCTCATTCGGGATGGATTTAACGAACCCCTGGATGAATTGCGCCGTATCAGCAAAGAAGGCAAGGGCTGGATCGCTCGTCTGGAGGCGGAAGAGAAAGAGCGCACGGGTATCTCCACCCTCAAGGTGCGTTTCAACAAGGTCTTCGGCTACTATATCGAGGTCTCCAAAGGGCAGGTCAGCCGGGTGCCCGAGGACTATCAGCGCAAACAGACCCTGGCTAACGCCGAGCGCTACATCACGCCGGCTCTGAAGGAATATGAGGACAAAGTCCTTGGCGCCGAGGACAGGATTGTGGAGCTGGAATACGATCTTTTCCAGCAGGTCCGCCAGCAGGTCGCTTCACAGGGGCGTCGCATCCAGCAGACAGCGGATGCCCTGGCGACCCTGGATGTTCTCTGCTCACTCGCCGATCTGGCCCACGACCGCCGCTATGTGGTCCCCCAGATCGAGGAGAGCCTGGAGCTGACGATCATCGAAGGGCGTCATCCCGTTATCGAGGCCATGAATCTCAACGAGGGCTTCGTCCCCAATGACGTCGAGATGCATGGTGACGACAACCAGTTGCTCATTATCACTGGCCCCAACATGGCCGGCAAGTCAACCTTCATGCGCCAGGTCGCTCTGATCACCCTGCTGGCCCAGATGGGCAGCCTGGTGCCGGCCAGTTCCGCCCGCATCGGGGTGGCCGATCGTATCTTCACCCGGGTTGGCGCCAGCGACAATCTGGCGCGTGGGCAATCGACCTTCATGGTCGAAATGACGGAGACAGCCAATATTCTCAACCATGCCAGCCGCCGCAGCCTGATTATCCTCGATGAAATCGGTCGGGGCACCTCCACCTTCGATGGTGTCAGCATCGCCTGGGCCGTGGCCGAATACCTGCATGACAACCCTCAGGTGGCCGCCCGCACGCTTTTTGCCACCCATTATCATGAACTGACCGATCTGGCCCTGACCCGGGAGCGGGTGAGAAACTACAATATTGCCGTGCGGGAATGGAATGACCAGATCATCTTTTTGCGCAAGATCGTCGCCGGCGGCGCCAGTCACTCCTACGGCATTCAGGTCGCCCGGCTCGCCGGCCTGCCGGCAGCTGTTATCTCTCGCGCCAGAGAGGTCCTTAAAAACCTTGAGTCGGGAGAATTCGAACAGGAGGGCGTCCCCCGCCTGGCCCGGGGAAAGCAGGGTGCTCGCCAAAAAAACAGCCCCGATCAGCTGTCTCTGTTCAGCCCAGGCACAGACGAAATCCGCCAGTGCCTGGAGGGTCTCGATATCTCCACGCTGACGCCGCTGGAAGCTTTGAATATTCTGGCCGACTTGAAACAGAAGGTGGTGTGACATGGTCCTTTTCCGAAAAATTCTTATAGTCTGCTTCTGCCTGTTGACCGTTCATCCCGCTCTGGCCCAGGACGCTGAAAACGACTACCACCAAGCCAAAGCCAACTATCAGAAGCTGCTCGATTCCCGCCAGAAACAGCTTTATCGTGATAGCTGGGTTCGGGTCCGTGATCAGTTTGTGGCGGTTAAAGAGAAATACCCGCGTCATTCCCGCGCCGCCGACAGTCTCTACATGGCCGGCAAGACCACGGAGGGACTCTATCGTGTATCCCTGGTGGCCGCCGATGCCAGGGAGGCCGTCGCCTTTTACGATGATCTGGCGACCCTCTACCCTGAAAGCTCCCTCGCCGACGATGGTCTGTATCTGTCCGGAAGTATTCTGGCCGAGGTGCTGGCGGAAAGCGCTCAAGCCTATCTTCGGTTCGCCCGGCTCATCGAGCGTTATCCCCAGGGCGATATGGTTGACAAAGCCCGTCCCAGGGTCAGGGAACTGGCTCGCTATGCGACAAGTACCCCACAGGCACCCGCGGCCGCGCCACCGCCGTCAGAAGATGGCCTCCGCCAATTGACAGGCATCCGCTTCTGGTCCAGCCCCGATACGACCCGAATCGTCATCGATCTGGAGGCATCGGCCAATTACGTGGTCAACCAGTTGCGCGGCGACCCCAAAAAGCAGACGTCGCCGCGCATCTATATTGATATTCTGGGCGCCAGTCCCTCGCTGGCTCTTGGCGACACCCTGAACGTCAATGACGGCCTGCTGCGGCAGATCCGTACCGGTGTCCCTGCCCAGGGCACGGTTCGTGTCGTTCTCGATCTCACCAGCCTTAAAGATTACAAGGTTTTCTCCCTGGACGATCCTTTCCGGATCGTGATCGATGTCGAGGCCGACCGCCAGACCGAAATCACGGCCACCAAGCCGGTGGTCTCCGCGCTGCCGTCTTCTGCCCAGGACGGCATCGCCGGCATCCTTGAGCGGACACCAGAGGACAAGCCTCTTCAGCTTCATATTCCCCAGGCCTCCTCCGGCCATGCGATGCGGCGCATCGTAATTGATCCAGGACATGGCGGCAAGGACCCTGGGGCCATCGGTCCCTCCGGCGTTCTTGAAAAAGATATTGTCCTTAAGCTGGCCAAGGCTCTCAAAGCCCGCCTCGAAAACGATCTCGGCGTCGAAGTGCTTTTGACCCGCGACCGGGATATTTTCATACCCCTCGAAGAACGAACGGCTTTTGCGAACAAGGTGGGCGCCGATCTGTTCATCTCTCTGCACGCCAATGCCAGTCCCAGTCGACAGGCGTATGGCATCGAGACGTACTATCTTAACTTTTCCAAAAACGATAAAGCAGCTGCTCTGGCTGCCCGGGAAAATGGCACCTCATTGAAAGAGGTCGGAGATCTGGAACTGATCCTTTTCGACCTGATGGCCAATGCCAAAATCAATGAATCGAGTCGCCTGGCTGCGGAGATCCAGAATTCCCTTGTGAACGTGCTCTCCAAAAACTACAGCAAAGTCAAGGATCTTGGCGTCAGACAGGGGCCATTTTATGTTCTGTTGGGGGCCACCATGCCCTCCGTTCTGGTGGAGACCGCCTTTATCAGCAACAAGATGGAAGAGACCCGCCTTCTCAGTGACAAATACCGGGATCGCGCCGTGGCCGCCATCTCCCAGGGTGTGCTCAACTATACCCGTTCCCTTAAAATTATGGCCTCGAACTGACAGGGCGTCCCGTGAAAACAGAGCATTTTTTTACTCCTGAACTGCTGACCAACTCCTCCATCCCCTATGAAAAGAGGCGGACTCTTCTTCTGGAGGCGTCCCGTCGCTATCTCGATTATCATCAAGCCAGGATTCAGGCCAAGCACTACGCGGGAGCTTCCGGCACCTCGGTGGTCGGGAGTCTGACCTCCATGATCGACACCCTCATTCGCAATCTTTATCGCAGTGTCTCAGCGGACGTCCCGGAGAGCCAATTCGGAGCCTGCACCCTGGTGGCCTTGGGTGGCTATGGTCGAGCCGAGCTCAACCCCCGCTCGGATATTGACCTGATGTTCTTTTACACGGGCAAAGACAAGGATTTTGCCGAAAAGATTTCCGAAAGAATGCTCTATCTGCTCTGGGATCTGGGCCTGGACGTCGGTTACAGCGTTCGGACCGATGCCGACTGCCTGCAGATGGCTGACAAGGATATCACCGCCCGCACGGCCTTGCTTGACTCTCGCTACATCGTCGGGGACGAGGATCTTTACCAGGATTACACGCGAAAGGTGCTTGCCGTCGTTGTCGCCCGCAATACGGGAGAATTCATCCGGCAGAAGCTGGAAGAGAACGACCGCAGGCTTAAAAAGTATGGTTCTTCCGTTTATCTCCTGGAGCCGAATGTCAAGGAGGGGGAGGGAGGCCTGCGGGATCTCCATGCCTCCCTGTGGATCGCGCGTGTCAAGTTCAAGGCCCGCAATCTGCGGGAGCTCATCATCAAGGGCGTTCTGACCGAGCGGGAAGGGGAGGAGTATGAAGCCGCCCTCGACTATCTGTGGCGCCTGCGTAATCACCTGCATTACCTCTCCAGCCGTAAAAACGAGCAGATGCAGTTCGACAAACAGGAAAAACTGGCCCAGTTCTTCGGGTATCGTGACAGTCGGCAGGGGCTGGCCGTCGAGCAGTTCATGCAGGACTATTATTCTCATGCCACCCGCATTGAGCACATCGCCTCCTCCCTTATCGCCAAGGCGACGCAACAGGATGATCCCGGTTCCCGCATCCTGGGCTATCTGACCCGCCGTGTGGTCGATGAGGGCTTCTATATTCTGCGCGGCGAATTGCGGCTGAGCGATGATAGCCTTTTCGAGCGTGACCCTGCCGCCATGATGAAGGCTTTTTTGCTGTCGCAACGGCATGGTGTTCCTCTCAACATCTCCCTCAAGGGGATGATCCGCGACAACCTGCGCCGGCTCAACGACAAGGTGCGGCGTTCCCGTGCCATTAATGAGATGTTTCTGGAAATACTCCGCAGTCCCAAGGGGGTGGCGGAAACGCTGCGGGATATGCACCACCTGCAGTTTCTCAACCGCTTTATTCCCGAGTTCGGTCGCATCTACTGCAAGGTTCAGCACGATGCCTATCACATCTATACAGTTGATATCCATACGCTTTTTGCCGTCGAAGAGGTGACCAAGGTCTGGCAGGGGGTGTACCGGGAGAAGAAACCGGTTCTCACCCAGGTGGCCAACGAAATAGAGAAGCGAGAGCTTCTGCTGCTGGCCGTGCTCTTTCACGACATTGGCAAAGGGGAAGGGAAAGATCACTGCAACAAGGGCGCCGATATGATCCCGACCATTGCCCGGCGCCTGGGGCTGAACCGCGAGGACAGCCGCCGTCTTGAATTCCTGGTGCGCAACCATTTGAAAATGGCTCACATTTCCCAGCGCCGGGATTTACACGACGACCGTCTTATCGTCGACTTCGCCCGCAGCATGGGGATGAGCGAAAATCTGCGCATGCTCTACCTGTTGACCTTTGCCGATATCAAGGCCGTCGGCCCGGATGTCTGGTCCGAATGGAAGGGATTTCTGCTGCAGGAGCTCTACGAAAAAGCGTACATGGTTTTGGAAAGAGGGGACTTTCAGCTGGAAAAACGCTCGGAAAAGGTGCGTAACCGCAAACGCAAAATACTGGCCCTGCTCCAGGACGACTATGACCCCAAGGCCATAAGAGATGCTCTGAAAACCATGAGTACCCGCTATCTGCTGTCTTACCGCTCCGCGGACATCGCGGCGCATCTGCGCCTCTCCTTCAGCCGTCGGGACAGAGCGCTGGCCATGCAGGTGGAGCATGTTCCCGAGCAGGAACACAGTCAGGTGACAATCGCCACCCTCGACGTTCCCGGCCTTTTTTCCAAGATTACCGGAGTTATGGCCGCCAATAACATCAACATTCTCGGCGCCCAGATCAACACCCGCAGCAACGGTATCGTCCTCGACGTTCTGCAGGTGCGCAGTTCGGCAGGCACAATCATCGCCGATGAAGCCAAATGGCGTCATGTGGAGGAAGATCTGGCGGCGGTGCTCGAAGGGCGGGTGAAGGTCGATACCCTGGTGAGCAAGATGCAGCGTCCCAGCTTTTTGACGGAAAAAGCCCGCCCCCGCATTCCGACCCGGGTAGAAATTGATAACCAGGCCGCGCAGGAATACACGGTCATCGACATCTATACCCATGATAAGGTCGGTCTGCTGTATGATATCACCAAGACTCTGAAAGAACTGGGATTGTATATCGGCGTCGCCAAGATTTCCACCAAGGTCGATCAGGCCGGAGACACCTTTTACGTGCAGGATATCTTCAGCCAGAAAATTCTGCAGGAAGACAAGGTCGCCGAAATCCGGGAAAAACTTCTTCTAAGTCTTGACGGTGAGTATCCGCCGGAAACGGCTCGACAATGAGGCGCCTGGCAACGGGCAGGCAGTGAATCCATGGAACAAAGCGTCGATCTTTTTCTCAGTTACCTGTCGGTAGAACGTGGTCTGGCCGCCAACACGCTGGAGGCCTACGGCCGGGACCTGGCCCGCTATGTCGATTTTCTCGAAAGGGAAGGGGTCCGCGAGGCAGACGGCGTGTCGCCGCCTATGGTTCTGCGGTTTCTGGCCCGTCTTAAGGAAGAAGGGCTTTCTGCGCGCAGTCGGGCCCGCGGCCTGGTTTCGGTCCGCATGTTCCATAAGTTTTTGCTGTCCGAAGGTCTGGCCAGCCTTAACCCGACATCCCAGGTGGAAGCTCCCCGCAGCTTGCAGTCTCTTCCCCACACCCTCAGCCCCCGCGAAGTTGAAAGACTACTGGCGGCGCCCCTTGGGGAAGAACCACTGGCCCTGCGCGATAGGGCCATGCTTGAAATCCTCTACGCCACCGGTCTGCGGGTGTCTGAGCTGGTCGGCTTGACCCTGGCCGATCTCCAGCTGCAAGTGGGTTATCTGATGACGCTCGGCAAGCGCAGCAAACAGCGCATTGTCCCCCTGGGAGAAACCGCCATCGCTGAACTGCGACGCTATCTCAGCCTGGGGCGCCCCTTTCTGGACAAGGACGAAAAAAGCCCCTTTGTTTTCCTCAACCGGTTCGGGAAGGGGTTGACACGTCAGGGCTTCTGGAAGATTATAAAGCGCCGTGCGCGGGAGGCGGGAATTACCAAAAATATCATGCCTCACACGCTCAGACATTCTTTTGCCACCCATCTGCTGGAAAATGGAGCGGATCTGCGCTCGGTTCAGACCATGCTTGGTCATGCCGACATTTCAACTACCCAGATCTATACCCATGTCACGAGGGAGCGTATCAAAAAGATCCACGAACAGTTCCATCCCCGGGGATGAACCTCGCTGTGGAGCTTTTCCCTGTTTATCCATAAAAATGATTGAGAGGAGACCATGAAGTACGTCGTATTGCTCGGCGACGGTATGGCCGACGAGCCCCTGGAGGAGCTCGGCGGTAAAACCCCGCTGGAACATGCCCAGACCCCCCGAATGGATGCCCTGGCCAGGGCTGGCCAACTCGGCATGGTAGAGACGATTCCGCCGGGATTCCACCCCGGCAGCGATGTCGCTAATCTTTCCGTGTTCGGTTACGACCCGTCCCGCTGCTACAGTGGCCGTTCGCCTCTGGAAGCTGCCAGCATGGGCGTCGAGTTGGGTCCGAAGGATGTCTCCTTCCGTTGTAACCTGGTTACCCTGACTCCTCATGCCGGCCGCATCTACATGAGTGATTTTTCCGCCGGCCATGTCACCACGCCTGAGGCCTCCGAACTGATCAGCACCCTGCAGGAAGAGCTGGGCGACGAGGAGTTTCAATTCTATCCCGGTGTCTCTTACCGGCACCTCATGGTGTGGCGCGGCGGCAAGGATAAACTGAAATTCACGCCGCCCCATGATATCAGCGGCCAGAGCATTGAAAACTACCTGCCCGAAGGGGAAGGTGCCGACAAACTCATTTATCTGATGAATGCGGCCCAGCTCCTGCTCAAAAACCACCCGGTAAACCGGCAACGGGGCCTCAACGGCCAGGACCTGGCCAACTCCATCTGGCTGTGGGGACATGGCCGAGCTCCCTCTTTGCCGACCATGGCGGAAAAGTACGGCATCAACGGCGCCGTTATCTCGGCGGTGGATCTCATCAAGGGGATCGGCCTCTATGCCGGGCTTGATATCATCAACGTGCCCGGCGCCACCGGTTATATCGATACCAATTACCGGGGAAAAGCCGAATACGCTCTGGATGCCCTCAAGACGCGCGACTTCGTCTATCTGCACGTGGAAGCTCCCGATGAAGCGGCTCATGCGGGCAATCTCAAGGACAAGATTCAGGCTATCGAGGACTTTGACCGCGAGATTGTCGGCCGCGTCCTCGACGGATTACCGGCCCTGGGCGACTTCCGTGTCCTCGTGCTGCCCGACCATCCCACGCCCGTGGCCAGAATGACCCACACGGCCGATGCCGTCCCTTTTATTCTCTATTCGTCCCGGGGCGATTGTCCCGCCTCCAGTCAGGCTGAAGGGTACAGTGAAAAAGCCGCCAAGGGCAGCGGTCTGGTCGTTCGCCAGGGACACAAGCTCATGGATCATCTTATTCTGGAGCGGAAATTCTGAATCAGAGGAACTGTCGGCTATTAATCCTGGTTGTATATTCTGTAAATAAATGTGGTATCAAGGTGTTATCTTCAGAGTACCCGGTGTTTGCGGGTCAATTTTCGATTGACGGAAGAAGTGGGCTTTTGGTAAGTTCGCCCCCTTTATAAACGTATAGAAGGAATGGTATCGTGCCCAAAGTCGTTATAGATGAATCGCGCTGCAAAGGCTGCGGCCTCTGCACCATCGCCTGCGCCAGGGGGCTCATTACCCTGAGTGAAAAGTTGAACAAGATGGGTTTTCAACCGGCTGTCATGACTCCCGAAGCCTTGGAAGCCTGCACCTCCTGCGCCTTGTGTGCGCAGATGTGTCCCGATGTCGCCATCACCATCTACCGGCAAGTAAAAACGGATGGTCCTGCCCACAAAGCTTAGAATGACTTTTAAGAAGGCTCGTGTGTCCTGACAGGCATTGTCCCGGGACCAGCCTATTCTGGAGGAACAGATTTTGTCTAACCGGCTTTTTGTCAAAGGAAACGAGGCAGTCGCCATGGGTGCTCTGGAAGCTGGCTGCCGCTACTATTTCGGCTATCCCATCACGCCCCAGAGCGACATCCCTGAATATATGTCCCGTGAGCTGCCTAAACTGGGTGGCGAGTTCATCCAGGCCGAAAGCGAGGTCGCTTCCATCAACATGCTCCTGGGCGCCAGCGCCTGCGGCGCCCGTGCCATGACCTCCTCTTCGAGCCCGGGGATTTCTCTCAAGCAGGAAGGAATCTCCTACATGGCCGGTAGCGAGCTTCCCGGCCTCATCGTCAACATTTGTCGCTCCGGACCCGGTCTTGGCGGCATTGATGCCTCGCAGGCCGACTATTTTCAGGCGGTCAAGGGGGGTGGGCACGGTGGCTATCATATCATCGTCCTGGCACCCGATTCGGTACAGGAGATGTACGACCTCAGCATGCTGGCCTTCGACCTGTCCGACCGTTATCGCATTCCGGCCATGCTGCTGGGTGATTCGGTGATCGGCCAGATGAAAGAAGCTCTGATCCCCCATCGTTACCAGCCTGCCGACCTGCCCGCCAAGGACTGGGCTGTCGCCGGCAAGGGCAATCGCGGCAAGCAGACCATCGTCAAGTCGCTCTATCTCGGCGACGGGGAACTCGAAGCCCATAACTGGCGCCTGCACAAGCGCTATGATCTGCTCAAGCAGCACGAGGTGCGCTACGAAAGTTTCGAGTGCGAGGACGCCCAGCTGCTCGTCACCGCCTTCGGCTCCGCCGCACGCATTGCCAAGACGGCCATCCGCATGGCCCGGGCCGAAGGGCTCAAGGTCGGCCTGCTGCGGCCCATCACCCTGTTTCCCTTCCCTGAAAAGGCCTTTTTGCAGGCGACCTCCACCAGCAAGCGCGTGCTCTGTGTCGAACTCAACGCCGGGCAGATGGTCGAGGATGTGCGGCTGTCCGTGGCCCGCGATGCCGATGTCTTCTTCTACGGCCGTCCGCCCGGGGCGGGATCGCTGCCGACGCCGGAAGAGTTGCTCGCGCAGATTCGCAAATACTACGAGGGAAAATAATGACCACCGCACTGAAAAAGGTTTTTGATCGCCCTGTTTCGCTCAAGGATGTGCAGACCCATTTCTGTCCTGGCTGTCATCATGGCACCATCCATCGCCTGGTGGCCGAAGCCATGGATCATTTCGATGTGCAGAATCGCACTATCGGGGTGGCGTCTGTCGGCTGCAGCGTCTTTTTGTATGGGTACTTCGATATCGACGTGGTCGAAGCGCCCCACGGGCGCGCTCCGGCCGTGGCGACCGGCGTCAAACGGGTTCACAAGGACAAGATTGTCTTCACCTATCAGGGGGACGGCGACCTGGCCGCTATCGGCACCAGCGAGATCATTCACGCGGCTAACCGTGGTGAAGGCCTGACGGTCATTTTCGTCAACAACACGACCTACGGCATGACCGGCGGCCAGATGGCTCCCACGACCCTGCCCGGTCAGAAGACCGTCACCTCGCCTTATGGACGTGACGTCGGCAGCGACGGCTATCCGATTCGCATGGCCGAACTGCTCGCCAACCTGGAAGGAACAGCCTATTCGGTGCGGGTGTCGGTCAACTCGCCCAAGAACATCCTGGAAGCCGGCCGGGCCATCAAGAAGGCTTTCGGCTATCAGGTGGAGAACCGCGGCTTTTCCTTTGTGGAAGTGCTTTCCGCCTGTCCCACCAACTGGGGGATGGATGCCCTCAAGGCGAACGAGAGGGTGGGGGCCGAGATGATCCCTTATTTCCCTCTGGCTGTTTTCAAGGAATCTGACCGCTAATTATCCTGTCCGCCCGTAGCGGACGGACGCCTATTTTCAGGGTTATTTATGACATACGATGTGTTTATGGCCGGCTTTGGAGGGCAGGGAATTCTCCTGGTCGGCAATCTGCTCGCTTATGCCGGCATGATCGAAGAGAAAAATGTCTGTTTTTTTCCTGCCTATGGGGTCGAGAAACGCGGCGGCGCCGCCACCTGCACCGTTGTGGTTTCCGACGAGGAGGTCGGCTCCCCGGTTATCGGTCATCCCGCCTCGCTGCTGGTCTTCAATCCATTGGCCATGGAAAAATATTTTCACAAAGTCGCCCCGGGCGGCTTCTGTCTGATCAATTCCTCCCTGGTCGAAGAGGGGGGGGGTGCCCGCAGTGATCTCGACATCCTTCGCATTCCCGCCAACGAGATAGCCGTCGAGGTTGGCGATCAACGTCTGGTCAACATGGTTATGGTCGGTGCCTATGCGCGGAAAATGGGAGTTGTATCCCTGGACAGCCTCAAAGAAGCCCTGAAGTCCGTGCTGCCTGAGCGCAATCATCGTTTCATCCCCATGAATGTCCAGGCCATTGACGCCGGAGCAGCCTATGTTGACGCCCACCGTTAAGCAGGTATTATTTCTTCGCAATACATGACCTTTTTCGTGCCAGGCCGGGTATATCCCGGCTTTGTGCGTTCAGGAGCAGGAGGTTGGCGCCATGCCCGCAGTCGAGTTTGTCCAGCTCAGAAAACCTGAAAAAGCCAAACATCTCTGCGAACTGGCCGAAGCCTTTTTTGACCAGGGGTACAGGGTCCTGATCACGGTGGTCGATGAAAACCAGGGAGTCACACTGGACCGCTTCATGTGGACCTGGAAAAAGGGTTCCTTTATTCCCCATGCCTATGACAATGGCGCGGTGGATTGTCTCGACGAACCGGTGGTGATCGGGCAATGCGAGCGCAACCCCAACGGTGCCCAGGTGCTGATCATGGGAAAACCCTGCGGCATGGACTTTGTCCGACAATTCGAGCACGTTATCGATTTTGCGGAAGTGTACGATGACCACCTGCGCGAGGCCTCAAGGGAGCGTTTTCGCCTGTTCAGGGAGGCTGGATTTGCACCACGAATGCGTTAACGGGGGCGGTTCGGACAGCCTGTTTTATCTTGATGAGGTGCCTGCCCTTGAGCAGCCTCTTCCTCTGGCCGGCTCTGTCGTGACAGCCCTTGAGGCCTGGCAGGCGCGACCGGGGGAAATCATCACCGTCGTCGATCCCCAGCAGACCTTTTACCGGGCCCGTCTTGTTTCTGTTGAGGGAGAAAAGGCCACCGTCATTCCCTTTCAACAGATGCCCCGCGCCATGGAAAGTCCTGTCGATATTGAGGTCTATCAGGCCTTGCCTGAAAAGGAGCGGTTCGAGCTCGTTCTGCAGAAATTGACCGAGATTGGTGTTTCCCGCATCGTCCCCTATACCAGTGCCCGCTCTATCACCCTGCCCGAGAGGGATGCCGGGCAGAGAAAGTCCCATCGCTGGCCCGAGGTTGTCCTCCGTGCGGCCAAGCAGTGTCGACGGGCACGCCTGCCTGAACTCTTTTCCGTCCTGTCCTGGGACCAGGCAACCTATTACGCGCGGCAGGCCGAACTCAAACTGCTGCTTTATGAAGGGGAGGCGCCCTGGAGTCTTCAGGAAATTCTGAGCGAGAGTCGGCCGGCGAGCATTTCACTTCTGGTCGGGCCCGAAGGAGGGTTTATTCCGGAAGAGGTGGCGGAGGTTCGTGAGTTCGGTTTTCTTCCTGTTTCCATCGGGCCGCGTATTCTGCGTACTGAAACGGCCGCCATTCTGGGGGCGGCTTTGGTGCAATATGCCGTAGGGGACTATCGCTGAGGGACTGAAGACGCCGGGGCCGAAATATGTCGAGAATTTTTACAGTCCTTCAAGTAATCTGGCAAAACGGAGATATCCCAAAGGATTGATCCATGGTATGTATCTTGCTCTATATCGCTCAAAGGTGTTTCCGTCCTTTCCATGACAGGAAGGAATACTCTCGATGCGAACCCTGCCCGATGACATGCCCCACGGATTTGGCCTAGCCAGAGAGGATTTCTCCTGCGTGGACGATAAGCTTCTGTGTGACAGAAAACTGTCGATTCTCAAAGAAATTTCCAGCGCCATCCTGGTTACGGACAACATCAATACCATCGGCCATCTCATCCTGGACCTGGTCATGGACCATCTGCAGGCCGAGAAGAGCTCGCTGATGATGGCCAACAGTCATCAGGAGCTCTACATCCTCTGTTCCCGAGGGATCGACGAAACCCTCGCCCACGAATATCGGGTCAAATTCGGCGAAGGAATAGCCGGGTTCGTCGCCCAACAGGGAGAGCCGGTTCTGGTTGCCGACATTGGGGCAGATGAAAGGTTTTCCGGGATTCCGCGAGACCGTTATCGAACCCGGTCCTTTATCTCCTGTCCCATTATGGGCAAGGGTGGCATACTCGGGGTTCTCAACGTCAACGATAAAAGGGATGGCACCCCCTTTGACGAGACCGAATTTGCGCTGGTCAGGATACTGGCCGGCCATGCCTCAATCGCCCTGAAAAACGCTTTTCTTGTCAATCAGTACAAAAGCAAGGCCGTTGAGCTCGAAGATGTCAACCGCAAGCTTATCAACGCCGATGTCTCCCGTACCGAATTTCTCACCCGCATGTCCCACGAACTGCGCACCCCGCTGAACTCGATCACAGGAGCGGTCTATCTACTGAAAAGCGCTCCGCACCTCGAAGCTGCCCAAAGAAGCGAATTCTATGAGATCATTCACAGCGAAACATCCAAGCTGATCTCTTTTGTCGAAAAACAACTTGATTTTCTCCGCCTGCAGGATGAAAGTCGGGTGCTTAAAAAATCGGTCATCAGCCTGCAGGATATTATTCGGGAAACTTTCAACTCCCGCACGCTGCAGGCAGTCTTCGGCAGACGCAGCCTGAAATTCGATCTGGTACTGGATCAGAATATCCCCGAGATTGTCGGCGACAAAATTCTCGTCAGCCAGATGTTCATCAATCTGTTTGAAGGGATCGTTTCCCATCTCCATATGGGCAGCACAATTCGCATCGCGGTCCATGAAAACGATGTCGTGCAACTCGTCATCCAGACCACCAATCCTCTTCCCGATTACATTGTCCGCAACTTTTTTCACGCCAAGAATTTTTATTTCGCCGAGAAAGCCGAAGAGTACACCAAGCTGTATCTTGCCTTGAAAGCAGCGGAGATTCATGGCTGGAGTATGAAGGGGAATAATGTCGACGGTTTCTTCGAGATGATTCTTGAGATCCCACGAGGATCGTCCCAGAAGGCGTCAGCGACCATTGCCAACAGCCTCGACCTCGTCCTTGAGTTTGCCGCCGAACTGCTGGGCGTCAATACCGGTTCCTTAATGCTCAACGACGCCTTGACTGGTGATCTGATTATCTCCAGCGCCCTCGGGCTGGATGATGAGATCATCAAAAAGACACGGATCAAACTGGGCGAGCAGATTGCGGGTTGGGTGGCCAGTGAAGGGGAGCCTTTACTGATCGGAGACATCGAGTCGGACCCGCGCTTCAAAAGGAAGAATATCGATAATCAGTACAGCTCCAAATCCCTTCTCTCCGTCCCCCTGAAGATGGATGATCAGATTCTGGGTGTTCTTAATTTAAGTAACAAAAAATCAGGCCACAGTTTTGAACTGTCCGATCTGAAAGTCGCTTCCCTCATGGCTGCCCGCATATCCCGCCTGATAGCCCGGCTTCATGCCGAAAACGCCACGGAAGAAGACCAGTTGCGTATCCTTGGTTCTTTGGACACCCTGCTTCAGGCTGAACGCCATTACGACAAAAAAGGCAGTCGACTGCCTCGACTGGTCCAGAGGCTGATGGAGAAGCTTGTGGCCAGCGAGGAGGAATGCGCCCTGGCTCTTTACGTCGCCCGGATCTTTGACCTGGGGCTGGCCCTGATCGACAAGGACGTCCTCGACAAGACAGTTCCCCTCTCTCCCCTGGAAAAAACCACAGTCAAGGGACATCCCTATACGGCTGTCAACCTGATCGAAGAGCTCGAGCCGGATCCGGCAATCCGTCAGATTATCCTTCATCATCACGAATATTTTGACGGTTCCGGCTATCCGGACCAGTTGGAAGGGCGGAATATCCCCTTGTTGTCGCGAGTGCTCGCCGTTGCCGATTCGTTCTGCGCATTGACGGAAAATCGGGCTTATCGCAAGGCTGTGTCGGAGGCCGAAGCTTTGGATGAGATCAGAAGGCAATCCGGTACCCGTTATGATCCAAGGATAGTCGAAGCTCTCGAAGCCCTGGTCGGCTCATCCTGAGTTATGTTTTCAGCAGAAAAAAGGCAGTGCCAGGATGCACTGCCTTTTTTCTGCTGTCTGACCCTTTCCGGTTAGCGTCTTACCCGGCGATAGAGGCCCAGCCCCACCAGGCCTGCACCCAGAAGAAGCAGAGTGCCCGGCTCGGGGACGGGAGCCGGCGCGACATCCGTCATGCCGACGATCATATCGTTGTAGTCGGCATCGCCATTGTTCCACATATCTTCCATGGCCGCGTAGAGGGTGGCTCCAAATAGGTCTCCCGCCCCAGGGGCGGTGTCAAAAATGAGAAAGTGGTCGCGGCCGTCTTCATTGAGCAGTGACTGGGAATAGTAAGTGATGTTGTTGGCAGTGAGGAAAAGACCAAAGGTTCCGTCGATAGAAGCCGTTTCATTGGAAGTCGTGTTTGTAACCGTTCCCGCCCCCAGGTCGAAAGCCAGCGTGGTAGCCGTTGTGGGGCTGTCAGAACCGGTAAAAACAATCAGTTTGTCCAGAACACTGATTATTCCTTCGGTGTTCACCTGATACTCATAGATGCCAAATATATTGCTTGAAGCCCAGCCGGCATCTTCTATGCGCAAAAAGGCCGTTGAGCTATCCGCTGTGCCGTCCGTATCGGTCAGGACAACGGTTTCCGCTCCCGTATCGTAGTAGTCGATCCCGTTGGCGGTCAGGACCTGATTGCTGAAACTCAGAGCCAGGGCGCCAGCGGGGAAAAGAAGGACGAGCAACAGAGTGAGCAGTTGTTTTTTCATTTATTCCTCCTGAGGGCTTGGGGGCTACTCTACGCCAAATATTTTTAGATGTTTTAGACCAAAGCAAATTGCTTGCCAATGGGTAAGTGTCCGAAACTATAAGGATAAAAGGCTGGATTTTACTGGGTGTAAAGATTCTCGACAGGTCCTGGGTGCCGGTGGCCGGATCAGGCTTGAAGCTTTTAATATTAATGATAGAATTTTTTTCGAGGTTTCCTCGGCAACATTTTTGGGGGAAAAATGGCGACACTCCCCTGGCGAGATAGACTATGGCTCTCTACCAATATGTGGTTGGCCCCGATCTCCGCATCCTTTCCAGCCGGATCCTGCAGGGCACAGAATCTGCGGATCGGGTACGTCCAGGTGCTGGCCTATTTTATTATCATCACATTCCTCGACTCCTTGTGGATGGCGATGATGCGGTATCCCGGGTTCTTGCTACCGGTGAAAGTCTTACCCTCCAGGCCTTTCCTTTCAGTTGCCCCCATACAACGCTGCCGATGGATGCTCAACTCGACCCTCTCCTGGATGCCGAAGGAGGGGTCGCCGGCGTGACCATATCCCTTCACCTGCACCATGAATGTCCGTATTTTCATCAGAGCGTTGAATGTCAGCATCTGATCGATCTGGGTAAAACAGCCTCGACCCTATCTCATGGCGTGCGCAACCCTCTCAACGCCATCAAGGGAGCGGTAGTCTATCTCAAAGACAAATACGGAAATGAAAAGAACCTGGTCGAATTTACCGAAATCATGGAAGAAGAGATTCTGCGCCTTGAGAAGTTTATCAGCGGTTTTCTCAGCACCACCTTCGATGACCTGGAGAAACGCCAGGTTGAGCTCAATCGGATCCTGAAAAAGATCGAAACCTACACCTCGCTACAAATCATGTCTCTCCCCGTGTCGCTTTCCTTCCGCTACGGAAACGTCGGATCCCTGCGGCTGAATCCTTTTCAGGTCGAGCACGCGATTCTCAATGTCATCAATAACGCGATCTCTATTCTTAAAAATGGTGGCCATGTCTCCGTGGAGACTCGACTTGAAAGCAAAAATGGGGAAAATTTTGCCGTGGTAGAGGTTGTTGATGATGGCCCCGGCATGCCCGATGACATTATCAGCTCCCTTTCTCAGCCCCAGATATGCACTGCCAGTAAGTCAGGCAAGGGCTTTGGCCTGTTTCTGACACGCGAAGCGATGGAGTGTCACGGCGGCTTTCTTCATATCGAGCGACTTACTCCAAGAGGCACCTCCGTTAAAATGGGTTTTCCCAGTGAAACCGGAGACTGCTAAGATGACCAATGAGGTTAGTGGACATATTTTGGTGGTCGACGACGAGGCTAATGCCCGCAGGGTCCTTTCCGCCATTCTTGGTGAGGCCGGATATGGGGTGGTGGAGGCGGAAAGCGCCCGCGACGCGCGCAAGGTTTTGGGCTCCCAGGACGTGGATGTGGTCATCAGCGATGTCAGAATGCCCGAGGAAGATGGCATAGAACTCCAAGACCATATTGCCGAACACTACCCGGATATTCCTGTCATCTTTCTCACGGCCTACGGCGACGTCGAGTCCGCTGTCAGTGCCATGACCAAAGGGGCCTTCTATTATTTCGTAAAACCCCCCAATTATGCTGATCTCAAGGGTATCCTGTCCCGTGCCGTGGATCAGCGCCAACTCAAGCGCGAACTCCAGCTGCTGCGCGAAAAACTTGGTGAAGAAAACCGGAAATACCGGATTATCGGGCGGCACCCCGAAATCCGGCGGATTTTCGAAACCATCGAATCGATCAAGGATTCGGAAAGCAGTGTTCTGATCACCGGCGAAACCGGGACAGGCAAGGAACTGGTGGCCCGAGCCCTTCATTTTGAAGGGATTAGGGGGGCAAAACCTTTTGTCGCCGTTAACTGTGCGGCCATTCCCAAGGATCTGATCGAATCCGAACTTTTCGGTCATGAAAAAGGCGCCTTTACCGGGGCGGCCACTCGACGCATCGGTCGCGTTGAACAGGCTTCCGGGGGAACTCTGTTCCTTGATGAAATCGGCGAACTCGATCTGTCCATACAGGCCAAACTTCTGCGCGTCCTGCAGGAAAAGGAAGTGGACATGCTCGGCAGCAATAAGAGAGTTTCCGTCGATTTCCGCTTGATCTCCTCCACCAACCGCAACCTCGAAGCGGAAGTCAAAAAAGGACAGTTTCGTGAAGATCTTTTCTACCGCATCAATGTTGTTCAACTGAGAGTCCCTTCCCTTCGTCAGCGAAGGTCGGACATCCCTCTTCTGGCTGCCGAATTCGTCAAAGAGTTCTGTCGACGGGAGAACAAGTTGCTCACTCTTTCCGCCCGTGTTCTCGAAGTGTTCCAGGATTACAGCTGGCCAGGAAATATCCGCCAACTTCGTAATGTCCTGGAGCGTGCTGTCGTGCTGGCACGGGGGCGGGAAATTTCTGTGCGTGAATTGCCGGATGATCTTTTTGCCCTTCACCCTTCTGCCGAAAAAGGCGAACCCGGCAAAACGATCAAAGAGATGGAGGCCCAGGCTATTGTCGAGGCTCTCGACGCCTGTGGTGGCAACAAATCAAAGGCCTCTAAAATGTTGGGCCTTTCCCGTAAAGCCCTGTATAAACGCCTTCACGATTACCGGATTCTCGGCTGAATCCCGGTTCCTGTAGAGTGATCCTTCCAAAATTCTTCATCAGTTCATCTTATCTTCCCTCCGGCTTTTGAGCCCATTCCACCGCCTGGCTGTATCCTTTCGAAACACATGAGTAACGTAAAAACAGCAAGTTAGGCGAGTTGTTTCGATTCGACACAGGGAGCGGAGACTCTTTGTCCCCTCAGGGCGCACTCGGCGCCTCTATGTCTACTTGTCGATAAAAACATACGTTAAAACAAAGGCTTATGTGGCGGCATGGTGTTTGCTGTAAATCTAAGCGGGCGGCTCTGCCACCTGTTTTCGGATGATGGATACACCTCGGACAGGGATGGAACCTTGCTGATGGGGGCTTCTGTGGACGGAAAAAAAATCATGATTGTTGATGAAGAGGGCTTTGGGCGGGTTTGTTGCGCTCTGCTCGAAATGTATGGCTATTCAACAGATTATCTTCCCCAGTGCCAGGACTTCAAGCATCGCTGCAATCCGGATCAACACGGCCTGGTCATCCTGAGTTACCCCTACGGGTCCGAAATCCTGTCGGAGCTGCCGAACTACCAGCGGCTCAAGACCATCATTCTCTCCGACTATATCAGTTCAGATCTGCTGGCTCGCATCAAGGGCCTCCAACAGGTTATCTGCCTCACCAAGCCCCTCGATTTCGGTAATTTCAGGGATACCATATCTCGTATGTTGCCCTGTCAGGGCTCTGGCAGCTAGGAGGGTGATTTGAAGAAAGCGTTGACAGGCCTGCTCGTGATGTGCTGCCTGCTGGTGGCATGTAACAGACAGACCAAAGAAAGTCTTTACCAGGAAGGCCTCAGCCTGAGTGCTCAGGGGAACTACCGTGGCGCCGTCGTTCTATTCAAAAACGCCCTGGAGAAGGACCCCAATTATTTTGAGGCCCGATTCCAGTTGGGCAACGCTTACCTTGAAACAGGCAAATACGAGAGAGCTTTCAACGAGTTTGAAAAAGTGCGTCTTCAGAACCCGTCATTTCCCGGCCTGCAACACAAATTGGCCCAATGGCATGTTCGCACCAAAAATCCCGATGAAGCCCTCCGCCTGATGGCGGTTTATCTTCAGGGTAATGAGGCGGATACCGAAACCCTGGAGATCATTGGACAGGCCCGTTACCAGAAGAAGGAATGGGATGCGGCTGAAAAAGCGCTGCGTGAAGCGGTTGCCCTGGACGATAAAAACATCAGCGCCAAATTGCTCTTGGCTCAGGTTCTCATCAGGCAGCAGAAAGACGATAAGGCGCGTGACCTCCTTTCCCTGCTGGTCGAGCGGAAAGTTCACGTTCGCGCCGCCTATTACATGCTGGCCGATCTGGAAGCTGCCCTGGGAAATTCCGCGCGTAGCCGTGAAATCTATCAGGACTGGAGCCTCATTGACCCTGAAGATGCAGACGCTCTGTTCAAAATAGGGCTTTATGATCTGGATGCCGGGCGTTTCACCCTGGGCGAAGAAGTGGCCGCCCGCCTGATCGAAGTTTTTCCTGCCAACGAAAAGGGGCTGTTGCTTAAAGGGATGGCTAGCTATCTACAGGGCCAGAGCGAACAGGCCTCCCGCGAATTGCAACTGTCCATCAAAAAGGGCAGTGACCCTCTCGCCTATTATTTTCTCGGACTTGCTTTCCTTCAACTGGAACAGTACGAGCTGGCTCTGAATCAATTCCACAAAGTTCTGGATTTTAACCCTGATTCGGTACAGGCCCGTTGCATGGTAGCGATGACCCTGCTGAAGCAGAAGCGCCTGGAAGATGCCATCAGCCAGGTTCAGATCGCGCTGGCCAAATATCCGGAAAATGGGTTGGCCTGGAACATTCTGGGCAGTGCCCATATGGCCCTGGGGCAGTACGACAAGGCCATGGCTGAATTCAACCGGGCCATCACGCTGGACCCGAAGCTGGCCGATGTTCACCTGAAAAAAGGGTTGTTCAACCTTTCCCGGGGCGAGATGGCGCAGGCTGAAGAGGAAATGGTCAAGGCCGTCCGTATCGCCCCCGACGTCCTTGATACTCGTCTGATTCTTGCCAATCATTACATCCGGCAGCAGAACTATCAGAAAGCCTTGGAGGTTCTGGACGAAGGTGTGAAGGGGGCTCCGCAGGACGCCCTGATTTACAATTACCAGGCCGGGGTGCTGCTGGCCCAGAAAAAGATTCCCGACGCGATCAGCAGGCTCAAGGCCGCCAAAGAGGCTTCTCCCCTGTATTTCACCCCGTACTTCAATCTGGCGAATCTCTATCTCTCACAGGAAAAGTACGATGAGGCTTTGGCCGAACTGAGCGCTGTTCTCTCGCTGGAACCAAAACAGGTTAACGCTCATTTGGCCAGCGGCATGATCAGGGAGCTGCAAGGGAATGAGGTGGCCGCACTCGAGTCTTACCGCCGGGCCAAAGACACGGGAACGGTCGAAGGTGCTGTCGGACTCGCGAATTACCACCTTAAAAAAGGAGCTCAGTCGGAGGCATTGGCCGTCCTTGATCAGGCTCAGGAAGAGTTTGCCGATCATTCAGGACTTCTTGAGCTCAAAAGCCGTCTCCTGCTTAAGTCAGGTCGCGTGGATGAAGCAAGGGAACTGTTGTCGCGGATCGAAGAACTGGCCCCGGGCCGAGGATATCCCATTCTGGTCCAGGTTTTGATGCATTATGGAAAAACGGAAGATGCAATCCGGCTCGCCGAAAAAGTGATTTATGCCCAGCCCCAATCCGCCTACGGGTATCTGCTTCTGGCCAGTGTCCACGAACACGGTCTTCACTCGGAAAAGGCTTTGCAGACTTTGCAGCGCATTCCTGGGGAGGCCGCCTCCTCTCCCCAAGTACAGGTCAGGATCGCTCAGATCTTTGAAAAGAAGCAAGACTATGACCAAGCCATGAAGACCTACCAGGGCATTCTCGATAAAACGCCCCATTTTTTTCCGGCCCGTTTTGCTCTAGGCGCTCTGGCGGATCGGCAGGGAAACAAAGGGGCGGCCCTCGACCATTACCGGCAGGTTCTGCGTGAAGAGCCGGGCTATACGCCGGCCCTGAATAATCTTGCTTATCTTTATGCTGACAATTACGCCGACAAGGCTGAAGCTCTTGAATTGGCGCTCAAGGCGTTTCGTAATGCTCCGGAAGATCCTGGCATTCTCGATACGCTCGGTTACGTCCTCATCAAAAACAGCCGTTTCGAGGAAGCGATCCTGCATTTGGAAAAAGCCGCCGCCTTGTTACCTGAGAATCCGACAGTCTGCTATCACCTGGGGTTGGCCTACAGCGCCGCCGGCAAAACCGGGCAAGCGGTGGCAATACTCAGAAAAGCTAAAGAATTGGGCTCCTTCCCCGAAGCGGACAAGACGGATGAATTGCTGAAACGACTTGCAGGTTGATGGAGTTGGGAATATGGGAAAGACACTGATGATCCTGGTAGGCGGCGATCTGCTGATTGCATTCATGGCGCACCACTGTGGACTCATGGTGCGTTCGGGTACCCTGTCTTTTTTAGATGGCAACTACCAGCAGGACATCCTGAGGGTTCTGATATTCGCCCTCGTCCTTCTCTTCACTACCTATTTTTCCGAAATGTACAGCCGTGAAAAACGGTTTGGCCTCAGTGAAACCCTCGGTCGTGTCCTTGCTTCGCTGGTGCTGGCTTTTGTCGTTCTGTCTGCAACGTATTACTTTCAGCCCTCTATCGCCATCCGCGCAGATATCCTGATTCTTTCCTTAATCCTTTTCGGCATCATCCAGTTTCTCTGGCACAACCGCTATCCTCTGCTGCTGAGGGTGCCGGGGATATCCAAAAAAGTCCTTGTTTTCGGTGTCGGCCCCCTGGCCCAGCAGATGGAGATGCTCATCTCCATGTCCAATACCGGCTATGTCTTTGAAGGATTTGTGTCACCCGGCCGGGAGTACGATCCGGACTCCAAAGATCCCCTCATTGCGTCTGTCGACACTCTGCTGGCCGCGGCTGAAGATCGCAAGGTCAATAAAATCGTCATTTCTCTGTCCGAACGGCGAGGTGTTTTTCCGGTGCGTGAAATTCTGCGCTGCAAACTCAAAGGGATTGAGATCGTCGATGCTGTAACCTTTTACGAAGATGTCACCGGCAAGCTTATGGTCGAAAACATCAATCCAAGCTGGTTTATTTTTTCCGGCGGTTTCAAGCTGACCCAGTTTATGCGGGGCATGAAACGGGTGCTCGATGTAATCCTCTCCCTGACGGGAATTATTCTGTTTCTGCCCTTTGCCCCGATAATCGCCGTGATGATCAAGCTGGATTCGCCCGGGCCAGTCCTCTTTAAGCAGTTGAGAGTCGGAGTCGGCGAAAAAACCTTTCATCTGTATAAATTTCGCACGATGAGGGAGGACGCTGAAAAAAACTCCGGTGCAGTCTGGGCGACTGAAGACGATCCCCGCATTACTCGGGTTGGTCGTTTCTTACGCAAGAGCAGACTGGATGAGGTTCCCCAATTGTTCAACGTGCTGCGCGGCGACATGAGCTTTGTCGGTCCTCGTCCCGAACGTCCGGAGTTTGTGAACAAGCTCAATGAACGTGTCCCCTATTATGCCACGCGTCATACCGTCAAACCGGGAGTCACCGGCTGGGCCCAGGTGAAATATCCTTACGGCGCCTCCGAGGAAGATGCCCTGGAAAAATTGCGCTACGACCTGTTTTACATCAAAAATTATTCACTGCTGCTCGATCTGGTGATCATACTTGAAACCGTTAAGGTCGTGCTTTTTGGCCGAGGAGGAAGGTAGTCGGGATGAAATTTTCACTCTGTCTTGGCGTACTGTTTATGGCCCTGTCGCTGATGTTGTCATCAGCCGTCATGGCGGGGGACTACGTAATCGGGGATGGCGATGTGCTTCAGGTGTCCGTCTGGGGTGTGCCCGACCTCAGCGTGCAGGTAACGGTCAGGCCTGACGGCAAGATCACCCTTCCTGCCGCTGGCGATATTGAAGCATCCGGCCTGACGCCGTCGGCCCTCGCTGAAAATCTGCGCAAGTCCATAAGGCGGCTGGTAAAAGAGCCGATCGTAACCCTCACCGTCGCCGAAATCACCAATAACCGGATTTATGTCTCCGGCGGCGGGGTTCCAGCCGAGGTGGTCAACCTGACAGGCCGCACAAGTCTGTTCAAGTTTCTCTGTCGTTTCGGAACACTGGAAAACGCCGATCTACGTCATGCTTATCTGCTGCGCCAAGGGCAGAAGGTCAAAACCGACTTCTACAAACTTTTCTGGGAAGGGGATTTTTCCCAGGATCTTGAGCTCAAGGCGGAAGATATCCTTTTTATCCCCAACAATGAGCTGAACAAAGTCTATGTGGTCGGGGCGGTAGCGCAGCCGATGTTCATCGTCTATCGAGCGGAGATGAAGGTTCTTGACGCCATTCTCGAATCCGGTGGATTCAATGAATACGCCAACCGTAGCAACATCACGGTCTTGCGCAACACCGGCGATAAAATCCGCGTGAGTGTCAAGGATCTTCTGAAAGGTAAGGACCTAAGTCAGAACGTATTTCTCCAACCGGGAGATTACGTCATTGTCGACGAGGGGCTTTTCTGATCCGTCAAGCCATCCAACTCAGGTTGAAGACTGGTCAATAACTGGCCTGCTTTGAGAGGGAACCCCATGGAAAGATCGTCATCTGAACTCATGCGCAACCTGCGCATCCTCTACAAAAAACGCTACCTGGGTATTTCCACGGCTCTGGTGGTGATGTCCCTGGTGATCGTCTACAGCTACTTCATGCCGAAACAATACAAGGCAGACAGCACGGTTTTTATTGAAAGCAATGTCATCAACAGCCTGGTCGAGGGGATCGCCATCACGCCGAGCATGGACGACCGTATCCGCGTTCTACGCTACGCCATGCTCAGCCGCGACCTGATCAGCAAAGTGCTCAAGGATATGGACCTCGATGCCGAACTCGGCAGCGAGTCCAGACTGCAGGATTACGTGGCGGGCCTGCAGGCGAGGACGAAGATCGATTTCAGAAACCGTGAAGGTCTTTTTACTGTTTCCATCGTTGATGGAGATCCGGTTTTCGCCAGGGATTACGTCAACACGCTGGTGCGGACCTATGTCGAAGAAAATATATCGGAAAAACGTGAAGAGACCTACGGCGCCAACCGCTTTCTTGATGAACAGCTTGTTCATTTCAAAAAGAAGCTGGACGAAGCAGAAGACGCCATCATCGACTTTCGTCGCCAGCAGGGCGTTTTCCTGGCTGTGGGTGAACAGTCCATTTTGCAGGACATCCAGGCCTATCAAAGAGAGGTCGAGGATATCACTCTGACTATGGAGACCCTTGAAGCCAGAAAAGGACAACTGGCGCAGCAATTGAAAAACGTCAAACAGTCAGTCCCTATCTTCAACGAGCAGCAGGGCACAGATCGCATCGTGGGACTTGAGCAACGGATCGCCCAGCTTTTGCTGACTTACACGGAAAATTATCCGGAAGTCATTCGCCTGAAAGCCGAAGTCGAAGGTCTTAAGCGCCACTTGCAGAGCGGACAGGAAGGTCAGCCCCTGACGGGTGAAATGACCACTATCAATCCGGTTCATCAGGAAGTACAGCAGAACATCTTCAACGTCGAGGCGGAGCTGAGTTCTCTCAAGGCCAGAAAAGAAAGTCTCCTGCGGATGATGGAGGGACGCAAGGCCCAGTTGCAGGACGTTCCTGAAAACCGCAAGGTCCTCGCCGCGCTGGAGCAGGAACGCGATTCCTATCGCCAGACCTACGACCAGCTGCTGACGCGCATGGGCCAGTCGGAAGTGTCCAAGCAGATGGAAATCAGCAATAAAGCCTCGACCTTCCGTATCGTTGACCCGGCCCAGCTGCCGAAGGCACCTGAGTCGCCCAATATGGTCCGCATGATTCTCCTGGCTATTGCTGCTGGTTTGGGCAGCGGGGTAGGGCTCATTCTGCTGCTCGATCGCTTGAATCCCACGGTCGTGGAAGTGGCGCAGATCCGCGAGTTGGGGGTGGAAGTGCTGGCCGTTATCCCGACCATAGTCGATACGGAACAACTGCGTGAGGCGAAGCGCCGTGACGCCCTGATTTATTCACTGTCCGGAGTCTATTTTTCGGCGGTTCTGGGATTGCTCGCGTTTGAAGCTCTGCTGCGCTAAGCGACATTTTCTACGGCATCCCTGGCACGAAGCCGTAATCCCCAAAGGGAGGCAGGAAATATGAGCCGAATTGAAAAGGCGATCGAAAAAGCGACCCGTTTGAGGCAGGGAGCAGACAGTAAGAGTCCCTCCTCAGCTGAGTCTCCCCTGCCAGCTGCCGCATTTATGAATGATCGGCAAGGCAGGCCTTCCTCGGTGGCTCTGCAGGACGTTGAACCGCTGCAGGTCAATTGTCCTTTTCTGCCCATGGCGCAGCGCAACAACGATCCTGTCTCGGAAGAATATAAAAAACTTCGTTCACTGGTGCGTAAACTCACGAAGAAGGGATCTTTTCTCAATACGCTGCTGATCACCAGCACCGTTGGCAGTGAAGGGAAAAGCATTACAACCCTTAATTTGGCCTTGGCACTGGCCCAGGAGTACGACCACACGGTCCTCCTGGTTGACGCCGATCTGCGCCGACCCTCTATTCACCGTTACCTTGGCCTTCAACCCGAAGTCGGCCTGGTCAACTGTCTGCAGGATGGCCTCCCTGTCGAACAGGCCCTGATTAAGACCGGCCTGGGCAAGCTGGTCGTTTTACCTGCGGGTTCCCCCGTCGAAAACCATCTGGAACTTCTATCCTCCGAGCGCATGAAGAACCTGATCCGCGAATTGAAATCACGCTATCCCGAACGGTACGTGATTTTTGACACGCCACCGGCGCTGCCCTTTGCCGATGCCCAGATCCTCGGCTCCGAAATCGATGGGGTGATTTATGTCATCCGCGAAGGCTTTGCCAAAACCGAACAGATCCGGGAAGCGATGGAAAGCCTTAAAGGCAGCAATCTGCTGGGAGCCGTCTATAACGACTCAAGTATCATGCCGTCCTCTGGCCGGTATTCGTACTACTATTAAGGAGGGAGCTTTGAATAAACGGTTGTTTATTTGCCCTGGTGTCCTAGGGTGCCTGCTCACTCTCTTGTTTGCCAGCACTGCCTGGGGACGTGTCGAGATCACTCCCTATTTTACTTTGCGGGAAGAATATAACGACAATATCTATCTGTCGGCCAGCAACGAGCAGAGCGATTTCATTACCAGGTCTGTTCCTGGTATTTCCCTTGAACTGGACAGCAACTATCTCGACCTCAGCCTCGACTACAGCCTCCACTATATTTTTTATGCCGACATTACTGAAGAGAACGAAACCCGTCTTAAGGATGTACAGCGTGCCATGGGTACTGCACAGATCCTGCCGGATCGCGATTTCACCGTTACCCTTGAAGATCATTACAGCCGGGTCACCATTGACGAGCGTGACCCCGTTGTCGAAGAAAGCCTGTTCGTCAACCGGACCAACCTGAACCGCTTTCTGGCGAATCCTCGTTACCAGTACCGGGCGCTGTCGGGTCTGTTGGCGGTTATCGGCTACCGGTTTGAAAAACTGTCCTACCAGGCAGTCGAAGCTGATGATTCCGAAGCCCATGCCGGTTACGCGGATATCAGAAAAGATCTCTCTTCACGCTTCACACTCCTTCTTTATTATGAATATCGCGACCACAAAGCGAGGATCACCGAAGATTTCTCTCGGCAGGATGGTTGGGCCGGCCTGGAATATCGCCTGTCTCCCCGCCTGACTTTGCGTGGTCACGGCGGGCAGTCGCGGATCGACTATGACGATAGGGAGGAAGAGAAAACAAATATCTGGGAAGCCAGCATCGATTATACGATCTCCTCTTTTTGGGGGATCGGCGCCAGTTACTCCCGAGAAGTCATCGTTTCAGTCACCGAAGGCCTCTATGACCGCAAGGGCGCCAAAATTTACGCCTCGCGAAAAGGGGCGGTTCTGTTGGACCTTGAAGGACGCGTTGCCCGGGACAGCTACAAGACAATCGATCGTCAGGACGATGTCGTTGGTGGAAGTGTCATCCTCGGGCTACCGCTGGTGCGCAATACAATTTTACTGTTGAAGGGAGATTACGACTATCTGGAATTCGCACCTGAACAGGAGCGTGTTCATCGCTATGGTTTCGGGCCGGTCATTGAATATGCGACAAGGCGGTTTTCGACAAGCCTTGGCTATCGCTATCGTGAGGAAAACTCCAACTTTGATTTCAGTGATTATGTCAATCAGATCGTCTTTGTAGAAGGGTCGTTCAAATTCTAACCCGCTTGAACGAAGGGGTTCTCAATGTATAACGAGTTTTTCGGCTTTACCCTTAAACCTTTTGAAATTGTGCCCAATCCGCAATTTCTCTATCCCAGCGACCCTCATCGCAAGGCCTTGAGCTATCTCGAGTACGGCCTTAAAGAAGGGGCCGGTTTCATTCTGCTGACAGGCGAAGTGGGCTCGGGCAAAACGACCATTCTTAAAGACATCATCAGCCGGTTCTCAGGCCACACATCCCTGGCCATGGTTTTCAACACCCGCGTCGACTCTCTGCAGTTGATCGCCATGGTCAACGAAGAATTCGGTCTCAATCCCGAAGGCAAGGACAAGGTCGCCCTGCTGAGGGAGCTTAACAGCTATCTCATTGAGGAATACGCGAACCACGGCAAGCCGATTCTCATCATCGACGAAGCCCAGAATCTGTCCCTGGATACACTGGAAGAAATCCGTCTGCTCTCCAACCTGGAGGCGGAAAACACCAAGCTCCTGCAGATTGTCCTGGCCGGTCAGCCCGAATTGAAAACTCTCATCGCCAGACCCGAACTGCGACAGCTCAAGCAGCGCATCAATATTGGCTGTCATCTGCGGCCGCTGCGGCGCGAAGAAACCGAAGATTACATGTTGTATCGGATGGAAAAGGCCGGCAATCGTGAGGCCGTTACTTTCGAAGCCGGTGCCATGGACCTGATCTACCGGTTCAGCAACGGAATTCCCCGTCTGATCAATGTCCTCTGTGATTTTATTTTGTTGGCTGCCTTCGCCGACCAGGTTCGCGACGTTACTCTGGATATGGTTCGGGAAGTAGTCGATGACCTGGACATTTTGGGAGAATCCGAAGCGCTCGAAGAGGTTGAGGTCGTCGATGAAGACTCATTGCTCTATCAGAAAGAGAATCTCCATGAACGTATCAGCATGCACGAAAATATTCTGAAGGTCCTGATGGCCAAGCAAAGGGAAGAGTTCACCCGGCTTTCGAGCCAACTGGAGGCACTTTCCGCCCAGATGGCCGATGTCAAAACCATTGCTGAAACGCTGAGCCTCACAGCGTCCCATGACGAAGAGCTGCGTTCAGGTAAAAAAAAACTTTTTAACCGCTCACTTGGCTGGAGCTAGATAGGTCAATGCCCAATACCGGAAGGGAATACATCCTGTTCACCGTCGATGTCGAAGACTGGTTTCAGGTGGAAAATTTCAAGGGGGCCATCCCCTCGACCTGTTGGCCCGACTGCGAGCTGCGTGTTGAGCGAAACACCCACCAGTTGCTTGATCTGCTTGATGCTCTTGATGCCGGCCACGATTCGACGGTGCGTGCCACCTTTTTTGTCTTGGGATGGATTGCCGAGCGCCTTCCTGCCCTGGTTCGCGAGATTCAACAGAGGGGGCATGAAGTCGCCTCCCATGGTTACGGACATGCGCTGTGTCATGGACAGGAAAAATGTGATCTGGCCGAAGACCTCTGCATGAGCAAGAAGATACTGGAAGATATTATCGGTACACCGGTCTTCGGCTACCGGGCTCCGAGTTTTTCTATCAGCCCCCAGGTTCTTGAGACCATACGGGAATGCGGCTATCTCTACGATTCGAGCTTCAATTCTTTTCAGTTCAACAGTCGCTACGGGCATATCCCACTGACGCACAGCTCCCGAGAAGGACTGGCATACCGCATGACCGACGATTTTTACGAGATTCCTATCAGCAACCTTGAGCTGTGGGGACGTCAGATTCCCCTCGGTGGGGGCGGTTATTTCCGGCTGGTGCCTTTTCCCCTGTTTCATCTCGGCATCCGCTCTCTTCTGCAACGGGATAAGGGGTATATGTTCTATCTGCACCCCTGGGAACTCGATCCGGGACAGCCACGGGTGAAGGATGTCTCTGCCCTGTTTCGTTTCCGCCATTATGTCAACCTGAGCAGGACGAAGGCCAAGGTGCAGGCCTTTTTAAATACATGCAAAAGCCAGCAGTTTGTTACCTGCAGTGAATATCTCGGGCGTCATGACTGTTAACAGTTCAATCCTGCGTTTCGCATGACATGGCCGCTGTCTTCTATTTTCAGGCTAAAGCGAGGGAGTGAAAGGGTATGCGTATTTTAATTACAGGCAATATGGGCTATGTCGGACCAGCCGTGGTAGGTCATTTGCGCAGGGTTTTCCCCTCTGCCTGTTTGCTTGGCGTGGATTTGGGCTTTTTCGCCAACTGCACTATGGGGTGCGATCTTTTGCCCGAATGTCGATTGGATCGCCAGATCTTTGCCGACGTCCGTTCTTTGCCTTCAGAGCTACTTCAAAGCGTGGATACAATCGTTCATTTGGCCGCGATTTCCAATGACCCGATGAGCAACAAGTTTGAGGACGTTACATATGCCATAAACCATCAGGCCAGCGTCGCCCTTGCCAGACAAGCGAAGGCGATGGGGGTGAAAAGGTTCATTTTCGCTTCAAGTTGTAGCATGTATGGAGCCGGGCACGATAACCCGCGCAAGGAAAGTGACGCTTTAAACCCTCTGACGCCTTATGCGCGCTCGAAGGTCATGACGGAGCGGGATTTAGAGCCACTGGCCGACGAGGATTTCATCGTGACCAGTTTGCGGTTTTCCACGGCCTGCGGAATGAGCGACCGTCTACGGCTGGATCTGGTTCTCAACGATTTTGTTGCCTGTGCCGTCACCAGCAAAAAAATCAGTATTCTCAGCGACGGCACACCCTGGCGTCCCCTGATCAATACCAAGGACATGGCTCGGGCCATCGAGTGGGCCGTGACCAGACCCTCGACTCTGGGCGGACCCTTCCTCGCCGTCAACGTGGGTAGCGAGGATCGGAATTACCAGGTTCGGGAGGTCGCTGACCTGGTGGCCAATCTAATCCCGGGCGTAAGTGTTGAGGTCAACCCGGCCGCGCCTCCTGACAAACGATCCTATCGGGTCAACTTCGATCTCTTCAGGCAACTCGCTCCTGAACATCAGCCAGTCTACACCCTGGCCGATTCCATCCAGGAAGTGCAGCAATCACTTCAGTCTTGCAGGTTCAATGATCTGGATTTTCGCAGTTCACGCATGATGCGCCTCAACCACCTCAACTATTTGTTGGAAAAAGGGTACCTGAACGAAGATCTGCGCTGGGTGGCTTATGCCTGAGAACCAGAAAACAAAGACAGTCGATCCACCCTGTCCCCTGTGCCAAGGCACGGCTAGCCGGGTATTTTTCAACCTGGAACAACAACCCATGCTGATCGGCGTCCTTTGGGAGAATCGCGAGGAGGCGTTGGCCTGCCCAAAAGGGGATTTGAAGTTGGCTTTCTGTCCCGATTGCGGCTTCATCTGCAATAACCGTTTTGAACCGGATCGTTTGCAATATAGCCAGGCTTATGACAATTCGCTGCACTTCTCCCCTGTTTACCAGGAGTATGCTGAAGCAACAGTCCTGAACCTGGTGGAGCGTTACGGAATCCGCAATAAAACCGTGATCGAAATCGGTTGTGGAAAAGGGGATTTTCTGATGCTGCTCTGTCGACTTGGGCAAAACCGTGGGATCGGATTTGATCAGAGCTACGAGGAGCGCACCCTGCCAGCGGAGATTCACAGTCAAATCAGTTTTGTAAAGGATTTCTATGGCCCCGACTATGCCAGCTATCAGGCTGACCTGATATGCAGTCGCTATGTACTCGAACATATCCCCAACCCCCTGGGGTTCTTGGGAATGCTGCGGCAGATTATTGCCGATCCTGGTCAAACGCTGCTTTATTGCGAGGTTCCCAACGTAGGTCTGATTCTGAACCAGCATTCGGTGTGGGACATCATCTATGAACATTATGCCTATTTCAGCCTCGGATCTTTGGCGAGATTGTTCGAGCAGGCCGGCTTTCAGGTGATTCAGGGAAGGGAATCTTTTTCGGGCCAATTTGCCAGCCTTGAAGCCCGAGTGGGGCAGGGGCAACCCCGCTGGAATTTCGATCATGCAAGCGAAATCGCAGAGCTTGCCAGTGCTGTGGACAGCTTTGAGAACCATTTCAAAAGCATGGTCGCTCGCTGGCGAGAGGTTTTGCAGGCGGCTGCATCCAATAACCAACGGGTTGTCCTTTGGGGGGGGGGTGCAAAAGGCGTCAGTTTTCTGAATATGTTGGGCGTTGGGTCAGAAATTGACTACGTGGTCGATATCAACCCCGGCAAGCAGGGGCGCTATATCGCCGGCACGGGCCAGCAGATTGCCTCGCCTCAATTTCTCAAAAAATATGCACCGCAGACCGTTATTGTCCTTAATCCGGCCTACAGGGGCGAAATTCAGGCCATGTTAGTCGACCTGGGTCTAACTCCCGAGGTTCTCTGTGTTTAACCGCTGCCAGGCGGACCATAAGGAGATGTCATGTTGAACGCAGCCACTCATTGCAGGTTTTGCCAGGAACCCCTCGAACACACCTTCGTCGATCTGGGGATGTCGCCTCTGTGCGAAAGCTACATTGCCCCCGAACAGCGCAACAGAATGGAGCCTTTTTATCCGCTGCACGTGTACGTCTGTTCAAACTGTTTTCTGGTGCAGCTCGAACAATATGTCAGCGCCGAGGATATTTTTACTGAATACGCCTACTTCTCCTCCTACGCGACGGATTGGCTCAAACACGCCGAAGCCTATGTCGAGATGGTCCTTCAGCGTTTTGCGCTGGGATCTTCCTCGCAAGTGGTCGAAGTGGCCAGCAACGACGGCTATCTTCTGCAATATTTCCTGCCTCATGGGGTGCCGGTTCTTGGTGTCGAACCGGCCAGAAATGTTGCGGCGGTCGCTCTTGAAAAAGGGATTCCCACCCGCACCCTGTTTTTTGGTGAGGCAACCGCCCGCGATCTGGCGGCCGAAGGCCAAAAAGCCGACCTGCTGATAGGGAACAACGTGCTGGCCCAGGTGCCGGACCTCAATGACTTTGTCCGTGGGCTCAAAACGCTTTTAAAACCCGGCGGGGTAATAACACTTGAGTTTCCCCATCTGGTGAGGTTGATCGAGGAGAGTCAGTTCGACACCATCTACCATGAACACTTTTCCTATTTTTCCCTGATAACCGTCGAAAAAATCCTGGCAGCCCACGGTCTGACCCTCTTCGACGTCGAGGAACTCACTACCCATGGCGGGTCCTTGCGCATCTTTGCCCGTCACGCCGAAGACCACAGTCGGCCGGTTTCCCAGGCTGTTGATGACCTGCGTAAGCGTGAAACTGATTTTGGCATCCCGCAGATAGCCACCTATCAGGCTTTTTCCGAAAAGGTGAAGGAAACCAAGCGAAAGCTCCTGGATTTTCTCATTACAGCCAAACGTGACGGAAAAGTCGTAGTAGGTTACGGGGCGCCGGGCAAAGGCAACACGCTGCTCAATTACTGCGGCATCCGTACCGATTTTCTGGATTATACAGTGGATCGTAACCCGTACAAACAGGGGAAGTTTCTGCCGGGAACGCACATCCCTATTTTTACTCCCGAAAAAATATGGGAAACCAAGCCAGATTACGTGCTGATTCTCCCCTGGAATTTCAAGGATGAGATTGTGCAGCAAATGGCAGGCATTAGAAGCTGGGGCGGACGTTTTGTCATACCCATTCCCGAGGCGACTTTAATCTGATCCGGGAAAAATGAGCCAACAGGAGAGACTCTCATGAAGGTGGTTTTGTTCTGCGGGGGGTTGGGGACTCGGCTAAGGGACTATTCGGAAGCGATTCCCAAGCCGTTGGTTCCCATAGGGTACAGGCCGATCATCTGGCACCTGATGAAATATTACGCCCATTTCGGGCATCGGGACTTCATTCTTTGTCTCGGACACGGTGCTGACGCCATCAAAAACTATTTTCTTAACTATAACGAAGCCATTTCAAACGATTTTGTGCTGAGCGAAGGGTGCAAGACCGTTGAACTGTTTAACAGCGACCTGCGTGACTGGCGCATTACCTTTGTCGATACCGGCTTGCATTCTAATATCGGCCAGCGCCTGAAAGCAGTGGAAAAACACCTCGCGGGCGAAGAGATGTTCTTTGCCAATTACAGCGATGGACTGACCGACGTCCATCTTCCCGACTTCATTGAACATTTTATTCAGAACGACAAAATCGGCTCCTTCCTTTCCGTACTGCCAACCTACAGTTTTCACTTGGTCAATCTGGGCAGCGATCAGACCGTGGAGCGTATTTATTCGATTCGTGACAGTGGCTTTATGATGAACGGAGGGTTCTTCATTTTTAAACAGGATATTTTCCGTTATCTCCATGAGGGAGAGGAGCTTGTGCTTGAGCCTTTCGAGCGATTGATCCAGGAAAAGCAGCTGATTTCTTATGTCCACAGAGGGTTTTGGGCCTGCATGGATACCTTCAAGGAAAAACAGAATCTGGATGAAATATATGCCAGAGGGGAGGCACCCTGGCAGGTGTGGTGCAATGGTGGGAGTCGTGGCTGTTAAGCGCTGAAACCTCAGGTAGGGATATGCTCACTGTAACGTTGAATAAAAAAGAAAACGAGCCGCTGAAAATACTGTGTCTCGGAGCCCACTGCGATGATATCGAAATCGGCTGCGGTGGAACACTGCTGCGAATGCTTCAGGAACATAGCGGCTGTCAGGTCTACTGGCTGGTGTTCAGTGGTAGCGCTGAGAGGGCTGTCGAGGGCCGTGAAAGTGCCCGTCGCTTTCTGCGGAAGGCAGCTTCCAGTCACATTGAGATCAAAGATTTCAGGGACGGTTTCTTCCCTTATGTCGGCGACCGGATCAAGGAGTGTTTCGAATACCTGAAACAGGAGTTTTCGCCCGATATTATTTTCACGCACAGTCGACGGGATTTACACCAGGATCATCGAAGTATTGCGGAGCTTACCTGGAACACCTTTCGGAACCACCTCATTCTTGAATATGAAATTCCCAAATATGACGCTGACCTGGGGGCGCCAAATGTTTTTGTTCCGCTGGACGACGCTGTTTGTCAGCAAAAGATAGAGTTTCTACTGGAATCTTTTCCTTCACAGAGAAATCGCTCCTGGTTTGAGGAAAAGACCTTCTGGTCCCTATTGCGGTTGCGCGGTCTTGAATCCAATGCCCCCTCCTGTTACGCGGAAGGGTTCTACGGTCGCAAGGTGATTCTTTAGCAAGTGCTTCAGAAAGAGGTGCGTATATGAAAAAGAGACACGTGACTCAATTGGGACAAAGATTTGCTGTCACCCTGTCGGCATTTTGGCGGCGCCCGGTGTTTCTGCTTATCCTCTTTCTGGTTTTGGTTCAGTCCGCGCCAGCCTGGTCCTTGGTTTCCGACGACTTTAACGCCAGTTCCCTCAATGGCAATTTATGGCAACTTGTCGACCCGATAGGAGATGCGACTGTCAGTCTGAGCGGGGCCGGCACAACCGATGCGCGATTGCAGTTCAGTGTCCCGGCCGGCCTGTCCCACGATGCCTGGACCGCCAACAGCGCTCCTCATTTGCTGCAGACCGTCGCCAATACCGATTTTGTCATCGAGGTCAAATTCGACTCTCCGGTAGCGAAAAAATATCAGGGGCAAGGGGTGTTGGTAAAGCAGGATACGAATAGCTGGTTGCGGTTTGATTTTTACAGCAATGGTTCGGGAACACGTATTTTTGCTGCAGCCAAAACAATTTCGGGCATGAGTGTCAAAGTCGACAAGGCCATAACTTCTGGGGCCCCCCTTTACATGCGGGTAGCCCGCAATCTCAATACCTGGACACAATCCTATTCCTACGATGGCATCAATTGGACCACGGCCATCACCTTCAGCCACACCTTGACTGTGGCTGCGGTTGGGCCTTTTGTTGGCAATTTTGCGACCTCTGGCGATGCCCCTGCCCATACGGCCCTGGTGGACTATGTTTTCAACGTCGCCAGCCCGATTGTACCTGAAGATGGTGGTGCTGAACCGACATTGTACTTCCTCGACGTTATGGTTATCGGTGGTGGCCAGGTGAGTCTCGATCCTCCCGACGGCAACTATGCTTCCGGTACTCAGGTGGAACTTATGGCCAGTGCCGATGCCGGCTGGTATTTCAGCGGATGGAGCGGGGATCTCACCGGTTTGGTGAATCCGGCTTCCCTGGTCATGGATAATAATCTCTTCGTTCAGGCCAACTTCCTCGCGGATACTTCGCCGCCGATTATCGGACCTGTCAGTGTCGTTGCAGGAAGCAATAACGCTGTGCTGTCCTGGGAGACAAGTGAACCCACAACCTGCCGGATTGACTACGGCCATACAGCCGATTACGGCCTGACTCAGGATTTGGCCCAGTCTGATACGACCCATCAGCTTACTCTTAGCGGGCTCAGCTCTTCCAGTACTTATCATTACAAGGTAACCGCCGTTGACGGGGCCGGTCTTTCGGCCAACAGCGGTGACCAGGTTTTTACTACCAGTGAAATCGTCGAAGACCCATTGGGACTGGTCTCAGATGATTTCAGCCAACCGCTTCTTAACGCCCTTTGGCGTCTGTACGATCCCTTGGGGGACGCCACTGTGGCTCTGGTCGGCAGTGGCAGCGCCGATGCCCGGCTTAGCTTTTCCGTGCCAGCGGGCCCCAGCCATGATCCCTGGGTGGTGGATACTGCGCCACGCCTGCTTCAGGACGTCAATAATACCGATTTCATAGTCGAACTTAAATTTGACTCGCCGGTGACCAGTAAGTATCAGGGCCAGGGTCTCATGGTTCAACAGGATGACAACACTTGGCTGCGCTTTGATTTCTTTAGTGATGGCAGCAAAACCTTGATTTTTGCCGCCAGCAAGACCAATGGGAAGATGAGTACCAAGATTAACAAGGGCATTACGCTGACCGACGCCCCCATGTATTTGCGGGTGACACGCAGTGGCGATCTGTGGACGGAAGACTATTCGCAGGATGGCATCAATTGGGTAACGGCCGGCAGTTTCAGCCATAGCCTGACCGTGACCTCTATGGGGCCTTTCGCCGGCAATTTTGCGACATCTGGCGATGCGCCGGCGCATACGGCCCTGGTCGACTATGTTTTCAGCGCCGCCAGCCCGATTGTGCCTGAAGACGGTGATGCCGAACCGACATTGTATCCCCTTGACATTAAAGTTGTCGGCGGTGGACAGGTGAGTCTGAATCCGCCAGACGGCAGCTATGTTTCTGGCACCCAGGTGGAACTTACGGCTAGTGCCGATTCCGGCTGGTATTTTTACGGCTGGGGCGGCGCCCTTACAGGTAATGCCAACCCGACGACCCTGGTCATGGATGGCGCCAAAGCAGTTGATGCCATTTTTCAAGCGCAGACGCAGCCACCCCAGATAAGCGCCATTGAGGTCAACCCGGGTGAGACCGAGGCGACGATCAGCTGGGTGACCGATTCCCCTGCCAGCAGCACCCTCGAGTACGGCGAAACAAGCGAACTCGGTGCCAGCGTCAGCGATCTATCCCTGGTCACCAACCATAGTCTGCACCTAACCGGCCTGACAAGCGGGATGCAATACTTCTATCGAGTGATCTCGGCCAATATGGCCGGTGAAACGCAGTCCAGTGTCCAGACATTCACCACTTTGCTGCCGGGAGCAGACCCGTCTGGAATCATTTCCGATGACTTCAATCAGCCGAACCTCAACCCGTCCCTCTGGATCCTTGTCGATCCTCTCCAGGATGCCACCGTGGCTATCGAAGGTTCTGGAAGCGGAAGTGCTCAACTGTTGTTTTCCATACCAGCCGGCGCGTCTCACGATCCTTGGACCGTCAATACAGCCCCGCGTCTGCTGCAAACGGCCAACGACACCGATTTCGAACTGGAAGCGAAGTTTGAAAGCCAGCCCCAACTACGTTACCAGGGGCAGGGACTGTTTATCGAACAGGACACCGACAACTGGCTGAGATTCGATATTTACCACGACGGCACCGCCACCCGCATCTTCGCCGCCAGTTGCTCAGCTGGGACCATGAGCACTCGCATCAACAAGGTTATAGCAGCCGGGTCTCCTCTGTACCTGCGAGTGACCCGAGCCGGTTCACAGTGGACGGAATCTTATTCCTACGACGGCATCACCTGGCTGACGGCGGGAAGTTTCAGCCACGTCTTGACTGTTCAGGCCGTCGGTCCTTTCGTCAACAACTACAGCACCACCAACAGCGCTCCGGCCTATACCGCCATCATCGATTATTTCTTCAATCGGGCCGCGCCGGTGGTGCCTGAAGACGGGGACACCATAGTTGACTCCCTGCCGCCTCTGATTCAGCAACTCGGCTACACGGTCAGCCCCAATGGGTTCGAGGTTTCCTGGTTTACGGATGAGCCGGCCACGGGGCAGGTGGAATATGGGCTCACCAGCTCTCTGGAAATGGACAGCCTGGGCCACTTCGACCTGACCACGGCACATAGCGTTCAGGTATCTGGTCTGCAAGCGGAAACCAATTACTATTTCCGAGCCAGCTCCAGCGATGGCAGCGGAAATCAGAGTTCTTCTGCCATCCAGAGCCTTCAAACGCCCGCTTCGAGTGGTTGGGCGCCCGTGATAGACGTCTGGTACGGTGATGAGCAGACTTTCGGCCAGGTCGGTACGCCGCAACCGATGGTCAATATACTGGGAAGCGTCACCGGCACTACCGATATCGTTTCGCTGACCTATTCCCTCAACGGTGGCGCGGAACTGCCCCTTACCGTCGGGCCTGACGGCTTGCGCCTGGTCGGCGAGGGGGACTTCAATATTGAGCTGGCCATCTCTTCGCTGCAACTTGGCGCCAATACCGTGCAAATCCGGGCGGTCGATTCCGCCGGCTATCAAAGCCAGCGCCAGGTTCAGGTCAATCTGGTGGGAGCAAACGAGTGGCCCTTGCCCTATGCCATCGATTGGACACAAGTATCTGATATCGAAAACGTGGCGCAGGTAGTTGACGGGCGTTGGATGGTTCAGGCCGATGGCGTGCGTACCACCCAGGTCGGTTACGACCGTCTGATCGCCATCGGCGATCTGGCCTGGCAGAACTATGAGGTGACCGTGCCCATTACCGTCCATTCGACCCAGTATGTGGGCTCCAACCCTCCGGCCGTTGGTCTTATTGTGCGTTGGATTGGCCACACGCCGGACGGCAAACAACCTGCGGAGCGCTGGTGGCCTCTCGGGGTGTTCGGCATGTATCGCTGGTATCTGACTAACCCGGGTTTGCGACTTTATGATTTTTCCTACCAGATTGTCGATCCCACGGGCCTGCAACTCCCTTTGGGGGTTCCCCACGTCTTCAAGTTGCGAGCCCGGACTCTGCCCGGCCCAGTCACCGAGTACAAGTTTAAGGTCTGGCCAGCCTCTCAGTCTGAACCCGAGGACTGGACTCTGGTGTATCAGGAAGGGTCGGGGGACACGCAAGCCGGTTCTTTCCTGCTGGTAGCCCATTTTGTTGATGTCACCTTTGGCAACGTGACGGTAGTGCCCGTATTCGATTGACAATCCTGTAACGGAGAAGGACGCGATATGCCACGAATCAGCATCGGCATGCCGGTATTCAACGGCGAAAAATACATCGCGGAAGCGATCGATTCGATTCTGGCGCAGACTTTCGCCGATTTCGAGCTGATCATCTCCGACAACGGTTCGAAGGACGGCACCCTGGATATCTGCAAGCGCTATGCTGCCAGAGATGCCCGCATCCGTTTAGAGCAACAGAAGGAAAATCGGGGTGCTGCGTGGAACTACAATCGGGTTTTCGCCCTGTCGGAAGGGGATTATTTCAAATGGTGCGCTCATGACGATGCCATCGCTCCATCATATCTTCAGCGTTGTCTGGATGTGCTGGATCAATATACGGAAGTTGTACTGTGCTACCCCCAAACTCAATTGATGAACGAACATGGTGGCGTCATCAATGTCTATCCCGATGGGCTGCACCTGAATAACGCCAATCCTGTGGAACGCCTGGCGCGTTATCTGTTTCGACAGGCGAAAAAGTGCAATCCGCTGCTGGGGCTTATACGCAGAAAAGCCTTGGCCCGCACCAGTCTGATCGGTAGCTACAATGCCTCCGACCAGGTTCTGCTCGCCCACCTTGCCCTTCTGGGAGAATTTCACGAAATCCCCGAACCGCTTATGTTCCGCCGTGACCATCCTGGTGCCTCTTTGCGAGCCAACCGTACGGCGGGGGCTGTGGCGGCCTGGTTCAATCCTAAGCAGAAAGGCCGGTTTTTGGTGCCGACCCTGCGCCATGGCTGGGAGTATCTGCGCTGCATTCGACAGGCGGATCTGCCTTTGACGCAGCAGATACAATGCGCACGACTGGTGAGCAAGCGACTGTGGTGGGATCGCCATCAGGTGGTGACCGAATTCAAGACCACCCTGGGAGGGGTTCGATGAACATTTCTGCCTGCCCCTGTTGCCATGGAAAAAACGGTCAGGTGTTTTACCAGGTTGGTAGTACGCCGGCCAACAGCTGTCTGCTGATTCCCAGCCGCCAGGAGGCCCTTGAATTCCCCTGTGGCATTCTGGATTTGGCCTGCTGTCCTTCCTGCGGGTTCGTGTGGAATGCCAGCTTCGATTCAGGTCTGATCGAATATTCAGAACGCTATGAAGAAACCCAGGGATATTCCCCCACCTTTGGCCGATTCCACCGCCAACTTGCCCTGGATCTGATCGAACGCTACGACCTGCGGCACAAACAGATCCTGGAAATCGGCTGTGGCAAGGGTGAGTTTCTGGCTCTGCTCTGTGAACTGGGAGGCAACCAGGGTATTGGCTTTGATCCGGCTTTTCGCCCCGGCCGGGTTGATATGCCGGCCGACGGAACGCTGCAATTCATTGCAGACCTGTATTCGGAAAAATATGCCTCCGTGCCGGCCGATTTTATCTGTTGCAAGATGACCCTGGAGCATATTTCCAACCCCAGGGACTTTGTTCACATGCTGCGCCAAGCCATCGGCGAGCGCAACGAGACGGTCGTGTTCATTCTGGTACCGGATGCCGGAAAGATTATCGCTGAAGGAGCCTTTGAAGATTTCTACTATGAGCATTGTTCCTATTTCTGTTCGGTCAGCCTCTGTCAGCTCTTTGCGGAGGCCGGCTTTTCGGTTTCTGCCGTCAAGTCCGTTTACGATGGACAATATTTGGCCCTTAGCGCCTTGCCTGACCCTTTGCCGGGCACGGTCCAAAAAACCGAGACAGACCAGCTCACTTTGCATCTGGCCGCTGTAAAAAATTTAGCCGACCACTGTTTCGACCAGCGCGAGAGATGGAAGGCTCGTTTGATGGACTGGCGGCAGAGTCATGAAAAAGTCGTACTTTGGGGCTCCGGTTCCAAAGCCGTGGGCTTTCTCACGGCGGTAGAAGTGCCTGGAGCCATCGCCGCCGTAGTCGACATCAATCCTCACAAGTCAGGCACGTTTATGCCGGCAAGCGGGTTGCCGATTGTGTCACCTGCGTCGTTGCGTGACGATCCACCAAAGCACGTTATTGTCATGAATCCCATTTACTGCCGGGAAATTGCTTTGCAACTGCAAGGATATGGCTTGAACCCTCAGATATTTACCTTGAGGAACGGTCAATGGAACTGGGAGGAATAACCTGTTGAAGCAAGGGCCGCAGTGGAAAATCTTCATTTTATTGTTTGCCTGGACCCTGGTCTTCTGGCCCGTGCTGCCCCCTATGGTCGAAGCCTGGCTCAGCCACTCGGATAATTCCCATGCCCTTCTGGTTCCCTTCATCTCCCTTTATTTCGCCTGGGGCATGAGGGAGGAATTGACCAGGATACCTCTCACTCCTTCAGTGACCGGTGGTGTTGTCCTGCTGATCAGCCTGCTGCTCTACCTGGTCAGTCTGGTCGGGGGGATCGTTGTCACCGCCCGCATCATGCTGGTTGCCTCCCTGATCGGGCTCATCTGGTGCTGTCTTGGCGGCGCCATGGTCAGGCGTCTGGCCTTTCCTCTCGGGTTTCTCTTTTTCATGATTCCTGTTCCAGTCACTTTGCTGGGAATGATCTCTTTTCCCTTGCAGATGATCGCGACCAAGATCTCAGCCGGCGTCATCTCTTTCTGCTCCATCCCCGTCTACCGGGAGGGCAACATGCTCTATTTTGTGAATACGCAGCTTGAAGTGGCCGAAGCCTGCAGCGGCATTCGCTCGATCATGTCGATGGTCATGCTCAGTGTCATCTTTGCTTATATGGCAACTCCCGGTTGGTGGCGAAAGTTCGCGTTGGTTCTTTCCGCAATTCCCATTGCCATGCTGGCCAACATTGTGCGGGTCAGTGGAACCGGTGTCCTGGCCCATTTCTGGGGGGATCAGGTGGCGCGGGGATTCATGCACGATTTTTCCGGGATGGCGGTGTTCGCCTTTGGTCTGATCGTTCTATTCATTGAATTTTCACTGATTAATCGGATCAAGGCGGCTGCCCCCGCGGAGCGATCCGACAACAAGGCGAGATAGAATGATAAACAATAAGGCCTTCTTTTTTGCTCTGTTTCTCTTGCTGCTTACCCTTGGCCTCACTATATGGCAGGGGCAGCGCGGCAAGCCGGCCGTATTGCAGACCCGTCTGGAGACTTTGCCCAAAGACCTGGCCGGGTATCTGGGGAGAGATAACCGCTTTCCCGACTCGGTCTATCGTGAGTTGAATGCTGACCTGCATGTCTACCGGCACTATCTGGGTACGAACGGCCAGGTCGACCTGTATATCGGTTATTACGGCACCGCCAAAGGGGGACGCACCGGGCACAACCCCTATGCCTGTCTGCCTGGTGCCGGTTGGGCGATTGTCGAGAGTAGTGCCATCCAGGTGCCGACGAGTTATCGGCCCGAGGGCGTCACCCTGAATTACGTCGTGGCCCACAAGGATGGAGTGAACAATGTCCTGCTGCACTGGTACCAGTCCGACGGAACCAAAGTCCTGGCCAACGGGTTTCAGCAGAACATCCAGCGTTTTGTCGGGCGCATTCTGCACAATCGCAACGATGGCGCCTACGTGCAGGTATCGGCCTTCACCACAGGCGATGAGGTGGCCTCAACTCGGCTGAAGCTGGAAAATTTTGCCCGAGAAGTTCTCAACCTCCTGCCGGAGTACTGGCCGGTAGAAGGGTAGAAAGCTGGTTTCATTTTGTGGAGGGAAGATGACAGCGTTGATTTTCTGGATTTCCCTGATGGTCGTCTTTTATGTCTACGTCGGTTATCCACTGACGGCGTGGCTGCTTGGGCTGTTCTGGCTTCGCCCTGTCCTGCGGCAGCCAATTCGACCCAAAGTTTCCATCCTGATTGCCGCTTTCAACGAAGAAGAAGCCATCGCCGCGACGATTGAAAACAAGCTCGCCCTCGATTACCCCCAAGAGTTGCTGGAGATAGTTGTCGTTTCGGATGAATCGACCGATGCGACGGATTCCATCGTGCAAACATATGCCGACAGAGGCGTACGGCTGTTGCGACAAACACCCCGGGCCGGGAAAACCGCCGCGCTCAACCTTGCCGTGCCGCAGGCTGCCGGCGACATCCTCGTTTTTTCCGATGCCAACTCCCTCTATGCGCCCGACGCTCTCGGCTTCCTTGTCCAAAATTTTGCTGATCCCGAGGTCGGCTACGTAACCGGGAAGATGATCTACGTCAGCCCTGACGGGTCCACCGTGGGGGACGGTTGCTCGTCTTATATGAGGTACGAGAACCGCCTGCGTGAGCTGGAGACGCGGCTCGGCTCGGTGGTCGGTGTCGATGGTGGCATCGACGCCATGCGCAAGGACTTGTACCGGTCACTGAACCCGGATCAGCTGCCTGACTTCGTGCAGCCCCTCAAGGTCGTTGAGCAAGGCTTCCGGGTGGTCTACGACTCCCGGGCTCTGTTGCGAGAATCTACCCTCAAGGCGACGGCTGACGAATACCGGATGCGGGTGCGGGTCTCACTGCGGGCCTTTTGGGCGCTGTACGACATGCGAACCCTGCTCGGTTTTTCAGTAAATCCACTCTTTGCCTGGCAGCTCTGGTCCCACAAGGTACTGCGCTATCTCTGCTTTGTCTTTCTTGCCGCCGCCTGGCTCAGCAACCTGTTACTGCTAGAGGACGGCCTGTTTTATCAGGTGTTCTTCTTTTTTCAGTCTGCCGGGTATGCCGGCGCCGCGGCCATTCCTTACTTGGGCAATTACAGTAAGTGGTACAGACTGTTGGCCTTTGGGCGATACTTTGTGCTCCTGAACCTTGCTGCCGCGCACGCCTTCGGCAAGTTCCTGCTCGGCAAGAAACAGATAGTCTGGACACCGAGGAAAGGGTAGGGGTGAAAATACTTCACGTCATAGATTCCGGCGGTCTTTACGGTGCCGAGATCATGCTTCTGGGGCTGATGGCCGAACAGGTTCGGCAAGGGCTTGCGCCGGTGCTGGCAAGTATTGGTGAGCCGACCGTAGAGGAAAAACCTCTGGAGGTTGAAGCCCGCAAGCGGGGTCTGCCGATGGAGATATTCAGGATGCGCCCGGGCCCCAACCTTTTGGGAGCGATGCAGATTATGCGGTTTGCCCGCGAAAAGAGGTTTAACGTGCTGCATTCCCACGGCTACAAGGGAAACATTCTGTTTGGACTGCTGCCACGACAGCTGCGCCGGTTGCCGATGGTGACCACCGTCCACGGCTGGACGAGTACAGGGCGCTGGCAAAGCCGCATGGCGTTATACGAAGCGCTCGATGGGTTAAGCCTCCGTTGCATCGATCGCGTCGTTGTAGTCAACGAAGGGATGCTCGCGCATCCCCGCTTGCAGGGCCGACGGGCAGGCAAGGTGCAGATCATCAATAACGGGCTGTCAGAGGCGCCGGTTGCAGCACCTGCTCTGGATCCCGAGATCGTTCGGTTTTGCCAGCGGGGACCGACCTTGGGCGCTATCGGGCGACTCTCGCCAGAAAAAGGTTTTGACGTTCTGCTGCAGGCCTTTGCCCTCTGCCGTTCGAAACAGCCTCAGGTCCGTTTGCTGATACTGGGCGAAGGCGGCGAGCGGCTGCGACTTGAAGCCCTGGTCAAGGAATTGGGGTTGAGCGACTACGTGGCCATGCCAGGGTATCGTCCTGGTGCCAGCGCTTACCTGCCGCTGCTGCGCGGACTGGTTCTATCTTCCCATACCGAAGGGCTGCCGATGGTTCTGCTCGAAGCCATGCAGGCCGGGATTCCCATCGCCGCCACCGCCGTCGGCGGCATTCCGTCGGTTCTGGATAACGGAAACTGTGGACTGCTGGTTCCTGCGGCCGAGCCTGACCTGTTAGCCGAGGCCATGCTTGAACTGGTCGCGCAGGATGAAGATTGTTGCCTTCGGTTGCAAAGAGCGAAAAAACGTGTTTGTGAAAAATATTCCAGTCAGGCTATGGCCAATGCCTACCTGGGTGTTTACCGATCATTAGCGTGAAGGGCCGGTCATGACAGCAGCGGTTTCTCACATTCAGCATACGTTCAGACACGCTGTGGTCTACAGTGGGGCCAGCATTCTGTCCCGCATTGTCGGCTTCCTCATGCTTCCGGTCTACTCTCACTATCTCAGGGGGGAGGGGTACGGCATCATCGGTATGATCGACGTGGTTCTGTCGATGATGACACTGGTGGTGGGGTACGGCATTGCCGGCGCCATGGGGCGCTTCTATTTCGAGCAAAAAACCGAGCAGGAGCGCAAGACCCTGGTATCGACCACCATGGCCCTTATGCTGGCCATGGTGCTACTGGTGTCCTCTCCGGTGCTGATATTTCATGAATCCGTCGCCTGGCTTGCCCTGGGCAGTCGGGAATACGGTTACTACCTGGTTATCGCCGCGCTGGCTTTCATTTGCGAGATGAGTGCCAAAGCACCGGAAGCCTATATCCTGCTGCGGCAGAAACCCTTCCTGATCTCTTTTCTGTCACTAGGGCGCCTAGTACTTGGATTGTCTCTCAATATCTACCTGATCGTCTCTCTTGAAATGGGAGTGTTGGGATATCTGTATGCCTCCCTGCTTACCGGCATAGCAACCACCGTGGTTATGCATGGTTATGCCCTGTATCACGTCGGTTTCGGTTTCGACAGAAAGGTCATCCATAAGATTCTCCGATTCAGCCTGCCGCTGTTGCCTGGGTACGTTGCCATGTTCGTCAGGGGCAATGCCGACCGCGTGATTCTAAGAACCTACCTTGGCCTGGCACAGCTTGGCGCCTTCGAGATGCTGTTCAAGTTCGCGACTCTGCTGGGGGTGTTGATCGTCGAACCCTTTTCCAAAATATGGAACGTCAAACGCTACGAGATCTGCGACGCCCCTGAGGGGCCCGAGACCATGGCCCGAATGTTCAGCCTTCAGTTGGCCCTACTGCTTTTTTTCGGCCTTATTCTTTCACTCGAAATCCCTTTGCTGTTGAGAGTAATGACTCCACCGGAATTCTGGGTGGGTGGCGGCATCGTGTCGTTGGCTGTCGTTTCGCGGATACTCAACGCCGCCTACCAGCAGGTCAGTTTCGGTCTGATCTATGCCAAGAAGACCTTTAATATTTCCGTGATTCAGGGAGTGACGGCAACTCTTAGCATAGCGTTCAATTTTTTACTGATACCCCGGTACGGCATTTTGGGCGCTGTGTTGGCTTCATGCCTGGTGGCTTTGTGTCAATGTGTCATGGCCCATTATATGTCTGTCGGCTATTACCCGATCCCTTTCCAGTGGGGCAAAATTGCCCAGATGACGCTGGCGGCAGCCACTATTTACATTCTAGTTGGGCCCGTCTCCGTCGATTCCTTCGGTTTAGCTCCATGGCTGAACCAAACCCTCAAACCCAGTGTCGCTAGCATGATGACTGCCATGCACCTCGACGCTATCAAGGATGGCAAGCTTTTGCTGTATGTGACCGACAATATCCCACTCGTGGTCGAAGGGACGATTAAACTGTTCCTGGCTTTTTCTTTTCTGCCGATTCTGATTTTCATGGGGATTGTTCCGCGTCGACTTTTCAGATGGCAGGTGTTGTGTCACCCGCTTCGAGCGTTTGCAGGAGGGTGAGGCCTGTCCATTAGCTTCCATAAAATAAGGTGTGTTTGATGGCCGGTATCCTATATCTAATTGATAGTTTGCATGTTGGTGGCACAGAAAAGCAGTTAGTGAAGCTAATTGCTGGGCTCGATCGCCGACGGTTTCAACCTCATTTATGTACTTTAAAGGGAACCGGAGGGCTTCTGGCTGATGTCGACGTACCTCAAATGTTCTTGCCATTTGAAAGCTTCACTAAGCCAACTCTGTTTCCGGCTTTGAAGGGACTAGCGAATTATGTCCGCAACCATGACATCCGCATCATACAGACATTTTTTCAAGATCCTTTTCTAATCGCAGCTTTGACCAGACCTTTTTTTGATGCCCGACTGATAGGTTCATTCCGTGACATGGGGTTCTGGCGTACCCCGGCCGAAAGCCGCAAGATGCGACTTGCGTATCACTTTTTTACGGGGTTTATCGCCAACTCTCAGGCAGTGAAAGACCACTTTGTTCAAATTGATGGTCTTAATGCTGAAAAAATAAGGGTTATTTATAACGGCATCGAAAAAGATGAGGGCGAAAACAGCCTTAAGGGCAAAGATCCCGTTGTTGGCATCGTTGCCAATTGTAATCGTACAGTCAAACGTGTGGATGATTTCGTTCGAGTTGCTGCGATAGTCCATCAGCGATTGCCCAAGGTTAGGTTTGTAGTAGTCGGTGACGGTAATCAGCGTGCCCAGCTTGAACAGATGAGTCAGGCCATGGGGCTTGCTGAAGTTATGACCTTTGCAGGAAGCGTCGCTTGCCCTATGGATTATGTCAGAGGTTTTGATGTGGGAGTTAATGTCTCGGAAACTGAAGGTTTCTGCAACGCCATTCTAGAGTATATGGCTTGTGGAGTGCCAGTAGTGGCCACTGCGGCTGGGGGAAATCCCGAGCTGGTTGATGATGGCGAAAATGGTTATCTGGTACCAGTGGGGGATATAGCATGTATCGCGGAACGAATTGTTCAGCTGGTTGAAAATACAGAAATACGGGCCAAATTCGGTTCAAAGAATGCAGAAAAAGTGTCCGATGTTTTTTCGATGCAGCGAATGATTGATCAACACCAAGATTATTACAATGAGATTTGGCATACAAATAGATAAGAGCCGGCACTATTAAAGGGATCAAATTGAATAAATACAGCCTGATAAACTTTGGATATAATCCGTGGAGTGATTTCTGGAAGAGGAATCAGACAATTTTTTATTTCCTGACCAAGGAAAACATCATCGGTCAATCTTACTTTATCAATACGCCCGTTTGGCCGATGGACCTTATAACAAACCCCAAAGCTGAGTTAGCGCAACCCAAGGTCAACAACTGGAAGGCGATGACCGGTAGAAAGTCAAATTACTTTAAAGGAAAAATCATCACCCCTGTTGTTTTGCCAATGGCCGCAAGAAATTCATGTTTCAAAAAGGTCGGTGATTATATTCTGGAAAGGAACCTGATCGACATTTCGAGTAAAAACACAATTCTGCTGGTTAACAGGCCTGATAGTTGGACCCGCTCGCTGGTAGAAAGACGTTTTTCGGATGTAGCGATAAAAATTTTTGATTGGTCCGATGACTTTGAACAATTTACCGACGATGAAGCCACCCGAAAAACCATACGCGATAATGTTCAATACCATATCTCCTCATCCGACATCGTCTTGTGTGTGAATGATAAATTGGGAGAGTTTGCGAAAAAGATCAATCCCAATTCCCAAGTGGTGAAGAACGCGACGAATTATTTTACTTTCGAATGGGCGTACCCAGTTCGAGTTAGGGCGTTCAGGACCGGTCGACCTCTGATCGGCTATATGGGGTGGATAAATGAATTACGCCTTGATGAGCAGTTGATCGAATATCTGGCGAAAAGTAGACCCGAATGGGATTTTGTTTTTGTCGGGCCCAAGAGCCATGAAGATGCCCTTGCTCGGTTATCTGCCCGTTGTCAGAACGTCCACTTGCGCGACCCGGTTCCCTATTCCAATATCCCATGGGTCCTGAGCCAGTTCGATGTCTGTATACTACCCAATCTGCTGAATAAGCACACTGCTGGAAATGACCCCATCAAGTACTTTGACTACCTCGCCAGTGGCAAGCCTATCGTTTCTACTGATACCGCCGGCGCGGAGTATCTCGCTGGGTATATCGAAATAGCCCACGACAAACAACAGTTTCTAGACAAGATATCAGATTGCCTGAGTCACCCGAAAGAGGAACGTGAGCGGGTCGCTTTCGGGCGGCTCAACTCCTGGTCGAATCGATTTAACGAGGTAAGAGAACTTATATACGAGGCATTGGCTAGAAATGAAAGATAAGATCACTGTCCTTCATTGTATCTTCGACTATTATCCTTCCTTCAGCGGCCATGGGATATACCTGGACAATCTTTTTCCGTTTATCGATCAGACCCGCTACCAAAACAAGGTCTTGTCATGCAGCTATGGAAAATACGGCCCTCGAGACGAATTTCGCGGCATTCCAATCTATCGCTTCGATTTTACGCCTGGTGGCCGATTCTCAGAGTTGCGTCATGGCTATCAGATTCTGCAATTCCTGTTTCGCCACAGGGATATGTTCGACATCCTTCACTTGCATGGGCACATTGACATCTATGGTCTGCTTGCCCTGTTTTGTCGAATTTTTAAAAAAAAGCTGGTTATGCAGATGGTTCTTTTGGGGACAGACGATCCTCTGACTATCAAGCGCAATTACAAGCTGATGGCGTTACGCTTTCACCTTTTTTTGCTGATCGACAAATTTCTATGTATTTCGAGGCAGATTGTAAATTCCTGCATAGAGGCTGGAATCCCCTCTGAACAGGTGGCGTATGTCCCCCAAGGTGTCGACAGCGATCGCTTTCATCCCGTCACCCATGTAGAAAAAGAGCGGATCAGAACAACACTCAGTCTGGAACCTGGAACGAAGGTGGTCACTTTTGTCGGTGCAATTATCAAACGAAAAGGAATCGATTGGCTTATCGACGCGTGGAAGAATATTCAGAGAGATCATGCGAATGCGCTGCTGCTATTAGTTGGGCCTTACCAATTTTCAGATGAGGATACAAATCAGCAAATGCTGGATGCTTTTGTCCAGGGAATCAAGAATGAGATCACCAAAAATCAGTTGAACGTCCGAATGGTTGGGCGTCGAGATGATGTGGATCTTTTTCTTAAAATGTCTGACGTTTTTGTATTGCCTTCTCGGAAAGAAGGTTTTGGCAACGTAATCATCGAAGCAATGGCGTGTGGTGTACCGCCGGTTGTGACCTTTATGGATGGCGTGGCCCTCGATACCGTTCAACACGGGTACAATGGATTCATTGCCAATGATCCGTCCGAGCTATCGAACTATGTGAGTCAGTTGCTGAAAGATGAGCAGATGAGCCTGAAAATAGCTCAGAATGCTCGGCAAACGGTCGAGGAGAGATTCTGTATCAAAAAAATCGCCAAATGTTATGAGAATGTCTATTCGAGTCTTTCTGACACGGTACGGGGAAATAATTAGATGGCAAAGCGATATTTAGTCAATCTTGAATTGACCAATTATTTCGCGGACGAAGTTTTTGTCGAGCCGTTGCCCAATAACTTGAAAATCAAAAAGAATTTTTTCGCCATATTGCGACATGTCTTTGATAACAGAAAAAGTTTTGATGGAATCTTATTGTTCAACCCCTCATTCTTCTGGTTCCTTGCGGCATTTCTGTTGAAGCTAGCCACACTTTTCAGGTTCCGGGTTGTTATTTTCGACCTGTTGCTGCAACGCCCTGAAACCATAAAAGACAAGGCTGTTGCCTTGGTCAAACGAATTCTGCTGGCGCCAGTGGATCTGTTCCTTTTTTTACACAGAGATGTTTCCGGGTACACTGAGTATTACGGGATTGATCCGGGCCGGTGTCGCTATATTCCATTTAAAGCCAACAATTATGAGGTTTTGAAAGACTTTGAGATAACAGATGCGGGCTACGCTCTTTCTTGTGGTGCCAGCCATCGGGATTATCGCCTACTTGACAAGGCTCTCACCTTGGTCGATGTGCCGATGAAAATTGTCCTTCCACAAAAGGATCTCTCCGATTATCACAATTCTGTTATCGACGAAGATGCTTTCGGAGAGAATGTCGAAATCATCCGGCATGATTTTGACAGAACCTCCTGGTATGAATACCTATCCAAATGTCGGTGTGTCGTGCTGCCGATACGTTCGAGTGCAATCCAATGTGCGGGGATCAGTGTCTATCTTGAAGCGATGGCTTTCGGCAAACCCGTCATTATTTCGGAGGGACCGTCGACTAGAGATATCCTGACCTTGAACGAAGCAGCCATCTTCCCCCCGGACGACGCCGCCACGCTGGCCAGCCTGATTGACAGGGTTTGGAAGGATGAGGCGTACCGTCAGCGCCTCGGGCATGCCGGTCAGACCTATGCATTGGCGCTAGAGGGTGAAGAGCGTCTGGTAAAAGATATTCTTCGGGCACTGATCAATTTGTGAGAAAGGTTTCGCAATGACTGTTGGCTGGCGCTTGAGACAGCATATTTTCGAGCCGTTGCATGGGCTGATTTCACACAGCCCGAAGCTGCATTATTGGCGTGAGATCGAAAAAACACAATATCTGCCTGAATCACAGTTGCGCGAAATTCAATGGCAACGCCTTCAAGAAATGCTGGGAATTGTTGCGGAGCAGAATCCCTATTACCGTCACCAATTCGCTCAGGCCAAAATCTCGCCCTTCGATATTAAAACGCCAGAGGATTTTCTCCAGATACCCATCTTAACCAAGGCTGATATCCGTCGCAGTGGCATAGGCATGATAACTGATGGCTATTCTGTAGATCGCCTGCATAAGGCCAAGACGGGTGGTTCGACAGGGAAGTCGCTTGAACTTTTTTTTACCGAGGAGTGTAGTGAACTGAGAAATGCATGCGCACGCCGTCACGACCGTTGGACTGGGTGGGAGCCGGGCGAGCCAATCGCGGCTTGTTGGGGCAACCCACATCTACCGACTACCTTAAAGGCGAAGCTGCGACAAGCCCTTCTACAGCCCATGGTTTACCTCGATACCATGAGCGTCAATCAAGTTTCGGTTACTGAGTTCGTTCGGGAGTGGCGGCGATTATGTCCGACATTGCTTTATGGGCATGCTCATTCTATTTATTTACTCGCTCAACACCTCAAACAGATGGGAATTGAAGACCTTTTGCCAAGAGGAATTCTCTCCACCTCAATGATGTTATTGCCATCTGAACGCAAGGTTATTGAAGATGTTTTTAGTACAAAAGCAATAGATCGTTATGGGTGCGAGGAAGTGGGTCTTATTGGATGTGAATGTGAAAAACATGAAGGGATGCATTTGAATATCGAGCATTTGTTTGTTGAGTTTATCAAGGATGACGGCTCGCCTTGTGAGCCTGGAGAGACTGGACGCATTGTTGTTACCGATCTTGTAAACAAGGCAATGCCTCTTGTTCGCTATCAAGTAGAGGATATTGGTGCACCAACAAAAAGACAATGTAGTTGCGGCAGGGGGTTGCCTCTAATGGATAGTTTGATGGGTCGTGTTGCTGATTTTCTTCAGAAAAGAGATGGCACTAGTGTAGCAGGGATTTCGTTAATTGAAAAAACTTTGACATGTTTCCCAGGTCTGGATCAAATGCAGATTATTCAGCAAAAAATAGACCTCTTTGAAATTAATATCGTTCCGGGAAAATTATTTTCAGCTGAAGTTTTAGATGATTTAAGGCGTTATTTGGAAATAGTCTTTGGTGATGGTATTGCCATCAAATTTTTTATAAAAAAACAAATTCTACCAGAACTATCAGGCAAGTTTAGATTTTCAATCTGTCGAATTTGAGTCGCATGAAAAATCTTGGTTTTTATCTTTATTTAGTGTTTGTTTGCAGCTGGTTTCTGCATTTGCCAGCGAGATTGCCAATTCTCGGCAATTTACGCTTTGACCTATTTCTTGTGCTAGTATTGGCATTAATTGTAATATTTGAAAATAAAAATAATTTTGGAAACAATAATTGCGTTAAAAGATTAAATTTACTAATCCTTATAATTATAATAATAACACCATTCGCCGAATGGCCAGGTAGTGCTATAAAGTTTGGACTGCCTAATTTTATTAAGGCGGTGGTATTTTTTTATTTTACAATAACTTTCGCACATACAGAGAAAAAGTTTAAAACTTTGATTACCTGTTTTATCCTTTGCCAACTTTTTCGTGTGATTGAACCACTTTACCTGCATATTACTGAAGGTTATTGGGGGGACTCTGCTTATATAGGTAGTGGTGATTTTATGGCGAGACTTTCCGGGGCACCACATGATGTTGTTAATCCAAATGGGCTGGCTTTTGTAATATTGACAATTATCCCCTTCCTGTTCCTTTATTTAAAAGAAAGCCTTTTGTGGAGAATTTTAGCTCTGAGTGCGATGCCAGTCCTCTTATATGCACTTTATCTCACTGGTAGCAGATCTGGAATGATTGGTTTATTTTTAATTATGTTTATTTTGATGTATTTTAGTAAAAATAAAGCGAAAAATTTTACGATTCTCCTTATTGCTGGCTGCATCCTGTTCCCGAAGATGGATAGTATTTTTAAGGATCGTTATTTAAGCATTTTTTCCGAAAATACGAAAAATAGCATTACTTCTTCTGATCGTCAAGACGGGATGATTAAGGATTTTAAAACTGGCATGAGAAGACCTATCTTTGGCCATGGCCTGGGGACGTCAAGGGAGGTTAACTTTAACTATGGGAACAGAAAGGTTATGTCACACAATATATATTCTGAAACATTTCAAGAGATAGGTATTGTAGGGCTCATATTTTTTATTCTGTTTATTATCTCAATTTTTGAAAATATAAGAGGTACCATAGTAAGAATAAATAATACTTATTTGTTCAATACAAGAAGCGCTATTTATTTTTTCTGTATTATGAATGTAATTTTTGGTTTAGCTAGCTATGGACTTTCAAGCTATGAGTGGTATCTATTTGGCGGTCTATCTGTCGCCTTGAGTAATTTAAACAATCAAAATGGTGATTACCACTTGTCTCAAGTTATTTTAGAGGAAGGGATAAATGGTCATACAAAAACGCAAGCTTAAATAATTATTAAGAAATTTGGTTAGCATAAATTCAATAAATACATATTGCAATTTAAACAGAAAAATACTATTTCAGGATTTTCTTTATTGAGATGATGGGATAGCACTAAAACTAATTTTTAGGAGCTATGATGTATAAAAAACTTTTGGAAAAAATCATATATCCATTTATGTATTTTGTTAGAAGAGAGAGAGTTTCCACGTTTGTAAAGCTGTATGAAGAATCTCAGTGGAATAGCATCAACATAATCGAGAACAATCAGTTTGAAAAAATAAAAGAACTCATTCAATATCATGCTATTAATTCAAAAACATATAGTCAATTTTTAATAAAAAATGGTGTGTCCACAAATCTATCAACCATTGCTGACTTTGAAAAAATTCCGATTATGGAAAAATCTGATGTAAATAATTTTTTAGTTGATGCTAAGAAAAATTATTCCTCTTTTGGTAGCTATACTGTGAGATTGACTGGAGGGAGTTCTGGAGTTCCTGCAGTTGTTTTTGTTGACCCGGAGTGCTCTGCCCGGTCTTTGGCTGCTAGAATCGTATGCCAAGGATGGCATGGAGTCAAGCCGAGTGACCGTCAAATAAGGTTGTGGGGCCGCCCGTTAGTTTCTGGACGTACCAAAGCATTTCTTAAAGACTTATTGCTAAATAGGATTAGATTAAATTCACAATCCTTCGAAGAAATTAAGATTAATAAAACCATTAAAAAGTTAATAAAATCAAAACCTGACTATATTTATGGCTATGCTTCGTTAATTCAACTGGTATCTGATAAAATAAATGACAAAAATTTGAAACAAATTTTTAAAAACATTAAATGTGTTATATCTACATCTGAAACTATGAGTATAAAGCAACAGAAGGCTATTAGTGAAAAATTTAAGTGTCCTGTGGTTGATGAATATGGGTGTAGTGAAGTTGATATTATTGCCTTCGAATGTCCAAGCGGAAGTAAACATATTGTATCAGACAACGTTTTTATTGAAATAATTAGATTCGGAGATGAGCCAGATGGATATGGGCAAGTTGTGATTACTGATTTAAATAATAAATTAATGCCAATGATTCGCTATCGGTTGGGAGATCTGGTGTCAGTTGAAAAAATTAAGTGTAGTTGTGGGCGAGGGTGGCCTTGTCTGGGGCGAATAATTGGTCGCTCTCAAGGCCAGTACATTTTTTCTCCAGGTAAGGGCATGGTTCATAGTCAATATGTTGTCTATATTATTGAAGAGTTAGTTTTTAAAGGATTTCCTATCGAAATTTTTAAGATTATTCAGTCAGATAATTACAATTTAAAAATAATTCTCGGTTTAAAGGAAGGAACAGATTTAGATCTTGGAGAGGTTTCTACTTACTTCAAAAATGAAAGTAAGCATGTTTTAGGGGAAGGGTTAATTTGTAATTTTGAAATAGCCTCAGTTGACACTATGAGGAAAGATTTAAAAAACAAATTCTGTCACTTCGAGTCCCAGATTTGAATTGGTTAGAGTTTAAGTATTTGGGCTAGACATAGTTTCTAGGTAATTAATCGGTGAGATAAATTGAAAAAAAACATCCATTTTAATGTTGTAGCTGTTGGTGATCTAATGCTTGGCGATTCAGCTAAGTGTATTGGTATTGGTGTTCGCTCTCGCATGGAAAAATACGGGGTTGACTATGTTTTTTCAAATATAAAAAAAGAACTAAGGGGTGATATTGTTTTCGGGAATTTAGAGTGCGTATTATCTGATAAAAAGTATATGAAAAATAATTTTTCAAGAGCTCAAATGATAGGTACTCCGTCGTGTGTTGATGCCTTAAAGCATGCTGGGTTTAATTCGCTTAACGTAGCCAATAACCATACAATGCAACATGGTGCAGAAGGATTTAATGAAACTTGTAACATTCTTAAAAAAAACGGATTCTATGTTATTGGTATTAGAGGTAGAGATGGCTATACCTGTTTACCCGAAATAATTGAAATTAATAATGCAAAAATTGGGTTGCTTGGGTATAGCTTAACTAAAGAGAATTACGAAAAAAAAGAACTTTTATATGCGTCTGGAAGTATTGAGGATATATTGGAAGATGTAGAAAAAATTAAAAATATATGTGATTACTTAATTGTTAGTGTCCATTGGGGCGATGAATTTGTTCATGTTGCATCAAAAAACAGTAAGGAAATTGGAGCAAAATTATTGGCATGCGGTGTTGATCTTGTGCTTGGACACCACTCACATACTCCACAGGAGATTTGCGTAAAAAATACTTCTAACATATTTTATGGTTTAGGAAACTTTGTGTCAGATATGATTTGGGATTCAAAGCTTAGGAATTCCTTAATTTATAAAGCTACTGTTAAGAATCTAGTCGTGACTAAACAAAGTATCATCAGTTGTTTTATTGACTCTAATTATAGAGTTGTCAAGAAAGAAGAACTAACGCTTGATGAATATATAGAAAAATTTAAAAATATTTGGGAAAATGAAAAATTAATAGAATATGAAGAACTTGTTGAGAAAATGAGAATCAGGAACAGAAATTTGTCACATATTTACGTTATTAAGAATTTTCATAAATACAAAAGTCTAGTCTTTTTAAAAATATTAACAAATTCAATAATGTCATTATACAATGGCTATAAATGGAAAAAATTTAACAAAACATGGGTAAAATATAATGAAAAATAAAGTATCCTTTATAATCCCAACAAAAAACGAAGAAAAAAGGCTGGCAAGCTGTATCGATTCAATAAAACGATGTGATAAAGATGGTTTTTATATAGAAATAATTGTAGTCGATAATGGCTCCGATGACAACACAGTATCCTTAGCCCGAAGTCTTGGAGCTAAAACATATATAGACCCTGATGCGACGATAGGAAAACTTAGAAATATAGGGGCAAAAAATTCAGTTGGAGACATTCTTTGTTTTGTCGATGCTGATGTAAATGTCGGTGTTGAGTTTTTATTATCCTTGGAAGAGATATTGGAAGATTCTTCCGTCGGTATTGTGACAGGGCCAATTTTATTGCCTGATAATCCGTCATGGGTTGAATTAATATGGGCACTTGGGAGAAATAATAGAAAAGGTAGGTTAGAAGTATTTTGGTCTTCTTCAATGAATATGATAGTTAAAAGACATGTCTTTGATTCTGTAGGTGGATTCTCTGAAAATATGAAAACTTGTGAAGACGTTGATTTTTCAAGAAAAGTTATCACATTGAATTATAAAATTATTTATGAACATGAAAGAAACGTAGTCCATATGGGCGAAGCCAAAAGTCTTATAGGGTTATATAGAAAAGAAAAATGGCGTGGTAAAAGTATTTGGATGCTTTTTTTTAAAAATATAAATGATCCAAGGAGATGGCTAAATATTTGTCAATTGATTTATTTTCTTTTTGCAACCATGTTTCTTTTAATTTCAATAGTTCTTTTAAACTATGAGTTAACAATTATATCAGTAATTCTGATTTTTACATTACCATTTATCAGGTCACTTAATGTTGTTATGAAAACTAAGAAATTACTTTACTTTCCTCAATTAATAATTGTTTGGTTTGTTTATTATTCAGCCCGAACAAGAGCTTTGTTTTGAACTGATTTTCTTTGTCATTATTGCCGGATTTTTCAAGTAAAATTGTCATCTTTGAAGCGTTTGAAAATTTCTCTTTGTTCCACCCTAGTATAAGACTAAATGTTCAGCCCTGGTATTCTTATCTTTTAACTGACGATTTAATGGTGTCTTTAGGGCAGCGTCAGCAACGATTCGAATCGCACCAAATAGTTCTTTGAAAAAGACAAGGAAAGGGCCGTGGCTTTTTTCTTTAATTGCAAATTTAGGCGTTTACAGATAGCGTTCATCTTGTCTGCCCAGGGCCATTATTGTATCTGTTTGTATGGAACATGGGTGCTTGCATTTATTGGCATGATAGCTGCAAAAAATATTGCAAGAGACATGTAGTGCTTTGCGTACAAATGTCATTTTTGCTTAATACCCCCTCGCATCGCTATGCCGCCCTCGTGGTGGTTAGCCAAGTGTCATAAGGAGAAGAGTTGTGCTCAAATTATTTAAGGTATCTTTTTGGTCAGTCCTTATTTTGTTTTTAAGTCAAGCTGCTTTTGCAGCACCAACTGTTAATGCTGTAAATTCTGTCACCAATTCAAGTTTGGTAATTCAAGGTGCTGGTTTTGGAATCAAAGTTCCTGCCGAACCCCTTTTGTGGGAAAATTTTGAAAGGGGGGTAGACGGCAGTTTTTTAGCAACTGACCCGAAATGGAAAAATTATTCCATGAACGCTACTAACCCTAAATACTCTGCTGCAATGGTATATTCTGGTAATTTAGCAGGACATGGGAGAGCTTTTCCGAATTCGCCGGCGCCTGGAAATGAGGAGGATTGTTCAGCGTATTTCACTTTTGATGGCCAGGATGCCCTGTATGCCTCTTATTATTCATATGTTAAATTAGGTGGTCCTTTCCAGGGAACTGGAAAGTTTGCCCGTTTCAATTCGCAATCTGCGTACACCGGGGTACCTTCATTCATTACCCAAACCACCGCCGCTGCATACTCGTATCCTACAATCAACACTGGATCTGGTGGACCTACTTTTCACAATATTGGGTTCAAAATGGCCCAAAATAAATGGAACCGTATGGAAATGTTCGAGTTTCTTTCCACCCCAGGGGGGGCAAAAAATGGCATTGTTGAATTGAACGAAAATAATGGGCCTAATTTAATACCGGCAAGTTTTGATGGTATAACCCGAGCTTCAGGAATTTCTAGTAAGTTAAATATATTTTTGTTGCCTCTTATGTGGGCAAATTTAACTGGTGAAAATTATGCCGATATGTATGTTGATGATGTATATATTGATATTACTCGTGCTCGTGTCGAAATTGGTAATGCTATCAATTGGCATGACTGTACTACTAGAGAAGTACAAATTCCATCGGCATGGACTAATAATTCCATCACAGTTAGTTTAAACCTAGGCCGACTTAAAGAGGACGAAAAGAAGTTTTTATTTGTTGTCGACAGCAATGGTGATATGAATACTATAGGTTTTCCAGTCACAATTAATGGATCCGGCGAAGTAGACCCCATTACCCCTGGACTAGAGCCCGCCCAAAACCTAAGGGATGTGCCTGTCCAATAAAAATTAGACTTCTATCACCTAAAAGGGGCCCCTAATCGGGCCCTTTTTTTTATTTGTCATCTACCTTAAAGGTCATTAAATCATTGAAACTGTGGCATTTTTTGACACTGGATAAAATTGCTGTAAAATACTGAAATCATATAAAAAACTAAATCAATACTCGTACTGCTCTTTGGGTTTTTGATATTCGTATGCAATTCCGACTACTTATAACTGTTGCATTTTTGTTACATCAATCCGGTGAATGGCGGCTTTCTGGATAAATTTTGTAGTGAAAACGCATGCCGAATTGACGGAAATTGTCGAAAAATAACATTTTTTTGATTCTTGTTCTTAGGCTATTTTAAGGATGGCCCCTTTTTTATGGCATTGATCCTGTTGATGATTTCCGCTTGCGTGGCGGCATTCGTTCTTGCCTTGGTTTCAACCTTAATCCGCCGTCGCAGCGGCGGCCTTCTTCTTTTCATCTTAGTTCTTCTTTTTTCTATCTTTCTTGAGATCTTCGAGTTTAGTGCCTTATCATCACCAGCCAAATGGCCGCGTTGGAAGTATGCTGCCTTGTTGGTGGAATCCTTCTTGCCTGCATGCTGGCTTGGGTTTTGTCTGCTCTTTTACCGCGAAGGGTATAAGCGCTTGCCGCTTTGGCAGTGGCTGCTGTTTCTGCCGGCTGTGGGCTATCTGGCCGTCAATGCCTTCTCGCCAGTTGATCGTTTGTTCTTTTCTCCGGATTTTGTCGACGAAAATCTTCTTTTTGTCAGTTACTACGGACTTTTCTTTTATATCACTCTGTCCCTGTATCTCACGCTTGCCCTGGTGAACCTGGAAAAAACCTTTTTCGCCTATCCACGCTATGAGCGGTGGCAGGTGAAGTTTGAATTTATCGGTATAGGCACCATTCTTGTGGCCAGTCTGCTCTATTACAGTCAGGCCCTCTTGTATCGCTCTCTTGACATGTCTTTAGTCCCACTTCGCACTGCAGGGCTTCTGATCGGTTGCCTCTTGATCCTTTTCTCGCAATTGAAGCGGGGAGGTGGGCATAGAATACGGTTGTCCCGGGATGTAACCTACCGCTCCATGGTAGTCATTGCCATAGGTTTGTATTTCCTGGTTTTGGGGTTGCTTGGGGAGGGGATGCTTTACCTTGGTGGCGGCTCCCAGAAGCTTCTTTTTGTCCTGGTGGCCTTTTTACTGGGGATTGTTTTTATTGTTTTTCTGCTTTCGGAACATATTCGGCGAAAGGTCATGGTGCTTCTGCACAAGGCGTTTTTTGCCGAGAAGTACGACTACCGTATCCACTGGAAATCTCTGACCGATGAGTTGGGGCGGGTGCGGTCTGTCGAAGAAGTTAGATCGGTCATCCTGAAAACTTTTTGCGAGACCTTTGCCACGCAGGCGGGTGCTCTGTTCTGGCAGAAGCGTGAGGGCGGTGCTTTCGAGCTGGCGGGTGAGTATCATCTGCCCTGGCATCATGGGAACTTTGCGCCTGACAGCGCCCTGGTTGGATTGTTGCGTGATGACGAACGGATTCTGGATGTGGCATCTGACGACGCGGGTCATCTGCCTTTTTTAGAGGGGGAAGCCATAGCCTTTGTCGTTCCTTTGGTTTTTGAGCAGCGGCTAAAGGGAATGATTCTTCTTGGCCGCCGGATCAACTCAGGGGAGGCGATGACCTATGAAGATTATGATCTGATGAAGATGCTGGCTCGCCAGGCCGTGACGTCTTTGCTGAACTGGCACTTGGTTGAAGAGGTGGTCGCTCATAAGGAGATGGCGGCCATGGGAAAGGTAACTACCTTCGTCATGCATGATCTGAAAAATACCGTGTCCAACCTGGCCTTGGCTGTCGATAACGGCCGTCATTATTTAAACGATCCTGCCTTTCAGCAGGATATGCTGGAAACCCTCGATAAGAGCGTTGAACGAATGAAGGGGCTGATCGACAGGCTGAAAAACCTGGAAGGGACAAAGTCGCTTGCCACCGAGCGCGTTGATTTGCTGGAACTGGCCTTACGCCTTGTGCGGGAAATGTCTGTCAAGGGGGTCCGAGTGACGGGCAATCCTGCTTTTTGCCAGGCCGACCCGATAGAACTGGCCAAGGTTATTGAAAATCTTATTCTCAATGCTCTGGACGCCAGCAACGGTGAAGGGCCTGTTGATTTGGAGGTAGGTCAGGCTGGGATGGCCTATCTGCGCTGCCGCGATGACGGCTGCGGGATGTCCGAAGCTTTTGTAAGGGACCGCCTGTTCAAACCCTTCGAGACCACCAAGAAAAAAGGGTTTGGCATCGGCCTTTATCAGAGCCGGAATATCGTGGAGGCCCATGGTGGTCGCATTGAGGTTGAAAGCCAGGAGGGCGGGGGGGCGACGTTCACTGTCTGGCTGCCTGGGTGTGACTTGGCAGAATAAAGGCATGCCCGTTTTATGGTGAGGGGTTTTATGGAAAAACTGCTGGTTATCGATGACAACAGCGAAATTCTGAAGCAGTTGCGCTGGGGGCTGGGCAAGGACTACAAGGTTCTGTTCGCGGCGAATGGTCAGGAGGCCATGGAGCTGTTTGTCAAGAATGAGCCGAAGGTCGTGACCCTCGATCTGGGCCTGCCTCCTGATCCCGATGGCTCGGAGGAGGGGTTTCGCTGTCTTTCCCGGATGCTGCAACAGGCGCCGGCGACCAAGGTCATCGTTATTACCGGACGGGGCGAACAGAAGGTGGCCCTTAAGGCTATCCAACTGGGCGCTTATGATTTTTATCACAAACCCATCGACCTGAACGAGCTGAAGGTCATCCTTTCGCGGGCCTTTCATCTGGCGGCGCTGGAGGCTGAGAATCGGCAGCTGCAGTCAGCGCTGGTGGCCGAGCAGAATACTCAGGGCATTTTCGGTCAATGCCCGCCCATGCAGGAGGTTTTCACCACCATCCGTAAGGTGGCGACCACCAATGTCTCGGTGCTGGTGCTGGGAGAGAGCGGTACGGGCAAGGAGCTGGTGGCTAGAGCCATCCATGGCGAAAGCCTGCGCGCCAAGGCTCCCTTTATCCCCATCAACTGCGGGGCTATCCCCGAGAACCTGCTGGAGTCGGAACTGTTCGGGCATGAAAAGGGCGCTTTTACCGGAGCGCAGAACCGGGTGCACGGCAAGGTGGAATATGCTCACAACGGCACGCTCTTTCTTGATGAAATCGGTGAGCTGTCGGCGCCTTTGCAGGTCAAGTTGCTGCGTTTTCTGCAGGATGGGGTTATGCAGCGGGTCGGCGGCCGCGAGGATATTGCCGTCGATGTGCGGGTGATTGCCGCGACCAACGTGGATATCGAGAAGGCCATCGCCTCAGGTGCTTTCCGTGAGGATCTCTACTACCGCCTTGGGGTTATCAGTATTGTGCTGCCGCCGCTGCGCGAGCGGGGAGACGATGTCCTGCTGCTGGCCAATCTTTTTCTCCATCGCTACAGCGACAGTTTCAAGAAAAAGGTGAGGGGATTCAGCGTGGCGGCCATGAATCAGCTGCAAAGCTATGCCTGGCCGGGGAACGTGCGGGAGCTGGAGAACAAGGTGAAGCGCGCCATTATCATGAGCGATGGCCCCCTGATCACTCCGGTGGATTTAGGTTTTGAAAGCTCTGCGGCCAATCTGGAACCGGAAGCAAAAACGGTTGGCATGTCTTTGAAGGATGCCAAAGACAAGGTTGAGCGGCAGATGGTGCTGGCGGCTATTGAACAGGAGCAGGGCAATGTAGCCAAGGCGGCTGAAACCTTAGGTATCAGCCGCCCGACGATCTATGATCTGATGAAAAAGCATGGACTGCATGTCAGCACCGAGGGCTGACTTCGGTCTTACGAGTTGGTCGTTGTAAAGCTGTAGGTCGAGCTTTCGGTGACGGTTACGCCATCGTCGGCGACGACTTTCCAGTAATAGGTAGTATTGGGGTCGAAATCGAAGATCTCGAAAGTGCTTTCCACCAGATTATCCACCACATCCGTGTATTGAGGCGCAACAGACGACGGTTGATCGATATTCACCGAACCGCTGATCGCGTCATCTCCACCACCACCGCCACCGCAGCTGGCCAACAGCATGGTGGCGCCCACCAGGGCGGGAATCACCGCTTTTCTCATTTTACGACGCTGGGGAATGGCCAGACTGAGCAACGACAGGGCGGCGATCGCCAGCAGAACTTCCTTGTTCGGATAGAGTGGTTCGAAATTTATGCTGCCCACTGCGCCTGACTGGAGGGTCGGGTCGGTGCCGTAGTAGAGGGTGTAAACGACGTTACGGCCGTCAGAGGGGTCGCTCCAGTTGAATTGCACCGTTCTGGGGATTTCGCTGGCCTGATTGGCCGGATATTGCAGGGAGGGAATGAAGGGATTGGGATCCCCGGCACTCCAGGCAATAACGTTGGAGAAAGGGCTTTCATTGCCGGCGGCATCGTAGGCCACCACCGTAAAGTAGTAAACGACGCCGGCATCGAGGCCGCTCAGGCTCGTCGTCAGGGTATCCCCGACAATAACGGGAGAATTCCCTTCAATGGCGCCGGTGCCGTTGAGGGGAGCGACGGAAGAGCCCGCTTTGTAATACATCTTGTAGCCGACGACTCCTGCGGAGGGACTTGGATCCCAGGCCAGGGTGACGTCAGCGGCAAAGGAGAGGGTGGCGGTGAAAAGGCACAGCAGTAGGGTGGACAAAGAGAGGACGTGTTTCGTTTTCATTTGGGAACTCCGATCTTTCGGCCTAGGCCATTTATCATTTGGGTGACAAAAATTGCAGTGGACGTGGTTTTTGGAACTGTCGTTCCCGTCGCCGCCTTTCTTATCAAGTTCCATGCCAGTCAATGATGTCTTGGGTCCTGTGATGCCGTATATTCGAAGACTGAAATCATCGGAAACAGAATTTAAGTCGTTGAAATTGTTTTGGGCAAAAGCACAGGACAGAAAAAGCCTGTACCGAAAAAAGTTTTTATTTTTCAGTCATCTTCAGGGCGTGTTCCCTGTTTTCATGTCGCAATTTCGACACGTCTCCAAAAAAGTTGCCAAAACACGTTCTCCCCCTGCCTTTTATGGTCATGCAGGCATTTATCGAAAAATAAGGAAGGGACAGTTGAGTGGATAACAGGCTGTTTTTTTTGTGAATTGGTAAGACAGGCGGGAGTGTTGTAATTAAGCTACAGTTGAACGGTCTCTGTTTATGGTCTACCAGAAGCGCCATTGCCCGGTTTGCAAAACGTAGAGGCCCAGGGCGAGGTTGGCCACGGCATGGGCCAGTATGCACTGGGCGATGCTGCGGGTTTGGTAGAGGAGCAGGTTGAAAAGGGCCCCGGCGACGATGCCGGCGACGATGTAGTGATGTTCAAGACCGAAAAGGACGCTGGCGACCAGGAAGGAGAACCAGCTGAAGGTGCCGATGGCGACGGTGGTGAATTGACTTTTGATGAGATACCGGAGTAAAAAGGAGCGCCAAAAAAGCTCTTCCATGATAGGTACCACGACGACGGCGCCCGCCAGGCGGCAGGCAATAAAGGCGTAGCGGTTGGCCTCCTCGGAGATGGTTTGCGGATCGAACCCTGCCGATTCCCCCTGAGAGAGGAGACTCCAGTCAAGGTGGATCCACAGCGCGAAGATCAGCAGGCCGATGAGGATGCTGAGTGCGCTGGTTTTTATCTGCAGCCACTGGCGGATGTCTATCTCAGAATAGAATTTGCGGTAGAAAATCAGTATGGCCGCGACGGAAAAGATTTTAAGGGCATAGAGGGGGTAAAGGATCTTTGTGTCGAGCAGGATGAGCTGCTGGCCGTGCAGATGGCGCATCAACTCTTCTATCCCCACAAAGGCCATGAATACGGTAAAGGGGAGAACTCGGGACCAGAAATTCTGATTCAAGGCGATTTCCGTCTTAAGGGGTGACTCACGGTAACAACGATTGCTCTCCTTCCTGCCGTTCCATTGTAAAAGGCTTTGTTGGAAAATCCAGTTGGGAATGAATCTATCTATGAATCTTGATAACGTGGCGGTGGTCCTGGTCGAACCCCAGGGTGCCCTTAATATCGGCTCGGTATGTCGGGCCATGATGAATTTTGGTTTTTCGGACCTGCGGCTGGTTAACCCCCAGGTCGATCATCTGGGGGAAGAGGCCCGCCGCATGGCAGTCAAGGCCGGCGTCTTGCTCGATGCGGCCAGGATTTTCGGCAGCCTTGAAGAGGCGCTGGCCGATTGTCACTTTGCTTTGGGGACAACGCGGCGGTTCGGCAAGTACCGCGAGGATTTTCTGCATCCCGATGAAGCGGCCGATCAGTTTCTGCCTCTGGCGGAGAGGGGGCGGGTCGCCCTGCTTTTCGGCCGGGAGGACAAGGGCCTGCTGACCAATGAGCTGGATCTGTGTCAGCGCTTCATCACCATACCCACGCATGACGCCTTGCCGTCCATGAATCTGGCCCAGGCTGTTTCCCTGTGTCTCTATGAAACCTCCCGGGCTCTCGGCCGAGCGCAGGGTAAGGTGGCCGGCCGCAAGAAGCTGGCCTCATCCAAGGTTCTGGAAGGCATGTATGCCCATCTTCGTCGCACGCTTCTCGATATCGGGTTTCTCGATCCCCAGAACCCGGACCATATCCTGCGCTCTTTCCGGCGGATTTTCGGGCGCGCCGGCCTCAACGATAGAGAGGTGCGTATTCTGCACGGCATGTGTCGAAGTATTGACTGGGTGGAAGAAGACCGCAGGAAGAAGGGGGACAAATGAGTACATTGCTTGACCGTCAGGTGTTGGATAATGGTGTTGTCGTCGCGTTCTCTGACCGATCAAACCGCTACTTTGGCGATTATCACCGTATCTGTATCGATGTAAGCTGTCACATCCGGTTGTCAGTGGAAACCTTTACGGCAGCCGGCGATCCGGAGGCTGAGTATCGCAAAGCCCAGTCTGCCCTCGGCGAAGAGGCTGTTTATCAACGCACGCTGGAGCGCATGGGGGTGGCGGGGGCAGAGGTGGTGGAAACACGCCAACGGATGATCAACGAATTTTGCCAGACCAATTTCCCTTACCTTGGATCCCCTGAATTTCCGGCCCGCTTTGTCGCGAGTGAAATGGCAAAAGTCCGCAAACCCCGTCATCTCTTCGTGCCGAAACCATGACCGCCAAGATCCGCATTGATTCTCTTGCTTTTGGCGGTAGAGGTGTCGGGCGCCTCGATGGCAAGGCCGTGTTTGTGCCGGGCACCGCCCCGGGGGATCTCGTCGACTGCCGCCTTGTCCGTGAAAAGAAGCGTCATGCCGAAGCCGAGCTGGTGGAAGTGCTTGAGCCTTCACCGGTTCGCCGTCAGGCCACTTGCCCTGTGGCCCACGAATGCGGCGGTTGCCAATGGCAGCATCTGCCCTATGAGCAGCAACTGGTCTGGAAGGAAAGGATCTTTCGCGACATTTTGGTGCGGCAGGCGGGTGTCAACGGGGACAAGGTCCTGTCAATTCTGCCCTCGGCGGCGGAGTGGGGCTATCGCAGCCGCGTGCAGTTCAAGTGCCGCCTGACGGAAAAAGGTTTTGTCATGGGGTTCTATCGTGCGGGCAGCCACTATGTCGTCGATGTTGCGCGCTGCCTTATTACCGACAGCCGCCTCAATGAACTGCTGCCGGTGTTGCGAACGCTGCTGGGAGATTCGCCCTTCGCCGCTCTGATACCTCAGGTCGATATGGCTGTGGGCGATGATGGGCAATGTCGGGTCGTCCTCCATTTTATAGGATCTGAACCAGGTCCGTTCTGCGACTGGCTCAAGCAGCCCTCGCAAAGGGTTGAAGCCTCGCTCTTCATCCAGTCCGGCCGTAAGCAAACCCTGCGTCAGGTCTATGGAGAGACGGATCTGCATATCCAGGTGGCGGAGCCCCCCTTGACTCTGGGCTACGGCCCAGGCGGCTTCGCCCAGATCAACCTCGCACAGAACAGACGCCTGGTGATGGCGGTGCTCGCTGCTGCCGAACTGACCGGCAGGGAGAACGTGCTGGATCTTTTCTGCGGCATGGGGAACTTTTCTCTGCCGCTTGCCCGTCGGGCGGCTTCGGTGACCGGGGTCGAGGACTTTGAACCTTCCATCGAAAAAGCTCGCCAAAATGCCCGGGCCAATGGCATTGCCAACGCTCATTTTCTTGCCCGTCCTGCAGAAGGGTTCCTGTCTTCACTGCCCGGGGAGGTCCCCTTTGACCTGGTTATCCTGGACCCGCCGCGCAGCGGGGCCTATGGCGTAGTCAAGGAACTGGTGGAGGCCGCGGTGCCGCGAATTCTTTATATCTCCTGTGATCCCTCGACCCTGGCCAGAGACCTGCAGCCCCTGCTTCATCGTGGCTATGCTGTCGCCTGGGCCCGGCCCATTGATCTTTTTCCGCAGACCTTTCACACGGAAAGTCTGACTCTCTTGGTGAAAGAAGGGTAATAGTCTGATACAAGATCGGAAACTGGCATTCGTGGCCCGTTATGGTATAAGGGATAAAATAACTTCACCATTTAGCCTTGGAGACAGTTTATGCCGAAATTCATGAAGCTGATATGCTTGGTGGCTCTTTCTTTGGTTCTTGGCTGCTCGCAGGATTACCGGGCCAGTATTGCCAGTGATATGAAAACCATCCCTCTTGCTGACGACATGGATCTGGGAATTCGCCTGCCTGGGGATAACTGGAAGATATCGCCGGAGCCGCCAATGTTCCTGGTCGAGGAGGTGGCTGAGCACATAGAACATGAGTTGGAAGAAACGGGCCGGATGACCGAATCTCTGACCCTGGACCAGTTGAAAAAAGCAGCTCTCAAAAAGTTGCAGGCCAATGAAGCTTACGTGTTCAATCCTGCCACGGGAGCGCACCTCGATGTCGATATCAGTCGTCTGGGCGAGGGGGGGGTGGCTCCTTCTGCCCGTGGTGTCGAAAACTCGGCCCGGTATGCTGTCAGCTCCCTTGAGGGGGACGAAGGGGTCAGCGACGTCGTGGCCCGGGTTGAAAAAACACGGCTGGCTGGAACCCAGTATGCCTGGCGTATTTCAGCTGACTACAAGATGCACGAAGAGCCCCGTCGATTTGTGGGTATTGTGGCCTTTGCCTCACCATACTGGGTTTATCTCTATTACACGGATCCTCTGAAAAACAACATGGATTACGGCGAGATGGAGAAGATGCTCCAGTCCGCTGTTCTGGGCTTCAAGACCGCCCCCTGATGTAAATAGTGGTTGCAATTTCCATCTTTTCATGGTAGGAACATGTTGTTTAATTTGTTCACAGTAAAAAGTGAGCTTCGCTGCTCACTTTTTTTGTTTTCGGAGCTGGATGTATGGTGCAGGAGACAACCCTTGTTCGCGTGCAACAATTGGCAGAGCCTATTCTGACTGATTTTGGGCTGGAGCTGGTTGATGTCGAATTCAAACGCGAGGGAAGAGACTGGTTTCTCAGGTTTTTCATCGACAAGGAAGGCGGTATCACCCTCGATGATTGCGCGGACTTCAGCCGTGAAATCGGCGCAATCCTTGAGATCGAAGATGTGATCGGTGTCGCCTATCGGCTCGAGGTGTCGTCGCCCGGGCTTGATCGACCTTTGAAAAAGCCGCAGGATTATGAGCGCTATCAGGGGCGATTGGTCAAGGTCAAGACCTTCGAAAAGCTGGACCCTGACGAACGAGGGCATGAACGCAAGACCTTCGAGGGAGAGCTGTTGGGCCTCGAAGAAGGCAAGGTGCGTATCCGGCAGCTCGACAAAAAGGGTGGCATCGTCGAGATTGATCTGAATGCCATTGCCAAGGCCAATCTGGAAATAGAGTTCTGAGTCTGAAGAGGGCGTGAGAGGATATCGAAGATTATCCTTTTCTGGACAGTAGACACGCCAACATGAAGTGAAATAACTTCGCCGCTGCAAGCGGTGAGAAGAAGATACAGGGAGATGTCGGGATGGTAACAAATCTTAATCACATTATTGATCAGGTTGTTAAGGATAAGGGGGTGGACAGGGCTATTCTGGTTGAAGCCCTTGAGTCGGCCGTGCTTTCCGCCGCCAACAAGAAGTACCGCAACACCCGTGATCTTGAAGCTCATTATAACGACGAGATGGGTGAAGTTGAGCTCTTCGAGTTCGTCACCGTCGTCGAGGACGTGCAGGATTCCTATAAGGAAATCTCGCTGGAGGAAGCCCGCGAAATTGATCCCGATGTTGAAGCCGGTGACTCCCTTGGCATGAAGATGGATGCCAGCAACTTCAGTCGCATTGCCGCTCAGACTGCCAAACAGGTGATCATCCAGAAGGTGCGTGAAGCCGAGCGGGAAGGGGTCTACAACGAGTTCAAGGACAGGGTGGGTGAGCTGCTCAACGGCATTGTGCGTCGTTACGAACGAGGCGACCTGATCGTCGATCTCGGTCGCGCCGAAGCGCTGCTTCCTCACCGTGAGCAGGTTCCTCGCGAGAACTACCGTCAGGGAGACCGTGTTCGCGCCTATGTTTCGGAAGTCAAGATGTCTCCGAAGGGGCCTCAGATTATCCTGTCTCGTACCCACCCCGGTGTGGTTTCCGCCCTTTTTCAGGTGGAAGTTCCCGAAATCTACGAGGGGATTGTGGAGATCAAGGCTGCGGCCCGCGAACCTGGTAGTCGCGCCAAAATTGCGGTCGTCTCCCATGACCCTGATGTGGATCCTGTCGGGGCTTGCGTCGGAATGCGGGGATCACGCGTTCAGAACGTTGTCTCTGAATTGCGCGGTGAAAAAATCGATATCATCCCCTGGTCCCATGATATTGCACGGTTTGCCTGCGCAGCGCTGGCACCTGCCGAGGTTACCCGCGTCTATGTCGACAATGACGAGCAGGCTCTGGAGATTATCGTTCCCGACGATCAGTTGTCGCTTGCTATTGGTAAGAAGGGGCAGAATGTACGTCTCGCCGCTAAGCTGACGGGCTGGAAAATCGACATCAAGAGCGAGTCGCGCGCCGCCGAAGCGGAGATGGACGAGCTTGCAGGCGGTGATGGCGACGAGGATAATGTCGGGAGGGCTTCATCTTCCGGCTCTCTCGGTTATGATTCTCTCTCCAGGGATGAACTTTACGAATTGGCCAAGCAGCACAACATCCCCGGACGCAGCTCCATGAACAAGGACGAGCTTGTCGCCGCCCTTAAGGCTCTCTCCGCTGAAGTGGAGGCGCCTGCCGAGGTGGAACCCTCTGTTGAGATCCCGGAAGAAGGGGGAGACTAGTCCGATTGACTGCCAGCAGACACAAGGCCGAGCGCACGTGCCTCGGTTGTCGCGAAACCTTTGACCCTCAGCAGTTGGTACGCTACGTTGTCAGTCCTCAGGGTGAAGTCCTGGTTGACTATCGGAAGAGGCTGCCTGGCAGGGGAGCTTATACCTGCCTGAAACGGCAGTGTATTGACGATGCGGTAAAAAGGCGCCAGTTCGGCCGCGCTTTTCGAGGGCTCGCTGGGGATGTTTCTGCCGAGGTGCTGACGGAATCGTTGGTGGCTGAAGTCAGAAGCCGAATCCTCTCTCTGATTGGCATGGCACGCAAGTCGGGCTGTTTGGTGTCCGGCAGCAACCTTGTTATGATGGCGCTGTCTTCACCTGATTCGTTTACGTTGATTATCCTCTCTGCCGATATTTCTACCGGAATTGGGGATAAAATCAAAAGTAAAGCACGTCATCTTGGGGTCCCCTGCTTCACTTTTTCCACCAAGGAAGATTTGGGGCATCTGCTGGGCAAGGAAGAACGGAGCGTTGTCGGGATCAAACCCGGGGGGCTGGCAAACTCGATTATTGAGGAACTATCACGATATAAGCACATCGCAGGGGAGTTTTGATGGGAAAGACAAGGGTATACGAACTGGCACAGAAACTCGGTGTTGAAAACAAGGATCTTCTGGAGCGCCTTCAGGAGGCGGGTATTGACGCCAAGACCCACATGAGCGTTCTTGAGGAAGATGATGTCCGCAAGTTTGAGGCAACCTCCGCTCCTGCTGTCGAAAAGATCGAAGAAGAGAGGATCATGCCTGGAATCATCAGGCGTCGTCGCAAGGAGGTTCCACAGGCTGTGACAGCTGAAGAACCCGAGTCTTCTGAAAAGTTTGAGGAGACTGATGCTGCGCCCGAGGTGGAAGTTGCCAAGGCTGCCAAGACAGCGCAGGTTGAAAAGACCGAGCCCGTCGAACCTGTGAAGGGCAAGGAGGCAGATCAAAAGGGTGATGAAGCTCCGGTGAAGGAGGCAGCCGCTGAAAAAGTTGCTGCTGAGCCAGCTGCTGAGGTCCCTGCTAAAAAAACGCCTCCCCCGGCACCCAAGGAAGCCCCCGCGGTTTCCTCCGAATCGGCAGAGACATCCGTCAAGGAGTCTGTCACAGCGCCTTCTGCAAAAGAGGAATCTCCTGCTGAAGAGAAGCCAGTTCCTGCACCTAAGGCCACAAAACCGACGGCTTCCCGGGCTAAGATCCTGGGTCGTGTCGAACTGCCGAAAAAGGCGCCTGCGCAGCAACAGGGGCGTCGCGCCGAGACGCCGCCCGCACCACGTGGTGAAGGCGCTGCTCCCAGACGTCCCGAGGCTGGCGCTCCAAGGCGACCCGAGGCGGGTGCTGGTGCCCCCGATCGAGGCGCACCTCGTCGTGAAGCCGGCGCTCCACCCAAAAGGCGTGGAGAAATGGGGGCGGGTCGTCCTTCCGCTCCTACCCTGCCACCTGCTTCTCTCGGCGAACCCTTTGCCGGGAAAGAAGTGCGCGGAGGCAAAAAGAAGAAGAAGGGGAAGGGCGCTGATTACAGCGAGGCTCAGGGAGACGGCTTGCGCCGCAAAGGACGTCGCGAGGTCTTCGAGCCTGACCACGCCGACCGCACCCGGCGGGGGCGCCGGGCGCCTAAGCCGGTCAAGAAGACTGAAATCACTGTTTCCAAGGCCATCAAACGGATTATCAAGATCAGCGATGTCATTACAGTCGGTGAACTTGCCAAGCGCATGGGAATCAAGGCAAATGATCTTATCCGCGAGCTGATGCGCCAGGGAACGATGGTGACGATCAACCACCCGCTCGATTTTGATACCGCCGCCATTCTTGCATCCGAATTCAATTATGAAGTTGAGAACGTCGCCTTTGATGAAGAGACGATTCTTGATCATTCCGGGATCAGAAAAGAGGGCGAAAAAGAGAAGCCCGAAGATCTGAAAACCCGGCCCCCGGTCGTTACGATCATGGGTCACGTCGATCACGGTAAAACCAGTCTTCTCGACGCCATACGCGCTACCAACGTGACGGAGGGCGAGGCTGGAGGCATTACTCAGCATATAGGTGCCTACGATGTAGAACTTGACGGCAGGAAAATTAGTTTCCTTGATACCCCTGGCCATGAGGCTTTTACTGCCATGCGTGCCCGCGGTGCCAAGGTGACGGATATCGTTATCCTCGTCGTGGCCGCAGATGACGGTGTCATGCCGCAGACCAAGGAAGCGATCAACCATTCCAAGGCGGCCGAGGTACCCATTATTGTTGCCATCAACAAGATGGACAAACCTGAGGCCAATCCTGATCGCGTCAAGCAGGAATTGACCGAATTCGGTCTTGTCTCTGAAAGCTGGGGCGGTGATACGATTTTTGTCGAGGTGAGTGCCAAGCAGCGTCTAAATATCGATCAACTGCTGGAAATGATCCTTCTGCAGGCTGAAGTGATGGATCTTAAGGCGAATCCCGACAAACTTGCCAAGGGCGCTATTGTCGAGGCCCGTCTTGACAAAGGCCGGGGTCCTGTCGCGACGGTGCTCGTTCAGGAAGGAACCCTGCGCATTGGCGACCCCATCGTCAGCGGTGTTCATTTCGGTCGGGTCAGAACCATGACGGACGATCGGGGTGGCCGTGTTACTGAAGCAGGGCCTTCGGTGCCTGTCGAGGTAACCGGTCTTTCCGGTGTTCCTGATGCCGGAGACACGTTCCATGCCGTCGATGATGAAAAAACGGCCAAGGATGTCGCTCAGCATCGCCAGCAGAAGCTTAGAGAGGCCGAACTCGCCAAGACCAGCAAAATCTCTCTGGAACAGCTGTATGCCCGTATCCAGCAGGGGGATGTCAAGGAACTCAAAGTCATCATCAAGGGTGACGTTCAGGGCTCTGTCGAGGCGGTCAAGGATTCTCTTCTCAAGTTGGCGACAGAGGCCTGCCGACTGGTTGTCATTCATACCGGCGTCGGTGGCATCACCGAAAGTGATATTACTCTGGCCACGGCCTCGGACGCTATCGTGCTTGGCTTCAATGTCCGTCCTGAAACCAAGGCCAGCGCGCTGGCGGAGGCGGAAGGCGTTGATATTCGCCTTTACAACATCATTTATGATGCCGTAGCTGATATTCGCGACGCCATGGAAGGGCTGCTGGCACCGACTTTCCGGGAAAAGCACCTTGGTCGCGCCGAAGTCAGGGAAACGTTCACCATTTCCAAAGTGGGTACCATTGCCGGCTGTTACGTGGTGGATGGGAAGCTTCTTCGCTCTTCGCAGGTCCGCCTGGTGCGAGACAGTGTCGTTATCTGGGAAGGCAAGCTGAGCTCATTGAAACGTTTCAAGGATGATGTCAAAGAAGTGGCCACTGGCTATGAATGTGGTATCAGCCTTGAGAATTATAATGATATTAAAGTTGGTGACTTTATTGAAGCCTTTGAGATGGAGGCTATCAAGACAACCCTTTAAAAGGGACTAAGTCATGGTTGTTGGCGTCATGAAGTTGGATCTTCATCTGCATGCCCCCCAGAATCTCAAGGAAAAGCGCGGTGCGGTTAAAAGAATTGTCGGCCGTTGTCGTGAGAGATTCCCGGTGTCCGTAGCCGAGGTGGGCAGTCAGGACCTGTGGCAGCGTACTGAGGTGGGTTTTTGCATGGTCGCTACCAGCGAGGCCGATATACAGGCCGTGTTCAGCCACATCGAAGATGAAATTGATCGCCTGGCTTTGGCTGATGTGCTTCATCGGGATACTGAATTTCTGCACTATTCTTAAAAAAGAAGGCCTATTACGTGGATTTAAAACGCACACAACGAGTTGGAGAAGAAATTCAAAAAGAGATCTCCTCTCTTCTGCTCAACGGGCTGAAAGATCCCCGCATCGGTTTTGTCACCATCACCAATGTGGATGTCACCGCGGATCTTCAGATCGCCAAGGTCTATTTCACGGTAATGGGGGATGAGACAGCGCGCAAAAATTCGGAAAAAGGACTAAATAGCTCCATTCCATTTATCCGCCGTGAACTGGGTAAACGTCTGCGCCTGCGCCACGTACCTGACATCGTTCTCAAATATGATACCAGCCTCGAATATGGCAATCGTATTGAATCTCTTTTGAAGGATATTCAGACCGAAAGCTCCGATGATAGCGAAAATCAGCAGGATAATTAAAGAAAACAATCGTTTCCTGGTCGCTTCCCATGAAGGTCCGGATGGGGACGCGATGGCTTCGACTCTGGCTCTGACCAACGCCCTTCGGGAGATGGGAAAGGACGTTGTCGCCTACAATCGGGACGCTGTTCCTGCTGATTTCACTTTTCTGCCTGGGGCCGAAACAATCGTCCAGAACCTCGACGGGTCTGGAGCCTTTGATGTTGGTTTTGTGCTGGATGCCGGTGAGTTGCGCCGTGCTGGCTCTCATCTGAAAGAATGCTGCGGCACCCTGGTTAATATTGACCACCACCCTTTTTCCGAAGATTTTGGTTCCCTTTACTTTGTCGACGAATCGGCCAGCGCCACCGGGGCTCTGATTTACCGTATTCTCAAAGCTATGGGGCATCCCATCTCCTCTCAGGTCGCCCTGTGTGTTTATACGGCCATTCTGGCGGATACAGGTTCTTTTCGTTATTCCAACGCGGACCCGGAGGCTTTTTCTATCGCTGCAGAAATGGTTGCTCTCGGGGTTTCTCCCTGGGAGGTGGCCTCCGGTCTGTATGAAAGCCAGGAGGAAAAAAGGTTGCGCCTGCTTGGTGCTGTCCTGAACACCCTGACCGTTTCTTCCTGTGGCCGCTATGCATCCGTGACGGCGACCCTTGACATGATGGCCCAAACGAATACCGGTCCGGAGTATACGGACGGCTTTATCAACTATCCCCGCTCCGTTCGTGGTGTCGAAGTCGCTCTTTTTTTCCGCGAAGTCTCCCCGGACAATCATAAGGTAGGTTTTCGCTCGAAGGGCAAGGTCGATGTCGGTGCCCTGGCCCGGGAACTTGGTGGCGGTGGTCACCATAACGCTTCCGGGGCCATGGTCCTGGGAGCCATTGAGACCGTGCGACAGAGTGTTTTTGCCCGCCTTGACTCTCTTCTGTTCTGACATCCATGCATGGTCTTCTGATTATTGATAAACCCCAGGGAATGACATCCCACGATGTGGTTCGGCGGGTGCGGCGCTTTTTTCGCACGAAGCGTGTCGGCCATACGGGTACCCTGGATCCCATGGCCACCGGTGTTTTGCCTGTCGCTATCGGGGAAGCTACCAAAATAGTTCAGTTTCTCATGGCTGGACAAAAGCGCTATCGTGCCACACTTAAACTGGGTGAAACGACAGATACTTACGATGCGGAAGGGACGATCACCCAGTGTCGGCCTGTTCCGCCCATAACTTTTGCGGATATTGCTCGCTGCTGCCAGAAGTTCACAGGGAACATTGAACAGATTCCCCCCATGTTTTCCGCCATCAAAAAAAACGGCACCCCGCTCCATCGTTTGGCCCGGCAGGGTATCGAGGTGGAGCGCGAGCCGAGAAATGTTGAGATTTCACGGATTGAAGTGTTGGAGGTGAGCCTGCCTTATGTTACCCTTGAGGTCGATTGTGGCAAAGGCACCTACATCCGCTCTCTGGCCCACGATTTGGGTGAAGAGCTCGCAGTAGGTGCTCACCTCACCGCTTTACGACGTACGCGCAACGGTTTTTTTGACGAAGGGGACGCCGTTTCTCTTGAGCGACTGGAGACCGCGTCCATTGCTGACATTCCCCTTCTCTCACCCTTGGAAGCCCTGAGGGGATTCGCGCTGTTGCAGGTTTCTACCGAAGCGGCCCGCGCCTTGAGGTTCGGTATCCCTCCCGGCCTGCAGTCTATTGAAGGACCATGCTCCCTCAACGAGGGAGATACCGCTGGTCTTGTCCATGGTGGGCATCTTTTAGCGGTAGTTCGTTTTGCCCCGGGGAGGCAGAGGGAGCGCAGGGGAGACTTTGAGTTCCTAAGGGTTATGAATCAGGGAGATGAGGATGATTAAACCTTTACACTTCTCTTGTTTTTATGATACAAAGTCCGATGTTTTTGAACCAGCCAATAGCCTGGTAAATTCCAGAAGAAGAGTTTGAAAGGAGGTGGCAAGGTGTTAGCCACGGAACGCAAGCAGGAAATCATTGACAAATTCAAGACCCACGAAGGTGATACCGGTTCCCCGGAAGTTCAGATCGCCCTTCTCTCCGAGCGGATTAATTATCTGACCGAACATTTCCGCACTCACAAGAAGGATCATCACTCCCGGCGTGGACTGCTCAAAATCGTAGGGCAACGGCGTCGGCTTCTCGATTATCTGAAAAAGAAAGACGTCGACCGGTATCGCACGGTCATCAAAGAATTGGGAATCCGCAGGTAATACAGGGCAGCACGCTCTCGGAAAAAGGGGGCCTGCTGCCCTTTGTTTTGGTCCGGCATCGGAGGTTGTCCCGAGAGAGGATCTGAGTTCCTCCCGGAGGGGAATACAGATACTGTCTCAGGCCATCCTCCTTTTGCCATTTGAGAACGCACACAAAGAACAGACGCTTCCTTCTGGTTATTCTGGAGGGAGCGAAGGAGAACAACATGGCTTATCACAAAGTAGAGGTAGAATTTAACGGTCAACCCCTTACAATCGAAACAGGAAAAATGGCCCGGCAGGCTGACGGGGCAACAGTTGTCACCTATGGTGAAACCCAGGTGCTGTGCACCGCGGTTTCTTCGACGAAGCTGCGTGAGGGACAGGACTTCTTCCCGCTGACCGTGAACTATCAGGAAAAATTCTATGCGGCCGGCAAGATTCCGGGCTCCTTTTTTCGTCGTGAGCGCGGTACCACCGAGCGTGAAACCCTGATCTGCCGTCTTATTGACCGGCCCATGCGGCCTATGTTCCCCAAGGGATATCTTTTCGAAACGCAGATCATGCCCACGGTGATCTCCGCGGATCGCGTCAATGACCCTGATACTCTCGCTATTGTGGCCGCTTCGGCTGCTGTCCAGGTGTCAGACATCCCTTTCAATGGCCCCATTGCCGCTGTACGCGTGGGCAGAGCCGGGGGGCAGTTCGTGGCCAACCCGACGCTCGAACAGATGGCGCAGAGCGATCTCGACATCATCGTTGCCGGTTCCCGGGACGCTGTTATCATGGTCGAAGGTGAATCCGAGTTTCTTTCCGAAGATGATATGCTCGAAGCGATCTTTTTTGGCCATAAGGCCATGCAGCCTTTGATTGATCTTCAAGCCAAACTGGGCGAGCTCGTTGGCAAGTCCAAGCGTGAGTTTCAGGTTCCACAGACCGATGAGGATCTGGCTGCCAAAGTGGCAGAATTGGCGGAAGACAAGATTCGCGAGGCTTTTGCCATTCGCACCAAGCAGGAGCGCTATGCTGCCCTGGCCGAGGCAAAATCCCAGGTCAAGGAAGCCCTCGCCGCCGACTTCGCCGATCGCCTTGACGAGATTGGGGAGCTCTTCGGCAAGATTGAGAAACGCGTTGTTCGTCAGATGATTATCAAGAGCAAGGTACGCATTGATGGTCGCGACATGAAAACGGTGCGGCCGATCTCTTGTGAGATAGGCAATCTCCCTCGTGCTCACGGCAGCGCCCTCTTTACCCGCGGTGAAACCCAGGCTCTTGTGGCCGTGGCACTGGGAACGGCCGTCGATGAACAGCGTATGGACAATGTGCAGGGAATGGAGTTTAAAAAGTTCTACCTGCACTACAACTTTCCCCCTTTCTGCGTGGGAGAGACCAGCATGCGTCTCTTCCCGGGTCGTCGCGAGATCGGCCATGGCATGCTGGCTGAACGCTCGATCTCCAAGATTCTGCCTGCTCACACGGATTTCCCCTATACCATTCGTATCGTCTCCGACATCCTTGAGTCCAACGGCTCTTCCTCCATGGCCAGTGTCTGTGGCGGTTCCCTGGCTCTCATGGATGCTGGTGTGCCTGTTAAGGAGGCTGTCGCCGGCATCGCCATGGGACTGATCAAAGAAGGCGACGATGTGGCTGTGCTCAGCGACATTCTCGGTGACGAAGACCATCTCGGCGATATGGACTTTAAGGTTACCGGTACCCGCAATGGGGTGACGGCCCTGCAGATGGATATCAAGATCACCGGTGTTACCCGTGATATCATGAAGCAGGCCCTTCAGCAGGCCCGTGAAGGTCGCATCCACATCCTCGACAAAATGGCGGAAGCCATCAGCTCTGCTCGTGGAGAACTTTCTCCTTACGCCCCCAGAATCACCACCATTTATGTCAAGTCCGACCAGGTGCGTACGGTTATCGGCTCGGGGGGTAAAACAATCCGCAGCATTATTGAGGCAACAGGCTGCTCCATCGATATCGAAGATGATGGCCGCATCAATATCGCTTCGGCTGACGGTGAAGCCAGTCAGCGGGCGGTCAAAATGATCCGTGATCTCACGCAAGAAGCCGAAGTGGGCAAGCTCTATATGGGGACGGTGCGTAAAATCATGGAATTTGGCGCCTTCGTGGAAATATTCCCCGGGACAGATGGTCTCGTGCATATCTCCGAACTGGCCAAAGAGCGCGTCCGCAATGTCACCGATGTGCTTCAGGAAGGAGACCAGGTCCTGGTCAAGGTTCTGGCTATCGACAAGCAAGGGAAGATAAAGCTTTCCCGCAAAGAGGCGCTCGACCAGACTTCTTCAGCGGAGTAGCTTCATCTGTCGTCCATGATAGAAAAGACCACGCTCGAAAACGGGATCCGCATAGTCACCGAAAACGTACCCGCTGTCCATTCGGTGACTATCGGGATCTGGGTGGAAAGCGGTTCACGCCACGAGAATCAGACTCAAGGCGGAATCTCTCACTTTGTCGAGCATCTGCTCTTCAAGGGAACCAACCGCCGCAGCGCTCTTGAGATCGCCAGGGAGATTGACTCGGTTGGTGGAGTGCTTAACGCCTTCACCAGCCGAGAATACTGCTGTTTTTACGCCAAGGTTCTGGCCAGGCATCTCCCCCTGGCCATCGACCTTCTTGCTGATTCCCTTCAATCCTCCGTATTTGATCTTGATGAGATTGAAAAGGAACGTCGGGTTATCCTCCAGGAAATCAGTATGGTGGAGGATACTCCGGACGATGTGGTTCATGATCTCTTCAGTCAGGCTTTTTGGGAAAATCACCCCCTTGGACGTCCTGTCCTTGGCTCTCGGGAATCCGTAAAAAACATGTGCAGAGATGATTTTCTCGATCATCTCAAAACCTGTTTTGTTGGTGGTAATATCCTGGTCTGCGCTGCTGGCGACCTGGTCCATCAAAAGGTCGTCGATCTGATTGCTGGGGCCTTCAGCCAGATTGTGCCCGGTGCAAAAAAGCAGATCCTTTCTCCTCCTGATTATCGACCCAGCCTGCGCTTTAACCACAGGGATCTTGAGCAGGTCCATATCTGCCTCGGCACGAGAGCTCTGCCGCAAAATCATCCCAACCGCTTTTCTGCCTATGTGCTGAACACGATTCTCGGGGGGAGTATGAGCTCCCGTCTTTTTCAAACAGTGCGGGAAGAGCAGGGGTTAGCTTATTCCATTTACAGCTATCTCAACAGTCACTCCGATGCAGGGGCTTTGGTGCTCTATACGGCTACGTCCACGGAGAATGCACCTCTTGTTGTTCGACTGATGCTGAAAGAGATGCATCGCTTCAGGTCGGAACCCGTTTCCCGCGCGGAGTTGAAGGCTTGCAAGGATCAGCTGAAGGGGCAGCTGTTGCTCTCTCTGGAAAGTACGGATAACCGCATGACGCGACTGTCCAAAAACGAGATTTATCTGGGTCGGCAACCTTCCCTGAAACAGGTCCTCGGTGAATTTGAAAAAGTGACTGTTGAAAGTATCCAGCGATTGGCACAGTTTCTATTTCAAGACGACTATCTTAATCTTCAGCTGCTTGGCCCGATTGATGAAAAACAATTCCCCCTGCTCGACCTGACGCTGGGATAGCACGGGGCAATACACCACGGGTGGAGAATGAGTCCTATTACAGTGCGTATTAAGAAGCTGCGGGATGATGCAGTCGTTCCGCGCTACATGACTGACCTGGCGGCAGGGATGGATCTTTTTGCCGCTCTTGATTCACCTGTTCGCCTGGCGCAAGGACAACGCCTTCTCATACCGACCGGTTTGGCTCTGGCTATCCCGGTCGGGTTTGAAGGGCAGGTCCGTCCGCGCTCGGGACTGGCTCTGAAAAAGGGCATTGCTCTGGTCAATTCGCCCGGGACCATTGATGCCGATTATCGAGGAGAACTCGGAATCATCCTGATTAACCACGGACAGGACGAAGTGACCCTGTCTCCCGGGGATCGTATTGCTCAACTGGTCATTGCCCCTGTTCAGCAGGCCGTTATGGAGGTGGTCCAAGATCTGGACGTCACCGAGCGCAATACGGGTGGGTTTGGCCACACCGGTACAGGCCCTGAGGTTTAGCATGGATTCATCCGACAGCCTCATACAGTTCCCTTGCGACTATGTGTTCAAAGCTATCGGCAGTGAAGGGGCTGATGGCTCTTTTTTGCGTGCGGTACACAGGGCCGTTTCCGATATTGTGCCGGTACCTCTTGATGCCCTCAAGTGTCGGCCCAGTTCTCGGGGGAGCTATCTGGCGGTTTCTGTTCTTGTTCGTCTCCACAATATGCAGCAGGTGCATGATATTTACGCGGCTCTGCGCGGAGTGGAAGGCCTCAAGTTCCTGTTGTAACTACAGTCAGATGGGGACAAATCGACAACGTATGTTAGTATTGTCCTGTGGGCCGGTCAGTCTGAAGAAACAACCAGGTCATGGTCGCTGTGATGACTTTTTAGATGGAGATTTCTCATGATTCTATCCATTAATCCGATTAATCCGCAGCAGAGACTTATCAATCGGGTTGTTGAATGCTTGAAACAGGGAGGTGTTATTGTTTATCCGACCGATACTATTTACGGAATAGGTTGTGACATCTTCAACAAAAAAGGGGTCAAAAAGATTTACCAGATCAAACAGCGCGATCCCCGTAAACCTTTTTCCTTTATTTGTTCAGACCTCTCCGATGTATCCAATTATGCCCAGGTCAGTAACTTCGCGTTTAAAACGATGAAGCGCAACCTGCCTGGACCCTATACGTTTGTCCTCGAAGCGACCCGTATTGTTCCAGACCTGTTGACCACCAAGCAGAAGACAGTTGGTATCCGCATCCCCGACAACCCGATCGCTCAGGCTATCGTTAAGGAGTTGGGCCATCCTCTGGTAACTACTAGTGTCAATATCAGTGGGGAAGAACCCATCCACGACCCGGCTGAGATTGAGATGAACTTGGGAAAAATGGTGGATATGGTCGTCGATGGTGGCGTTCTGCTGGGAGATGCCTCGACCGTTATCAGTCTTATCGATGACCAGGTTGAAATTCTTCGTCAGGGGAGCGGGGATACGTCCTGGATTCACCAGAGATGACTTTTGTCATGCAGCCAGCGTAGAGAGTTTTTTTCGGATATGAATCAAAAACAGATTACGGTTGCCTTTTATCGCTGCAGGGCGGTTGAAGGCAAAAAAAAATATGGTATCGATAGGGAGTCCATGAACGCCATGCTGGATGATTTAGCTCGAGAGCTGTCCGGCTATGATATCCAACTGAATTACTGCGATGATGACGCCGTTACCCTGGATATTAACGGGTATGGCGACCTTTTGAACGCTGTGCGGCTACGCTCTCCCCAGGATAATATCTTTAATCTTTGCCTGGGGCATGTCATAGGCAAGAGCGCTGACCTGGATATCGTTGAGGATGTGCGTCGAGGGGTCAATCGGGTGGCTTTTGCTCCTGAAACGGTTGAGCCGGAAGGAAGCTCCAAAATTGTATGCCATAACTGCGGCTGCGGTTGCTGAGGTCTGGCTGGCAATAATATTGAACAGAAAAAGCCCGGTCAGAAGACCGGGCTTTTCATTTATTTGGTGCCGAAGGAGAGACTCGAACTCTCACGACCAATTGGCCACCACCCCCTCAAGATGGCGTGTCTACCAGTTCCACCACTTCGGCTTTAACGGCTTGTATATATACTGATTTAGCTTGTGTGTGTCAACAAGAAATTGGCTCTGTTTTTTACTTTTTTGTCTCTTCCGGTTGTGCTGCCGCAGGGGCTTCAACAGGTGCTTGAGGGGCAGTCTGTGTTTGAGGCGCCAGATTTTCAGGCATGACACTGCTGCCTCCGGGTTGACCATGGAAGTAGGCCAGGGTAAGGCTGGTGAGCATGAAGATAATGGCGACGCCCGCGGTCATTTTGCTCATGAAACTTTGACCCCCGGAAGCCCCGAAAACCGTGTTACTGCCGCCGGAGCCGAAAGATGCCCCGATTTCGGCTCCTTTACCGGCCTGCAGCAGGACGATGATGATAAGGGCAATGCAGATAAAAACGTGAATAATGAGAAGCAATGAGGACATGGTTCAACTCCTTGGAAAATCATCTGTAAACCGCGGTAACCTAGCATAGTTTCCTCTTTTTACAAAGAGAAAATGTTATTGCTGGACGGTTTCGCTCCGTTGAAAACGCGCAATGCGGATGAAGTCCTCGGCGACAAGGCTGGCTCCTCCGACGAGGACACCGTCAATATCTTCCTGGGCCATGAGACCGTCGACGTTGCCTGGCTTGACGCTCCCCCCGTAGAGAATGGGTGTTTTATCTGCCACGTTTTCATTAAATATTCCCTGGAGCAGTCCACGGATAAAGGCATGTGCCTCTTCCGCCTCCTCGTCCGAGGCGGTTTTGCCTGTACCTATGGCCCATACCGGCTCATAGGCCACGACAACCTTGTCCATATCTTCGGGGGTAAGACCTGCGAGCCCTTCTTTTACCTGCCCGGTAAGAATGTCGTACATACGCCCGGATTCACGCTCTTCCAGGGTTTCGCCAATGCAGAAGATGGCACGCAGGCCGGCGGCCAGCAGTGCTTGGACTTTGGCGTTGATAAATGCGTTGGACTCTCCGAAGAGTTGGCGTCTTTCCGAATGGCCGACAATGGCTCCCGTGCATCCGATGTCTTTAAGGAGAGTGGGGGAGACTTCGCCGGTGAAGGCGCCGGAGGAGGCGGGATAGCAGTTCTGGGCAGCAATGGCGATCGGGCTGCCCTTGGCGGCGGCCACAGCACTTTCAAGTGCTGTGAAGACGGGGGCTACCACAATTTCAGCGTCCGTCACATCCTTTAAATTCTCAGCCAGCGTCTGTATAAGATGACGGCTCTCGTTGACTGTTTTATGAAGCTTCCAGTTGCCCGCAATGATCGGTTTGCGCATAAAATACTCCGTCCTTCAGCTTTTGTCGGTCAAGGCAGCGATGCCGGGAAGTGTTTTGCCTTCAAGGAATTCCAGGGAGGCACCACCGCCCGTGGAAATGTGGGTCATTTTATCGTTGAGGCCGGCCTTGTTGACTGCAGCTACCGAATCCCCGCCGCCAATGATGGAAAGGGCTTCGGACTCTGCCAAGGCTTTGGCCACCACAAAGGTGCCCTTTGAAAACGCTTCGAACTCGAATACTCCCATGGGGCCATTCCAGATGACGGTTTTAGCCTCACCCAGAACCTCGGAAAAAATCCGTGAGGTTTCCGGGCCAATATCGAGTCCCATCCAATCTGCCGGAAAATCTTTGTTGGAACAGATTTTGTGCTGAGCATCTTCCTTGAATTCCGGGGCAATAACGTGGTCTGTTGGCAACAGCATCCTGACCTGTTGATCCTCGGCTTTTTGCAAGAGATCCCGCGCCAGTTCCAGTCGATCCTCCTCCACCAGGGAACGTCCGACAGGGTGCCCTTGGGCCTTGAGGAAAGTGTATGCCATGCCCCCGCCAATAAGAAGGCTATCCACCTTGCTGAGCAGATTTTCAATGACCGCGATTTTGTCCGATACTTTGGCGCCACCGAGGACGGCAACGAAGGGATGGCTCGGCTTGGCCAGCGCTTGGCTGAGATACCGGATTTCTTTTTCCATAAGCAAGCCAGCGACGGCTGGTGAAAGGAGTCGTGCGACTCCCTCAGTGGAAGCATGGGCCCGGTGGGCCGTGCCGAAGGCATCGTTGACGTATACTTCTGCCAGGTCGGCCAGTTGGCGGCAGAAGTCAGGATCGTTTTTCTCTTCTCCGGCGTGAAAACGGAGATTCTCCAGAAGGATGATATCGCCGTTTTCCATGTGGTTTACCAGGCTGATGACCTGGGTGCCGACACAGTCTTCGGCCATGGCGACATTTCTGTTGAGAAGTCCGGAAAGGTAGGGAGCCACGGGGGCAAGGCTGTATTTGGAATTCTTCTTGCCCTTTGGGCGGCCGAGATGAGAAGCGAGAATGAGACGCGCTCCCTGGTCGATGATATGTCGTATGGTAGGTAGGGCGCCGAGGATGCGGGTATCGTCGGTGATCTCGCCTTCATCATTCAGCGGCACATTGAAGTCAACGCGGCAGAAAACCTTTTTTCCTTTAAGGTCAAGGTCAAGCACGGACAGCTTTTCAGGCATGGATAGGCACTCCTGTCTGGTAAGATTTTATCGACTGGGCCTGGGCACAGAACGAACCAAAGGCAGATCCGTCAGGACCCGCCTTTGATCTGTTCTGCCAACCCGTCGTTATTTGGATGCGATATAAGCGACCAGGTCGAAGATGCGATTGGAGTAGCCCCACTCGTTATCGTACCAGGACAGTACCTTGACCATGTTGCCACCAATTACGGCGGTGGACAGGGCGTCCACGATGGAGGAGGCGGGATTGCCGTTGAAGTCCCGGGACACCAGGGGAAGATCACAATATTCGAGAATGCCTCTCATCGTCCCTTCGGCAGCATTTTTCATCGCCTTGTTTACTTCTTCTGCTGTCGTTTTCTTTTCTGTCTCCACCACGAGGTCAATGAGAGAGACGTTTGGCGTGGGAACGCGTACCGCCATGCCATCCAGTTTTCCTTTGAGCTCCGGGAGTACCAGGGCCACGGCCTTGGCGGCGCCTGTCGTTGTCGGGATCATGGAAATGGCGGCAGCCCTGGCGCGTCGAAGATCCTTGTGGGGCAGATCGAGGATCATCTGGTCGTTTGTGTAGGAATGCACCGTGGTCATCAGACCCTTGACAATACCAAACTGCTCGTTCAGTACCTTTGCTACCGGAGCGAGGCAATTGGTGGTACAGGATGCGTTGGAAATGATTTCATGACGATCGGGCAGGTAATGGGTTTCATTGACACCCATGCAGACGGTGATGTCCGCATCTTTTCCCGGGGCGCTGATGACGACCTTTCCGGCTCCAGCCTGCAGGTGTTTCTGCGCTTTGTCACGATCGGTGAAACGTCCCGTTGATTCGATGACAATGTCAATACCGAGCTGTTTCCAGGGCAGGGCGGCCGGGTCTTTTTCCTTGTATACCCGGATGGTCTTGCCATTAATCAGGATATTGTCACCATCGGAAGCCACGTCAGCCTTAAAGGTGCCATGAACGGAGTCGTATTTCAGCAGGTGAGCGAGGGTCTCGGCATCGGTCAGGTCGTTTATGGCCAGGATGTCGATATCTGGTGAATTCAGTGCAGCTCTGAAAACATTCCGACCGATGCGACCGAAACCGTTAATTGCAACTTTGGCAGCCATGGCGATATTCTCCTTGGTGAGAAGGGTGATAGGTGAAAATGTGGGCCTTTATGGTCTTTTGGAATTTCAATTACTTATAAAGGTTTGAGCACTCGTGGATGATATCGGATACTTCCCATGCCCGTCAACCCTTTTGCCAGACTCTGTTGTTTGAAATAAGCGGATTGTCATATTGCCCTTTACCGACCGATATGGTATTTAAAAGCGGCAATGAAAGAGTCCGGATGGACGGACCTTGCGGGCTTTTGGCCTAAAAGCAAACTCTTCTCAATGTACATGGCTTTTTCCAAAAATCAACGAATGCTGCAATCCTTGCCGGCCAGTTTGTCGGCTTCCCAGGGATTTGTTCAGCTGTTGACGATTTATCTTTTCCCGGATCGGCTCTGATTTCTCTATGAAAAACACCCTGGAAAAGCGAATCCTTTTGTTTGCCTTTGTTGTCCTGACCCTGACGATTCTGGTGAATACAGGGTTCAACATTGAAGGGTTCCGACGTGATTATCGGGACGGTATTGTCCTCCGTTGCCAGAACCTCGCTGGAGAGTTGAAGGGTTCTATCGAGAACGTGGTGGCCCTTGGTGTGCCCATGGAAGAGCTCGATGGTCTTAATGCGCGCTTTCAGGGGATAGTCACCACTGATCCCGATATCATTTACTGTTTTCTGGAAAATCAGAATGGTCAGCCACTTTTTGCCAATGATCCCTCCTTTCACTTTATCAGCGGCGTTGATTTTACCTCGTCCCCTGGCAGCGGCGTCTCTGTCGTAAACTTTCCCCAGTGGGGCAAAACCTACGATGTTTCCCTGCCCATCACCAGTCTTGACGGGGAAACCGTTGGCACTGTCCGTCTTGGCTTCCCCGATACCGTTCTCGATGAGAAACTAACCGCAGTCTACCAGCGCTCCATGGTGGTCCTTGGTCTTGCTTTTCTCATCGTCTTTGCCCTGATCGTTGTTTTTGCCCGGCGCCACCTTATCGGCCCCATTGATCGACTCTGTTCCGTTGCCAAGGAAATAGCCTCAGGTCATTTCCAGATCGCTATACCCACTATGCCGACCCGTGATTTTGCTGAACTGGCCACGGCACTTACAGAGATGTCCGCCTCTTTGCAGGAAAGGGATGAAAAGCTTCAGGAGGGCTACCAGGAATTGGAGTCCACGAACCTGGAGCTGCAGAAATCCTACGAATACCAGGAAAAGATAGGCACTGAGCTGCGACGTAGTAGGGAGATGTATCGGTCACTGCTTGAGGATGCGAGCGATGCGATCATGGTGACCGACGACGAGGACCGTGTTGTTCTTGTCAACAAAGCCGCCGAGGTCTTTTTCGGGGTCAAAAAAGAGCGGGTTGAAGGAGCCAACTTCTTTTCCGTTCTTGAGATGCTTCATTGTGATCAGCTTGAAACCCTGTACGACATGCACCAGAGGATTCTCGCCGGCGAGACTCTCGAGGCGCAGATTAACTATATCCGTTTAGATGACCAACGTCCTGTCGTTGGCTGGGTGCGTGGTTCCCATGTCGTCGGTATGGATGGGCGGCACATGGTGCAGACCATTGTCCGGGATGTCACCCAGGAGAAGGAGATCAAGGATAATCTTGAGAAGAGCGCCTGGGAGTTGCAGCGACTCAACCAGATGAAAGATTCCTTTTTGGGGGTCGCTTCCCATGAGCTCAAAACCCCTCTGACGGTGATCGTAGGTTATGCCGATCTGATTCTGAGCGAAAAAATCGCCACGCTGGACACAGCGGTCGCGGCTATGATCCAGAATATCGCCGATGCGGCTCAGCGTCTTAGCGGTATCGTCAGGGATATGGTCGATGTATCCATGCTTGACAGTAAAAACGTGCACCTGAAAACAACCCCTCATAATCTAAACCAGCTTGTTCGCCAGGCAACCAAACCCATGGTGCGTTCTTTTGAACAGAGGAAGCAGTCTCTGGTCATGAACCTGCAGGAAGCGTTGCCCGAGATTTACTGTGACGGCGAGCGTATGGTGCAGGTGATTGGCAATCTGGTGGGAAATGCGCTCAAGTTTACTCCTGACGGCGGCAAGGTTTATGTAGAGACCCGTTTGCTGGAGACCCTTCGGCCGCCCTTTACTATTACGGCGGCAACCAGCCCTGGCCTTTGTCCGCTGACTTCGTCGCCGCTGCCCTATGTGGAAATCGTTGTGAGAGATACGGGCATCGGTATCGACGGGTCTGACCAGGGGTACATCTTTGACAAATTTTATGAAGCCGGAACCATTGAAGAACATTCCAGTGGCAAAGTGTCTTTCAACGGCAAAGGCGCCGGTCTTGGACTGGCTATTGTCAAAGGGATCATCAATATGCACGGTGGCGAAATCTGGGTTGAGAGTGCGGGGCATGATCCCGAAAACTGTCCGGGAAGCTCCTTTCATATCCTCTTGCCGCAGTATGGCGGCGCCGACCTGGTGCTTTCCTGAGATGTGGGGTTTTTCTAACCCCTTTTCCCTTGCAGGGTATGGATTATTTCGGTATATAGACTGCGCTTTCACCGGGGAGCCTGGAGGTTTTTTTTGCGGGTATGTCTTCTCGCCAGCGGCAGCAAGGGTAATGCCATCTATGTGGAAAGCCGACGCAGTCGGATTTTGATTGACGCCGGTCTTTCCGCCAGAGAAATTCGCAAAAGGCTTGCCGTTGTGGGGGTTCAGGCGGAGGATCTTGACGCCGTTTTCGTGACGCATGAACATAGTGATCACATTCGAGGTCTTGGCCCACTCGCCCGGATGTGTAAGTTGCCTGTTTACCTTCACCACCAGACTCGTGCCGTAATGCCCGATATCGGGCCCTTGCCTGTTGTCGAGGAATTTGATGACGGTGAAAACCTGGTTTGGCGTGATCTTTCGATCCACAGTTTTCCTGTCACCCACGACTCGGTGGCTCCCGTGGGTTTTATTATTGAAACAGACGAGGGGAAAATCGGCGTCGCTACGGACCTTGGGATAGCCACCCGTCTGGTTTCCGATCGTCTCAAGCATTGCCGCGTACTGATTCTTGAATCCAATCACGACGAGGACATGCTGCGGGATGGTCCATACCCCTGGCCGCTCAAACAACGGGTTCGTAGCAATCATGGGCACTTGTCCAATGACGCGGCGGCCCACCTTCTGGAAGGCGTGCTCTGGAGTGGGCTTGATGCCGTTTTTTTAGCCCATCTTAGCGAAACCAACAACCATCCCCAACTCGCCGAGAGTTGTGCAAGGCAGGTTCTTGATAGACAGCATACGTGCTGCCCCCACCTGGTTGTGGGAGCGCAGCATGAGACCAGCTTCTGTTTTCAGATCTGAGTTGGTTTTTGACGACAAGAATCACCTTGGTAAACCCCTTGTTCATCGAGGTGATCAAAAAATGGATATCTGCTGAGGAGAAGTTATGGCCTGGAGAATTACTGTCGGTTTGAAGGACGGCGTCAAAGATGCCCGTGGCGAAAGAATCCGACGTGAACTTAAAGAACACTTGGGGGTAAGTCTCGACAGTGTCCGTACGGTGGATGTGTATACCGTCGACGCCGATCTGACCGACGCTGAGATTGCCGCCGCCGCGGCCGGCCCTCTGTCTGACCCTGTCATCCAGGAGTATGCTGTCAACAGGCCCGTGGCCCATGATTTCGACATGCTGATCGAGGTTGGTTTTCGTCCCGGTGTTACGGACAATGTCGGGCGTACGGCCAAGGAAGCCATTCAGTATATTACGGGCCGTTCTTTTCGTGTCGGCGAGGGTGTTTATACCTCGACCCAATATCTTCTCCGCGGCCAGATCGACAAAAAGCTCGCCGAGCGTGTCGCTGCGGAATTCCTGGCCAATGGTCTCATCCAGCGCTGGACAATCGTGGCATCCTCCGAGTTTGACAGCAGCAAGGGGATGGAGCCTTATGTACCCAAGGTGGTGAGCGACGCCCGTGTCGAGGTCAGGCAGATTGACCTCGATGTCGCCGATGACCAACTGATGCAGATCAGCCGTGACGGCATGCTCGCCCTGAACCTTGAAGAGATGAAAACCCTGCAGGCCTATGCGGCGTCTCCTGAAATCAAGGCGCGTCGAAAGGAAGCCGGTCTGAGCGAACTCCTGACGGATGTCGAGCTCGAAGCCTTGGCGCAAACATGGAGTGAGCACTGCAAACACAAGATCTTCTCCGCCCGCATTGACTATGAGGACGAAAAGGGGCAGCGGGAAACCATCAATTCCGTGTTCAAGACCTTTATTGTCGGCGCTACCCGCGACATCCGGGCCCAGAAGGGCGCCGCTGACTTCTGTCTGTCCGTATTTAAAGACAACGCCGGTGTCATCCGCTTCAATCAGGACTGGAGCCTTGTTTTCAAGGTCGAAACGCATAATTCGCCGAGCGCGCTCGATCCCTACGGTGGGGCTCTCACGGGTATTGTCGGGGTCAACCGCGATCCTTTCGGTACCGGCATGGGCGCGCGCCTGATCTTCAATACCGATGTCTTCTGTTTTGCCTCTCCCTTCTATGACAAGCCGCTGCCCCCCAGGCTTCTGCATCCCCGCCGCATTTTCGAAGGGGTCGTCGAGGGAGTGGAGCACGGTGGTAACAAGAGCGGCGTGCCTACGGTCAATGGCTCCATCGTGTTTGATGAACGCTTTGCCGGCAAACCCTTGGTTTACTGTGGCACGGCTGCCATCATGCCCGCCCAGTTAAACGGGCGTCCCGGGCATGAGAAAAAAGCGCAGGTGGGCGACCATATTGTCATGTGCGGCGGACGTATCGGCAAGGACGGAATTCACGGCGCCACCTTCTCCTCGGAAGAATTGCATGAAGGCTCTCCCGTAACCGCCGTGCAGATCGGTGATCCCATCACCCAGAAAAAGATGTTTGACTTCCTGTTGATTGCCAGGGACCGGGGGCTCTACCATGCTATTACCGATAACGGCGCCGGTGGTCTGTCTTCTTCTGTCGGCGAGATGTCAGAAGATACGGGCGGCTTCGAGCTTCACCTTGACCGCGCCCCGCTGAAATATCCCGGTCTGCAGCCCTGGGAAATTCTCATTTCCGAAGCCCAGGAACGTATGACGCTGGCCGTTCCCTCTGAAAATCTGGAGGAATTTATCGCCCTGGCTCGGGAGATGGACGTGGAAGCCACGGATCTGGGTCGCTTTACCGATTCCGGTTACTTTCATTGCCTCTATGAGGGGAAAACAGTGGCGTATCTGGATATGCATTTCCTGCATGAGGGAGTGCCCCAGCTTGTTATCCCGGCGCGCTGGGAAATCAAATCCTGGCCGGAGCCCGTATTACCCGAAAACCCCAACTTGGCGAATATCCTTGCCCAGCTTCTTGGCCGCCTGAATATCTGTTCGAAAGAATCGGTGGTCCGTCGTTATGACCATGAAGTTCAGGCCGGGACGGTCATCAAGCCGTTGCTGGGTGTGGCGAATGACGGACCTTCGGATGCGGCCGTCGTCAGGCCCCTGTTCGATTCATTCGAGGGTGTGGTCGTTGCTCATGGTATCTGTCCCAGTTACAGCGACATCGACACCTACCATATGATGGCCTGCGCTATCGATGAGGGCCTGCGTAACTACGTCGCCGTGGGCGGCGACGTCGATCATGTGGCCGGTCTGGACAACTTCTGCTGGTGTGACCCAGTCAAGAGTGAAAAGACGCCCGATGGCGAATACAAGGCGGCTCAACTGGTGCGGGCCAACAAGGCCCTCTATGACTACTGTGTCGCCTTTGGCGTCCCGCTGATCTCCGGCAAGGACTCCATGAAAAACGACTATCAGGTCGGCAATACCAAAATCTCGATTCCGCCTACCGTCCTCTTCTCGGTGATCGGCAAAATCGATGATGTTCGTCAGGCCGTATCCATGGACGTCAAGCGTGCCGGCGATCTGGTCTATCTGCTCGGCAAAACCCGCAACGAACTGGGGGGCTCTGAGTATTACGCCCAGCTGGGGGCCATCGGTCAGACCGTGCCCCAAGTCGATGCCGAGGGGGCGCTGCTGAGATACCGCAGCCTGAACCGGGCCCAGAAGGCTGGTCTGGTTGCTTCCTGCCATGACCTTTCTGATGGGGGCCTTGGCGTCGCGCTGGCGGAAAAAGCCTTCGCCGGGGGCTTCGGCATCCGGGCCGACCTTCGCCAGGTGGTAGCCGAAGGTTGTGAGCGGGATGATGTCCTGCTTTTTTCCGAAACCCAAAGTCGTCTGCTGGTGACGGTCCGACCCGGCAATAAAGATCGTTTTGAAGAAATCTTCGCCGGTCAGGACTTTGCCCTCATCGGTGAGGTGGTTGAACAGCCTGTGCTGGAAGTTACCGGCTGTGGCGGCCAGGTGGTTCTCCAGGCCGACATTCTGGCACTAAAAGCGTCCTGGCAGGCGCCTCTCAAGGAGCTTTAATCATGGCGAAAGAAGTCAGAGCCATAGTCATTGCCGGCAACGGCACCAATTGTGAGCGGGAAGTCGCTCACGCCTGTCGACTGGCCGGGGCCGATGTCTGTGACATTGTCCACATCGCCGAACTCTTGGCCGGGAGGGTCAGCCTCGACGATTACCACTTCCTCAATCTGGCGGGGGGCTTTCTTGACGGAGATGATCTCGGCAGTGCCAAGGCTGGTGCGAACCGCCTGCTCCAGGCGGCGGTTCGTGGGACCGAGGAGCATCTTGTTGACCAGATCCAGCGCTTTGTCAAGGCCGGCAAGCTGGTCATGGGGGTCTGCAACGGCTTTCAGTTGATGGTCAAAATGGGGCTGCTGCCGGCTCTTGGCGGCGACTATCAGAAACAGTCGGTCACCCTGACCTTTAACGATGGCGGTCGCTTTGAAGACCGTTGGACCTATCTCAAGGTTGACGAAGCCTCTCCCTGTATCTTTACGCGGGGGCTGCAGGGTATTTATCTGCCCGTGCGCCACGGTGAAGGGAAACTGGTCGCCGCTTCACCGGCTGTGCTCGACGCCATGGAAGATCAACACCTGACAGTACTGAAATACTGCAAAGAGGATTATCAGGCGGCAACCATGGAGTACCCCTGGAATCCCAACGGCTCTTCCCAGGCCATTGCCGGGCTGTGTGACGCAAGTGGCCGCCTTTTTGGCCTGATGCCGCATCCGGAAGCTTATGTTCATCGCACTCACCACCCCCGCTGGACCCGGGAAGAGGACCTTCCGGAAGAAGGGATGGGACTCTGGCTCTACCAGAATGCCATACGTTTCATCCGGGAAGAGTTGTTGTCTTAGTCGTTTGATCAAGCGACAGATCCTTGTCTCGTCTTAAGAACAGGGTTTTTTGAAAACAGAGAAATCGGGATTCCTCCCTGCTTTTTTGGAGGGATCTTTTGAGAAGGAGTGCTAACTTGGCTTTCGATAAATTTGAGGATGAATGCGGCGTTTTCGGTATTTTCGGTCACCCCGAAGCCGCGAATCTGACCTATCTGGGTCTTTACGCCCTTCAGCACCGTGGTCAGGAAAGCTGCGGTATTGTCGCCTCTGACGGCAGCCGACTGCGCGCCCACAAGGGCATGGGCCTGGTGGCGGATGTGTTCAAAAATGACAGCATCTTTGAGAGCCTGCCAGGATCCAGCGCCATAGGGCATGTCCGTTATTCCACCGCCGGCGGCAACGACATGAAAAACTGCCAGCCGATCATGGTTGACTATGCCCGCGGCAGTATTGCGGTAGCCCATAACGGTAATCTGGTCAATGCCCAGGAGGTACGCAACGACCTGGAACAGCGCGGCTCCATATTTTCCACCATTGCCGATACGGAAGTCATTATTCATCTTCTGGCCCACGCCCAGAGTGACTCCCTTGTTGAGCGGATTACCGAGGCTCTTGAAATTGTGCGCGGGGCCTACAGTCTGGTTTTCCTGACCGAGACCCGTATGGTGGCGGTGCGCGACCCCAACGGATTTCGGCCACTGGTGCTGGGTAAACTGGATGGGGCCTATATTGTTGCCTCGGAAACCTGCGCCCTTGATCTGATCGAGGCCGAATTCATCCGCGAAATCGAACCGGGCGAAATGATCCTTATCGATAAGTCGGGGTTGAAAAGCTTTACTCCCTTCAAGCCGACGCAGCCGTCGCCCTGTATTTTTGAATTTATCTATTTTGCCCGGCCGGACAGTGTCATCTTCGGCAAACAGGTTTACGGCGTACGCAAGGAGTTCGGTCGGCAACTGGCACGGGAACACCAGGTGGAGGCCGATGTCGTTATCCCTATTCCCGACTCTGGTGTGCCGGCAGCCATCGGCTACGCCGAGCAATCGGGAATCCCCTTTCAGCTTGGCCTGATCCGCAATCACTACGTCGGACGTACTTTCATCGAACCCCAGCAGTCCATCCGACATTTCGGTGTCAAAATCAAGCTCAATCCTGTGCGCGAAGTGATCGAGGGTAAAAGGGTGGTTGTGGTGGATGACTCGGTTGTCAGGGGAACCACCGCCCGCAAAATCATCAAGATGATACGCAATGCCGGGGCCAGGGAGATTCATATGCGCGTATCCAGCCCGCCCACGAGCTATCCCTGCTACTACGGTATAGACACGCCGACGCGCAAGGAGTTGATTTCCTCCTCCCATTCCATTGAAGAGATTAATCGCTATATCACCTCCGATACCCTGGGTTATCTTTCTCAAGAGGGGGTGCGTGCCGCCGCCGGAGCTCCGGCCGGATGTTCCGGTCATTTTTGTGACGCCTGCTTCAGCGGCTGCTATCCCGTAAAATTTCCCCGTTTGAAAGCTGATACGCAGCTGGGATTGTTTTGATAAGAGGTTTGAGGCTAGCTTGGAGAAATTCCGCCGGCGGGTCTCTTTATTATGGTTTATTGACAGGAGGATGATGTGACCCAGTCGGAAAGAGATGAGTTGATGCAGATTGTCCGGGAGCTTTCCTATGAGGAAAGGGAAGTGACCCTGGCTTCCGGGCGTAAAAGTAACTTCTATTTTGACGGAAAACAGACGACTTTGCATGCCAAAGGCGGCCTGTTGGTGGGCAAGGCCTTCTACGAGGAAGTCCGGCAGTTTGACGGCCCTATTGATGGGGTAGGGGGGCTGACCCTTGGTGCCGATCCTATTGCTACCGCAACGTCCATTGCCGCGTCTCTTGCCGGGCAGAATATCCATGCCTTCATCATCCGCAAAGAGCCTAAGGGACACGGCACGGGGCAATGGCTGGAAGGTCGGAAAAACCTGCCTAAAGGTTCTCGTGTTGTCATTGTTGAAGACGTTACCACCACGGGGGGGTCTTCCATGAAAGCCGTTGAGCGGGCCAGGGAGGAAGGCTTGGAGGTTGTCGGGGTCGTGACTCTGGTGGACAGAGAAGAAGGTGCCCGGGATAATATTGAAAAAGAGGGAATTATCTTGCGGGCGGTTTTTACCCGCAGTCAGGTGGTCGGCTGATTTATTTTGGGGACCATTTGTGCGTTTCCAGACACAGCCCGTCCTCTTCGCAGGGGACGGGCTGTGTATTTATGGTGACTCAGTGCGGGGATGTCAGTGAGTCCATTGATGTAGGACAGTCGCGGCCTTTTCTGCTGGCGCGTCTGTGCTTTGCTCATTGATGCGGCCCAGAAATATTCTGACCAGATCCGGGTCAAGGTAAGTCCCCGCCATGGATGAGATGATCCCCTTGGCCTCATGCAGGCTGTAAACCTGTTCCCTGTATGGACGGCGGGTTGTAATGGCATCGTAGACATCGGCTACAGTTACGATGCGCGCTTCCAATGGAATGTCATCACCCTTGAGTCCGGCGGGGTAACCAAGACCGTCGTAACGTTCATGGTGATGCAGAATAGCGTTGATGACCCCCGGCTGCAAATTGGCCTGTCTGGCCACTTCCGCCCCCCAGGTAGGATGCAGCTTGAGAACTTCAAAGTCAGGATGATCTAATTCGCCCTGGAAGTTAAGAATGTTTTCAGGCACGCCGATCTTGCCACAGTCGTGAAGCCAGCTGCCATGACGGATGTCGGTCAGCTGTGCCGATGCCAGATGCAGCGCCTTGCCGATCAGCAGAGCAAAGCCGGCAACGCGGTCGCAATGGCCTTTTGTGTAGTGGTCTTTAAGTTCAATGGCCTGCCCCAGGGACCGAAGAGTCGCTTCATCGGCTTCTTTAAGGGCCAGCACGACTTCATGACGGTATAGAGCATCTTTAATGGTTTGCCGCAGTGTCTCCGCATCCCAGGGACGGACAATGAGTCTAAAAACCTCGCCACTGTTGAGGGCGGGCACCGAATTGGCCAATTCATTGCTGTGGACAAGAAGAATTTTGACGGCGTAGGGTGCGACACTTTTCAGTCGCATGAGGACAGAGGGTATTTCGAGGGGAGGAATGACATCCCCCAGGACGATTGTCACCACCATTTCCTGATGGACTACTTCCAGGGCCTGCTTCAGGCTTTCTGCCCTGTGGAGACGGATGTCTTCCTCGGCAAAAAGAGGGGATAGCGCCTCCGTTATTTTTGCTTCATGGTCCAGTACCAGAATGGCTGGGATCATAAGTCTCTTTCCTGAAGAAGTTAAAGAGGGTAATTATTTGTAGGTTGTCGTGACCCTTTTTCTTATTATAGGACAGAAACGGCGACAGTAAACTCTCGCCATTAAATTCCAGAAAAGAAAACCCCGGCGTAGCGCTTGTCTCAGGAGCAGCTTTCCCTGTCTTTGCCGTTTGAGGTCGTCCTGACCTTTCTTGACAAGGTATTGGCGTTTGATTACTCTGTGCCCGACTCTATGCTCCCGAAAGGATGCAAACTCCATGGTTGTAACGGCGATTATTCCGGCCCGATTCGCTTCAACGCGTTTCCCAGGCAAACCTTTGGCAGACCTCATGGGGAAGCCGATGATTCAGTGGGTTTACGAACGAACCATGCAGGCCGAAGTTGTTGATAAAGTCATCGTTGCCACGGATGATCACAGCATATATGACGCGGTTCAGGCTTTCGGTGGTGTTGCCGCCATGACCTGCGGCGATCATCCCACTGGAACGGATCGTCTCGCCGAGGTTGCCGCTACCCTGAAGAGCGACCTCATTGTCAATGTACAGGGAGACGAACCGCTTATTGATCCTGCCATGATAGAAGCGGCTGTCAGACCGCTTTTGCATGATCCTTCAATCCCTATGGGGACACTGAAAACCCCCATACGGGATGCAAGAGAATTTTTAAGTCCGCATGTGGTGAAAGTAGTAACGGATCACAATGACTTCGCTCTTTATTTTTCCCGTTCTCCCATCCCTTATCCTCGGGACTTTTACGCAGAAATTGATGCGAACCCCACGAAGGTGGGAGCCTTTAAACACGTCGGGCTCTACGTCTACCGCCGGGATTTTCTCATAAGCTATCCGCATCTGCCTGCCACCCACCTTGAGCGCACCGAAAATCTGGAGCAGTTGCGTGCTCTTGAGCACGGGTACCGTATCAAGGTTGTGAGTACGGATTTAATTTCACATGGCGTTGATACGCCTGAAGACCTGGATCGCGTCCGAGGTTTGTTGACAACCTCTTGATGCACGAGGATTTGGGGTTTTCTTTTTAGCCCCATGCGTGTAAGATTTCTCGTTTTTTTACATTCGCCGTAAACAGGCTGGAGGACATCTGATGAAGACCAAATTTGTTTTTATTACCGGCGGGGTTGTTTCTTCTTTGGGAAAAGGGCTCGCTGCCGCTTCGATAGGCGCGCTTATGGAGGCGCGTGGACTGCGTGTTTCGATGCAGAAGATGGATCCCTACATCAACGTCGATCCCGGCACCATGAGTCCCTTCCAGCATGGCGAAGTTTTTGTTACCGACGATGGCGCCGAAACGGATCTCGACCTCGGGCATTACGAGCGTTTCACTACCGCCAAGCTGACCCGGAAGTCCAATTTCACCACCGGGCAGGTTTACGACTCCGTGATTCGCAAGGAACGTCGAGGGGATTACCTCGGTGGCACGGTTCAGGTTATTCCCCATATCACCAACGAAATCAAAAGCAAAATCCTTGAAAATGCCAAGGGCGTTGATATCGCCATTGTCGAGGTCGGCGGGACGGTTGGCGATATTGAATCCTTGCCTTTCCTGGAGGCCATTCGTCAGTTTCGCACCGATCGGGGGCACGAAAATGTCATGTATGTGCATTTGACCCTCGTCCCCTACATTCAGACAGCTGGTGAACTAAAAACCAAGCCGACCCAGCATAGCGTCAAGGAGCTTCGGGAGATTGGCATCCAGCCTGATATTCTTCTCTGCCGCTGCGACCGTGAAATTCCCCGAGACATGAAGAGCAAAATCGCTCTCTTCTGCAATGTTCGTGAAGAGGCGGTCATCACGGCCCGGGATGTAGCCTCCATTTACGAGGCTCCCATCGCTTTTCACGAACAGGGCCTGGATGAACGGCTGGTCGATTATCTCAATATCTGGACCAAGGCGCCCGACCTTTCAGGCTGGCAGCGCATTGTCAAGAGGGTGAAGGAGCCGGCCTCGGACACGACTATCGCTGTTGTCGGCAAGTATGTGGAATTGACCGAAAGTTATAAATCCCTGGCAGAGTCGCTGATCCACGGCGGTATCGGCAATGATTGCCGCGTCAAGCTCAAATACGTGGACTCTGAGGCTCTTGAGCGTCATGGTGTCGGCGATGTTTTTGACGACATTGATGGCATCCTGGTGCCGGGTGGTTTCGGAGAGAGGGGCAGTGAGGGGAAGATCGAGGCAATTCGTTATGCCCGTGAAAACAAGATCCCTTTTTTCGGAATCTGTCTGGGAATGCAGATGGCTGTAGTGGAATTCTCCCGAAATGTCTGTCAAATCGAGGATGCCTACTCGGCCGAGTTCAGGGAAGAGGCCAAGAACCCCATCATTCACATCATGGAAAGCCAGAAAAGCCTGACCCGCAAAGGGGGGACGATGCGGTTGGGGGCCTATCCCTGTACCCTGATCGATGGAACACTCGCCCGCCGAATTTATGGTCAGCAGAATATTACCGAGCGTCATCGACACCGCTATGAGTTCAATAATGCCTACCGCAAAGTCTTGCAAAAATGTGGGATGATTTTTTCCGGGCTTTACCCGGAGGCTGATCTGGTGGAAATCGTTGAACTGGCAGAGCACCCCTGGTTTCTGGCCTGTCAGTTCCATCCGGAATTCCGTTCACGTCCCATGGCTCCGCATCCGTTGTTTGAGTCATTTGTCGGAGCCTGTCTGAAAGCACGGGGAGAGAAGTAAATGACGCACGAAATCGCCATTGGGAATACGATCCTCGGGGGGAATCGTCCCTTGGTACTCATTGCGGGGCCTTGCGCTATTGAGGATGAGTCTCTTACGTTGCGCATTGCGGGATATCTTAAAGACCTGTGCGCGGAGCTTGGCATCGGCCTTATCTTCAAGGCTTCCTACGACAAGGCCAATAGGACCTCGGTAACTTCTTTCCGTGGTCCGGGTCTTCAGGAGGGGTTGCGTATTCTTCAGCGAGTTCGCTCGGAATTTGAACTCCCTGTTCTATCCGATGTCCATGATGTGTCGCAGGTCGCCGCTGCGTCCGAGGTTCTTGATATTATTCAGATTCCCGCTTTTCTGAGCCGTCAAACCGATCTGCTGGTTGCTGCTGGAGAGACAGGCAAGGCGGTCAATGTCAAGAAAGGGCAGTTTCTGGCGCCTTGGGACATGAAAAATGCTGTGGGGAAAATCGAGTCGACGGGAAATCGTAAAATTCTGCTGACCGAACGTGGAGCCTCTTTCGGGTACAACAATCTTGTTGTCGATATGCGTTCTCTGGTTATTATGCGTGAAATGGGATATCCCGTTATTTTCGATGCTACCCACGCGGTTCAACTTCCGGGTGGGGCAGGGGGAGCCTCCAGCGGACAGCGCCAATATGTCGGGGCCCTGTCCCGTGCCGCTGTCGCCACCGGAATCGACGCGCTCTTTTGGGAGGTCCATGAAGATCCCGACCGGGCTCTTTGCGATGGTCCAAACTGTTTGCCGCTACAACAACTCCGGCAGTCTTTGCAGGAAGTCATGGCGATCGATCGTATCGTTAAGGGAATCGAGATATGACCAAAATCCTCGAAACGGCCCAAAGGGTATTGCGTACGGAAGCGGATGCGGTTCAGCGCCTTGTCGATCGTCTTGACGAACAGTTCGTCAAGGCTGTCCAGTTGATTCTGACCTGTTCCGGCCGTCTTGTTATCAGCGGCATGGGGAAGTCGGGGCTTATCTGTCAAAAGATCGCTTCGACCATGGCCTCAACGGGGACCCCCGCGCTCTTTCTGCATCCTGCCGAAGGCATTCATGGCGACCTTGGTATGCTGATGAAGGGGGATGTTGTTCTGGCTGTCTCCAACAGTGGCGAGACGGAAGAAATTTTGCGCATCCTGCCGGTCATTAAACGAATGGGGCTGCCTCTTATTGCCATGAGCGGTAACACCCGCAGCTCCCTGGCTCGTGCCGGTGACGTTTTTCTCGACATATCGGTCAGAGAAGAAGCCTGTCCGCTGGGCTTGGCGCCGACCGCCAGTACGACCGCGACGCTGGCCATGGGGGATGCTCTGGCTGTGGCCCTGCTGATTGAACGAGGTTTTCGGGAAGAGGACTTCGCGCTATTTCACCCTGGGGGTGCTTTGGGCAAGAAACTTCTGCTGCGCGTGGAAGATCTGATGCACACAGGTGCTGATATCCCCGTTGTCGGCAAAAATACGCCTCTGAAGGAAGCCCTGTTCGAAATTACCAGCAAGAAGCTCGGCATCACCGGCGTGGCTGATGACCAGGGTGAACTGGCCGGGGTTTTTACCGATGGAGATTTGCGCCGATCCATTGAAAAGGGGCTGGACGTGCTCAATCAGCCCATTGATAAACTGATGAACGCCAATCCGAAACGTATTCTGAGGTCGAATCTGGCGGCCAAGGCGGTGCAGAGGATGGAAGAGTTCTCCATTACTTCTCTGTTTGTCTTTGAGGACGAAAGCAGCAAGGTTCCGGTTGGCATCATCCACCTGCACGATCTGCTTAAGTCGGGGGTCGTCTGATGAGGGAGAGGATCGCCAAAATACGACTGTTGCTGCTGGATGTGGATGGCATTCTCACCGATGGGCGTATTGTTTACGACCATGATGGTGTCGAATCGAAAATGTTTGATGTCAAGGATGGTCATGGACTCAAGCTTCTTCAGAGAGCCGGCATACGCGTCGGTATCATCACCGGTCGCTCCTCTGAGGTTGTTGCTCTGCGCGCTCGGGAACTCGGGATCGATATTGTCTATCAGGGGGCCAAGGAAAAGATTGTCCCATACAGGGAGATACTTGAGAACCTTGGGCTGAAGGATGAAGAAGTAGCCTACATGGGGGACGATCTCGTGGACCTGCCGGTTCTGACCCGAGTCGGTTTTTCAGCGACCGTCGTTGATGCCGTCGAGGATATCAAGCCTTACGTTCACTATGTCACGCGGCAAAAAGGGGGGCGTTCCGCTGTCCGGGAAGTGTGTGACCTCCTCTTGAAGGAGGGGGGAAGGTGGCATGAAGTTACCGGTCGTTATTTCTCTTGAGGCTCCTTTCAAATCTCATGCCAATTAGCGAACAACTCCCTTTACACGGCCGGGAAAATGATGTTAGTATGAGCGCACCATGGCCGGAAATGTGAATATCCGCAATATACTGGGTTTTATCATCGTCGCACTGGTCGTCGCCCTCACCGTGATGATCCTTCGTAATTTCAAAGGCTTCGATGGGGATGAGATCCTGGAGCGGTTGCCGGATAATGTGGATCTGGCCATGTCGAGGATCCAATATACGGAAACACAGGACGGCGTACCCCAGTGGACCCTTCAGGCCGATTCGGCCATGCACAGTTTTAGTCAGGGCACGACGGACATCCAGAATATTCTCATGGTTTTTTATGATCAGGGGGAACTCGGAGATGTTACGCTGACTGCCGACAGTGGCAAGTTCTTTTCTGATCCGCAGGTTGTACACGTCCAGGGAAATGTCGTGGTGCGAAGTCCGAAAGGATATTCTTTCTATACGGATTCTCTTGTTTTTACTTCCGCCGACCGGATCATCCGAACCGAAGACGATGTTCGTCTCCTCTCTGGTGCTGCGGACATTAGGGGAACAGGCTTGCTCCTTCATGTAGACACCAGACAAATATCCATTCTTCGCGCCGTAACGGCCGTTATCCAGGAAGAGGGGGCTTGAAGATGAAAAGATGGAGTCCTTTGTACCTCCTTCTGGCGTGGTTACTGCTGGTGACGGGTAATGGTTTCGGTCAGGAAAATACTTCCGAAGGTCTCGGCAATCGAAACGAACCGATTCACGTTGTTTCCGACCGACTTGAGGCCGATCAGGCCGGCAAAGAGGTCCGCTTTATCGGTAGCGTGGTGGCCCGGCAAGGGGACGTTGTCATGTACGCACAGGAGATGCGTCTGGTGTACGTTCCCAGCACCCGCGAGGTGGAAAGGGTGGTTGCCACGGGTGATGTCCGGATCGTTCAAGGCGATAGGGTGGCGACGGGAGAGCAGGGAATTCTTTTTAATTCAGAAAAGAAGGTCGTGCTTACTGGTGCCCCCAGGCTGTTTCAGGGCGAAAATTCAGTGGCCGGCGACGAAATAACCGTCTATCTGCTGGAAGAGAGAAGTATTGTCAGCAGCGCCGAAGGTTCCAGGGTTCAAGCTGTCTTTCATCCCAAAGAGGAAAAACCGTGAGACGCACCCTTTCGGCTAAGGGCCTCTGCAAGGCCTATAAGGGGCGGCAGGTGGTTCACGGAGTCGATCTGGCTGTCTCTTCCGGAGAGGTTATCGGCCTGCTCGGGCCCAATGGTGCCGGGAAAACGACTTCTTTCTATATGGTGGTGGGGCTTATCCGTCCCGACGCGGGCCGTGTTTTTCTCGATGATCTTGAGTTGACGGATTTTCCCATGTTCCAGAGAGCCCGGGCCGGCATTTCTTATCTCCCTCAGGAAGCCTCGGTTTTTCGGAAATTGACCGTCGCCCAGAATTTACTTGCCATTCTGGAAACGCTCAATATCCCCGCGGCCGAATGCAGGAGCCGGAAAGATCGTCTTCTTGAGGAATTCCGACTCAGTCACGTGGCCGACACCTACGGGTATGCGCTGTCCGGTGGCGAACGAAGGCGACTTGAAATTGCCAGGGCCCTCGTTATTGAACCTTCCTTCATCCTGCTGGACGAGCCTTTTGCAGGGATTGACCCGATAGCGGTCATGGATATACAAAACATCATCGCTGATTTGAAGTCCCGCGGTATCGGCGTGCTTATTTCAGATCACAATGTGCGTGAGACTCTGGGAGTTTGTGACAGCGCCTACATTCTTAACGAAGGGGGAATCCTGGAATATGGGACTCCCGCTGAAATTGCCGGGAGTGAAAGAGCTCGGGCGATTTATCTTGGGGATAAGTTTAAACTTTAACAACACCCCTTGGACCTGGCATGGAGCGGGTCCTCAATTCTCTTCGGGAGTGACATGGCTTTAGAGATTCGGCAACAGCTAAAACTGAGTCAGCAACTGGTCATGACGCCGCAACTGCAGCAGGCCATCAAGCTTCTTCAGCTTTCCCGTATGGAGCTTGTTGACATGGTGCAGCAGGAGCTTGAGGAAAATCCGCTTCTGGAGGAGGGTGCCGAATCGGTCGAGGAGGTCGAGAAAAGCCCGGACTCCCGCGATGAGGCGGAAGCGAACCAGACCTCTTCGGAAGAGATCAAAGAGGTCAAGGGAGAGTCCGAAGGCCTTGGGGATATCGATTGGCAAACATACCTTGAAGGATACAGTCTGGGTGGATCGACCGCCGACTACTATGAGGAAGACGATGATCGACCTTCCTATGAGAATCTTATTACCAAAAAGGGGACCCTGACCGACCACCTTTTGTGGCAATTGAATCTTTCTCCTTTTAACGAGACTGAGCGTCGCATTGCTGAAGAGATTATTGGCAACCTGAACGAGGATGGCTATCTGATCGCCTCTTTGGATGAAGTAGCTGAGCAGATTCATGCCGAAAGCCAGATGGTTGAGGCTGTCCTTAAGAAAGTGCAGGATTTCGACCCTGTGGGCGTGGCCAGTCGCAATCTTCAGGAATGTCTCCTCAAACAGGTGGAGCAGCTTGAGCTGGATAATTCTGTCGTTGTGGCGATACTGGAAAACCATATCGGGGATCTTGAAAACCGCAAATATCCAGCTATCGCCAAAGCGCTCGGAGTCTCCCTGGATGAGGTGCTCGGCGCGGCCAAGGTTATCTCTCACCTGGATCCCCGACCGGGCAGGCCTTACTGGCAGGAAGACGCCCACTATATTGTGCCGGACGTCAGTGTGCACAAAATCGGTGACGAATACGTCGTCGTTCTTAACGACGAGGGCCTGCCCAATCTTCGTATCAACTCCTTCTATCGCAGCGCACTTTCAGGAGGTTCTGATATAGACGCGAAGGCCGGCGAGTATATTCAGGAAAAGATGCGTGGGGCCATGTGGCTGATCAAGAGTATTCATCAGCGACAGCGGACCATCTACAAAGTGACCAAATCCATCGTTAAGTTCCAGCGCGATTTCTTCGACCGCGGCATTGAATATCTTAAACCCCTCGTTCTTCGTGACGTGGCTGAAGATATTGAGATGCATGAATCGACCATCAGCCGGGTAACGACGAATAAATATGTCCAGACACCGCAAGGGTTGTTTGAGTTGAAATACTTTTTCAACAGCGGTATCAGCACAACTCAGGGAGAAACCATCGCCTCCGAAAGTGTCAAAAGTAAAATCAAGGAGATCATCAGCGGCGAAAATGTTAAAAAACCCTATTCTGATCAGAAATTGGTTGAACTTTTGCGCAAACATGGTATCGATATTGCCCGGCGGACCGTCACAAAATACAGAGAAATGCTTGGGATTGGCTCATCGACCGAGCGTAAGCGTCTCTTTTGATTGACCATGGCGTGGCCATCCCGATAATCGGGGTTATAATTCAACCAGAAACGACTTGATCCCCCAGGGATATTTTCAAGAGGAGGTTTTTATGCAGGTTGCGGTAACATTCAGACATATGGAAACCAGTGATCCGGTTCGCACGTACGTGGAAGAAAAGCTTGAGCGCGTTAAAAAGTATATCGATGAGCCCATCGATGCGCAGGTGGTTGTTTCTGTCGAAAAGAAAATCAGGCATCGGGCCGAAATTAACTTGGTGGCCAAGGGCATTACCATCAAAGGTTCCGAGGAGACCAACGACATGTATGCGGCCATTGACGCCGTGGTCGACAAGATTGAGCGTCAATTGAAGCGCTACAAAGAGAAACTCAAAAAGCATAAGCCGCTTTCCGGGCGTGAAAGACAGGTCCAGAAAACGGTACTTGCCGCGGAAAGTATTGACGAGGGCGCTGAGCAACCTGTCATTGTGCGTACCAATCGCTTCTCGGTGAAGCCGATGTCCGTTGAAGAGGCGGTCATGCAGATGGATCTTTTGAACAAGGATTTTCTGGTTTTTACCGATGACAAGACCGAGGAGATCAACGTTGTCTATCGCCGCAAGGATGGCAATTACGGCCTGATCGCACCTGAAAGCAAGTAAATAGGCAAAAACATTGAGAAGGGGGAAGGATCGTGTATCCTTCCCCCCATTGATTTGAGCGAACCCTGAAAGGCTGCTTGAAGAAACATGAAGATTGCCGATTTCTTAAACGCTTCTGCTATAGCGGACAACTTGAAGGCCAAGAGCAAGAACGATGTTCTTGCTGAGTTGACGGATACCATCGTCAATACGGACAAGAGCCTCGATCGAGACGAAGTGATTCGGGTGCTTCAAGAGCGGGAAAAACTTGGAAGCACCGGGATCGGTGATGGGGTCGCCATTCCACACGGAAAACTTAAAAACATCGGCAACCTTCTGATTTGTTTCGGACGAAGTCATGATGGTGTCGATTTTGATTCTATGGATGGTAGGCCTGCCCACCTCTTCTTTCTCTTGATTGCGCCTGAGGAATCGGTAGGGATTCATCTAAAAACCCTCGCCCGCATTTCCAAGTTGTTGAAAAATAAAGATGTTCGGCAGCGGCTTCTTCAGGCCGACACGGCAAGCGACATCTATTCCATCATTATCGAAGAGGAAGAAAAACTGTAAAGAATACCCTCAGGGTTCCATCTGATTATCCGGTAGTTTCTCCTTCGGTTTTTTTCTTACAGGGAAGATGCCATGCCAGGTCTGAGCATTCAGGAATTGTTGAGTGAAAAAGAGGCAGGCCTTGACCTGGAGCTGTTGGCCGGTGAAAAAGGACTGAATAACCTGGTTACTGTGCCCCGTATCCAGAAGCCCGGACTGGCCCTGGCCGGGTATATCACCAACCTCCATCCAGATCGTATCCAGGTTCTTGGTTCTACCGAGCTCAGCTATCTTGCCCATCTCCCTCCTGACACGGCAGCCGCTAATTTGCGCCGTCTGATCGCTCTGGACAACTCCTGCTTTATCATTACAAAAGGGCAGGATGCCCCTGAGATGCTTATCCGGGAGGTGGAAAGCCAGGGCACACCCCTGTTGCGAACCCACCATCAAAGCTCTACATTTATTTCCCTTATTACAAAGTTTTTGGAAGAACGCCTGTTGCCTTCAACCACCGTTCACGGCGTCCTTGTTGAGGTTGCCGGTGTTGGCGTCCTTATCCTAGGCAAAAGCGGCATGGGGAAAAGTGAATGTGCTCTTGATCTGGTCTTGAGAGGTCATCGACTTGTTGCCGACGACGTCGTCAAGGTTCGGCTGAAGCTGCCTTCCGTTCTTTTCGGTGAAGGGAGCGACCTTCTGCACTATCATATGGAAATTCGGGGTCTCGGTATCATCAATATCAAACACCTCTTCGGCGTGGCGGCAATCCGTGAACGCAAAAAAATAGACCTCGCCGTGGAACTGGTTGAGTGGGAAGAAGGTCGAGAATATGATCGACTCGGACTTGAAGAACAAACGTACAGCCTTCTGGGTGTCGAAGTTCCCCTCCTCGAAATCCCTGTCAGGCCGGGACGCAATATGACCTCCATTGTCGAGGTGGCAGCTCGCAACCAGATCCTCAAGGAAATGGGATACCACAGCGCCATTGAATTTCAGGATCGCCTGGAAAAGCGCATGGCTGAAATGGCCCGCCTTCATGCCCATACCATCATCGGGGATAACCTGGAGTAGTTCTGCATGCGTCTGATCATTATCACGGGAATGTCCGGATCTGGAAAAAGCACAGCCGCCCGCGCCCTTGAGGACGATGGTTTTTTTGTTGTCGATAATCTTCCTCCGGTGATGCTTCCCAAATTTCTTGAGGTGACCCAGGAGGAGAGGGCTGACACTCAGGGTATTGCCGTGGTCATGGATGTGCGCAGCCGAAGTTTCCTGCATGGTTGCGAGAGAGTTCTGGCCTCAATGGCAGCGCAGGGACATGAAGTCGAAATTCTTTTTTTTGATGCAACGGATGAGATGCTCGTCCGACGGTACTCGGAAACCCGGCGTCGGCATCCCATGTCTCTCAACGGCGGTGTTCAGGATGGTATTCTGCGTGAAAGAATGCTCTTGGAACCTCTGCGAAAATTAAGTACGACCCTCATAAATACGACCCAGTTTAGCCCCCATCAGTTGCGCGACAAGGTTATTAATGCGGTTCGCGGTCATGAAGGCAGTTCTCCTTTGGCCGTCTGCCTTCAATCTTTCGGCTTTCGCTATGGTCTTCCACCAGGTTCTGATCTGGTGATTGATGTCCGTTTTCTTCCCAATCCATACTTTGTCAGAGAACTTCGGCCTTTTACCGGCAAGGATGCTGCTGTGCAGGAATTCGTCCTGAATCAACCCACCTGCCAGGAGTTTCTCCAGCGTTTTAAGGGGCTTCTCGATTTTCTGCTGCCGCAATATCGTTCTGAAGGTAAAAGCTATCTGACTCTTTCCATCGGTTGTACGGGAGGACGGCATCGCAGTGTAACACTGGTTGAAGCGCTTCGACCCGTTTTTGATGTGGAGGGAATTTCACTCGAAATTGTTCATCGGGACATCGCGAAAGGATAGATCATGGTCGGTCTGGTTATTGCCACCCATTCCAATCTGGCCGAAGAATTTATTCGGGCGGCGGAAATGATCATCGGACCTGTCAAAAACGTCAGGGCTGTTTGCATTTGGCAGGAAGACAGTGTCGAGACGATTCGGGAACGCATTGACGAAGCCATTGAGACGGTGGGATGCGATGGCGACGGCGTTTTGATTATGACGGATATGTTTGGTGGAACGCCGGCCAATATTGCCATCTCCTTTCTTGAAAGGGAAAAAGTCGACGTTCTGACTGGCGTCAATCTGCCCATGATCATCAAACTTCTCAACAGCCAGGAATCCGTTTCTTTTCACGAATTGGGCGCCATGCTCAGGGCCTATGGCCAGCAGAGTATCTATCTGGCCAGCGACATGCTTTCCTGAGGTGCGATTTCTCGGAGTATCCCGTTCTATGAGCATAGTATTGGCTCGCATTGATAACCGTCTGATTCACGGTCAGGTTCTCGAATCCTGGGTTCCCGCTACGCGGGCTGATTGTATCGTCGTTGCCAGCGATTCGCTTCCCGAGCAGCCTTTTCAGAAGATGTTGATGAAAGCGGCCGTACCCAAAAATATTCGGGTTGAAATCGAACCCGTAGAGGAAGCCGTTCGGTTGCTGGCTTCGGACGATCTGGCAGGCAAGCGGGTAATGATTCTCTTTGCCAACTCTTCGGACAGTCGTCATGCTCATGAGCTGGGGATGCCGTTCACGGAACTCAATCTTGGCAATATGCACGCCGGCACTGGCAAGATTCGGGTCACCTGTACGCTGGCCCTTAGTGATGAAGATATTGAGAATCTTCGCTCTCTGGAGAGAGAGGGGATTGGTATCGTTTCCCAGTGCTTTCCGTCGGACAAAAAACAAAGATGGGAAAAACTGATCAAGGCGCCCATAAAATAATATGCCTATCGATAAGATTTTTCTTGCTGGATTTGTCGCGATCTTTGCCGGAATAGACAGGACGGCCATGTGGCAGTTCATGCTTTCTCGTCCCATCGTGGCCGCGCCCCTGACTGGCGTTTTGCTTGGCGATGCCGGGGCGGGTTTGCTTGTGGGGGTCCTGGTTGAGCTGCTTTGGCTGGGCCGACTTCCCGTGGGGGCGGCCATCCCGCCGGACGATACCCAGGTGGCGGTGGCGGCAACCGCCCTGACAGCTATATTGGGGCCTCTGCAAGGATATGAGGGGCCTGCCTTCGCCGTACTGGCAACAATCGTCACGCTGCCCCTCGGTAAGGTCGGGCAGCTTTTCGACAGGGCGGCACGCTATGGTAACGGCCGACTTTTAACTCGAGCGGAAGAAGCCGTGGCAGAGGGAAGGGTGGACCAGATCGAACGATTGCATCTCTGTGGGTTGGGAAACTTTGCCTTGGCTGCCCTTGCCACCTTTGTTGTTCTCTTTATTTCGGGATCGTTCCTTGTGACCTGGGGCGGCCCGTCAGTCTTCCCCCTGATTGATAAATCAATCGCCTGGTGGATTGTCGCCTTTCCCTGTATCGGGGCGGGGGCCATTATGGGTACCATCAATGTGACGCGAAGAGCTACGTTGTTTACCGCATCTTTCGCTACAGTATTCCTGACTCTTTGGCTCCTTTAACGGATGAATGAGATGAATCGCAAGTTGCCTGCCATAATTATCGCGCAGATTCTACCGCGCCTGTTCCTGCTCCAGGCCAGCTGGAACTTTGAGCGGCTCCAAAGCTTGGGTGCTCTTTACGTTATGGCGCCCGGCTTGCGTTTTCTCTATCAGGGGCAGGAACTCTCCATGGCATTTCAACGTCATCTTTCTTATTTCAATACCCACCCTTATATGGCTTCTCCTGTGCTCGGCGCAGCCCTCGCCCTGGAAGAGTCTGGAGCCACCGGAAAAAACTCCGTGCTTGGTGTCACTGAATTCAAGGAAATGACCATGGCGCCTTATGCCGCCATGGGTGATGCCCTTTTTTGGGGTGCTCTTCGTCCGCTCTCCGCCGGCGTGTCCCTGTTTTTCGCAGTCAAGGGTTCCTTGTGGGCGCCCGTGGTTTTTCTACTCCTTTTCAACGTCCCCCACTTATGGATGAGGGTCGGCGGGTTTTTCCATGGCTACCGCAGTGGTCTGCAGGTCGTCGAGGTTCTTCAAAGGCGAAGTCTGCCTGACCTGGCGCTTCGAATCAAGGAGGCGACCGTTGTTCTGCTTGGTGGACTGACCGCTTTTTTGTCTTTTCAGCTCATGGAAAATGAAAAAATTTTCCCTTTATGGGGTTTTGGAATCTTGGCAGCCATCGGCGGCATTGCCTGGATGATTCACCGCCGGGTATCGGTTTTGTTTATGGTTATGTTTGTTGTTTTTCTGCTGCTTGTGATGACATGGTTTGGTAGCTAGAGGAGAGGCGATGGACGGTAAAGAATTCAGAATTATTAACAGGCTCGGCTTGCATGCCCGTGCGGCGGCTCAACTTGTGCAGACCGCCAACCAATTCAAAAGTGAAATAACCGTCAGGAAAGACGATCTGGAAGTTAACGGAAAAAGTATCATGGGGCTGCTTATGTTGGCCGCACCGCAAGGATCGATCATTCATGTGTCCGCTGATGGCGTGGACGAAGCTGAGGCGATGGCGGCTATTGGAAAGTTGATTGATGACGGCTTTGGAGAAGACTGATCTTTTGCAGGATACCATGCTCATTGGAATCGGTGCTTCACCCGGCATCGCTATCGGGGAGACCTATATGGTCAACCGGGCGCGTATGTCCGCCGTGGAGCGAGCTATTGATGAGGGGGCCGTCGATCAGCAGATAGCGGCCTTTATGGATGCGGTCAATCTTTCCAAAAGGCAACTTGAAGAGGTCAAGCAAAGCGTTACGGACAGGAACCTGTCCGAGCATATCTATATCATCGATACCCATCTGATGATCCTTGAGGATCAGATGCTTCTTGATGAAACCAGGAAGCTGATCCGTGAAGAAAGGATCAATGCGGAAGGAGCCCTGAAAAGGACGCTTGATAAGTTCCGCAAGGTCTTTGAAACGATTGAAGACGAGTACCTCCGGGAGCGACGCTCCGACATGGATTTTGTCGGGGAGCGGCTCCTGCGGAACCTTCTTGGCGAACACCAGCAATCGCTCAAGGATATTGATCGCAAGGTCATCGTCGTAGCCCACGATCTTTCACCCGCCGATACCATGCAGATGGACAAAAGCAAGATTGTGGGATTCGTGACCGACGTCGGCGGGAGAACCTCCCATACCGCCATTCTAGCCCGCTCCATGGGCATTCCCGCGGTCGTTGGTCTTGAAAACGTTACCTCTTTTGTCCCTGGTGGTACCCCTGTCATTATTGACGGAACCGCCGGCCTCATGGTCCTGCACCCGACCGAAGATATCTTTAAGGAATATCTACGGAAAAAGCAGATTTTCGAGTATCGGGAGCGTGAACTTCTCAGCTATAGGGATTTGCCGGCGATCACCCTCGACGGTCATCGGGTGGCCTTGCGTGGCAACGTCGAAATTTCTGAAGAGGTTCCCCTAGCCCTGCAGCAGGGGGCTGAAGGAATAGGTCTCTACCGTTCTGAATTTCTATACATGAATCGACTGGTTCCCCCTTCAGAAGAGGAACAGGTCGAAGCGTATCGCGATATTGTCGAGCAGATGAAGCCCCATGTCGTGACGATTCGTACACTGGATGTCGGCGGCGACAAGTTCGTTCCCGAGATCAACCTGTCGGATGAGGCCAATCCCGCCATGGGGCTTCGGGCGATAAGGTTCTCCCTCAAGGAAAGACGTCTTTTTAAAACACAATTGCGTGCCATTCTAAGAACTTCCGCTTCCGGAAAGATTCGCATCATGTTCCCTATGATTTCCGGTGTGGCTGAAATAAGGACGTGCAAATCATGCCTGGAAGAAGCCAGAGCCGAACTCGTCGCGGAGGGACTTCCCTTCGATGAAAATATTCCCGTAGGGATCATGATCGAGACGCCTTCTGCGGCTCTCATTGCTCATCTGCTGGCCCGGGAGGTCGATTTTTTTTCTATCGGAACCAACGATCTGATTCAATATTGTCTGGCCGTGGATCGTAGCAACGAGCATGTGGCCTATCTTTACGAGCCTCTGCACCCGGCTGTGCTGGCGGCCATAGGCATGATCTGCTCAGCGGCTCAATCTGCCGGCATCGAGGTGGGGATGTGCGGGGAAATGGCTGGTGAGTCTATGTATGCCCTCGTGCTTCTGGGGTTTGGCTTCACCGAATTATCGATGAACGCCCCCGGCATTCCCAGGGTCAAAAGAATTCTTCGGCAGGTACGGCGAGACGAAGCGGAAAACCTCCTCCATGAGATGATGAAGCTCTCAACAGCCAGCGAGGTGAAGCAATATCTTGAAGAGGCCATGACGAAACGATTCCCTGATCTTTTTGAGCAAAAATCCTTCTGAGCTGGCAACGGTCTTGACAGTAAAGGACATTTTGGTTAGAGTTTCGCGTTTCGAGCATTCATTGTTCACCACCTGACAAGGGAGACTAGAACCCATGCCAATGACTGATTTTCTTTTTACGTCCGAGTCGGTAGGCGAAGGCCATCCTGACAAAGTTGCCGACCAGATTTCGGATGCCATTCTTGACGCTATTCTCAGCCAGGACACCAAGGCCCGCGTGGCCTGTGAAACCCTGGTGACCACAGGCATGGCCATGATTGCCGGCGAGATTACCACGAGCGCCTACGTGGATATGCCTCAGATTGTTCGCAATACCATCAAGGAAATCGGGTACGACGATTCTTCCATGGGGTTCGATTACGAAACCTGTGCCGTCCTGACTTCTATTGACCGGCAGTCTCCCGACATTTCCCAGGGTGTTACGGAGGGGGAGGGGCTGTTCAAGGATCAAGGGGCCGGGGACCAGGGTCTCATGTTCGGCTATGCCTGCAACGAAACAGCTGAACTCATGCCGATGCCCATCATGTTTGCCCATCGTCTGACCAAGCGGTTGGCTGATGTACGCAAGGGCGGGCTGGTTTCCTTTCTTCGCCCTGACAGCAAGTCGCAGGTTTCCATCCAGTACATCAACGACAAGCCCATAAGGGTCGATTCAGTCGTTATTTCTTCCCAGCATACCCCTGATGTAAGTTATGACACTCTCAGGGAATTCATCATGGATGAAGTCGTCAAGCCGATTATCCCTGCTGAGCTACTCGATGAAAATACCAAGTATTTCATCAACCCCACCGGACGTTTTGTCGTCGGTGGACCCATGGGCGACTGTGGTCTCACCGGACGAAAAATTATCGTCGATACCTACGGTGGCCAAGGTTCTCATGGTGGTGGAGCCTTTTCCGGCAAGGATCCCAGCAAGGTCGATCGCAGCGCCTCCTACATGGCCCGTTATGTCGCTAAAAATATTGTCGCTGCCGGTCTTGCCAGTAAATGCGAAGTCCAGCTCGCCTATGCTATCGGTGTTGCCGACCCTGTTTCGGTCATGATCAACACCTTTGGTACAGGTACGATCCCTTCCAACGACATTGCCCGGATTGTTCAGGAAGAATTCGACATGCGTCCGGCCGGTATTATCAAGACTCTTGATCTTTTGCGTCCGATTTATCGCAAAACAGCAGCTTATGGGCACTTTGGCAGGGAGCTTCCCGAGTTTAGCTGGGAGAAAACCGACAGAATCGATTCCCTGCGCAAGCGCGCCGGCATCTGAAACACTAGAACTTGAAAAGTAAAAAGGCGAACCTTCCGGTTCGCCTTTTTACTTTTCAGGAGGATGTCTTGGACCATTCCCCTCAAGCTGGCCCTAATCCTCAACTGTCCGTCATCGTGCCTGTCTATAACGAGGCGGCGAATCTTCTCGAGCTATTTTCAAGTCTTAAAAACCAGTCAGGTATAAGGTTTGAGGTGGTTCTGGTTGATGGGGGATCGACCGATGACACTTTCATGCAGTGCCAGCAAATCGCCGCCACCGTTCATTTTGATTGCCGGGTCATCAGGGCGGATAAGGGGAGGGCGCAGCAGCTTAATGCCGGTGCCCGCCATGCCTCAGCTCCGGTCCTGTTTTTTCTCCACGCGGACTCCCGCTTTCCCCACCCTTTGGCTCTTGCTGACAGCCTGGAATCCCTGTCGATGGTTTGGGCGCGCTGCGGACATCGCCGCGTTGCCGGACGTTTCTCATTACGTTTCTGGCGACAGCACGGCAAGCCGCACCGGGGCTACTACTTTTATGAAGCCAAGGCAAGGCAGGATCGCTATCAGTGTATCCACGGGGATCAAGGCTTCATGATGGCTGTCGACTTCTTTGCAGAGATGGGACGCTTTGATGAGAATCTTCCCCTGCTTGAAGATACGAAACTGGCTGATCGCATTTTGACGAAGGGCCAGTGGTTGCTCTTTCCGGCAGAGATTCAGACCTCGGCCAGGCGCTTTGAAACCGAAGGTTTGGCTGCCCGGCAATGTCTCAATGCCATCATCGTCAATTTTTCCTGTATCGGATTCGACGCCTTTTTTGCAAAGGCGGCCGACATTTATCGCACCCAGGACCAAAGCGGCCCCCTCAAGCTATACTCCTTTTTCAAGCTGGCGCATCATCTTCTGGCACAGCAACCCGGCCGGCGTCAGCTGCAATTGTGGTATCGCACCGGCAAGTATGTCCGTTCCCAGGGCTGGCAGTTGGCCTTTTGGGTCGATGTTAACCGGGCTTTTAAAAGAGGCCTGCCGCCCGAAAGGGTGCACACCGCTTTTCTGAAACGGTTTGACCGACTGTGGGATGCGACGACAGACCATGCTTTAGGGAACGGGATAGCGACGTTGCTGACCGCGATCTGCTTTTACCTGGCTTTTCTCGGGCTGGCGATAACGAAAAACCGTTTTTCCAACAAGAACCCGCACCCGATCAAGGGAGGATAATCATGACCGTTCCCAAAGCCACGATCGACTCCATTCATGAGATTCCGCTTCTAAAAACACTGGGAATTGTCGCTGTGGAAATTGGAGAGCGGCATGCCGTTATGAGGGCCACAATCGATGAGAGGCACCTGAATTATTACGGTGGCGCGCATGGTGGCCTGATCGCCACCCTGGTCGACACGGTATGTTTTTTCCCTGCTCCCCTCCTTCCTGCCGGTCTTGCTGTCACTACGTCCAATTTGAATGTGAATTATCTGCGGGCTGTCCATCCTGGGGAGACTCTCATAGCCAAATCCGAAATTGTTCACTTGGGTCGTCGCACTGTCAGCCTCCGGGTTGTGGTGCACAGCGAGGAAAAACTTGTCGCTCAGGGCATGGCAACGCTGATTGTGCTGAACCCTTCGGCGGTTTAAAGAGAGTTCGTCGTTTGGAAACTTCTCGATTCGCGCCCTTTTTGCTCCACATATCCCTTGACCTGACCCTATCCTTGTGTTAAATCAAGAAATCCTGATCTATTTAAGCCGGAAATTTTGATTTGACACTTTCTCTCTTAAAATCTCTCGCCGATTCAACGCGTCTGAGGCTGGTTGCCATTCTTTTCCGCGGAGAATTTACCGTTCAGGAGTTGACCGAGATTCTGGACATGGGGCAATCGCGGGTATCGCGCCACCTCAAACTCCTGTTGGATGAAAAAATCCTGAGTGTTCGGCGGCAAGGCACCTGGTCCTACTATCGTGCCTGCAAGGAAAATCCCCTATTTGTCGAGATTTGGCCGGTCCTCGATGCCACTCTGGCCATGGAAGCCTTTCCTCGTGAAGATCTCGGGGCCATGGCGGCGATTTATGAAAAACGTCGTCGCAAAAGCCAGGATTTCTTCAATCATCATGCCAGTGAATGGGATGGACTTTCACATCGTCTTCTCCCCACCACCCCTTACGCTGAGCAGCTTTTTGACCGGATTCTTCCTTGCCAAAACCTGGTGGAGGTAGGCGTCGGTACCGGCAATCTGCTCCCTTCTCTGGTGTTCTTGGCGCAGACAGTTGTTGGTGTGGATCAATCGCCGGCCATGTTGGCGCAAGCGCGTCAGCGCATCAGTCTTGATGGCCCTTGTCACATTGAGCTTCGCCTTGGCGAGATGTCTCATCTTCCTGTTCTTTCCGCTAGTGCTGACCTGGTCCTGGTTAACATGGTTCTTCATCACGCGGCCAACCCCGGAAAGGCCTTCAAGGAATTTGCCCGGATCCTCAAGGATGAAGGCAAGGTGGTAATCGCGGACCTGCTTCCCCACCAGTATGAATGGGCCCGCGAGAGCCTGGCTGATCTCTGGCTGGGTTTTGAGCGCGGCGATCTGGAAAGCTGGCTGGACGAAGCTGGTTTATTCCTGGCAGACTATCGGACAATTCATGGTACGGCCGACAGGCAGGGTGTCTTTATTTTAGAAGCGATCAAAAGGTGTACAGAGCAGATAACCAAGTGAAAAGGAGTCTTTCATGACAGACAAGGATTTTAAGGTCAAAGATATGTCTCTAGCCCGGTGGGGGAGACAGGAGATTGAGATTGCCGAAACGGAAATGCCCGGACTGATGGCGCTTCGCCAGGAATTCGGTGCCAACAAGCCTCTCAAGGGCGCGCGCATTGCCGGTTGCCTTCACATGACCATCCAGACGGCCGTTCTGATCGAAACCCTTATTGACCTGGGCGCCGAAGTGCGCTGGAGTTCCTGCAATATCTTTTCAACCCAGGATCATGCCGCGGCGGCCATTGCTCAGGCCGGGATCCCGGTATATGCCTGGAAAGGGGAGACGGAAGAGGAATACTGGTGGTGTGTCGAACAGACTATCGAGGGGCCCGACGGCTGGCGGCCGAACATGCTGCTGGATGACGGCGGCGACCTCACCCAGGTGATGCACGAAAAATACCCTGAGCTCATGGCCCAGGTCAAAGGCCTTTCTGAAGAGACGACTACCGGAGTTCACCGTCTCTATCAGATGGAAAAAAACGGTACCCTGAAGTGTCCCGCTTTCAACGTCAACGATTCGGTGACCAAAAGCAAGTTTGACAACCTCTATGGCTGCCGGGAGTCGCTGGCCGACGGCATCAAGAGGGCCACGGATGTCATGGTGGCGGGCAAGGTGGTTGTCATTGCCGGTTATGGCGATGTCGGCAAGGGGTGTGCCCAGGCCATGCGGGGACTTGGGGCCAGGGTGCTTATTACCGAGATAGATCCTATTATCTCTCTGCAGGCCGTCATGGAAGGGTATCAGGTTGTCACCATGGAGACGGCGGCTCCTCTTGGAGATATGTTCGTGACCACGACCGGCTGTCGGGACGTTATCACCCGCAAGCACATGGAGGCGATGAGGGATCAGGCTATCGTCTGCAATATTGGTCATTTCGACCTGGAGATCGATATCGCTTCGATCCGCGACCTGGAGTGGATCAATATCAAACCGCAGGTGGATCATGTCGTCTTTCCCGATGGAAAGCGTTTGATCGTGCTGGCCGAAGGTCGTCTGGTCAATCTTGGCTGCGCTACCGGTCATCCTTCCTTTGTTATGTCGGCGTCCTTTACCAATCAGGTCATGGCGCAGGTGGAATTGTGGACCAACCCCGACAAATACGAGAATAAGGTTTATATGCTGCCTAAAGTTCTCGATGAAAAGGTGGCCCGCCTCCATCTCGATCGTCTCGGCGTCGAATTGACGACTCTCACCCGAGCTCAGGCTGAATATCTCGGAGTGCCTGTTGAGGGTCCTTTTAAGCCTGAATTCTATAGGTATTGATTCAAAAGCCCAGCAGATAAAACAGCAAGAGCCCTGTCATTAACAGGGCTCTTGCTGTTTATAGCAGGTTGTCGTGGCGACAAGGCTCAGCTGCGTGTCGACAGGAGCATCCACCCTCCGATCAGGGCAAAAAGCACATGGGCGGACCAGGCTGCCACGGCGGGGGGCGCCACCCCGGAATAGCCGAAAGCCTGCATGGCCGCCATGATGACATAGTAGGCGAAGCCGATGACAATGCTCAGGGCGACACCCGTGGCGACATTGGTCTGTCTTCCTCTCTGCAGGGCGAAAGGGATGCCAAGCACGGCCATGATGACGTTGGCAAAGGGTGTGGCGAGACGTGAATGCATATCCACCTTGTAGCGGACCGGGCTATGCCCCTCGCTTTCCATTTTTTTAACCAGGGCAGAAAGTTGACGGAAGTTGAGGGCTTCCAGATCCGGTTGGTTTTCTTTGAAATCGTCAGGCGTCTTCGATAGGGGCAGGATTTCCTGAGCCAACTTCTTCTCGCCAAGCATCTCTCCGGATAGGGGTGTGAACTCCCGGTGCGTGACCTGGCGGAAGACCCAGCCCCGATCATCCGTATAATGGCCTGAAACTGCATCCGTGCGTCGGGTTAGCCGAAAATGGTCGTCAATGTGATAAACGGTCATTCCGGTTATCGTTTTGCTTTCCGGTTCAACAAGGCTGATATTGACAATATCGGACCCTTCGCGAAACCATAGCCGATCGCGCTTAAAGGTAATGGAGGTCTTTCCCCTGACCTGTTCCTCATAAATCGTGTTGGCGGTCTTGACACTTAGGGGGAGGACGAATTCATTCATCGCCAGGATAGCCAGCGCTGTCAGCAGGGAGGCCAACAACAGGGGCCAGGTTGTTTTAATCAGGCTTAGGCCGCAGGATTTTATGGCGGTTAATTCATTGGTGCGGGTCAGGCCGCCGAGGGTCATGAAGACGGCCATAAGGACGGCAAGGGGGGTGACCTGACTGACGATCAGCGGGATTTTGTTTGCAAAATAAAGCAGATACTGGGATGCGGACGCTCCGTGCTCAATGAAGTTGTCCACTTTTTCGAAAAAATCGACCAGCAGGTAGATTCCGACGAAGGTAGCGCTGGCGAGAAAAAAAATCCGGATATAGATGGACAGGATGTAGCGGTTGAGTAGAGTCACGGGTCTACCTCCTGCGTTGGATTAGACGGCGGAACCGATCCATGCCTTCAAGGAGAAGATCAAGAAGGATGAAACGTCTCTCCATGGCCGCCAGATGCAGAAGGTGCAGTCCGCCGGCAAAGAAAAGAATGGTTGGGGCCCACATCGTCGGAATTACAGGAAAAATCCCTTCGGTTGCCAACGTTTTGGTGAAGGAAAAAAGGATGTAATAGACCAGAAAAACAATCAGGCCAATGGCAAAGCCCCCCCCTTTTCCGGAGCGATGTGACTGGATGCCGAGCGGAATGCCGATCAGGGCAAAGAGGAGCGGCGCCAGGGGCAGGACCAGGCGTTTGTGCCACTGAACACGATAACGGAGGAGTTCTTCTTCGTTTTTTGCTTCCCTGATAGCTGTGCTTAATTCGGAAAAGCTGAAGTCCTTGTCCTTTTTCTTGACAGTCTGCCCGGCTTCCATTTCTTTTCCCATACTCAGACTGATGTCATAGGTGGAAAATCCTATGGTCTGGTAGCTGTTTCCCTGGGATGATTTGGGTCTGCGGTGGATATTTCCGTCTTCGAGTCGAAGGGTCAGGGTGTAGTTTCCGGGATCTGAAAAAATACGCCCTCGTTCCGCAAAGATCGTCGAGCCTTCTTCATCCGTGCGCTGATCTGAAATAAAAACGCCCTTCATCACGCCGGATTGCTCATCGAATTCGTTGGTATACAGAACCAGTCCATCGAAATCATCATTGAAAACTTTTGGGGCTATACCCACCGTGGCTTTGCTGGCGGCGATTTCAAATACTTTACTGCGAAAAGCCGCATTGCCGGCCGGTTCACCGTAAAGAGTGAGAGTTCCGGTCAGTAAAGAAGCCAGCGCGGCCAACAGGAAGACAGGTTTGAGCATGCCGTACAGGCTGATGCCGGAAGCCTTGAGGGCTATGGTTTCGCTTTCGGAAGATAGGCGTCCGAAGCCGAGGAGCACACCCAACAGAAAGGAAAGGGGGATGGTGATGACCAGAAAAGCGGGAAGCAGAAAAGCGAAAAGGAGAAATATCTCCTTGGCTGGTACCCCTTTGTTGAGCACCATCTCCACCAGTCGGATAATCCTGCCCATGAGGATCATCAGGGTGAAGACGCTAAGTCCCAGCAGGGCTGGCGTCGCTATTTCCCGTGCAATGTATCGATGAATTCTAGAGGCTGGCATGGCTGCAGATAATATAAGGTTATCCGCGCCTTGTAAACTGTAATCCTGAAATTTTCCTTGAATTCCTGGGGTGAGCATGGTATAGACACGCGTTATCCTAAAACGCACGTCCTTGGATCCGGCCGGATGGTGCCTCCTGATGGGTCAGGGGGATCCGGAGGAAAAGAAGAGGGCGGAGGCAATCAACCGAAACAAGGAGAAAAACATGTCGCAGATCAGCATGAAGCAACTGCTGGAAGCCGGTGTTCATTTCGGCCACCAGACCCGTCGTTGGAACCCCAAAATGAAGCCCTATATCTTTGGGGCGCGCAATGGTATCTATATCATTGACCTGCAGAAAACGGTTCGCCACTTCAAAAATGCCTACAACTTCATCAAGGAGACCGTAGAGCGTGGCGATAAGGTACTTTTTGTCGGCACCAAAAAGCAGGCACAGGACGCCATCAAGGAAGAAAGCCTGCGAGCCGAGCAGTATTTTGTCAATGACCGTTGGCTCGGAGGTATGCTCACGAACTTTTCCACCATCAAGGGGAGCATCGACCGCCTGAAGAAGATTGAAGTCATGAGCACGGACGGCACTTACGATCTTCTTCCTAAAAAAGAAGTTCTGCAGCTCGAGCGTGAAAAATCCAAGCTTGAGAAGAGCCTCGGCGGCATCAAAAACATGCACAAAATGCCCGGCGCCATTTTCGTGATTGACCCCAAGAAAGAAACCATCGCTGTTAAAGAAGCCCGCAAACTGGGTATCGCTGTCGTCGCTGTCGTTGACACCAACTGCGATCCTGACGATATCGATTATCTCATCCCGGGCAATGACGACGCGATTCGCGCCATCCGCCTCTTCACGGCCCGTATCGCCGATGCCTGCATGGAGGGAAGCCAGGCCAGAGAAGCCGCCATCCGTACCAAGCAGGAAGGTGCCGACGAGGCTCCGGAAGAGGCCGCTGCTAAAGAAGAGGTCTCCGGCCAGGCCGCTCCGGCGGAAGCCTGATCTTTCAAAACGAGTCATTTATCTCAGGCGACCGGATAACCGGTCGCCTTTTCTCCGAAATAAGGGGTCTGCTTTCCGGTGTCCTGCTTGATGTAGGTCTGGAAATAGTCCCAAAACATATAAACAGAGGAGGACTTCTGTGGCAAATATCACTGCATCAATGGTTTCCGAACTTCGCGCCAAGACTGGCGCGGGGATGATGGATTGCAAAAAAGCACTGACCGAAGCCAATGGCGACATGGAAGAAGCTGTCAGCATCCTGCGCAAGAAAGGTCTGTCTGCGGCTGCCAAGAAAGCTGGCCGCGCCGCGGCTGAAGGAATGATCGTGGCGGATGGCAATGATTCGGTCGGTGTGCTGGTTGAAGTCAACGCCGAAACGGACTTCGTCGCCAAAAACGAAGCTTTCCAAAAGTTCTGCGCCGGTGTCGCCAGCCTTGTTGTAGAAAAGGCGCCCACGGATATTGAAGCCCTGATGAATCTCGACTATCCTGGTACTGGCCGTACCGTACTGGAAGAACAGAACCATCAGGTTGCTACCATCGGTGAAAATATTGGTGTACGGCGTTTTGCCCGCTTCGAGGCGCCTTCTGCCGTTGAAGCTACCTATATCCACGGGGTAGGGAAAATAGGTGTATTGATTGAGCTGACCACCGATAAAAAGAGCGATGCCAAGGTAGCCGATGTTGCGCGTCAATTGGCCATGCACGTAGCCGCCGCCAATCCCCAGTATCTGAACCGGGATGCCGTCCCTGCCGAAGTGGTTGAAAGTGAAAAGGAAATCATGCGTGTTAAAGCGCTCAACAGCGGCAAGCCCGAAAAAATCGTTGATAAGATCATCGAGGGCCAGATCAACAAGTTTTTCGGTGAGGTCTGCCTTGTCGAGCAGGCTTTTGTTATCGATCCCGATCTGCCGATCAACAAGGTTCTTGCTAATCTCGGCAAGGAAATTGGCGGTGATGTCCAACTGACGCGGTTTGTTCGTTATCAACTCGGCGAAGGGCTTGAAAAGAAACAGGACGATTTTGCCGCGGAAGTTGCGGCTCTGAGCGGCAACTAAACGGAGATTTCATGGCTTCAGAAAAACCGATATACCGGCGGATACTGCTTAAGCTCAGCGGGGAAGCCCTGGCTGGAGATCAGGGCTACGGCATTGATCCCGATGTGATCTCCTGCATCGCCGGCGAAATCAAAGAGCTTGTCGATCTCAAAATTCAAGTCGCTTTGGTGATCGGTGGCGGCAATATTTTCCGGGGTGTGGCTGCGGCTTCCCGAGGGATGGATAGAGCCAGCGCCGACTATATGGGTATGATTGCCACGGTGATGAACAGTCTGGCGCTGCAGGATGCGCTGGAGAAAACAGGTGTTGTCACTCGGGTTCAGTCGGCCATTGAAATGCAGGAAGTCGCTGAACCTTACATCCGTCGTCGTGCTGTTCGACATCTTGAGAAAGGTCGAGTTGTCATCTTCGGCGCTGGCACCGGCAATCCCTATTTTACCACGGATACTGCTGCCAGCCTGCGTGCCATGGAGATCAATGCCGAAGTTATTCTTAAGGCTACCAAGGTGGATGGTGTCTACAATGCGGATCCAGCCAAAGATAAATCAGCCGTCAAGTTTGACAAGCTGACCTATCTGGAGGTTCTTCAGAAAGGACTTCAGGTTATGGATGCCACCGCGACATCCCTGTGTATGGACAATAAACTTCCTATTGTGGTATTTAACCTTACCGAGCGTGGCAACATCAAAAAAGTTGTGCTCGGGGAGGAAATTGGTACCGTCGTCAAAGGAGAGTGAAAACCATGTATAAAGATGTGCTTGACAACGCTCGGCAGAACATGGACAAGGCTCTTGATAACCTGAAAAGAGAGTTTTCCCGTGTCCGTACCGGCCGTGCCAACGTCTCTCTTCTTGACGAGGTTCGGGTCAACTACTATGGCACACCGACACCCCTTAACCAGGTGGGAACGCTTACGGTGCCCGAGCCTAGGCTGATCACGATTCAACCCTGGGAAAAGCAGCTGATTCCTGAAATTGAAAAAGCGATCTATAAGTCAGACCTCGGCCTGAACCCTTCATCCGATGGGCAGCTGGTGCGTATTGCCATTCCCCCTCTGACTGAAGAACGGCGCAAAGATATGGTCAAACAGGTCCGGCGCATGGGGGAGGACGCCAAAGTTGCCGTTCGCAACGCGCGTCGTGATGCCAATGAAATGCTTAAAAAGCTTGAAAAAGATAAAGAAATTTCTGAGGACGATCTCAAACGGGCGGAAAAGGAAGTCCAGGATCTCACCGACGCCCATATAAAAAAAATCGATGACACTGTCGCCCATAAAGAAACAGAAATTATGGAGATCTGATCTCCAGCAATATTTATCCAAAGGAGAATGACCATGGCTCTTAAAATCACTGAAGATTGTATTGCTTGCGGCACCTGTGTCGATACCTGCCCCCTCGGTGCCATTGTGGAATCCGGTGATACGTATGCTATCTCCGATGACTGTACCGAGTGTCAGGCATGCGTCGACTCCTGCCCGGTAAACGCGATTGTGGCTTAGCAATAGCCGTAGGTAAGGGGGGCGCTCTTGTAGCGCCCCTTTAGTTTTTTTGTTTGGACGTCTCTTTCCTCGCCCCCTTTCTTTGGTACTAATCGTTTCTTCCACTCCCCCGGCTCGCCCGTTTCAATCGGGATTTCCCTTGTCAAATCCTCATACTGACGGTATCCTACCGCTCATTTCATGAATTATTGATGCAGGAGCGAGGAATCATGCCCGATCAAGTACTGGTCGTCGATGATGAGAAAATCATTCTTGAACTCACGTCCATGATCCTCAAAAGTAAGGGTTTTGATGTGCTCACGGCGGGTGGTGGCGAAGAAGGGTTACGCCTGGTCGAAGAGCACAGCCCCAGCGTGGTCCTTCTTGATTATATGATGCCGGCCATGGACGGTATGACTGTACTCAAGAGGATCCGTAAAAATTTTCCTGATACTTATGTCATTATGTTCACCGGCAAAGGCAGTGAAGAAATTGCCGTCGAGCTCATGAAGGCCGGGGCTTCCGATTACGTTCTCAAGCCTTTTAATAATCAGGATCTGATTGAACGAATTGAGAATGTTCTCAAAATCAGGCGAGTCGAACTTTTAAACAAGGAACTGCGCCTTGAGCGGGAACGTCTGCTGAGGGAAATCGAGGAATGGAATCTTGAGCTTGAAGGGCGTGTCGCGCAAAAGTCACGCGAACTCGAAAAGGCCCACGCTGAAATCGTGCAGGCGGAAAAGCTGGCAACCTTGGGTCATCTGTCGGCCGGCATGGCTCATGAAATTCGAAACCCTCTCAATTCTATCAGCCTCTTTGCTCAGATTCTCAGGCCGGTGCTGGCGGAAGATGCCGAAAAAGCCTCCTATATCGATAAAATCCTCAAAGAAGTGGATCGCATTGACGATATCCTGATCAAATTGCTTGCTGCCAGCAAACGTCCGCGGTTCGAACTGCAGAACCTGTCTGTAGCTGACATAATCCAAAGGTGTCTTTACAGTTTTCAGGAGCAGTTGATCAGCCAGGACATCGAAGTACGGCAGGACCTGCAGCCATCTCCTCCCATTCAGGCCGATTCTGCAGAGCTCGAGCAGGTCTTCAACAATCTTTTTGCCAATGCTATTTATGAAATGCCGCAGGGAGGAACTTTAAGTATTTCCCTGAATCACGATGACACGCATCTTTACATTATCGTGTCGGATACCGGTGGTGGTATTTCACCCGAACACATCAATATGATTTTTGATCCCTTCTTCACTACAAAAAAGAAAGGCACGGGTTTTGGCCTCTCCGTTGTTCTGCGTATTGTTAAGACATACAATGGTCATATCTCCGTTGACACGAAAGAAGGCCAGGGCAGTGTTTTTAAAATTCAGTTGCCTCTTGCTCAAACCTCAGTCTGATAACGTCTACCTGCGCTGCTTTTTTATGTCGTTCGATGGGCTTGTCAGGAAATAAGGAGAGGATATGCCTCTTCGATTGAGGGACCTCCCTCTGACTCTCGAACAAGACGAATCACTGCTTCCATCTCTTGTCGAAAAAGAACTTGGACTCAACGATGGAGAGGTTCATGATCTTCGTGTCGTGCGACAGGGGATTGATGCGCGCAAAAAACCGCGTGTTCTCCGGATTTATACTGTAGAGTTTCGGGTAAAGAACGAGGCGGCGGTATGGAAGCGAACCAGGAACCACCCTCGCTTGGAACAGGTTTCTCCACAACCCTGCTACGAGGCGCAACCCCTGGCTCTGCCAGGCAGGATTCTGGTCGTCGGTATGGGACCCGCGGGTCTTTTCGCGGCGCTTCGTCTGGCCCAGTACGGTTTTTCAGTGATGCTGCTTGAAAGAGGTCGGCCAGTCGAAGAGCGGGTCAGGGATGTGCGTGATTTCTGGGCAGGCAAAGGGCTCTGCCCGGAAAGTAATGTGCAGTTTGGTGAGGGAGGTGCCGGGACGTTTTCTGACGGTAAATTGACTACCCGTGTCAATCACCCATGGACGCGCCTTGTGCTGGAGACTTTGGTCCGTTTCGGGGCTCCCGCCGATATCCTCATTCAGGCCAAACCCCACGTGGGGACGGACAGGCTACGTCTGGTCCTGATCCATTTTCGCCAGGAGCTTTTGCGGCTTGGCGTCGATATCCGTTATCAGACCAAACTTACCGATGTGCTGACTCATAAAGGCCATGTTTGCGGCGCGGTGCTCGGTGATGGACTGACTGCTGCTTGCGACGCTCTGGTCCTGGCGCCGGGTCACAGTGCCCGTGATACCTATGAGATGTTGGCGTCCGTGGGTGTCCGTATGCAGGCCAAGCCTTTTGCTGTCGGGGTCCGGGTCGAGCATCCGTCCGAGCGGATCAATAACATCCAGTATGGATTCCCCACACATCCACGTCTTCCGGCCGCTGAATATGCGTTGAGTTACAATAATCCTGAGAGCGGACGAGGGACCTATTCCTTCTGTATGTGCCCTGGTGGCGAGGTGGTGGTCGCTTCCTCCGAGGAAGAGGGCGTGGTGGTCAATGGCATGAGTTATCTCAGCCGGTCGGGACCTTTTTCCAACAGTGCGCTGGTCGTAAGCGTGCGCCCTGAGGATTTCCCGGGTGACGATTGTCTGGCCGGAATGCGATTTCAACGAGAGCTGGAAAAAAAGGCGTTTCTGGCTGGTGGCGCCGACTATAACGCTCCCGCGCAAAGTCTGATGGATTTCATGGGCCAAGGCAAACCGTCGCTGCCCCCTGTGTCGAGTTGTCGGCCGGGCATTCAGCAGGTGGATCTTGAGGCTCTATTGCCGGCGTTTGTCACGAGTGAACTTCGGGAGGCCTTGCCCGTCTTCCAGCGTCGCATGAAGGGGTTTGTCTGCCCTGAGGCTGTTCTCATCGGCCTTGAGACCCGGACTTCGGCTCCTTTGCGCATTCTGCGCGGTGAGGATGGGCAATCTCTTTCCCATCCGGGGTTGTATCCCGCTGGCGAGGGCGCCGGATATGCCGGCGGCATTATGAGTGCGGCTCTGGACGGACTGAAAGTCGCCGAATATATTGCTCAGAAAGTAAAGGATGTGCATGGAACTGTCTAAAATATTCATTGTGAACATCAGAGAAAGAGATTTTGTCGACAGCCCTTTTCTGGTCAGAGACAAGGTCATGGCTATGGCCAAGAACGGCAAGCCGTATATGACGCTGAAGCTCGTCGATCGTACGGGAGAGGTCGAAGGGCGCGTCTGGGATCGCGTGGACGAATTCAACGATCTTTTCGGGAAAGACGACTTTATCCGCGTCAAGGGGAAGGCCAGCGTTTATCTGGGGAAAATGCAGCTGGTGGTGCAGGAGATCGAACGGCTCGATGAGGACAAGATTTCCCTCGCTGATTTTTTGCCGGTGAGTGCTCGCGATGCCCAGGTTATGGCAGCCGAACTGCGGCAGAAGGTCGACTCTCTTCGCAACCCCCATCTTCAGGCTCTGCTGAAAGCATTCCTGGATGATGTTGCCTTTTTGCAAGCCTATTGCAAGGCGCCAGCCGCCAAGTCGATGCATCACGTTTATCTCGGCGGACTGCTTGAGCATTCCCTGGCCGTGGCCGATCTTGCGGACGATATCTGCAGGCGCTATCCTGATCTTGACCGTGATCTTCTCGTCGCGGGTGCCTTGCTTCATGATATCGGCAAAGTCGAAGAACTTCGTTATGTCAGAACCTTCGACTACACTGACGAGGGCAAGCTTCTGGGGCACATTGTCATGGGTGTCGAAATGATCGACGAGAAGCTTCGGGGGCTGGAAAATTTCCCCCGTCCGCTCGCTTTGCTGCTCAAACACCTGCTCCTGTCCCACCATGGCCAGTATGAATACGGTTCGCCCAAGCGACCCAAAACCATGGAGGCAGTGGTCCTCAATTTTATTGATGATCTGGACGCCAAGATCAACGGTGTTCGTACTCATATCGAAAAAGAGCCTGACAGCGACAGTGCATGGACGAGTTATCATCGGCTGTATGACCGCTACTTTTTTAAACCACAAGGCCTTTCCGAGTCGGTTAACAGTTCTGATGAGTTGCAGGAAAGAGCAGCTGTCATGGCGCCGGCTCTGTCGGCTCGGCCAGAAACAAAACCTAAAAAAATGGACAAAAAGCCTACTTTCGGCTTCTCACTTGCGGATCAATTAAAAGGTAAAAGCCTGGATCTTTTTGCCGCCAACCCGGATAAGGAGGATGGCGATGATCGTTGAATGCCTTAGCGTTGGGCCTTTGCAGGTTAACTGTTTTATCATTGCGGACGAGCCTTCAAGGGAGGCCATGGTCGTTGATCCGGGAGATGAGGGCGAGCGCATCTGGCAGCATCTTCAAGAGAAGCGTTGGACCCTGAAATACATCGTCAATACCCACGGTCATTTTGATCATATCGGCGGTAACCGTTCCCTTGTCGAAAAGGCGGGAGCGCCCCTCATGATTCATCCCGCCGATGTGCCGCTGTTGCAGAACGCCGCCCAGCATGCCGCCATTTACGGTTTGAAAACCGTTTCATCGCCAGAACCACAGCGCCTGCTGAACGAGGGGGATGTTCTGAATCTGGGCGATCTCGCGTTTTCCGTGCTGCATGTGCCCGGACATTCCCCCGGCGGCATTTGCTTCTATGGTGAGGGGCATCTTTTCGCCGGTGACGTCCTTTTTGCCGGCTCTGTCGGTCGAACAGACCTTCCCGGCGGGGATCACGACACGCTGATTCAGGGTATCAAGCAGAAGCTGCTTGTGTTGCCTGAACAGACCGTCGTCCATACCGGCCATGGCCCCGATACGACGATCGGGAGGGAAAAGAAATCCAATCCTTTTGTCGGGTTCGGCAGCTGAATCATTTAAAGCCGAAGGGAGAACGCGGGATGCTGAAAGGGAAAAAGATTATACTGGGTGTCTCCGGCGGTATTGCTGTCTACAAAGCTGTCGAGCTGTTGAGGCTTTATGTGAAGGCTGGTGCGGATGTTTTTGTAATTATGACCAAAAATGCCCAGGAATTTGTGGCCCCCCTCACGTTTCAGACCTTGTCGGGCAACCCTGTGCACACGGATCTTTTCGATCTATTCCAGGAAAAGGAAATCGGTCATATCTCTCTGGCCGATCGTGCCGATCTGTTTGTTGTCGCTCCGGCCACGGCAAACATTATCGGTAAAGTCGCTGCCGGCCTTGCCGATGACCTGCTGACCACCACCATCATGGCCACCAAGGCACCGGTTCTTTTCGTGCCCGCCATGAACGTGAATATGTGGGAAAATCCTATCTATCGCCAAAATGAGGAAAAGCTCAAATCCGTCGGCTATCAGGTGATGGAGCCGGCTCTGGGCATGCTGGCCTGTGGCTGGGAAGGGAAGGGAAAGCTTCCCGATCCTGTCGATATCTTGGCCGAAACCGAAAGGCTGCTCCACCCGCGGGACCTGGTGGGAGAAACCGTCCTCGTCACGGCTGGTCCCACCCGGGAAGAGATAGATCCGGTCCGCTACATCAGCAACTATTCTTCCGGAAAAATGGGATACGCCATTGCCCGGGCCGCTTTCCTGAGGGGGGCTCGCGTCATTCTAATCTCCGGTCCTACCTGTCTTACCCCGCCTTGCGGTCTGGAATTTCATCGTGTCGGCAGCGCCTGTGAAATGCAGCAGACCGTGCGGCAATTTGCCGATGAGGCCAGCATCCTGATCAAAGCCGCCGCGGTGGCGGACTACCGTCCCGCCCACGCCTCATCGCACAAAATCAAAAAGGAGCAGGCTGGGAGCCTCCATCTCATGCTCGAAAAAAACCCGGATATCCTGGCTGAACTAGGAAAAATCAAGGGGCAACGCCTTCTGGTAGGATTTGCTGCGGAAACAGACGACCTGCTGGAAAACGCCACACGCAAGCTGAGGGAAAAAAACCTGGATATGATCGTTGCCAACGACATCACCGAAAAGGGCGCCGGCTTTGACGTCGATACGAATATCGTCCGTTTCCTTTTCGCCGACGGCAGCCAGGAGGCTTTGCCACAGATGAGCAAGGATGACGTGGCCCAGGCTTTGCTCGATCGGGTGAAGCGCCTGAAGGAGCAGACTGGCGGTTGAGATGGGCAGCTATCAGGTCTGGGAAAGCATGGCGAGGAGTTGGTCGGGGTTGGTTATGCCGGCACGAAACTGCGGACGCAGTTCGGCGATAATGGTTTCCGCTTCCTTTTCAGGCAATTTTCCGTCGAGCCAGAGCAGATTGAGGTTTTTGCGGATCATTTTAGCGGCATGCAGCGCCCGCTCTCCTGTTGGATCGGCCTTCCAGTAGGGACTGTTCTCGCCAAGAATCAGGATGCTTTCTGTCGCATCCCGGGCCAATCCGAGATATTCCTCGTGATATTCCATGGGAAGCACCCATTTGGACGTCGTGGAGAGGGACCGGATCATCTTCTGCCATTGCTGCAGGCGGTTGAGCAGCAATAGCGAGTTGAAAAGTCTTTTGTTGGTCGTAAAAGAAAAGATGGTGTCCGAGAGGACCGATCGCAGCATGCGGTCATTGTCCTGAAAGTTTTTTCGGGCCACCGTCCGGGCTAATTCCCAGATGGCCGGATCGACTTTGGCCTCCAGCCGAAGCTCCCAATAGGCGTGTTTAAGCAGGATGGTGTTGAAGGTGCGCACCATCTTGAAGGGGACGAAATAAGAGTGCGCTACCGTGTCAGCGGCCAAGTGACTCAGATAGCCATAGGCGCAGGCCAGCTGTGAATCACTTTTGGCTGCTTCGAGGATTTTTTTGCCCATCCGCCAACTGTGACAATGATTGAGATAGTGGGTGTGCTTTTTGCCAAGGGTGATGTCGGCACTCATGCAGCCATAGAGATAGTCGTTGGGATAGGTGCTGAGCAGGGTCTGCAGCGCAGGAGACAGGATGGAAAGGTTGGACAGAATATGCGAACCCAGTTGCAGATGTACCCCGACGCCCCAGGCGTAGGCGTCTGCGGGCAATAGAAGGAAAATTAGAAGGAGTAGTATAGTAGAAAAAGCCATAGGCTGAAGAGTCTCGTTTTTTCTAAAAGATTAGTCCACCACCGGCATGATGTAAAGGGCTTATGGGGAACGATGTAAAACAGCAAATCCTGGAAGTTTTGGGGCAGACAAGAGGTCTGCTCGAGGACTTAGCCTTGTCCGGAACGCATGAGATCCCTGTATTTTCCCGTGCTGAATCATTGCCGCGGTGTGAGTTGCTCCCAAGAGGTGAGGGGCCTGCGCCGGCTGTACTTTGTCAGCGCGAGAGTCTTGATGAAATTCTGGCCGATCTCGGTGATTGCCGCCGCTGTCCTCTCTGTGAAGATCGTAAAAATATTGTATTTGGCGTCGGCAATCCGCAGGCGCGGTTGGTCCTGGTCGGGGAAGCGCCAGGGCGTGAGGAAGATGAGAAGGGTGAACCTTTCGTCGGCGAGGCAGGGCGATTGTTGGACCGGATTCTTCGCGCCATGGGGTTGGGGCGCGACCAGGTCTATATCTGCAACGTGGAAAAATGCCGACCTCCTGGCAACCGCGATCCTCGACCGGAAGAAATCGCGGCCTGCGAACCCTTCCTCATTCGCCAATTGGCCTCCATACGGCCCAGCGTGATAGTGGCTCTCGGCAAATTTGCCACCCAGACCCTGCTGCGGGATCAAACCCCCATCACCCGTCTCCGGGGAACGTGGAAAGATTACCATGGTATTCCTCTCATGCCCACCTATCACCCGGCCTATCTGCTGAGAAATCCCTCTGGAAAGCAGGAAGTTTGGGAAGATATGAAGCAGGTTCTCAAGCGGCTTCAGCAAGGCGAGGACGGATGACGGCCGTCAAGGGGGCTTTGCTGGAGGCGGAAGGGGTCTGCGTGACACGCCGGGACGCCCAAGGATCGCCCGTAGAAATTCTCAGGAAAATCGACATGCGGGCTCATCCTGGCCGGCTGACCGTGGTCTTTGGACCTTCCGGTGGCGGCAAGTCGACTCTTATACGGCTGTTGAACAGGCTTGAAGAACCGACCGCCGGCAAAATTCTTCTCGCTGGAGAAAATGTGATTCGCATGGATCCCATTCGGCTGCGACAGCGTGTAGGGCTTGTGTCGCAGCGCCCCTTCATATTTCCTGGCACCGTACTGGATAATCTGCAGCGCCCCTTCGCCTATCGTCGTCAGTCTCCACCCTCCGTGGATGGTGGTGAGATTCTCACCGTTTTGGAGGCTTGTCGCCTTTCTCGCGAGATGCTGACTCGGCAGGCCCGCACGCTGTCCATCGGGCAGCAACAGCGGGTTTCCCTGGCGCGAACGCTCATAACCGATCCGGAAGTACTTCTTCTCGACGAACCGACCAGCGCCCTCGACCGGCCAACGGGGGACCTCTTGGCGCAGACGCTGAAAAACATTTGCCAAACCCGTAACCTGACGCTGGTGATGGTCAGTCATGACCTGCGCATGGTCGAACACATCGGGGATTATCTTTACTACCTTGACGGTGGCTGTATTCTTGAAGAGGGTAGTGTCAGTGATGTCCTGAGTCGACCCCAGACAGACTCTCTGCGGCGCTTTCTGGCGGAACCCTGGGAACGCGCGGTGGAGGAATAGGATGGAACAGGCGGAACTGATCGTTCTTGATACCATTGATCTTGTCTGGGCCTACGGTTTGATTCTGTTGACCTTCGGGTTGGCGCGGCTGCAGAAAGTCGGTCAGGAAAAAGAGTTTCTATGGGCTTCTGTACGCATGGTCGCCCAACTGTTGGCCATCGGCTATACCCTGCATCTCGTGTTTGCCATTCGCAGTCCTTTGCCCGTTCTTCTCATCCTGTTGGTCATGGCTGGTTTTTCTGTCCAGGTCATGGCCGGGCGCGTCAAAGGAAGGATGCCCGGTTTTTACAGGGTCGTCGGCGTCTCAATCCTTGTTGGCTGTGGTCTGGTCTCTTTCTATTTCTGCCTGGTGGTGGTGGGGTTCACTCCTTGGTACGACCCACGCTATCTCATTCCCTTGGTCGGAATGATCATCGGCAACTCCATGAACGGCGCCAGTCTGGCGGCGGAACGACTGCACAGCGAGCTGGCTGAACGAAAGGACGAGATTGAAGCGGCCCTTTGTCTGGGGGCGACCTCACGGCAAGCTTCCCAGGAGGCCATGCGCAGCGCTTTTCGGGCAGCCTTGATCCCGGCGACCAATACCATGGCCGCCATGGGGATTGTTTCTCTTCCCGGCATGATGACAGGGCAGATTCTGTCAGGCACCGAGCCCGTTGTGGCGGTCAAATATCAGATCGCCATCATGTGCGCCATTACCGGTGCTGTGGCCATCACCACCTTTCTCATTGTACATCGAGGCTATCGCACTTATTTCTCCCGGGCACACCAGCTTCTGGATTTGTCAGCGCCGAAATCCTGAAACAACGACCGTCTGAACCCTATGGGGGAAGAAAGTCCAGGCGCGGCCCGGCCCTTAAGACTGTGGCTTGCGATGGGGATTGTCGAGGTTCAGTCGCTTCATCTTTTCCACGAGCGTCGTGCGGTTGATATTCAGCAGCACAGCAGCCTTGGCCTTAACTCCCTTACTCAACTCCAACGCTTCCGAAATCATGCCCCGTTCGATATCCGCCAGAATCTTGTCCATGTTGATCCCCGTGTCTTCCACCTTTGGGGCTCGGTAATCAGGCCTTGACGTATTGTATTCACCGCCACCGACGTGCTGGGGCAGATCCCGTCTCTCGATGCGCTCCCCATCGGTGAGGGCAACCGTCCTCTCAATGACATTTTCCATCTCACGAACGTTTCCCGGCCAGTCATAAGCTTCGAGGGCCTGCATGGCTTCGGGGGAGACAGACATGAGTGAACGTTTCATTTCCTTGCAGATCTTCTGCAGGAAGTGCCGTGCCAGCAGGGCAATGTCCTCGCGGCGGTCCCGTAGCGGTGGCAACAGGATAGGGATGACATTGAGGCGGTAATAGAGGTCTTCCCTGAATAGTCCTCTTTTGACCCGGTCTTCCAGGTTCGAGTTGGTAGCCGAGACCACCCGGACGTTAAGTTTCAGCTTTTTGCTGCCACCAACCCTCTCAACTTCCTGCTCCTGGAGCACCCTTAGCAGCTTCATCTGTAAATGCATCGGCATGGTGCCTATCTCGTCCAGAAAGATCGTACCATTGTTGGCAGTCTCGAATTTGCCGGGCTTGTCCAGCACCGCTCCGGTAAAAGAACCTCGTACATGGCCAAAAAGCTCGCTTTCCAGAAGGTCGGCCGGAATCGCCCCGCAGTTGATGGCGACAAAAGGTTGCTCCTTGCGACTGCTGTTGTAATGAATGGCGCGGGCCACCAGTTCCTTGCCTGTCCCCGATTCACCCAGGATCAGGATCGTTGAATCGGTCTGGACGATTCTCTCCATGCGGGAAAAAACCTGCTGGATGGCCAGGCTGTTGCCGATAATATTTTCAAACTTGTATTTTCCGCGCAGTTGTCGGCGCAGGTAGAGGTTTTCGGCGACCAGTTGACTTTTTTCCAGCGCCTTGGCCACCAGTATTTTCAGTTTTTCGATATTGAATGGTTTGGTGATGTAGTCGAAAGCCCCTTCTTTCATGGCCTCTACGGCAGTTTCGGCCGAAGCGTTTCCTGTAATCAGGATGACGTTGGTGTAGGGGGAGTCGACTTTGACTTTTTTGAGAATGTCGATGCCGCTGACGCCTGGGAGAAACAGATCCGTTATGACGATCTCAAAAGGTGTGCTCTGCATGATTTGCAGCGCTTCTTCACCGGACTCCGTTGCCTGGACGCTGTAGCCGGCGCTGGTAAGCAGCATGGACAGTGCATCCCTGTTGTTGGCTTCATCGTCGATGATCAAAATCTGTGAAAGGTTGTTCATGGCATCTCCTGAACGAAATGAAAGGAGGCGTCAGATCTTTGACGGTCTGTACCTTAGCATAGGGCTCTTCAAGTGGCAAGATCCCTTGTCACAGGTGTCACGAGGGTGACTGTTCGCATTTTTGACAGGCTGGGTGGGGTGCGGTAATCTTTTCTGCATGAACGCATTTCTACGAACATGCCTGCTGCTGATACCCCTTTTTTTCTGGGCCACCCCGGCACCCGGGGAACCCGGAGCCGTTATCCGGGTTGTGCGCGTCAACGCGGCCATAACTCCCACCGTGGCCGATTTTATTGCGACTGAACTCAACAGGGCCAACGATAACGCAGACAAGGCCTTTTTGTTGGAGGTAGACACACCGGGTGGCCTTGATATCGCCATGCGGGATATTATCAAGGCGATGTTGGCCTCGCGCATTCCCGTCATTGTGTATGTCTATCCTGCCGGCGCGCGGGCTGCTTCGGCCGGCGCACTCATTGCCCTGGCCGCAGATTTTGTGGTCATGGCACCCGGAACCAATATTGGCGCCGCTCACCCGGTAGCCGTTGGTCCTGGTGGCCAGCAGGACACGACCATGATGGACAAGGTGCTCGCGGATGCGGTGGCCTACGCCCGTAGCCTTGCCGAACAGCGCGGACGGAATGTGGACTGGGCCGAGCGCATCGTGCGGGAAAGTATTTCCACGTCGGCATCGGAAGCACTGCAGATTAAGGTCATCGATCTGATTGCCTCCGATGAAAAGGAACTGATCGCGGGGCTATCGGGTCGGCGCTATCTGCGCCAAGGGCAAGCCCTGATGCTGGACATTGCCGACTCCGAACTGCTCTTCGTCGAGATGAGCTGGCGACAGAAAATTCTCGCGACCATCAGCAACCCTAATGTGGCCTACATGCTCCTTATGCTTGGGATTATGGGGATATTTTTCGAGATCTCCCAACCCGGTGTGGTTTTTCCCGGGGCTCTTGGTGCTATCGCGCTTTTGCTGGCGCTCTTCGCCTTCCAGACACTGCCGATCAATTATGCCGGTGTTTTGCTGATTCTACTGGCTATCGTCCTTTTTATTCTCGAAGTGAAAATCGTCTCCTATGGCATGCTTTCTATCGGCGGTCTTGTCTCCATGACCCTGGGGTCTTTGATGCTCATAGAAAGTTCCGAGCCCTATCTGCAGATATCCCGTACCATCATCGCTGCCACAACGGCTGTTTTTGGCGGATTCTTCCTGTTGGTCGTATTTTTTGTTGTGCGAACACAGAAAACCCGCTTTATCTCAGGGGCTGAGGGCATGGTTGGGGAACGGGGACAGGCAGTGACGGCCATCCACGAGGAAGGGAGGGTCTTCGTGCACGGAGAGTACTGGAATGCTTATTCTAAACAGCCAGTTGGCAAAGACCAGGCTGTTATCGTGGTCCGCATGGAGGGACATCTCCGGATGGAAGTGGCCCCATGGCCTGCCAGTGAACCCACGACCTACACTGTTCCTCAACAGAGTGCTGCTGACTCCAGGCATGACGTAACGACGGACAAGGAGGAGGATTCATGATACCTGTTGGTCTCATCGGTTGGGCGGTTGTCCTAGGATTGTTGCTTTTTATTGTTGTCCAGGCGGTCCAGATTCTCATGGAATATGAGCGGGGGGTCGTCTTTCGTCTGGGGAGATTTTCCTCGGTGAAAGGCCCCGGCCTCCGGCTGATTATTCCCTTTGTCGACCGGTTGGTTAAAATAAGTCTTCGCACGGTGGCCATGGACGTGCCACCTCAGGATGTCATCACCAAGGACAATGTGTCTGTCAAGGTCAACGCCGTTCTCTACTTTCGCGTGCTTTCCCCCGAAAAGGCTCTGATTGAAGTGGAGAACTATCTGTACGCAACCAGCCAGTTGGCCCAGACGTCTCTGCGCAGTGTGCTCGGGCAGTCTGATCTGGATGATCTGCTGTCCCACCGGGATCGTATCAATCAGGAACTGCAGAACATTCTTGACAGGCAGACAGATCCCTGGGGCGTCAAGGTTTCAAACGTTGAAATAAAGCATGTGGATCTGCCGGCGGAAATGCAGCGTGCCATGGCACGGCAGGCGGAAGCGGAAAGGGAAAGACGATCCAAGGTTATTCATGCCGAAGGGGAATACCAGGCTTCTCAGAAACTTTCTGAGGCGGCGGAGGTTATGAGCCATCAGCCCACGGCATTGCAACTGCGTTTTTTGCAAACCCTTACGGAAGTCGCCACCGAAAAGAACTCGACCATCATTTTTCCGGTTCCCATCGACCTCATTCAACCTTTTTTGGATTCCCGCAAGAAAGGAATTTCCTCTTCTGATTGATTGCCGTTGACCCCTTGGGCGCATAGAGGCTTTCAGGGGCTTGATATCTTTTCCCTATGCGAAATATGGGATGCCCTGTGAGATGGGGTTGGTTTTATGCTGTGGAATCAAGGTGTTAAAATATAGAACAATATTTTATATTGACAAGTGTATTTGCCTTTTGGTTATATGTGCGTCATCTTGTTTGTTGATATAACTGTTTAAATTTACGTAAAAAAAATCATTGAGACTAAATTTTAAGTGCGCCTGTAAGTGTTTTATTTTTGATAAATAGTTTGTTTGAGGTCGAAGATTTCATTTTCTTCTGGAGGAGGTTGAATGTCCGTCAAGAAATTCAAGAAAATACTGGCCGCCAATCGTGGAGAGATTGCTATTCGCATTTTTCGAGCTTGTACGGAATTGGGAATCAAGACCGTCGCTATTTACTCGGACGAGGATAAGCTGTCTCTTCATCGCTATAAGGCGGATGAAGCCTATCTGATCGGCAAAGGTAAAGGACCGATCGATGCCTATCTGGGTATTGACGAAATCATAGATCTGGCGAGGCGCAAAGAGGTGGATGCCATTCATCCTGGCTATGGTTTCCTCTCAGAAAATCCTGACTTTGCCGAAGCCTGCGCCCGTGCCGGCATTGCCTTTATTGGACCCACCCCGGAGATTCAGCGACGTCTTGGCGACAAGGTTTCCGGACGGCAGGTGGCTCTGGCTTGCGGCGTTCCCGTCGTACCTGGAACCGAGAAGCCTATCGCCACGGAAGAGGAAGCCCTGATATTCGCCAAGTCATGCGGCTATCCCATCATCGTCAAGGCCTCCGCTGGCGGAGGCGGCCGTGGCATGCGCGTGGTTCGCAACCAGAAAGAGCTTCTGGAAGGGCTCAAATCCGCCGCCTCCGAGGCCAAGGCAGCTTTTGGCAATGCCGCTGTCTTTCTGGAAAAGTACATTGAAAATCCAAAGCATGTCGAAGTGCAGATTCTGGGTGATTCCCACGGCAATATCGTGCATCTCTATGAGCGCGACTGCTCCATTCAGCGCCGACACCAGAAGGTGATCGAGATGGCACCGTCACTCTACCTCACTGAGGAAAAACGGGCTGAACTGTGCGGATATGCCATGAAGATTGCCCGCGAGGTGGGCTATGTCAATGCGGGCACCATCGAATTTCTGACAGACCGGGAAGGAAAATTTTACTTCATCGAGGTCAATCCTCGCATCCAGGTCGAGCACACGGTGACGGAAATGGTTACCGCGCGCAATCTGGTCCAGGCTCAGATCCGCATTGCTGAAGGACATAAACTGTCCGATCCGGAGATCAGCATCCAGAGCCAGGACGACATCCAGATGCGCGGCTATGCCATTCAGTCGCGTATTACCACGGAAGATCCGCAGAACAGTTTTGCCCCTGATTTCGGCACCATCAAGGCTTTCCGCACGGCGGCCGGTTTTGGTGTGCGTCTTGACGCGGCGGCAGGTTATGCTGGCGCTCAGATCACCCCTCACTATGACTCTTTGCTCGTCAAGGTCTCCGCCCACGGTCTGACCTTCGCCGATGCCGCCCGCACCATGAACCGGGCCCTGCAGGAATTCCGCATCCGCGGGGTGAAGACGAATATCAGCTTCCTCGAAAAGGTCATCACCCATCCGACCTTTTTAGCGGGTAAGTGCGATACGTCCTTTTTGGATAACCATCCTGAACTTTTCGTCCTGCCTGCCAAGAAAGACCGGGCTACCAAGATTCTGCGCTGCATCGGCAACACGGTAGTCAATGGTTATCCTGGTATCAAGGTTCCGCTGCAGTTCAAGGACCTGCGTGAACCGGAGGTGCCGGATATCCCTTACGGCCAGGCCCATCCCCGTGGTTCAAGGGACATCCTGCTCGATAAGGGACCGGAAGGGCTGGCCGATTGGGCACTGAAACAGAAGAAGCTTCTGCTGACCGATACCACTATGCGGGATGCCCACCAATCTCTTATGGCGACGCGCTTCCGTACTTTTGATCTCGATCGTATTGCCGAAGCAACCAGCCATTTGGGCGGTTCGCTGTTCTCGCTGGAGATGTGGGGCGGGGCGACTTTCGATGTTTCCATGCGTTTTTTGCGGGAAGACCCCTGGGAGCGGCTTGATCGTTTGCGCAAAAAGGTTCCCAATATCCTGTTCCAGATGCTGCTGCGTGGCTCCAATGCCGTCGGTTATACCAATTACCCTGACAACGTGGTGCAGGAGTTTGTGGCCAAGGCAGCCGAAAGCGGTATTGATATCTTCCGTGTTTTCGACTCGCTGAACTGGACCAAAGGGATGAGTGTCGCCATGGATGCCGTGCGCAAGAACGACGCCGTCTGTGAAGCGGCCATGTGCTATACCGGTGACATTACCGACCCCAAACGGCATAAGTATCCCTTAAAGTATTATGTCGATCTGGCTAAAGAGCTGGAAAAGATGGGAGCCCATATCCTGGCGATCAAGGATATGGCTGGACTTCTTAAACCCTTCGCCGCCGAGAAACTGATCAAGGCGCTGAAAAACGAAATCGGCATCCCCATTCACCTGCATACCCACGACACCTCCAGCAACGGGGGAGCCATGCTGCTCATGGCCACCCAGGCCGGGGTGGATATCGTCGATTGTGCTCTCTCTTCCGTATCGGGCCTGACGGCGCAGCCCAACCTCAATGCTCTGGTTTCCACTCTTAAAGGGACTATCTGGGATCCCAAGGTCGACGAAGAGGGCCTGCAGAAGCTGGCCAACTACTGGGAGACGGTCAGACCCTATTATGCCCCCTTTGAATCAGAACTTCGCAGCGGTACCGCTCAGGTTTACTATCATGAAATCCCCGGCGGTCAGTATTCCAACTACAAGCCGCAGGTAGAAGGTCTCGGTCTCGGTCATCGCTGGGAAGAGTGCAAAGAGATGTACCGCAAGGTCAACGACATGTTCGGGGATCTGGTCAAAGTGACGCCATCTTCCAAAATTGTCGGCGACATGGCCATGTTCATGGTGCAAAACAATCTGCAGCCCGAGGACGTTTTCGAGCGGGGCGAGGAACTCACCTTTCCGCAGGGTGTGGTCGATTTCTTCAAAGGGATGATTGGTCAACCATATGGTGGCTTCCCGGAAGAGTTGCAGAAGATCATTCTCAAGGGAGAGGCGCCACTGACCTGCCGGCCGGGAGAACTGCTGGAACCGGTGGATTTCGCCGCTAAGAAAGCCGAGGTGGAAAAGAAGCTTGGTCATTCCATAAGTGATCGTGAGGTTCTTTCCGCTGTTCTTTACCCTGGCGTTTTTGAAGAGTTCGACCGCTATCGCCAGGAATACAGCGACACTTCATTCCTGCCCACCCCAGTCTTCTTTTATGGTCTGGGCGTCGGCGATGAGACCAGCATTGACATCGAACCGGGCAAGACCCTGATTGTCAAACTCAATGCCATCGGTCGCGTTCAGGAGGATGGCACGCGCTCTATCTATTTTGAACTCAATGGCGAGCCTCGGCAGGTCACCGTCAAGGACCTCTCCATCGAAACCGGCGAGGTCTCTCACAAAAAGGCCGACCCTGACGATCCCAAGCAGATTGGCGCCCCGATGCCCGGCAAGATATTCAAGATTTTGGTCAACGCCGGGGACGAGGTCGCCGCTGGGGACACCTTGCTGTCGACAGAGGCCATGAAGATGGAGACCAACGTGAAAGCCAAAAAGGATGGTGTGGTGGCCGAGGTCTGCTTCAAAGAAGGAGAGCAGGTGCAGCAGGGCGATCTGCTGATTGTGCTGGAATAGTAAGTTTCTAGGCAGCTTGAATAAAAAAACAGGAGCCGGTGATTCTCTGCCGACTCCTGTTTTTTTTATGTGTGATAAGTGACCAATCAGTTCTTCTTCATCAGAACCGTGCTGAATTCGTCCAACATCCGGTTGCGAAGAATCTGGCAGCCGAGGCGTTCGTATTTTTGGCGTACGTCGAAATTGTATTCCCAGAGTATCCCTGAAAGCAGGAGGAAGGCGCCTGGCGCCGCCCTGGGCACAAGCTCCTGAGCGACGGAGAGGAGAATGTCGCCGTAGATGTTCGCCAGAATGAGGTCAAAAGATCCGGCCGCGACCTGGTCCAGAGTGCCGCACAGGTGGTCAATTTTATCTTGGACGCCATTGAGATGACTGTGATGTCTGCAGGTGGTGACTGCCGCCGGATCGATATCGACACAAAGAGCGCGGGATGCCCCGAGTTTGAGGGCCGCTATGGCCAAAATGCCGGTGCCGCTGCCCAAATCGAGCAGCGTCTTTCCGGTGAAATCGGGGAGGTTCTCCAGGATTTCCAGGCAACTGGCGGTGGTTTCGTGTTCGCCCGAGCCGAAAGCTCCGGAAGCCATAATCAAGGGTAGACGATCATCCTGTACGGGGGCCTCTTCAGGGGGGTGAATACGAAAACGTTGTCCGATGGTAAAGGGAGCATACTCGCGTCCCATAAGGGAATGTCCTTTCAAACTTATCCAGGTCAGGTAACACAGACGAATGTGCGTTGATCTTTAAGGCCGTTTCTACCGGCCCACTGGCGGATTTGTTGGCGGGCGCCGGCGGCACCAACCGTGATGAGCATTTTGCCTTGATCCGGCCGGACCTCTGGGCGGGCGATGGCCGGAGCTCCGTAGATGGTCTGGCCCACTTTGCTGGGATTGACATCCACCCAGAGCCCCACGTGAAGTCCTTGGCCCAGGAGAGTCTTTCTCCAATTCTTGCCTTCCAGACCGTCGCCCCAGAGCAAGAGCGACAGGCAGGAAGCGTTCCTCGTTGCGCACGGCCAGTAGCAGCGATACGGCTGGTGAGGTTATAGCCCCAGGCTGCGCAAAGCAAAAAGGGCGATGCTGTAGGTGAGGGCCGACAGCAGGGTGGACATCATGACGATGGAGCCGGCCAGCTCGGCATCGCCTTTCATCTGGTGCGCCATGATGTAGGTGGCGGTCGCTGCCGGTGTTCCGGCCATCAGCACCCCGATCCCCAAATCCATGCCCCGAATTCCCATGCCGTAGAGTAAAAAGGCGCCCAGCAAAGGCAGCCAGACGATTTTAATGCCCGTGGCGAAAGCCGCCCGCACCATATCGCCTTTAAGTTTTTCAAGGGAAAAAGAACCGCCGATGGCGATCAGGGCCAAGGGAAGGGTCATGCCTGTGGCGATATCGAGGCTGCGGTCCAGAATCACTGGCATGGGCAGACTGAAAAAGCTCCAGGCGATGCCGGCAAAGGAAGCGACGATGAGCGGGTTCAGGGCAACCTGTCTCACCCAGAAGGACAGACCCCGGTTGCCATCCTGTCCGCGGTGGGGCAGCAGCAAGGCGAGGATAGCGAAAAAATTGAGAACGGGTACCAAAAAACCTGTGAGGATACCGGCCCTCGTCAAGCCATCCGGTCCATAGGCGTTGAAAACAATAGCGAGTCCCATGTAGGCCAGATTTCCTCGAAATGAACCCTGGCTGAAAGATCCGGCTGCTCCAGGAGGATAACGGCGGATAAGGGCATACCCATAAGAGGCGAAAAAGCCGATGGCGATGATGAGGGCGGAGCCAATGACGAGCCTGCCATTGAAGTTGGTAAAGAAGTCGGCTGTGCCGATTTTATAAAAAAGCAGCAGCGGCAGGCCGATATAATAGACAAGACGGTTGGTCTGAAAGAGAAAGGCCGAATCGATCAAGCCGAGACGTTTCAAACCATATCCCAGCAGAACGACCAGAAATACCGGAATGACAATAGTAAGGATTTCCAGAAAAAGGGACACAGCGTTCTCCTTAAAGGGCGGATGTCAGGATACATGAACCCCTTTTGCCCTGTCCAACACAAATTGCCTGTTCTCAAATACCTGTCGCTACTCCTTCCCGTCAGCAAATGACCGGCAGGGAAAAGTCTTGCGATTGTCTGGGGTATGAATTAAAAATGGTGACCATGAAAAACTCCCCGCGACTTCGCCTGTTGACGATTGTAGCGCTGGTTCTTCTGGTCACCTCCATGCATTATCTGACCACGACCCATCGCCATGAATATCACGATATTTATCGACGTCTCTACTATATTCCCATTGTTCTGGGGGGAATGTGGTTCGCCCTACGCGGCGGTCTGTTAACCTCGATGACCGTTTCGATACTGTATATCCCCCATGTTCTCATTCAGTGGAGTCATCACCCGCAAATTCGCCTGGAACAGTATCTTGAGATTCTACTGTATAATCTAATCGGCCTTTTGACGGGGTATCTGACCTCCAAAAAAAACGAACAGCGGGATCGCTATCAGAGGACAGCAGAACAATTACGCGAAAGCTACAGCGAGCTGAAGAACAAGGCCGATCAGATTTTGGAAATCGAGGAGCAGTTGCGCCGGGCCGATCGCCTTTCTGCTCTGGGGGAGCTTTCTGCTGGCATGGCCCACGAAATCCGTAATCCGCTTGGTTCTATCCGGGGGACAGCGGAAATCATTCAAGAAGGGATGGACCCGACTGACCGTCGCTACGAATTCAGTCGCATTATGATTCAGGAAGTGGATCGCTTGAACCGCGTGGTGCAGGATTTCCTCGATTTTGCCCGTCCGGCGCCAATCGATCGGGATCGGGTGGATATCAATGCGGCTTTGGCCGACATCCTCGTTCTGGTCAGGCAAAAGGCAACAGCTAGCGGCACGGTCATCACCTTTCCTTTTGAGGGCCGTCTTTATGTGCCCGGCAAGGAGGAGCATCTCAAGCAAGCTTTCCTGAACCTCACTCTCAATGCGCTGCAGGCTATGCCTGAGGGGGGGAGGCTGGACATCCTCACGAATCGATCCGGGGCTGAAGTTGAGATCCGTTTTAGTGATACGGGCAGCGGCATCCCGCAGGAAAATCTTGATAAAATTTTTAATCCCTTTTTCACCACCAGGGAAAAGGGAACAGGGCTGGGACTGGCCATTTCCGCCCGCATTATTCAGGGGCATGGTGGACGCATCTCTGTGGATAGCCAGCCTGGGAAAGGCACGACTTTCACCCTTTACCTTCCGGCCATGGACGGACAGGAGTAACCCTTGGCAGAGACCACCATTTTACTGATCGATGACGATGTCTCTTTGAGACGTGTTACGGAATTTACCTTGCAGGAAGCAGGCTATCGGGTATTGACTGCACCCGACGGAACTTCAGGTCTGCGTCAGTTCGAGGAACAGAAACCGGCCCTGGTCATTACGGATATCCAGATGCCGGGCCTGTCCGGTTACGATGTCCTCAAACGAGTCAAAGAGCTGAGTCCCGAAACCCTGGTCCTTGTCATTACTGCCTTTGGCACGGTGGAGAAGGCGGTTGAAGCGATGAAACTCGGGGCCTACGACTACCTGACCAAGCCTTTCGGTCGTGAGGAATTGCGCCTGACGGTGGAGAAAGCCCTGTCTTTCCGGGGGTTGAAAGAGGAAAACCTGCGCCTGAAGGAACAGATATCCCATCAGGCCGATTTCAGCCGGCTGGTCGGAACATCAGATAAGATGCAGCACGTTTTCGAATTGGTGCGCAGGGTGGCGCCAACGGAAGCCAACGTCCTGATAACCGGGGAGAGTGGAACAGGCAAAGAGCTGATTGCTCAGGCTATTCATCGCAGCAGTGAACGTCGCGCAGGGCCGCTGGTGGCTGTCAACTGTGCCGCCATTCCGGCCGATCTTCTCGAAAGCGAACTTTTCGGTCATGTCAAGGGGGCCTTTACCGGGGCGATCAAAGACCGCAAAGGAAAGTTTGAACAGGCCAATGGCGGCACGCTCTTTCTGGATGAAGTGGGGGACATGCCCCTCGATCTACAGCCCAAACTTCTCCGGGCTCTGCAGGAAAGGGAAATCGAGCCGGTCGGAGAAGGGGTCCCGCGAAAGGTAGATGTTCGCGTGGTGGCGGCCACTAATCAGGACCTTGAGGTAGCCATTGCCGATGGCCATTTTCGTGAAGATCTCTTCTACCGCCTGTCCGTGATTCCCGTCGAGCTCCCCCCCTTGAGAGCCAGGCGGGAGGATATCCCGCTGCTGGTTCAGCATTTTCTGGGGAAATATGCCGCTGGCGCTTCCATCACCCTCTCTGAAGGCGCCTTGAAACGTCTTTATGACTACGAATGGCCCGGAAATGTCCGTGAGCTCGAGAACACCATGGAACGTCTGACTATTTTGCGCCGCTCAGACACTATCGAAGTAGAGGATCTGCCAAGTAAGATCGGGGCGCTGAGCCGTTTGTCTAATGCAGTTTTGAATCTCCCGGACGAAGGGTATCCCCTGGAGCAGCTGGAAAAGGAAGCTGTTGAGGAAGCGCTTCGCCGCAACGACTGGAATCAGACTCATGCCGCTGCCTTCCTGCGGATTCCCAGGCATACCCTGATTTACCGGATAGAGAAATATGGAATCACCCGGGGAAAATAGTTCGCGTCTGTTTTTCCCTGCTTCACGGTCAGTCTCAGGGGGAGAAATACTATGCCATTTCTCATCGTGTTGGATAATAGTGGCTGTTAACCTGGATTGCTCTGATAAAGGAGATTTGCATGGCTGAACTGCTTGTGGACGGCAACGAAGTCCGTCGTCCCGAGGAGGAGCAATTTCGCATGGAGGGATGGATCGCCTGCGCCCCCTGTGAAGACCTTCTTGGCATCCGTATCGAAAAGGCCGCGGAGGGGAAGGCTGTTCTCAGCATGCCTTTCACGGTCAAGTTGGCGCAAGGTGGTGGCTTCATGCATGGCGGCGCGCTGACAACCCTTGGTGATACGGCTGTGGCCATGGCGATTAAATCGGTCCTGCCAGGGGACACCCTCTTTGCCACCACCGCGCTGCACATGGAATTTGTGGCACCTGTCAAGGAAGGCCCTGTGAGGGCGGAGGCGGCCGTCACGGGACCGGTTCATCGAGTTTTCCAGGGTGCCGCCACCCTGTTCGATGCCGGCGGAGGAGTGGTGGCACGTCTTGAAACGCAATTCAAAGTGGCAAGAGGGCAAGGCTTTGATGATTGAGTCAGGTATTTTGACCGGTCTGGTTAAGAAGACTTAACCGCCCATGCTACCTTGACTTTTTTGAGGCCAACAGGTAGAACATCAGCAAGTTATTTCCTTTCCCGAATATAAAGAAAGGCCGATTGGCATGTCCCGATTACTGACCTCTTCTCTGCTGATTCTTCTCACGTTGATGTTCCAGGGCATCTCGTTCGCTGCCGAGACCTCTGTGCCTGCAGGCCGCGTGGTTGTCGGCAGTGTCGCCCCAGATTTCACCCTGAAAAACCTGGATGGCGAATCGGTCTCTTTGTCACAATTTCGTGGAAAGGTGGTTTTTCTCAATTTCTGGGCGAGCTGGTGTCCACCGTGCCGTGAGGAAATGCCTTCGATGGAACGATTGAACGAAGTGTTTGGCAGCAGCGATTTCGTCATGCTGGCCGTAAATGTTGAAGATGACGGTCAGCGCTCTGTGCCTGAATGGCTTAAGAAAAATCCATACACTTTCCCGATACTTCTCGATCCACAAGGTCAGGAAAAGATGCGGTACGGTGTCACCGCCATCCCCGAGACCTTCCTGATCAATAAAAAGGGAGTCGTTGTTGATCGTTTTCTTGGGGCCTACGATTGGTCCTCCGTGTACACTCTTAAAGAAATCTTCTCTTTAATCAACGAGGAATAATATGACTGGTTCCGCTGATATCACCATCTGGATTGCTTTTTCCGCGGGGATACTGTCGTTTTTTTCTCCCTGCGTATTGCCCCTCATCCCATCCTATCTGACTTACATAACGGGGCTTTCCTTCGGGCAGCTTAAAGATGCCCATCCCACCACCAAGGTCAGAGTAACGGTTTTTCTCCACTCCCTCATGTTTATCGCCGGTTTCTCCGTCGTTTTCATCACGCTGGGAGCCCTGGCCGGGGTGGCTTCATCTACCTTCCAGACACACATGCGTGAAGGTTTAATCTGGATCCAGCGGATTGGCGGCTTACTCATCTTTCTTTTTGGCGTCCATATGAGCGGCTTGTTTCATTTTGGCGTTCTTTTGGGCGAAAAACGCGTTCATGTGCAGCAAAAACCCAGCGGTTTCTTTGGGACTTTCCTCGTTGGTCTCGCCTTTGCCGCTGGCTGGACTCCCTGCATCGGGCCAATTCTTGGGGGTATTCTCACCCTTGCTGCCAGTTCTTCTGGCGGATATTTGCGCGGGGTGATCCTGCTTGCCTTTTATTCGGCGGGTCTGGGCATTCCTTTCCTGATCTCCGGCGTGCTTTTTCATGGCTTTCTTTCCTTTTTCAACAAGTTTCGCAAACATATCCGTATTATGGAGATTGTTACCGGCCTGTTGCTCATGATTGTCGGCGTCATGCTCTTCTTCAATATGTTCGGCAAACTTTCCGGTTATCTCTATCGCTGGATTCCCATGGCCGGGTAGGGAGCCTTCAGCAAGAGTCTTGACTTCATGCGGCCACCCCTGATATCTTGAAAATCATTTTCAGAGAAAGGGGTGGCGCATGCAGGAAGCCAAAAAAGTCTTTCGGGAATATCTGGCCAAGCAAGGTTTGAAGTCGACCCGCCAGCGCGAAATAATTCTGGACGAGTTTCTTCGTTGCGTTTCCCATCCCTCCACCGAAGACCTTTATATCAAGCTCCGCAAAAACCATCCTCAAATTGGTTACGCAACGGTACACCGCACCCTTAAGCTGTTGGCCGAGTGCGGTCTGGCTGAAGGGCATAATTTCGGTGATGGACAGACACGCTACGAGTCTTGTATCGACGAAAAGCATCATGATCACCTTGTCTGTACCCGTTGTGGCGCCATCATGGAGTTCTACGATCCCCGTATAGAGGCACTTCAGGAGGAGGTCGCCAAAACACACGGTTTCACGATCCGAAATCATCGACTTGAACTCTATGGCCTCTGTTCCCAGTGCGGTCGCGACCAATAGCTGCCGGATTTACCATGATATCTCTCACCATTCTGTCTGAAGGACTCCTGCATGGCCGCCGTTGATAAAGGGAATGAAACTCCCCGTATTGTTCTTGTTGGCAGTCCCAATGTGGGCAAGAGCTCCCTTTTTAACGAACTGACCGGAACCTACACCACCGTATCAAACTACCCTGGCACCTCTGTTGAAATTTCTCGCGGGCACTGTGACATTGCCGGGATCCGCTATGAAGTCCTCGACACACCTGGCATGTACTCGCTTATGCCGATCTCTGAAGAGGAGAAGGTAGCGCGGGACATCCTGCTGAATGAAACGCCCCATGTCGTCATTCATGTCATAGATGCCCGCAATGTCGAGCGCATGCTCCCCATGACTCTTCAGCTCGTGGAAGCGGGGCTTCCCATGATGCTGGTCATTAATATTATGGATGAGGCGGAGCGCCTGGGCATCCGTATCGACTTTCCAGCCCTGCGAGAGCGTCTGGGCATTCCCGTCATAGCGGCAGCGACAGCGCGGCGCCGTGGCCTTCAGGAGATTAGACAGGCGATAGGGAATCAGGACTTCGACATAGGGACTCCTTTTTCTTACTCACCGGATCTCGAAGACGATATTCGGGAGATATCTTCCTGTTTTCACGGTAAGTATCGCCTCAGCCGCCGCTCTCTTGCCCTGTTGCTTCTCCAGAAAGATCAGCACATTCAAGAGCTTGTTAGCGACGGGGAAGCGCAGTTGGCCGAGCCGCTGATGGAGTGTGTCAAAAAGGTCGCCTTTGCCAGGCGTTCTGATCTTCACCTGCATATCAGTCTGGAACGAAAAAGAATCACCCGCAATCTTCTCAGTGGGGCCCTGACCCAGGAAGAGGGTAGAAAGCCGTCACTGTCCGATCGCCTCTCCTCGCTGACCATGAATCCCTGGACTGGGTTCCCCTTTCTGTTGGCGACCCTCTATTTTGGGTTGTATAAGTTTGTCGGCGGCTTTGGAGCCGGCACCGTCGTTGATTTTCTTGAATCGACCCTTTTTGAGTCCTATCTCATTCCCTGGCTCATAGATTTGGGAGACCGCTTCCTGCCATGGTATTGGCTGCACGAACTCTTAGTCGGAGAATATGGCATATTCACTCTGGCCATACGCTATGCCGTGGCCATTGTTCTGCCTATCGTCGGCACATTTTTTCTGGCTTTTTCTATTATTGAAGATACGGGGTATTTTCCTCGGTTGGCCATGCTGGTTGACCGAATTTTTAAAAACATCGGCCTGAACGGCCGAGCGGTTATCCCTCTTGTTCTCGGTTTTGGCTGCGATACCATGGCGACTATTGTTACGCGCACCCTGGAAACCGTACGGGAGAGGATTATCGCCACGGTGTTGCTGGCTCTAGCCATCCCCTGTTCTGCTCAATTGGGAGTTATTCTGGGTCTCCTATCCAGTGTACCCGGAGCCTTGGCGGTCTGGACCCTCAGTATGGTTCTTGTTTTTCTGCTCATCGGGTTGTTAGCTGCTCGCCTGGTTCCGGGAGAGCAACCCATGTTTTATATGGAGATTCCTCCCTTGCGCATGCCCCAGTTGCGCAATGTCATAACCAAGACTCTGACCCGGATGCAGTGGTATTTCGTCGAAATATTTCCCCTGTTCATTATCGCTTCCGTGCTGTTGTGGGCCGGCAAGCTCAGCGGGGCCTTGTCCTGGGTCGTCAAGGGGATGGAGCCCGTCATGACAATGCTTGGGCTGCCTTCGCAGGCCGCCGCCGCCTTTATCTTCGGTTTTTTCCGCCGAGATTTCGGTGCTGCCGGGCTCTATGACATGCAGACCTCGGGTCTGCTTACGCCAGTTCAATTGACGGTCGCCGCTGTCACTCTGACCCTTTTCGTGCCCTGTGTAGCTCAGTTTTTGGTTATGAACAAAGAGAGGGGATGGAAGGTATCCTTCGGTATCTTTATCTTCGTCACTCTTCTCGCCTTCGCCGTCGGTTGGCTTCTCAATAAGGTTTTGCTCTTTACGGCGGTGCTGTCATGAAATGTGGTTTTTGTCAGAAGGAACTGCCGGATGACGCTCTTGAAAAACAGCCTCGGTGCGGTATGTGTCCTGGTGGTTGCCGAAAGATACACTGCCCTTTCTGTGGTTACGACAACCCGGTCATGCCTTCCTACTTAAAACGTTTGGCCAGAAAAAAGGACGAACAAGGAGAATCCCAATGAAGCTTTCTGAAAAAGCCGAAGAAATTCTCGAGGCTCTGTGGATTGCGACTGAAGAGGAAGGGGAGAATGCCGCTCACTTCCAGACCCTTGGCGTAGGCCCGGGGGATGATGGCCTTTGCGAGCTGGATCGCCTGGCCTATATCGATATCAGAGGAGAGCGTGTTTACCTGCGCCAGGAAGGTCGCGAAGAAGCCAAAATGACTGTTCGTCGACATCGGTTGGCCGAACGCCTTATGATGGATGTGCTGGACATCAAAGGAGCGAGCGGGGACGCCAAGGCCTGTGAATTTGAACATCTGCTGCATCAGGGGGTTGATACCAAAATATGCACTCTGCTCAACCATCCCACGACCTGTCCGCACGGAAAGCCTATCCCCCCAGGTAAATGTTGTCTGGAAGCCCAGGCGCGCGGGGAAGCCGGCGTTGTTCCTCTCACGGAGGTCAATGCAGGGCAGCAGGGTGAGATTGCCTATCTGTCCGTGACCGATCCCAAGAAAATGCAAAAACTCATGAGCCTTGGGGTTCTCCCTGGCAATCAGCTACGTCTGGCGCGAACTTTCCCCGCTTACGTTTTCACCGTAGGGAATTCAGAATTTGCCATCGACGAAGACCTGGCCAGGGAAATCTTTATAAGAAAAATCTGACCTGTATCTCGACAGGAGGCTCATCGTGGTATTTTAACCATCATTTCTGATCTCGAAGATTTTGGAAAAAAACTTTACTTGATGCATGTTTCCTGATAGTTATTCACGGGTAAAGAATACGGTGCCCTTGTCGTTTTGCGACATTATTTCCTTTGGCTGGAGAGTAAAGATGCACGCTGATTTGAAATCTGTTGTGGCGACGGTGGGGGATTTGCCCCCCATGCCGGCGGTGGCTGTAAAAGTCATGGAGCTTCTGCAGGATCCCGAGAGTACCGCCGAAGGACTTGCTAATGCCATTTCTGCCGATCCCGCTGTTTCAGCCCGAATTCTCAAAATTGCCAATTCCTCTTTTTATGGACTGCAGCGGCAGGTGTCGACTCTGAAAGCCGCCATCGTTATTCTGGGGCAGAAGACCTTGAGAAGCCTGGTTCTTGCGGCCAGCCTGACAGGCATGCACAGAAAGTATGGGTTGCAGGAAAAAATGCTTTGGGAGGATTCCGTTGGTGCTGCCATCGCCGGACGACTACTGGCACAGCATCTAAGGTCCCTTGATCCGGAAGAAGCGTTTTTGGCAGGTCTTTTCCGGCACATCGGTAAAGTCGTGCGTAGTAACAATAATAACGAAGAGTTTACCAGCATCATTCAAGCGGTATATAATGGTGAGGGAACTTTCTCTGAGTTGGAAAAGCATTATTTTCCTCATAATCATGCCGTCGTTGGGGCTGCTGTTCTTGATAAGTGGAACTTTGCACCCGCCTTGATTCAAAGTACGCTGCACCATGAAGATCTGGATATTGATCCGGACGGCGATCTAAACGCCTACAGGCTTACAGCAGCCATCAATCTGGCCGGCACCATGTGCCGAAAACTGGGGATAGGGCAACGTTCGCCGGAGGATGATCTGGATCTTTCTGCAACGGCTGGTGCGAAGGCCCTCGGGATGACCCAGGAAGACCTGGATGATCTGGTTGCTCAATTTAGGAAGGTCTATGCCGAGAACCGCGGACTCTTTGTTTCCTGATTCTGCTGCCAGTCCCTACCTGTTTAAACAGTCACTGCTAAATTCCGGAAGCCCTCGACGAAGGTGGGGTTTCCGGAATTTTTTTTCTTAACGGCACCTATGGTCAAAACGGATAAACCCACATGGTAAATCGTGTCGATTTTCTGCCTACCTGCCTGGAAGATGTCAAAAAAAAGGGCTGGGACGCATTGGATGTCCTTTTTGTCAGTGGTGACGCCTATGTCGACCACCCTTCCTTTGGCGTACCTCTGCTGGCCCGTTATCTCCTGGCTCACGGTTTTCGTGTCGGGATCCTTGCGCAGCCTGATTGGCGACAGCGCGAGGCTTTTGAGGTGATGGGGCGTCCTCGCCTGTTTGCGGCACTCTCCGCAGGGGCCATGGACTCGATGGTTAATCATTACACTGCTGCTCGTAAAAGACGCCGTGACGATGCCTACACCCCCGGTGGTATTGCCGGTGCTCGTCCCGACCGCGCCCTGATAACCTACACCGCTGCGGTCAAGGCAGCTTTTAGGGGGCTACCCGTCATTCTTGGCGGCATTGAGGGGAGTCTCCGTCGCCTGGCGCACTATGATTATTGGACGGATGCGGTGCGACGTTCCATTCTTGTTGACAGTAAGGCTGACCTGCTGGTTTACGGCATGGGAGAAAAGCCACTGCTAGAGGTTGCCCGGCGGATGCAGGCAGGCGAATCCCTTGATTCGATTCAGGATGTTTGTGGAACAGCCTTTCTTGGTCGTGAGTGCCCGCCGGGGTCTGTCGAATTGCCATCCTTTGAGCAGGTCAGTCAAAACAAGACCGCTTTTAACCAAGCGTTCAGGCAGGCGTTCGATGAATCAAATCCCTTTAGGGGGCGCTCGCTTTGCCAGGGTCATGGGAATCGTTTGGTGATCGTTAATCCCCCTCAAAAGCCATTGAGCCAGGAGGAGATGGATCGCATCTATGCTCTGCCTTTTACCAGACGACCACACCCTGACTATTCAGTAACCATCCCGGCTTTCACCCAGATCCGTCACTCCATTACCTCACATCGCGGCTGCTTTGGCGGTTGCTCTTTCTGCGCCATTGCCGGGCACCAGGGTAAATCGATACAATCTCGATCTGAAGCCTCCATTCTGGCAGAGGTAAACCAGATGGTCCTTGATTCGGAATTTTCCGGAACCATCACCGACGTCGGCGGGCCTACAGCCAACATGTATGGCCTGAAATGCAAAACCCTGGAAGCCGAAGCGGCTTGCCGCCGAGCCAGTTGTCTGTTTCCCCAGATCTGTCGAAACCTGGACACACGGGACGGCAAGGTTGTCCATCTTTTACAGACGATTCGCGAGACAAGGGGGGTGCGTCATGTCTTTGTAGCCTCCGGTGTCCGCTTCGATCTGTTTGAAAAACAACCGAAATATTTTGATGAATTGCTGAAGCACCACGTTGGTGGATTGCTCAAGGTGGCGCCGGAATCGGCATCCGACGATGTTTTAGCCCTCATGCACAAACCCCCTGCACGGATTTTCGAAGAGTTCCTTCAAGTTTTCCGTCAACTCAACCGTTCCCAGGCGAAGCGACTTGGAATCGTCCCCTATTTTATTTCGGGGCATCCAGGAAGTACCCTGTCTGCTTTAGTCGATGGAGCCATTTTTTTGTGTAGAAATGGTTTGCGCGTGGAACAGGTCCAGGAATTCACCCCAACGCCGGGGACGCTGTCAACCTGCATCTATTACACAGGGGTGGATCCGTTCAGTGGCAAAGAGGTTTATGTGCCGCGCTCTGCCAGAGAACGAAGAATGCAGAAGTCGCTTCTCTTATGGCACCTGCCCGAAAGTCGCCAGGATATCCTCGAAGCGTTGAGGCTGACAGGGCGGATGGAGGATGGTGCTGTGTTACTGAATCAATCCGGGTCAGGAGGCGGATTAAAAGAAAGAGGGACGAAGCGGCGGGCGGATAAAAAAAAATGAAGATGATATATCAAGCCTGTTGTATCAGGCGCAGTGTTTGTAGCGGTTTTTTCGACAAAGCTCGATAAACGCTTGTGTTATTTCCGGGTCAAACTGGACACCCGCCTGCTCCTCGATTTCTTCGATAGCCAGTTCGCAGGAGAGAGCCTTCCGATAAGGGCGATCTGATGTCATGGCGTCAAAAGTGTCGGCAACCGCCAGTATGCGAGCCTCAAGGCAGATATTTTCTCCAGCAATGCCATGGGGATATCCATGACCATCAAACTGCTCATGGTGCTGTTCGATGATCTTTGTGATGTCGCCCAGAAAGCGAATTGGCTCCAGAATGCGGACGCCGATGACCGGATGCTGCCGCAAGGCTTCAATGTCTCCCGGAGATAACGCATCCTCTTTGTTAAGAATAGTCGCGGCGATACCTATTTTCCCAATATCATGAAGAATGGCCGCCTGTTCCAGTCGCCTCACGGACAATTCGGGTAACCCGATATGTTTGGCCAGTTCAATACTGTATCGGCGGACACGATCTGAATGGCCACGCGTGTAGGCATCGTTGGCTTCAATCGCAGAAACAAGGGCTTGCACGGTGCTTAGGTACGTTGATTCCTGCTCCTGGTAAAGTTTTGCATTGTTGATAGCAACACTGGCCTGGGAACCGATGGTCGATAGAAGATCGAGATCTTCCGAGCTGAATACTGTGCCATCGGTTCTATTGGCCATGCAGATGATCCCACTGACTTCGTTTTTAACCATCAGGGGGGCATACATGACCGACTCTCTTCTGAACCCGAAATAACTGAATTCGTCAAAACGTGGAGATTCTTTAAAATCCTTGAGCAGGAGGGGGCAGCGGTTCTGGATAACCCAGTTGGATATTCCTCCAACCCGCAGGGGGACCCGTGTTCCAATCCTGACGTGGGGGGGCAATCCGACAGCCGCCCCGATCCGCAGTTGAGCGCCGTCTTCTTCAATGAGAAGGATATAACCGATGCAGGCTCTGAGCGCTTCACGAGTCTTGCTGGTCATAAGCGCGAAGAGTCTTTCGGGGTCTATTGTTGAGTTCAGAGCAAAACTCATTTTATTCAGAGCCGACAAATGGGAGACCGCTTGTTCGAGAGTAACGTTTTTGCGCTCCAGTTCACTGGCCAGATCTGTAATGCGAAAATGAGCGTCTTCGATATCTTCAAGCCGCTCTTCAAGGGTTATATTGAGGTATTCAATCTCTTTAAGTCGTTCTTCCAGGGTAAGGTTCATCTCCTGAATTTCGTCATGAAAGGCCAGCTTTTCCTGACTGACCGCCAACTCCCGCTCATGCCTGATCTTGGTGTCAATAAGGCCTTTAAGGCGATCCACCATCATATTGAACTTATTTGTAAGCTCTGACATTTCGGCAGAGCTGTGGATTTCAGTGCGGGCATTGTCAAAATGTCCTTTTTCAACGTATTCCATGGAGCTCATAAGTTTTCGCAGGGGTGCATCCACATAAAAGAGAATAAAGGAGGTAATGGTCAAAATCAGTATGGCCAGCATCCCCATGGAGGAGAGCAGGGTGGCTTTCTGACCCTTGCTGCGGATGGCGTTTAAATCGCTCAGTGACATATCCACTTCAAGGATTCCCACGAGCGCCCTGTCCGGGGTATGACAACCCTGACAGCTGCTGGCGTTTGGTATGGGAATGAGGGTCTTTTGGTGTTCGTTGCCGAATACGAGCCTGGAATAGCTGACCTGACCCTTCTGGTAGGCCATCAGATCTTTGGAGGGCACATGTCCGCCGACCTCACTGGGGTCGGCGGAAACCAGAATGCGACCGGTTTCATCAAATATGCGAACCCCCCTAAAGGCTGGCTCGCTGGCGATTTTTTCAAACAGGGTGATTATTTCAGTCAGGTTACCGTGGGAGCTGTTCGTGGTGATACTGGTGCGAATGGTTTCGCCTAGAATGCGGCTGTTTTCCGTGGCGATTTGTGACAGGAGGGCTTTTTGTGTTTTCAGATTGTGCCAGACCGTCAAGCAGACGGCGCCAACCATGATGGCGATGGTCAGTCCCAGTATTTTAAATTTTAGGGAATTCATGGCGACCCATGGTGGATCTTAGCATGGCTTAATCATTTGTAATTCCAAGGAGAAATCAATGTTGTCGACTTTAACGGTGTAGCATATTTGTGTCAATTTAAAAATCCCGGGTCCAATTTGTTCATAAAAACAAAGAGTGTACTTTTTCGTTTTGGGAACAATATATAAATATATAGTAATTAAGGAAAAATCTTGTCTGATGGAGAATTCCCTACTCCTTGACAGTAGCGAGAGGAGAACATAAGATGTCCAGCGTTTGTGTTGTTGTAATCTTTCGCCAGTTGTCGCTGGCAGGGAAGAGGTATGGAGTTCTTACTGATTGTTTTGGGTGTTGTTCTCGTTTTTGAAGGAATGCCTTGGTTTGTCTCCCCCGAAGCCACCAGGCGGGTTTTGCGGGAAATGCTTCGTGTCCCCGGAAAAAGTATGCGTTTAATGGGGTTTTTGTTGATGCTCACCGGTCTTTTTCTTGTCTACCTTGGGACGGGTTAACCTTCGAAAAGCGTTGACAGTATTCAGCGTTTATGGTTCATTTACAACCTGAATTTTGGGGATGGCACTGCCGCTGGTATTTAGATGATGCGTCTTGAAGATTTTGATTTTGAACTGCCGGCAGAGCTCATAGCGCAGTATCCTCTCGATTCCCGTGAAGGATCTCGCCTGATGGTTCTGAACAGGCTTCACCGGGATATACACTGCGGTAATTTTCCAGATATCGTAGGACACTTTCATGCCGGGGATGTTCTGGTTCTCAATGACACCCAGGTGATTCCCGCCAGGCTTCTAGGAACCAAGGCGTCTGGCGGGAAGATCGAAGTTTTTCTGGTGCGTCGACTCGACTCAAACCAGGAAGACTGGGTCTGCCTGACCAAATCATCCAAGACTCCCAAAGTGGGCAGTCGTCTGCTGCTCGGCAACGAGATTGAAGGAACGGTTCTCGGTGAGGGGGAGGCGCCTTATAAGGTCATCCGCTTCAAGTTTGCCGGGGATTTTCATCAACTGTTGGAAAAGGTTGGCCGGATTCCGCTGCCGCCGTACATTCGCAGAGAAGACACTCTGGTAGATCGGGAGCGATACCAAACGGTATTCGCCTGTTCAAAGGGTGCCGTGGCGGCCCCGACCGCCGGTCTGCATTTTACGCAGGATATTCTCGCCGCTCTGCAGAGCAAGGGGGTTGAAATTGTTTCACTCACCCTGCATGTCGGCTTAGGTACTTTTTTGCCTGTGCGAGTCGATAATATCCTGGACCACCGCATGCATGGGGAATCGTTTCATATCCCCGAAACGACCGCTAACATTGTCAATCTGGCGAAGAAAGAAGGACGTCGTGTGGTCGCCCTGGGGACGACAACGACTCGCACTCTCGAATATGCCCTGGCCGGAGAAAACTCTGTCAAAGCAGGTGAGGGCCTCAGTGATCTCTTTATTTATCCAGGTTTCAGGTTCAAGATTGTTGACGCGTTGATTACGAACTTTCACCTCCCCTGTTCCACTTTGATGATGCTTGTTTCCGCCTTTGCGGGCCGGGATTTTATATTCGAAGCTTATCAACGTGCGATAGACGAGCGTTTTCGTTTTTTCAGCTATGGCGATTGCATGATGATTGTATAGGCAGGGACGCAACCCGTTTTGAATCCATTTAAGTTCGATCTTTTACATACCGATCCGCACTCTGGCGCCCGACGTGGTCGTGTTCATACCCGTCGAGGAATTATCGAAACGCCCGTTTTCATGCCGGTGGGTACGCAGGCAACCGTCAAGGCGATGTTTCCGGAAAGTCTTATGGAAGTGGGGGCCCAGATTATTCTGGCCAACACGTACCACCTTTTTTTACGTCCCGGTCATGAGCTGGTCAAACGCCTTGGGGGCCTCCATGCCTTTATGCACTGGGACAAGCCGATCCTGACCGATAGTGGTGGTTTTCAGGTTTTCAGCCTGGGGGATTTGAGAAAAATTACCGAAGAGGGTGTACGGTTTCAGTCTCATCTCGACGGTTCGTCGCATGTGCTGACACCAGAATCATCCATTTCTGTTCAGCATGCGTTAGGGTCCGACATCATCATGGCTTTCGATGAATGTATCCCTTATCCGGCCTCGAGAGAATATGTGCAGGAGTCTACGGACCGTTCCAGTCGATGGGCGCAGCGTTGCAAGGAAGCGCATGACCCCACCGACGGCTCGGCTCTTTTCGGCATTGTTCAGGGAGGAATGTATCCCGATCTTAGAAGAAAAAGTGCGGAAGACTTGATGGAAATCGATTTCCACGGCTATGCCGTAGGTGGTTTGTCCGTAGGCGAAGAAGCCGAACTCATGTACGACATGATGACGCAGACTCTGCCGCTGCTTCCCGAAGATCGACCCAGGTATGTCATGGGGGTGGGTACGCCCGAAAATCTGATAGAGGGGGTAGACCGCGGTGTCGATATGTTCGACTGCGTTATGCCTACGCGCAACGCTCGTAATGGGGTTCTTTTTACTTCGTTCGGGAAAGTGAGCATCAAGCAGGCTCGTTATATCGATGACCCTTCTCCCGTTGATCCCGAATGCGACTGTTATGTCTGCCGGAACTACAGTCGCGCCTACCTTCGCCATCTGTACCAGAGCGGAGAGATCTTGTCATCGATGTTGAATACGTATCACAATGTCACCTATTATCTGAAGTTGATGGAAGGGGCCCGCCAGGCTATCGCTTCCGGTACCTACCAGAACTACAAGAAAGAATTTTATCGTCGTAGGCAAAGCAATGATTGACTCTTTGCTCATTTTTGACCTTGATTTTTAACACGAGTTTTCATCAACCAAGGAGGAATCAGTTATGAATCTGTTCGGTGTATCTGAAGCATTTGCCATGGCAGGGGGAGCAGGCGCCCAAGGACAGGGTTCCGGCTATGAGGGTATTCTCATGCTGGTCATCATGTTTGCCATTTTTTACTTTCTGCTTATCCGTCCCCAGCAGAAAAGGGCCAAGCAACACAAGCAGCTTATTGAATCTCTCAAGGCGGGTGATCAGGTCGTTACTGCAGGTGGTGTTCATGGTCGTGTTGCGTCCATCCAGGAGGGTGTGGTGACTCTTGAAGTTGCGACCGGGGTTAAAATCAGGGTCAATCGTGCCTCCATCGTCAGCAGCAAGCAGGAACAGTAGATTTCGGCCTGTTTGCCGACCTGGTTTCTTAAAGCCTAAAGTTTCCGAAAGGAGAACGAGACCTCCATGTCCAAAAGCCTAAAGCTGCGGCTACTTCTGATATTGTTTTGTCTTGTGATTTCAATGGTCTCTCTGGCACCGACCTTTTTCTCCAACAGCCTGCCTGGTTGGTGGACAAAGAACTTTGAACCCATCAACCTCGGGCTCGATCTGCAGGGTGGCATGCACCTTGTGCTGGGCGTTGATGTCGACAAGGCCGTTGAAAGCCGTCTGGACAGCTTCGTGGATCAGGCGGAATCACTTCTTGTTGAGAAGGACGTGATATTCAAGAGGGTGGAGCGTCTCGAAGGTCAGCGCCTGGCCATTACGGTCTATGATGAAAACGCCGGAGCCCAGGTCGATGACATTATGGCCAAGACATTTCCCAACTTGGAAGCCATGACAATCCAGGATTCCAGCGGCTACATCCAGAAGAATTATCGACTCACCGATAATGATATCGCGGCGACCAAAGACTATGCCGTACGGCAGGCCCTTGAAACCATGAGAAATCGTGTCGACCAGTTCGGGGTCAGTGAACCGACCCTGCAGAGGCAGAGCGGCAACCGGATTCTCATCCAGCTCCCTGGTATAAAAGATCCGGAGAGGGCGATCGCTCTACTGGGCAAAACAGCTCGACTTGAATTCAAAATGGTGGCCGAAGATGTCAACGTTCAGGACGCCCTCAAGGGGATCCTGCCGCCTGGTACCGCTCTGCTTTATGAAAAAGACGTCGATCCACGCACCGGTGTTGTCTCTGAACGGCCTATCGTTGTTTATGATAAAACGGCTTTGACCGGTGATCTGCTTGCCGATGCCCAGGTTCGTATTGATACGCGCTTCAATGAGCCCTATGTTTCCATTGACTTCAATGCCGTAGGAGCCAAGCGCTTCGAGCAGATCACGGCTGCCAATGTCGGTAAGCGTATGGCTATTGTGCTGGACGACTCAGTTTACTCGGCTCCCGTCATTCGTGAGCGCATTGCCGGTGGCAGTGCCCAGATCAGCGGCTCTTTTAACGAACAGGAAGCTACGGACCTCGCCATTGTTCTGCGCGCCGGCTCTCTGCCGGCACCAGTCATCATCCTGGAAGATCGCACCGTTGGTCCGTCCCTGGGGATGGATTCCATCAAAAAGGGAATCCTTTCCGTTGTGGTCGGGAGTATTCTGGTCATTGTGGCAATCTTGGTTTACTACAATTTGTCAGGCCTTATCGCCAATCTGGCCCTTATTCTCAACGTATTCTTCATCCTGGCCATTCTTTCCCTGTTTAAGGCGACCCTGACTCTGCCGGGTATAGCTGGCATTGTTTTGACCATTGGTATGGCTGTCGATGCCAACGTGTTGATATTTGAAAGGATACGCGAAGAGCTCCGTCTTGGGAAAACCGCTCACAATGCGCTTGAATCCGGGTACGCCAAAGCCTTCTGGACAATCGTGGATGCCAACGTCACCACGCTTATAGCGGCACTGGTTCTTTTTCAGTTCGGGACCGGCCCTGTCAAAGGTTTTGCCGTAACGCTTTCCGTTGGTATCCTGTCTTCCCTGTTTACGGCAATCTTTGTCTCCAGGGCGATTTTTGACTTTATTCTGGAACGCCGTAACATCAAGCGGCTGAGCATATAAGGAGTTCGAGATGCAGCTTATCAAACCAGATATCAATCTCGATTTTGTCGGCAAACGCAAATTCGCCGCGCTCTTTTCCGTGGTTCTGCTGGCGGTGGGCTTCCTGTCCCTGATTATGCACGGCGGCCCCAATTACGGGATCGACTTTTCCGGCGGGACGCTGGTACAGGTTAAGTTTGACCAGATGACCACCGCCGGCGATATCAAGTCAGCCCTCGCTGGACTCGAACTGGGGGGCGTCGTGGTTCAGCGCTTCGGGGATGAAGGCAATGAGTTTCTCATTCGAGCGCAGAACACGTCCACTGAACTCAAAAGTCTTTCTCTCGCCATTTCCAATGTTCTTGAAAAGAGCTATGGCGAAGGTCAGGTCGAGGTTCGACGTGCTGAAATGGTAGGGCCTCAGGTGGGAAAAGATCTCCGTGAAAAGGGTCTCATGGCCATCCTCTATGCCCTTGTCGGCATACTCATCTATGTGACCTGGCGCTTTGAATTCCGGTTTGCCGTCGGAGCCATCGTAGCATTGGCACATGATGTTTTTATCACGCTGGGAGTATTCTCTCTTTTCGGTAAAGAAATCGATCTGCCGATTATTGCCGCTTTTTTGGCGATTATTGGTTATTCGCTCAACGATACCATCATTGTGTATGACCGTATTCGTGAAAATATGGGTAAACATGGCAAAGATGGGTTTGCGGCCGTTGTCAATCGCAGTATCAACGAGACCCTCTCCAGGACCATTCTGACATCAGGAACAACTTTGTTAGTTGTGCTGGCTCTTTTTAGCCTGGGAGGTGGAGTTATTCACAATTTCGCTTTTGCTCTTCTCGTCGGGATACTGATCGGGACGTATTCTTCCATATTTGTGGCAAGTACAATCCTCGTCTTTTGGGATAATTACCGTTCTGTCAAAAAAGCGGCAACCTAAGGAAAGGGACTCTCCCCCATGAAGAACAAGGAAACTGTACTGCTTGTTGTCATTGCCTTTATTGCCGGTCTTTTAGTGGGTGTACTCCTCAGCAAGGGAGGGAAAGGTTCGCCGACATCGCCACCGCCTGTCGCCACGCCCACACCAGTTGTCAATTATCAAAAAGAGATTGCCTTACTGGAGAAAATCGTGGTTGATGAGCCCTCCAACCGGCAGGCCTGGGTTAAACTCGGTCATAATTATTTTGACTCGGACCAGCCTATGAAGGCGATAGAGGCTTACACCAAGGCGCTGGAGCTCGACGGACGGGATGCCGATGTTCTCACCGATCAAGGCATCATGTTCCGTCGGGTAGGGTGGTATGACCGTGCGATCGAGAATTTTGTCAAGGCTGCCGAGGTCAACCCCAATCATGCCCAGAGCCTTTACAATCTCGGTATTGTCTATCGGTACGACGTACAGGATTTTGCCAAGGCTAAAGAAGTCTGGACCCGCTTTCTTGTGCTGAATCCGACAGGGTCCGGCGCCGACCAGATACGCAGGGAATTGCAGTTCATTGAGGCGCACCCAGCAGGCGCGCCGCCAAAATAAACGTGAGTGACACAGAAAAGCCGGGGCTCTCCCGGCTTTTCTGTGTCAGGACTATGGATTCCCTTAATTTGGCCGTCATGATGAATCCGGTTATCAGAAAAAGATGGACTGAACGCAGGTCTAAATCAGAGCCCGGCAACGTTGCAGCCCTGGTATCCGCGCTTGGAATCGGTGAGATCACCGCCAGTATTTTATGCCGGCGAGGGATCGTCGAGGAACAGGCGGCGAAAGATTATGTTGAAAGCCTGCTGGCTTCTTTGCCCGATCCGTTTTTACTTCCAGGTATGGATAAGGGCGTCAACCGCCTCGCCCGTGCCTTGGAGCGAGGGGAGTCTATTGTCATTCATGGTGATTATGACGTGGATGGCATCACCGGAACAGCTCTGCTGGTCCAGGGCTTGCGCGACCTCGGGGGGGATGTCGATTATCACATCCCTTTGCGGCTTAAAGACGGCTACGGACTTTCCGGTCAGGCTTTGTCCGCCGCCGCCCAAAAAGGTGCTTCCCTCGTAGTCTCAGTTGACTGTGGTGTGAGTGCGGTGCAGGAGGCCGCCTTGGCTCTGGAACTTGAGCTCGACCTGATTATTACCGACCAAACTGTGGAGCATTATCAATACGGCAATAAATATTGTTTGTTCTGGCAATAAACCCAATATATAAAACAACCTACCAGTGCATATGTTTATTTACATAGTTGTATTGGTTTGGCCTTAAAAATATATATGATTGAATTGTGGTTTATGTTAACAATGTATGCCTATGCGCGTTGTTGAGACGGTTCTAAAATCCGGTGAGCGTCACTCAGTCCTTGTTGATGAGCATGGAATTCCTGATTGGTGGTCATCCATGTGGGTCATCGAGAAGCTTCGTCCTCAAGGAGGAGCGGCAAATACCATATCTACGAAACTTAGAGCTGTAATGCTCCTATGCCGCGCGCTACCACAAGCGCAGGATCTAACATCACGCCTAGCTCGCGGTAAATGGCTGAGCGTTCCGGAAATCGATCATCTGATTGAGCAAATGGGCTTACCTGCTGACTCGATTACCCCCTTAAATGTAACGGAAGGCGACGATAATCGAACTGTCAAAAGACGCTCCAGAGTGGTCAGCTTAGAAAAATTACGTTCAAAGCTACGCATCCAGCAACAGCAGATGGTTACTTCAAGAACCAAGGCACTACGACTTCAGATCATTCGAGAATACCTTTGGTGGCGCATCAATGCACATATCCTCCGTTCGCGTGGTCAGACCAAAATCTCGCTAACTATTCTACGAGATGAAATCGACACATATATCGAATCTAAATCCACGAATATTCGTAATGCTTCTGGTATCGGGGAACCCAAGGGATTGTCTGAAATTCAGCAAGCCGAATTGATAGAGGTGATTCAAACAAGCTCTCCACTCAATCCATGGAAAAATGACGCATTCATTCGTTCACGCAACCAACTTCTTGTAGAGCTCTTTTTAGCTTGCGGACCTCGGCGTGGCGCAATCCTCGGCATCAAAGTGCCTGATATCGACTCGCACGTAGGTCGCATATCAGTACTTCGCCGGCCGGACGATCTCGAAGACCCACGTACAGTACAAACGGGGAATAAAAGTGGAGACTATAAGCTTCCTCTTGGCGACCGCTTGTTTCGGTTGCTAAGAGAATATCAGGTGCTAAGGCACAAGAAGGTGAAGGGGCGACATCAGTATTTGATTGTATCGGAGGATGGTAACCCCCTTGAACAGAGCTCTGTGAACTACATCTTCAGATCGCTGCGCAAGGTTCCACAACTTACCAATCTTCATCCCCATTTGTTGCGACACACCTGGGCGAGTAACCATGCACGGCAACGCTATGCCGAGGGAGTAAGTATCGATGAGATTGAAAAGGAACTTCGCACGTTAGGTGGTTGGAGCGAGCGGAGCAAGATGCCTGCCTACTATACACGCCAGTTCGTTGACGAACATTCCTATGAGAGTTCGCTTCGATTGCAAAACAAGGCAACGCCCATTCGAACACAAAAGCAAGTGCCTACGGATGATGTAAGATGAATGAACAATTCCATGTGGAGTGGCTTACCCAGATCGCTGATCAGCCTTTGCCCGAGGAGGTCAAAGCAAAGGATGGGAATGTGTTTGATCCACGCAAGAACCACTGGAAATACAAGACTATTGGCAAAAATGTCAGCTGCAATTTCGAATCATTACCAGAAGTCTCTCCCATCTTTCTTCACGGTTTTAAGCTGGCGTTGATCGATGCTGCGATAAGTTTTTCAGGCGCGTCAGTCCAAAGCATCTTTAATGACACGCTTCGCCTCATTAGATTCTTGGCGAGCCGGCGACAGTCTATGTTCGATGAATTGAACTTTGACCATATAACCCAATGGGCACGAAGCTCTCCGGGTGCTGAATCGCGGGCTGCTTCTACTAGATCATTCTTCCAAGACTGGGCAAAGCGACACTACCCAGGTATCTCGTCAGAACTTGCACATACCTACCCGTCCTGCAAGCAGGGGCCAACTGGTGAGGCAGTAGCCATCCAGGACCCAACCAAAGGTCCATTTGACGATCAAGAATTCGAATCTATCCTCGAAGGCCTTAATCACGCACTTGAATCTGGAGACATTGAGCTTGATCGCGCACTGGAAGTCCGCCTAAGTGCCCTACTCGGACTGCGTCCAAAGCAACTTGCACTCGCAAAATGTTGCGATGTCAGCCGGGACAAGTATGGGCGTGTGATTCTACGTGTACCCATGATCAAGGGTGAAAACCAAGGTTTGCGCGACGAGTTCCGCAATTGCCCTTTGGAACCCACAACAGGTGAAGTGTTGTTGGACTACTGCGAGATGGTCAAAAAAGCATTCTCCTCATTGCTGGCTGATACGGGTGAGGCCCCTCTTTTCCCAGACACATCTGCAGATATCGTTACCAAATCTTATATTCCCATCCTTGCATATCACACGGCGGATACGAATATGACAGGCCGAATTACCAGAACATTGAAGAATATCCAAGCACACTCGATTCGCCTGGGAGGAAAACGCGTTCCTGGGTCGGCGGTGCGCTTTCGGCGTAGCTTCGCACAGCGTGGTGCCGAAGAGGGGATCGACATCTTCACACTGGCTCATCTGATGGGTCACCGCAACACCAATAACGTAAAAGTGTACTTTGAAATCACCAATCGTATCCGTGCCAATTTCAGCAAAAAAATCGTATTTCAGATGGCTCCTCTAGCGCAAGCATTTGGTGCACAGCTGCATATCCTTCGCAGTGAAGCCGAAGCAACGCGCCCTTCACTCAGCAGTCGTATACCCGACCTAAGGCTCGATGAACACGGGAACTTGAAAACGCTGGCGAGTTGTTCAAGTTGTAGTCACTGTAGTCAATTGCGCCCCATCGCCTGCTACGCCGGATGCAGAAGTTTTGAGCCATGGCTAGACGCAGACCACGAATCAGTCTTAGATCGCATGTTGGCGGACCGAGAAAAGCATATCGAGATTGATGAGAGAATTGCAAAAATTCGGGATTTGGCGATCCTTGGCTGCACTCAGATCGTTCTTAGGTGCCGAGATATTCTGGCCAAGAAAACGATATGACCACACGGCTTATTCCACGTTCAGCTCAGGAAGCACGCGCTAACCTCGATGCGTTCATTGAAAAATACAGTAGGTTAGGTGCATGGGGAAAGGGCGACCATCCATTTGATGACGATTCATGGCCTCTCGCAGGGATCGGCCAAAGAGGGCTACGGGGGGGGTACGTCTACTTTGCTCGCCGAAACTACAACCCAAAACGCCACATTGTGACCAAAATGCAAGCAGCAATGATTCCAACAGATCAGCTTCAACCTGATCTGTTCCGTCAATTCGCCAAAGCAATGCAAGCCCACTTATATCAAAATCGCCCTACGACCGGCGTCCAAGCAAGGAAGGCGGCGATGGATGCGCTACTTTCGGCACTCGAAAGCAATGGAACCGATAACCCTACAGAGGTAACAACCGCCGTATTGGATAAAGCATGCGAAATTCTTCAATTTGACTGGAAGTTGAAATCGGCTGCCAGGATAGCAACTCAATTATCAATTATTTGGGACGCAATATTGCTGAATGAATTGGTAGCCATGCCAACTTATTGGAGAAGCCCAATACGTCAAACGGGAACTAGGGACATTCTCCGTCTCGGCCCTGAATTTGATGATTTACGTACAGAAAAGCTACCTGATCCCCGTGCGATCGAGGCGTGCGCCGAACTATTCTGTCGTGATGATACTGACCTTCGCACCACTATCACGACCAGCGCCATTGCGTTAATGCTCTGTTCACCAGATCGATCTGTTGAATTTCTGTTTGCACACGTCGATTTGCTCACACCATGGACCGACCCAGAGACCCAGGAGCAAGGGGTAAGCAAGCGATGGAGGCCTGCCAAGGGAGCTCAGCCACTTCTCAAGAACGTAATACCAACCATGCGCGATATAGCTATTCGCGCACATGAACGGATATTGAGAATCACAGATCCTGCGCGTGAACTTGCGCTCTGGTATGAGGCGAATCCCAACCGGATTTATCTACAACCTCACCTTGAGTATTTACGTCAGCAAACTGTACTTAATTTGCAAGAGGTGCGCGCTATCCTCTATGGTGGTGAAGTTCGAAAATTGGACAATCGTATTAACCAAGAAGGCGGACGTATTGCACTTTTTCTGAAATCTCATCATGTGCCTCGCAAGATGAACAAAAAAACCGGCACAACCGTGAAGTTTTTCGACTTGGAGCAGGCAATACTAGGATTATTGCCCAAGAATTTCCCAATCATGGACGTTAAAACGGGCCTCAAATACAGCGAAGCCTTGTGTGTGCTACGATATCAAGAGCTCATGGAAGCTAAATCCGGATTCATGCCAGCAATGCTCCAACAGATCACGTACGGTATGTTTGCATCAGGGATTAAGAAGATTCCAGACAATCAGTACCATAACATCACAATATTCAAGCGGCATGGCTACCACGATGGCCAGGGCGGATTTCTTTATCTCACTAGTCACCAATTGCGCCACTATCTCAATACATTAGTGCGCCGTGATGGAACGCTAACAGAACAGGAAATCGCTTATTGGTCAGGGCGCAAGGCCGTCTCACAAAACCCAGTATACGATCACGAATCCGTTGATGATAAGTTGCACAAACTGGAATTCAGGCTCGGGTTTCATAGCGACACTCAACCATTTGGCAATATCAATGATCGCATCTTCATCCGGCGCGACCAGTTTGGCGAGATAGAGAAAATTACCGCTCACCTCAGCTTCCTTGGTTACTGCCTGCATGACTACATGCAGTCACCCTGCCAACTTTATGAAGACTGCATCCAATGTGCTGAATTGGTGTGTATCAAGGGAGACCAAAGATCTAAATCCGCACTTGAGACCCTCTATGCTGATTCTCTGGCACTGACACATGCAGCGCGCAAAGATTGCGATGCGGATATGCTTGGAGCTGCAGAGTGGTTTCAGGCCCATAAAAGGAGAGAAAATTACATCAAGAATCTAAAGGATATCTTTGATGACGCTGAAATTCCGGACGGAACGCCCATCCGACTGAATACCAGCACACCGAATAAGATCAAGGAAGCTATGGCGAGGCGCGTGATTCCAATCAAGCCAATAGCTCTTAATATTCAATCTATTGAAGATGTTACTCGGCTTCTTGCGATTCCAGATGGAAGTTCTAAGTAATGAGTGAGTTGACCAATGCCTAATAAAAGTCGGCGTGAACGCGCCCCAAACTTAACCGACGAAAATATTGAGCTTATTGTTCTTTTGCTTGATGGATGGGATCAGACCAAACTCACTTGGGATCTCCTGATTGCCCAAATTCAGAAACAGTTCAAGGTCAGGTATACCCGGCAAGCACTGGACCGACATGCGCGCATCAGCGATGCCTTCCAAGCTCGTAAGAAGATGCTATCCGGACTGGATCGTCGTCCCAAAACCCCGAGTGACGCACGGATTGCAGCGCTAATGGCTGAGAACGAGCGTTTGAAGCAAGAAAATACCAACTTGCTTGAGCAGTTTAGGCGTTGGCTTTACAACTGTAGCCGGATTAGCCCGAATCTCATGGAGGAGGATTGGCGCAACCATCGCGAGACTCTGCGCAAAGCGCTGGACAAAGAATTACCCCCTGCGAATCGATAAGCCTCTAAGGATTTACACAGTACAGCCAAAGAGCCCATCAAAAAGGACGAAGTTGTGACACGACTATTCAATAATGCAATGCAAATGCCCATAGCCAACGGTGGATTGTTTTGCTCATGAAACTCATTCGACGCAACCCCAACCCACTGATCGTCGAAAACCTCATCCGTGAGGGGCACACCCCACTTATGGCAAGAATTTTCGCTGGTCGCGGCGTCACATCCAACACTGATATCTTGGATCAGCTTAAACAACTCCCTGACTTTCGCCTGATGAAGAACATTGAAATTGTAGCTGCTCATTTGGCCGACGCAATCCAGGATCAGCAACGAATCCTTATCTATGGCGACATGGACTGCGATGGTGCAACTTCGACAACGGTTGGAATACGGGGTTTGCGTGCGATGGGAGCAATTTGCGACTTCTTTGTTCCCCGGCGAGACACGCTGGGTTACGGCCTTTCCCGGGCGGGCGTTGAAGCGGTCCTTGATCGAAAGCCAGACATCATCTTGACCGTGGATAATGGAATCTCGTCCATTGACGGTGTCCGTGCCGCTCACGAACACAATATTGAAGTCCTGATAACAGACCACCACGAAGTGGGTGATGAGTTGCCTGAGTGCCTAATCGTTAATCCCAATCAGCCTGGTTGCTCGTTCCCCGCCCCGTTGGCCGGTGTCGGGGTGATTTTCTATGTGTTGCTGGCTCTGCGCGCAGAATTGAGACAGCGTGGCATGTTCACTCAGCAGACCCAGCCCCAGCTGGCCGATTTGTTGGATATCGTCGCACTGGGCACTGTAGCTGACATGGTCAAGCTCGATTCTGTGAATAGGCTTATCACTCATGCCGGACTTCAGCGCCTAAGACGAGGCAAGGCGAATCCTGGCATCCGCGCGCTACTTGTAGCCGCGGGCAAGCACCTTGAAACTACGACCGTGTCTGAATTTGGTTTCATCGTCGGGCCGAGAATTAATGCCGCCGGCCGATTAGACGACATGACAGTGGGCATCCGCTGTCTGCTAACTGATGACCCAAATGAAGCGGCTGCACTTGCATTCCAGCTTGATCAGCTCAACCGTGAACGACGCGAAATTGAGGAGGAAATGAAGTCACAGGCCATCGAGGATCTCAAAGCTGTAACGGACCAGAATGGCTATTCCGTCGTGCTGTACAGTCCGGAATTTCACCAGGGCGTAGTAGGACTACTGGCATCCCGTATCAAGGATCTTCATCACCGCCCAACCGTTGCCTTTGCGGACGGTGATGACGGCATACTCAAAGGCTCAGCCCGGTCCATACCTGGGATTCATTTGCGTGATGCTATCGATCTGGTGTCGAAGCGCGTGCCAGGATGTATAAAAGTCTTCGGGGGGCACGCGGGAGCCGCAGGGTTGTCGATCTATAAAGACCGTCTGGATGATTTCAGAATCACATTTGAGACTGTATGCCAGTCTTTGCTAAGTCCTGAGGATCTAGATGCACATCTATACTCAGACGGTGAACTTGAATCGGTGGACGTCTCAATGGCCAATGCTCAGAACATACGCAACCGAGTCTGGGGCCATGGCTTTCCTGCCCCGATCTTTGACGGCATTTTCGAAGTACAGGAACAGAAGCTACTACAGGACAAGCACTTAAAACTCAAACTAAAATCCAATCACGGCTGGGTCGCTTCAGGAATCTACTTCAACCAAACGAAACTGTTGCCCATCGTGACTCGTTTGGCGTTTCGGATGGAAATCAATAATTGGCGCGGAAACATATCTCTACAGATGATAGTCGAAAAAGATTTCCCGGCTTAACCGATTTCAGTGATGAGCCAGCAATGCGTATTAATGGTGTGTATTACGGAGAAACCGATCTCGGGAACGGGGGCTTTTTACTAGATTGCAGGGTATGTGAGAAAGAGTTATACCCATGCGACCGATCACGCAAACTTCAGCAGAACAACTTATAGGATGATAGCAGTCCTTTGGGTACACCACTAAGTGTTGTCAAACTGCGAGAGTTGACAGCTTGAAGGGCAGCATGGTAGTCTTAATGAGGTTATCTGTGTCCAAAAGGATTTTTTTGTGATTCGTATCTCTCTATACAAAAAATCGGTGTCGGTTCTTCTTGTTCTAGCCTACTTGCTTATTGGCTCAGGCATAGGGAACGCTTTAATTTGGTGCCAGGAGTCGGAGTCCTATTCCCACTTGGAGTACAATCCGGCCGGGGAATGCCAGGATCTATGTCTGCCTGAAAAACCAGGAAACAAAATTGACGGCCTGCAGGCAGCCTATGCTGTTTTACAATCTTTCGAAAACGATTGTCTGGACAGCCAGACGTCCCTCTTCCATGCCCCCGTTCCTGCGGCAGAACGCCTTCTCGCTGATTCTCCTGCATCCGGCTGGACTGCAATCTTCCCTTTTCCTTCCCTTGGGAATCCTCCCGCCACAATCCTTGCTCGACTTAATCTGGTCGCACAACCTCCCCCACTTCATGCTCTTGTTGCCCTGCGTACTGTAGTCCTGTTGAATTGATCCCCTCCCCCCAGCATTGCTAAAAGCCTAACTGCGGTCTTTGCCGCCGTGCAGGCTAATTTTCCCCTTTTGCACGCTATAATACAGAGAACCTTGGGAAGCCTAAGGCTTTTTTGAGGGAAATATCAATTCGCAAGGAGATTAACTATGCGCATTGGACGATTTGTCCTGCCGGTTTTTCTGGTTGTTGTCATGACATCATCCGCCTGGTCTCAGGGGACGGATGCCTTCGAAACAACCATTTCGGCAACCGAAACCGAAGTATCTTTTTCCACAAAATCGTCAGTCGTTCCGGAACCCGGAACCAAAGTCCTCACTCTGGCCGAGGCTCTGAGTCTGGCCTTGAAACACAATCAAACCCTGTCCGCCTTTGACGAAGAAATTCGCGCCAGGGACGCCGCAGCCCTTCAGGCGGGGCTGCTGTCCAACCCCGTTCTCGGTGTGGAGATGGAGAATTTCGCCGGAAAGGACGCCCTACAAGGCTTTGACGGCGCCGAGACTACCATCGCCCTTTCCCAGTTGGTTGAGCTGGGAGGGAAGCGGCTCAAGCGCCGCCAGGTCGCCACCCTGGAGAAAGACCTCGCCGGTTGGGACTACCAGAGCAAAAAACTCGATATGCTTACCGCCACCGCCATGTCGTTCATTCAGGTGCTGGCCGCCCAAGAGCAGGTGGCCCAGAATGAACAGCTGGCCCTTCTGGCTGAGCAAACCCTGGGAGCAGTAGCCGCAAGGGTCGAGGCCGGCAAGGTTCCGCCCCTGGAGCAGACCCGGGCCAAGGTCGAACTGGCCTCGGCTCGCACCGCGGCCGGCAAAGCCCGCCGCGAGTTGGTGGCGTCTCGCCACCGTCTGGTTGCTTTCTGGGGAAGAGAGCGGACCGACTTCAGTCAGGTGGTCGGTGATTTGACCACCCTGGCGCCATTGCCGGCCGAAGAAACCATCCAAGGCCTCCTGGGTAACAACCCCGATGTGGCACGTTGGGGCACCGAACTGGAACAACGCGAAGCCTCCCTGAATCTGGCTCGGGCCCAAGCCGTCCCCAATGTAACCTTCAGCGTTGGGGTCCGCAACCTGCGGGAATCCGACAACAATGCCCTGGTGGCCGGCATCGAGCTGCCCTTGCCGTTCTTCGACCGGAATCAGGGCGGTGTTGGCGAAGCCCGAGCGAATCTGGAGAAGGCCCGCCGCGAACGTCTGGCCGCCGAAACCGAAACCCTGACCGGACTCGCCGAAGCCTGGCAGAGCCTCTCCGCTGCCCATCTTGAGTCAACTACCCTGCGTGATGAAATCCTGCCAGGGGCGCAAAGTGCCTTCGAGATCGCCGAATTCGGCTACCGTGAAGGGAAGTTCGACTTTTTGGTGATGCTCGATGCCCAGCGGACATTGTTTGAGGTCAAAGGGCAGTACCTGCAGGCGCTGGCAACCTACCACCAGACGCGTACCGAATTGGAACGGCTGATCGGCGCACCGCTTGAGAAACTTTCAGAAACCGCAACCCAATATATCGATTTGAGGTGAATTTGATGAAAACCAAATCTTTGATTTTAACTTCCTTAATGGTCGGGGCACTCGCTTTCGCTGCGGCCACCTGGGGGCCGATTCCGACTCCTGCCCTGGCCCAGACCGTCCCTGATCACGATAGTCACGAGGATGCGGACCACTCCGAACAGGAGAAGGACGGGCATGCCGATGAGGGGCATGAATCCCTCCAAGGGGATAATGACAGCCACGATGAACCTGGCGGGGAAGACGAGCACGGCGAAGAAGTGGTCCGTCTATCCGCGGACGAACTAAACGAATTCGGCATCAAGCTGTCCACCGCCGCTGCGGGCCCCCTCGACCAGTATGCGGAATTGCCTGGCGAGATCGTGCTCAACGCCGACCATCTGGCTCATGTGGTTCCCCGGATCTCCGGAATTGTGCGCGAGGTGAGAAAAAGCCTTGGTGATTTGGTCAAGGCCGGCGAGGTTTTAGCGGTGATTGATAGCCGTGACTTGGCTGAGGCTAAGTCTGCGTATCTTGCGGCCAGCGCGCGCCGCAATCTGGCTCAGGCCAAGTTCGACCGGGAGGAGCGGCTGTGGCAGAAAAAAGTCACCAGCGAACAGGAATACCTCGACGCACGTCAGGGCCTTGCCGAAGCGCGGATCGAAATGAACTCGGCGGAACAGCAACTGCACGTCCTGGGTTTCTCCGATACCTACATCAAAGAGCTTCCCCGACATCAGGATATCACCTATACCCGTTACGAAATCCAGGCCCCCTTTGCTGGCACCATCATTGAAAAGCACCTGACCTTGGGTGAAAGCGTCAACGAGGACGCTGACATATTCACCATCGCTGATCTCTCCTCGGTGTGGGTCGATATTAATGTCTACCAGAAAGACCTGGCCCAGATCCGCAAGGGACAAAACGTGGTGATCGAGATCGGTCATGGCATCTCCGAGGCGACCGGCAAGATCTCCTGGGTTGGTCCGCTGGTGGGTGAGGCGACCCGCACCGCCAAGGCTCGGGTGGTTCTCGCCAATCCTGACGGCACCCTGCGCCCAGGCCTATTTGTGACTGCCCAGGTGGCGGTTGCCGACACACCCGTCGGGATTGTCATCCCCAAAAGCGCCCTGCAGACTTTCGAAGGGCGCACCGTGGTCTTCGTGCAGGATGAGGATGGTTTAGAACCGAAACCGGTCCAGACCGGCCGGGAAAACGCCTCACATGTGGAGATCGTTGAAGGGCTCAAATCCGGACAGACGTATGTCAGCCAAGGGGCCTTTACCATCAAGGCTCAGTTGTCCAAGGGCGCTTTCGGCGACGGTCACAACCACTAAGGAGAGGTGCGCTTCATGGAAAAAATCATCCGTTTTGTCTTGCACAGCCGGCTGCTGATGAGCGTGCTCGGTGTGCTGGTTCTGGCCGCCGGCTGGTTCAGCTATCAACAGCTGCCAGTCGATGCCTTCCCCGATGTCACCCCGGCCCTGGTGCAGGTTTTTACCGAAACCGAGGGTCTAGCCCCGGAGGAGGTGGAAAAATACGTCACCTACCCAGTTGAGACGGCCATGAACGGCCTGCCCAACCTCAAGGAGATCCGCTCGGTCTCCAACTTCGGTCTGTCGGTCATCAACGTCTATTTCGAAGATGGCACCGACATCTACTTTGCCCGCCAATTGGTGGGAGAGCGACTGCAACTGGCCCGCGAGGAAATTCCCGAAGGTTTCGGGGAGCCGGAAATGGGGCCGATCGCCACCGGTTTGGGGCAGATTCTGTTCTATGTGGTGGAGGATGAAACCGGTCAGCGCAGCCCCGAGGAGCTGCGCGAGATTCAGGATTGGCTGATCAAGTTCAACTTGCAGACGGTCCCCGGCGTCACTGAGGTCCTCTCCCTCGGCGGCGAAGTCAAACAGTTTCAGGTCAAGGTTCGACCCGTCGACCTGCAGCGCTACGACCTGGCCATCGGTGAGGTGGTCGAGAAGGTCAAGGCCAACAACAGCAATGTCGGGGCCCAGTTCCTGGTCAAGAACGCTGAGGAATATATCGTGCGCTCGGTCGGCCTGGCCGAACAGATTGGCGACCTTGAACGCATCGTGCTCAAAGTGCAGGACGGCACCCCGGTCTACCTCGACCAGGTGGCCGACGTGGTGGTCGGCGGTGAAATCCGCCGGGGCTTGGCGACCACCAACGGCACCGGCGAAGCGGTGGTCGGCATGGTGCTCAAGCTGATCGGCACCAATACCTCCACCGTCATCGCCGATGTTAAAGCCAAGCTGGACGAAATCAACACAGTGCTCCCCACGGGGGTCAAAGTCGTCCCCTACTATGACCAGGCCACCCTGGTCGAGAAATGCGTGAAGACCGTCACCGATTCCCTGATCTTCGGCGTGCTGCTGGTCGCCGGGGTGCTGCTGATTTTCATGGGTGGTTTTCGCGCCAGCCTGGTTGTGGCCCTCTCCATCCCTTTCTCGATTTTCTTCGCCTTCATCCTGATGAACCTTTTCGGTATCAGCGCCAACCTCATGTCGCTGGGCGGTCTGGCCATCGCCATCGGCATGATGGTCGATGCCACCATCGTCATGGTGGAAAACATCGACCGTATGCTGCGCGAAGCAGACCCACAGGACTCACGTCTTTCGATAATCGCCCGGGCCTGCGCCGAGGTCGGTCGACCGATCATCTTCGCCATCGCCATCATCATTATCGTATTTCTGCCTCTATTTACCCTGCAGGGGGTTGAGGGCAAAACCTTCACGCCACTGGCCTACACGGTCTCGCTGGCCATGCTTGGCTCCCTGCTCTATGCCCTGTTGCTGGCACCGGTTGCCGCGCAACTGCTGATGCGCCGGCCTAAGGCGGTCGCCAACGGCGAAGGGCCCAAGGAATCGTGGATCGTGCGCGGGCTGCTCAAGCCTTATAGGCCGGCGGTCACCTTATTCGTGCGCCGGCGCTCTTTGGCAGTGGGTCTGGCGCTCGCGATGCTGGTTCTTGGTTTACTTATTTTCCCCCGCCTCGGCTCCGAATTCGTGCCCCGCCTCAACGAGGGGGATTTGTTGATCCGTGCCACTATGGCGCCGTCGATCTCCCTGGAGGAGTCGAAAGAAACCATGCTGCGCTTCGAGAAACGGCTGATGGCCGGCTTCCCCGAGGTAACCCGAGTGGTAACCCGGGTGGGTCGCGGCGAAGTTGGAGCGCATGCCGACCCGGTTAATAGCGCGGAGGCATTTGTCGGTCTCAAACCCCAGGATGAGTGGACTTCGGCTGACAACCCCGATGAACTATACGCCAAAATCAGTGAAGCCTTCGAAAGCTTCCCCGGCGCCCAGTTCAATGTGACCCAACCGATTGCCGCGGCGGTCGACGAACTGCTCACCGGCACCAAGGCCGAACTGGCAATCAAGATTTTCGGCGCCGACATGGAAATTCTCAAAGAGAAAGCCTCTGAGATCGAGGCGATAATTCGCGCCGTTCAAGGGGCCGCCGATGTGCAGAAGGATCAGGTGACCGGCACGCCCCAGCTGCGCATCCGCATCGACCGCAAGGCGATTGCCCGTTACGGCATCAACGTGGAAGACGTGCAGAACGTCATCCGCACAGCCGTGGGAGGCGAGACGGCCGGGCAGCTCTTCGAGGGAATCCGTCGCTTCGACATCCTGGTACGCTTCGCGCAGAACGCCCGCAATGATGCCGAAGCCATCAAACATATCCTGATCGCCGCGCCCGGCGGCGCCAAGGTCCCCCTCGATCAACTTGCCACCATCGAGGAGATCGTCGGTCCGCGTCAGATCACCCGCGAGAACAACCAACGCTTCATCACCGTACAGACCAACGTCCGTGGCCGCGACATCGGTTCCTTCGTTGCCGATGGTCAAAAGGCCATCGCCGAGAAGGTGCAGATGCCGCCTGGTTACCTGATCAGCTGGGGCGGGCAATTCGAGCTGCAGCAACAGGCCAACAAGCGACTGGCCCTGGTGGTGCCAGTCACGCTGCTGATCATCCTGTTTTTGCTGTTCATGAACTTCAGCTCGCTTAAAAACACTTTCCTGATCCTGCTCAACATTCCCCTGGCGCTGGTCGGCGGGGTGGTCGCCCTGTGGTTGACGGGGCAGAACCTCTCTGTCCCTTCCTCGATCGGCTTCATTGCCCTGTTCGGCATTGCCTTGGAGAACGGCATGATTCTGGTCACTTATCTCAACCAGCTGCTGCGCGACGGGATACCGATAGATGAGGCATCTATCAAGGGAGCCTGCCTGCGCCTGCGACCGGTGTTGATGACCGCCGTCACCACCGCCCTCGGATTGATCCCTTTGCTGGTCTCCAGCGGCGCCGGCAGCGAGGTGCAGCGCCCCTTGGCCACGGTGGTGGTCGGCGGCCTGGTGACCTCGACCATTCTCACCCTACTGGTCATTCCCGCCCTTTATAAATGGTTCGCCGTCAAGGTGGAAAAGGAGGTTTAGGTCATGAGGGAAATCAAGGCGTATATCAAAAAGCACAAACTCGACGTTGTCATCCGCTCCTTGCGCAAGCTGGATGGACTCACTGGCATTAGCGTCATCGAAAGCTGTGGTTATGGCATCGGCTGGAGTAGTGCCAAGGGGGAGGAGCAGATCGACTGCCGCCCCGGCGTCAAGGTGGAAATCATGTGCCGGGATGACCTGGTGAATGAGGTGGTCGCGACCATCGAAAAAGCTGCTCACACCGGCCTCAAAGGCGATGGAAAAATCTATGTGAGCACCATTGAACAGGCGGTGCGCATCAGCACGGGCGAGTGCGGCGAAGGGGCTGTCTGAGGAAACGGGGTCGGCTTGGCTCGCCCAAGCCGGCTATTTCCAACACACAAACCGGAGGATGAGGGATTCTATGAAAGTGCAAAAATGGACCGTGGGATTTGCCCTGCTGGCAACCGCACTGGGAGGCTGCACTTTGCCGAGACCTGATAAGGCTGGCGAAAGCTCCGTCTCTTTGGATATCGTACCCACCGCCGTGGCTTCCGTCTCCGAAGCGCGGGCGGTGCATAAAGGGGAGGAACTGACTGTTTCCGGCAAGGTAAAAAAATATCACGAGTTTTTCCTGCCGGGTCATGTCGATATAGTTGTATGCGATGCGCAGGGGAACATGATGGCTGAAGCGACGCCGAGGCTTACCGGATATGCCTCCAAAAGAGGGGGAGTAAAAGAAGGGCGATTTTCCACACAGATGAGGTTGACGCCCTCACCCGGCTCAACGGTTCGCGTCAAATACCATGCTCCCTCTTCCAGGGAGAAACATCTTGAGTGCCCCCTGAAGAACGCCAAGCAAGACATTCGCAGAGTATTCACAGCCCGAGAACGAAGTGAGACTGAAAGGAATTTGTCATGATGATTCGCATTCTCTACTCCGATGGAAGATACGACATGGTGATTGTCTCACAACTCGACCGTCTTATCGCCGCGCACCGCATTTCCGGGTTTCGCCGCGCCACCGGTTGGGTTTTCATAGGCCGGGATCCGATCCGGAAAAATTCTAAAAAATTTCACCTGGGCCCGGAAAGAAGGCATCCATCGGGCCGGATGTCTCATCCCGAACAAAAGAAGACGGCAGACTTTGCGGCCCTTTCATCACAAGAAAACCGGCAGAACCGTTATCAGGAAAACGACGACGGCTGAAATCCCGAGCCGACCCAAAAGTGCGCCGGGAAGACCTAATTGACTTCCCTTTTGCCAGGAAGAAGAGATAAATGAAGGTAGAGGAGCTGTTAATCGACCTGAATCGGGACGAGATTAGGGTTTGCGTCAAGGCAAACGGCCTTGACATTCAACGGGCCATCCTTTCCCGGCAAAAGGGGGGCGATGTTCTTACCGCCTGGTTGAAAAAACAGATGGTCGGAAACTTCGAGGGCGTGTTTTCGGAAAGAAAATGGTGCGGGTGTGACTAAACGACTGACAGTAACTTTCATTGTCCTTATTCTCCTTCAGATTGGGCTAACACCATCGGGACAGGCTCAGATTTTCTCCTGTGTGACGAAAGATGGAAAACGGTTTTTCACGGATGATCCCACATTGATTCCGCCAGACTGCCGTAAGGTAACCACCAATGAAAAAGCGGGCGATGGAGAGCTAAGCGTAATAGACCCCCCGTCCATCTCTCCGGCCCTTGTCCGGAGCCTGCTCATTGAGATAAACGAAAGAAGAGAGAAGCAGAGCCAGCAGTTGGAGGAGTGGAAAAAAAACGCAGGGGATTTGGTATCCGAATACAAGGCGTCCCAAACGCGCTTATACCGGGCAACAAGGGCGAGGACAAAATCTCAAATCAGGCAGGAGATTCGTGACATCAAAGCACGCCGCGATGCTTTACTCGCGAACGTTACTGCCGCCAAACTGTCGTTCAGGGACAGGGGAACGGTCGAAGAGATATTGGCGGTCATTCCTCTGGATTGATCAACGATACGGCTGGCGCCATTGCTCAAGCGAGGCACACTTCAATTCTGGCGAACCCCGTGAAGGGCCATCCAGGGAAGCAGGAAAATGTTGGCGGGCTCACCGGATGCGCCGGCGCGACGGGAGCGGTAATGGTGCCCCCCAGTGGGAGGAGGGGATCGTTCCAACACCTGGGGCGACGGTCTCCCGGGCCGATATTCATGCCTCGGATGATCAGATTGTTCTCTCCGGAGCCGAGCGTCGCTATCACCGAGTTCACCTGCCCGTCCACATCGATGTGGACGTGATCACCCCTGACGGGGCGGTGGTTGAACAGAAGCAGATAAGAGTGCCGGGTCTGAGTTCGGCACGCAAGGGGCGCATGGATGTTCCTTTCCAGACCAAGTTCGATTCCGTTCCGCCCGAGGACTCGGGTGCTCGGCTCCGACACCATGCACCTGGTGGCGAGGCCTCGGCATGTGAAAAACTCGGCCTTCGAAGCTGATAGCTTCGCCGCTTTGCCTTCTGATATCGACCGCACATCTGGTGCGGGCATTTTTTCAACTTTTCATGGTTTTCTATAGGTGTGAATCGCATCCCGAAAAACAAGGACTTACAGCATGAAAAAATTATTACCAGCGACAGCAGAGAGGTAGATTATGCGTTATTTTATCTTGATTTCATTACTCGTGTTTATAGGCGTCGGCGCCTACAACTACTTCAACCTTCCCTCAACAACAGCGGTTGTTGCAGGCAATCCGGCTCCGGGCTTTCAGCTCGAAGATACCAACGGCAATAAGGTTTCCTTGTCCGCATTGCGCGACAAGGTCGTCCTGGTGAATTTCTGGGCGACCTGGTGCCCGCCCTGCAAAGAAGAGATGCCTTCGATGGCGCGGCTGAACAAGCTGATGGCCGACGAAGATTTTGTCATGCTGGCGATCAATGTGGAGAAGGACGGCCGCGCGGTGGTTCCTGATTTCCTCAAGAAAAATCCCCATGAGTTTACCGTCCTCTATGACGACCAGGGCACCGTGCAGCAACAATACGGCGTCTACAAATTCCCGGAATCCTTCATCATCCGTAAAGACGGCATTGTCGACCAGAAGATCATCGGCGTCATCGACTGGTCCAACCCGAAAACGGTCGCCTATTTCAAAAACTTGACCAAAGGATAACAAATTGTTACAGCAAACAGCCGACATTACTTACTGGATCGCCTTTACCGCCGGGATTCTCTCCTTCGCCTCTCCCTGCGTGTTGCCGCTGATCCCCTCATACCTGACCTATATTACCGGTCTATCTTTCAAACAACTGGATGAGGCCCACCCCGGCGCCAAGGTGCGTTTGACGGTCTTCCTCCATACCCTCTGCTTTGTCTTCGGCTTTTCCTTTATTTTCATTCTGCTCGGCGCGATTGCCGGAATCGCTTCCGGCCAGATTCAGGCCTTCCTGCGCGAGGGATTGGACTGGGTGGCCAAGATCGGTGGGCTGTTGATTCTGCTGTTCGGCATTCACACCACCGGCCTGTTCTCCTTTCGCGCCCTGCTCGGCGATAAAAGGATGCACCTGCACAAAAGACCGGCCGGTTATTTTGGCACCTTCATCATCGGAATTGCCTTTGCGGCCGGTTGGACCCCCTGCATCGGGCCGATTCTGGCGTCGATTCTGATGGTTGCGGCAACCTCCGGTCAGGTCGGCGAAGGTACCATTTTGTTGACCTTCTATTCCATGGGACTGGGGCTGCCCTTTTTGTTCTCGGGACTGCTCTTTCACCAATTCCTCGGCGTGTTCAAGCGGCTTCGCAACCACATGCGGAAGATTGAAATCGCCACCGGACTTATGTTGATTACGGTTGGCATCATGCTCATGTTCGGCCTGCTGGGGCCGATCACCATGTTTTTCTACCGGTTTATTCCGGTACAGGGATAGTCCCCGGCTGAAAAGCGGCACGAGCCCGCTCTTTTTATCTCAATCATCACCAAACTTTGGAGTCTTTGGATATGGCACAACCTGACAAAGCAACAAATACCAACTGGACGCTGCTGTTCCTCTGCTGGCTGCTGGTCAGCGTCTCAGCCACGATCAGCATCTTTTTCAGTTCTGTTTTGGAATATGAACCCTGTGTCCTCTGCTGGTATCAGCGGATTTTCCTGTTCCCTTTAATTTTTATTTTTGCAACGGGTCTTTTCCCAACTTTTGACAAAAGCGTCATCAAGTACGCCCTGCCGTTGACTATCGCGGGTGGCTTGATTGCCCTTTATCACACCCTGCTCTATGCCGGAATTATTCCCGAGAACATCCAACCCTGCTCAAAGGGGGTTTCCTGTACGGAAAAATATATTGAGCTGTTTGGTTTCGTCTCGATCCCGATGATGTCATTTTTCGCATTTTCAACACTCGTAACCCTATTAATCGTTTTGAAGAGGAGAACGTCCAAATGAAATACGCACTTATCGGAATCTCATGCATAGTCCTCGTCATTGCCTTCATTGTCGGCAGCAACTACTACAAGGACCTGCAGGTTGAAAAGTACGGTTTTATGGCCTCACAAAACGCTGAGCTTTTTGTCAGAGATCATTCGCCAACCCTTGGCAGTGACAATGCCAAAGTTTACCTGGTTGAATTTATGGATCCGGCCTGTGAGACCTGCGCATCCTTTGCTCCCTTGATCAAGAAAATCATGGCTGACAATCCTGGCAAAATCAAACTCGTGCTGCGTTACGCTCCCTTCCATGATGGTGCTGACAATTTTGTCAAGATCCTGGAAGCCGCTAGAATGCAAGGAAAGTACTGGGAAACCCTGGATGTTATGTTTAAAACCCAGAATGTTTGGGCCAGCCACCACAATTATCAACCGGAAAAACTATGGGACGTTCTTCCCATGGCAGGCGTGGATATCGAACAAATCAAAAATGATATGCATGCTCCTGCCATTGCGAAAATCATCGAACAGGACATGGCTGACGTTAAAACACTGAATGTACAAAAAACTCCAGGTTATTTTGTCAACGGCAAACCACTGCAGACCTTTGGCTACAAACAATTGTATCAATTGATCCAATCAGAGCTGGACGCGAAATACCAAAAGTGAGATTTCAGGGGACAGTGGATAGTTGAAAAGATACTGACGGCTATAACCCTGAATTGATCAGCCATAAGACTGGCGCCATTGCTTCGCGTAGCACTCTTCAATTCCGAGGAACCCAAGCAAAGGAGACAATGACATGAGATTTTTTTTCAAGCCTCAATGACCTCCTTTATAACTGTTCAAAGTTGCCTCTGATGGAATTTACCCATGCCCCACAAGGGTTTGAGCTTTTTTTCAAAATCACGCGACCCAGGCTCAAACTCCGACAGTCTCCAATAGCAGCAGGCTATTGGACAATTTCTTCGGAAGTGAGGAATATAAATGTCGCGACGAATCGATTACCGAATCCAGGGTCTGGATTGTTCTGAAGAAGTCGCCATCCTGCGGCGCGAAGTGGGGGGCAAACCGGGGATCATCGATCTGGAATTCGATGTTCTCAATGCCCGGATGTCGGTTGAGTACGACCCCGAGGCGCTCTCTGCCGACGCCATTGTTCAGGCGGTCGGGTCAACGGGAATGAAGGCCACACCCTGGGATCTGCGGCTGGCCGGGGAAAAGGGGCCGTTCTGGCAGCAGCACGGGCGGCTGGTCATGACCGTCACCAGCGGGACGCTGCTGCTGGCCGCCTTCGTCGCCCACTGGGTAATGCACGAGAGCTTACTCGATGCTTTTGCCGGCGGGCACTTGGAAGGTCACTCATTTCCCCTCGCCGTGAAGCTGTTGTATGTCGCCTCCGCGGCCAGCGGCGCCTGGTTCGTCCTGCCCAGGGCTCTGCAGGCCGCTCGAAGGCTACGGCCGGACATGAACTTCCTGATGGTCGCGGCAGTCATCGGAGCACTCATTATCGGCGAGTGGTTCGAAGCGGCGACGGTCGCGTTCTTGTTCGCCCTCTCACTCTTGCTGGAGCACTGGAGCGTCGAGCGGGCCCGCAATGCCATCGGCGCACTCTTGGACCTGTCGCCGCCCACGGCCCGCTACCGCAGCCCGGAGCATGGGGATCTCCATGAAAAACCTGTGGAAGAGGTTCCGCTTGGGGCCATCGTCCTGATTCGCCCGGGAGAGAAGATTCCCTTGGACGGTGAGGTGGTCAAAGGCGAATCCTCGGTGAACCAGGCCCCGATCACCGGCGAGTCGATGCCGGTCTCCAAGCAGCCTGGAGATGAGGTCTACGCCGGCACCATCAATCTGGACGGGGGGTTGGAGGTTCGCACCAACCGGTCCGCCAGCGATACGACTCTGGCAAGAATTATCCGCATGGTCGAAAGTGCCCAGTCGCGCAGATCCCGCAGTCAGCAATGGGTTGATCGCTTCTCTACCTACTACACCCCCACAATGATGTTCCTGGCCATCGCCATTGCCATCGCACTGCCGCTGCTGGCGAACCTGTCCTGGTCGGAGGGCATTTATCGCGGCTTGGTGCTTCTGGTAATCGCCTGCCCCTGCGCGCTGGTGATTTCAACCCCGATCAGCAATGTCTCAGCCTTGACCGCCGCAGCCCGCAACGGTGTGCTGATCAAGGGCGGACTTTATCTGGAGATGTTGGGACATCTCCAGAGCATTGCCCTGGATAAGACGGGAACACTCACCCAAGGTATGGCGGAAGTTCAGCGCGTGGTGACGCTCAATGGACACAGCGAGCGGGAACTGCTGGAGCGGGCCGCGGCCCTGGAAGCCGGCAGCGAGCATCCCCTGGCCCGGGCCATTTTGCGCAAAGCCCGTGAAGTCGGCATCGATGTCTGCCCCGCCGAACATTTTAAGGCAATTCCCGGCAAAGGTGGCGAAGGGAGCATCGACGGCAGGTTGTTCTGGATCGGCAGTCACCGGATGATGCACGAGAAGGGCCAGGAGAGCCCGGAGATTCATGCCCGAGCCGATGAGATGGAAGATGCCGGACACACCGTGGTCGCCATTGGCAACGACCAGCATGTCTGCGGTCTGATCAGTATTGCCGACAGCCTGCGCGAGAACGTCCCGCAGACCATTGCGGCGATTAAAAACGCTGGGGTGAAGCGGGTCGTCATGCTCACCGGTGACAACGAGGGCACGGCCAGGGCCATCGCAGCGGAGGCTGGGATTGATGAGTACCACTGCGAACTCTTGCCCGAAGACAAGGTCGAGGCGATCGGGCGACTCGTCCGCGAGGACAAGTATGTGGCCATGATCGGCGACGGTATTAACGATGCCCCGGCGATGGCGGCGGCGACCATTGGTATCGCAATGGGCGCCATGGGAACCGATGCCGCTCTGGAAACGGCCGATGTGGCGCTGATGTCCGACGACCTGTCGAAACTGCCGTGGCTGATCCGACATTCCCGCCGGACTTTGCGCATCATCCAGCAAAACATAGGATTCGCTCTTGGGCTAAAGCTGGTGTTTATCGTCCTGACCCTGTTCGGCATGGCTTCGCTCTGGATGGCGATCGCTGCCGACACCGGGGCGACGCTGTTGGTGGTGTTTAATAGTCTAAGATTGCTGCGTAATGCGAAGTAAGTATAAATAATGACTTTTGAAAACAAACAGCCGGTGACTCGTTAAGCATAATTAGCCCAACCGCCTCTCAACTTTACGTTGGCCGGTATAAATCAACTGAAAGGAAAGTATATGCATTCAGATCATTCGTTTTGGCCTTGGCATGAGTTCGGTATGTTTCCAGGGGTCTTCTTTCTGCTGGTCATTATCATCGTCTTTTTTGTTGCCAGAAATGTTGGCAGGAGTTCCACACAAAACAGTCCATCAAATTTAAAAAACAAACCTGACGACCAAAAACCTATGGATATTCTCAAAATAAGACTAGCTAAGGGCGAAATTGATCAAGGCGAATTTGATAAAATCAAAAAAACACTTTCCGAATAACTAAATGAAAAAGGCATTAAAATTCGCCCTACTATATCAAGCGGACCGTCAGATATTCCAAAATAAAGAGAGGTGCAATGAAGATTATTCGCAAGTTGAGTGGCGCGTTTACCGGAGGGGCGCTAGGTGGACTTGTTGACAGTTTTAATATCTGGTTTATGGGCGTAGCCGGTATTTCTGATTTGATCGGCATTACCATGAAACCAGAGTTCACTGCACCATGGGCCTACAAACGCATGATTTGGGGTGGTATCTGGATGCTTTTGCTCCTTATTCCAATTTGGCGTAACAAGACGATACTGAGGGGTATGATGTTCAGTCTCGTCCCCTCTGCGATGATGCTCTTTGTGGTAATACCCTCTATGGGCAAGGGCATGCTGGGCCTGGGCTTTGGTCCGCTCATGCCGGTAGTGGTAATCGGTCTCAATTTCATTTATGGAATATTTGCGTCATTTTGGTATGTGAAAACCATTGAAAATTAAACAGGCATTAAAAGCATGTCTAACCATGCAATCAAGCACAACCGTTGTTTGTCTCATAAGTCACGAAATCCCCGACAGGCAGAAGTCCAACCTGATAATGCTAGGTTTGGCTTTCTCATATCTTGTCCTACACCTCGGTCTTACATCGCCTAGAACTTGTCAGCCACACCAAAGTGGATAACCAGCATGGCAATAAAATCAGAATAAGCACCATTGCGATGGTGCTTAGAGTCGGGGATAATTGCATGAATGGGCCTTGGGTTCTCACGAAGAAGAAGATGCGGATGCATTTGGGAGAAGTGCAAAGTACCGGCTGAATACCATTAAAAATGTAAATAAGTCGTCCCAAATACATACTTAGTTACATATCAAAATAATTAATCCATCAAACCAAAGACTAGCGTCAATCATTTTATAAAATAATTAAAAATTTAATGGCATGTTTGCCTCGGACACATGCATTTATTTACACCATCGATTCCACTGAGAGACCACCACCAGCCTCCCGATACTCTCCCCACGGCTTGTGCCCTGATCAATCCCCATCTGCCAAACAGCTCTTTCCCTTTTAAGCCGCTGGCCGGGGTAGGCGTTGCCTTTTTTCTCCTGGTCGCTTTAAGGAAGCACCTTCGCGACAGCGATTTCTTTTTAAAACGTCAGGAACCCGACCTGCGCCTGCTCCTCGACCTGGTTGCACTTGGCACCATCGCTGATATTGTTCCGCTGCAGGGGGTTAACAGAACCCTGACCAAAGTCGGTCTTGCGCTCATGAACAGCTCTCCACGACCGGGTATTTTCAGTCTGCAGAAGGTCACCGGGACGCGGGAAATTACCAGTGGTACTGTAGGCTTTCAGCTGGCCCCGCGCCTCAATGCCGCCGGCCGTTTGGAAGATGCTGCTCTTGGTGTCGATCTTCTTCTTATGAACGATGTCGATGCTGCCATGGATCTGGCTGGTCTCCTTGATGGGTTCAACAAGCAGAGGCAAAAGATAGAAAAGGAAACTTTCGAACAGGCGGTGGCACACCTGGAAGAATCCGGCAAAACCCCGATGTCTCATACCATCGTTCTTGCCGATGAACGATGGCACCCCGGGGTCATTGGCATTGTGGCCAGCCGCTTGGTCGAACGTTATCATCGGCCCTCTGTTCTGGTGGCCATGGACGGTGAGCAGGGCAAGGGGTCGGCCCGATCTATTCCCGGTTTTCACCTATACCGGGCGTTGCAGGCCTGCGAATATTTATTGTCCGGGTATGGTGGTCATGAATTCGCCGCCGGGCTTAGTATCGCGTCGACTGATTTTGTCAGCTTTGTCAAGGCTTTTGATGCCTACGCCCAAAAGGTTTTGAGCGAGGATGATTTCAAGCCTTTGCTCTATTTTGACGAAGAAGTATTTTTTGACGAGATTTCTCTGGAGTTGGTCAGGGAGCTGGAGCTGATGCAGCCGTTTGGGGCCGGAAATCCCGAACCGGTCTTTGTGGCCAAGAGGGTGAGGGCTTTGGGGGCAGAGACACTCAAAGAGCAGCATCTGCGCTGGAAGGCCTGCCAGAATGGCGTGGTGCTCCCTTGTATTGCATTCGGCATGGCTCCCCGCATAAACGAGCTGCAGGAGGAGTTTGACATGCTGTTTACTCCCTCTCTCAACGAATGGCGTGGAAAGGTCTCTTTGCAGCTGAGAATCAAGGATATCCGCCCCTGTGAGACCTAGGGCAATCTCCTTTTATTTCTGAGCACTGCCTCTCAGATAAATAAACCAGTAGGTCAAGGCCACGAAGACAACCCCGCCGAGAATATTGCCCACCGTCACAGGGAGTAGGTTCCCTGCCAGAAAATTTCCCCAGGTAAGTCCCGGTACCTCTCTTTTCAATTCGTCGGCCAGAAGAAGACCAGTGGGAATAAAATACATGTTGGCCACACTGTGTTCGAAGCCACTGGCGACAAAGGTCATGATCGGAACATAGCAGGCCAGTATCTTGCCGGGAATGTCGCGTGCTGCAGTAGCCATAAATACCGCCAGACACACGAGCCAGTTGCAGAAAATACCTCGGACCAGAGCCACGGAAAAAGAGAGTTCGCACTTGCTGGCGGCAATGCTAATAGCGTAGTCAGCGACATTGCCGCTTTTCCAGAGGTCTGAATTCAGCATGAGCCAGGCGAAGAAAAGCGAACCGATCAGGTTGCCAAAAATGACGATGAGCCAGTTTTCCCAGATTTTCCGCCAAGGTATTTGGCCCTGCATGGCCGATTTGGTCAGCAGGCTGTTGCCCGTGAACAGTTCAGCTCCGCAGATGACCACCAGCATCAGTCCCATGGAGAAAACACTCCCCGCCAGCAGTCGGCTGAGTCCCTCTCCGATGTAGGCGGCGCTGTCCTGGGTGATGACGGTAGCCAGTTGGGCTCCAAAGGCAATATAAAAACCGGCCAGAAGGCTTAGCACGATAGTTTGAGAGACCGGCTGAGTTGTTACGCGTTTGCCATTTTCCATAATGGCCAAGGCGGCTTCTCTGGGAGACAGGAATCGTTTTTCCATGAATATCCTCTGTGATTGCCCTGGGCTAGAGGCCAACTTCCTTGGCCAACTTTTCCCAGGCTGGCAGGCTGCGATGGATAGTGGCGGTATCGATACAGTAGGCGATCCGGAAATAACCGGGTGCTCCGAAACCACTGCCCGGAACCAGAAGGATGTTGTGTTTTTGGGCCAGTCGAACGAACTCGACATCATCGGGCAGGGGAGAGCGAGGGAAGAGGTAAAAAGCCCCTCCGGGCTTAACCATGTTAAAGCCCATGGCGGTAAGGTTGTCGTAAAGAATGTCCCGCTTGACCTGATATTCGTCGATGTCGACGCTTTCTCGCTGCAGGGTTGTGACCAGTCGCTGCACAAGGGCTGGAGCGTTGACAAAGCCAAGAACGCGATTGCAGAAAATGGCGCCCTCGATGAAGGATGAGACGTTTTCCATGGCAGGATTAACAGCCAGGTAGCCGATGCGTTCACCGGGCAGGGCGAGGTCTTTGGAGTGGGAGGTGACGATGACGGCGTTTTTTACATGATGGAAAATGCCGGGAACCTGGTGGTCATCGTAGAGAATGCGGGCATAAGGTTCGTCAGAAACGAGGAAGATCTGGCGGTTCAGTTCTTTCTCCTTGCGAAGCAGTAACTGTCCCAGGCGCTGAAGATCTTCAGCCGGGTAAATAACGCCCGTCGGGTTGTTGGGAGAATTGATGATGATGGCGCAGGTCTTTTCCGTTATGGCGCTTTCGATGGCAGCCAGGTCCAGTTGAAAGGAGTCGGGCAGGGTCCACACTTCCCGGGTCGTGCCACCATGATTATCTATGTAGAAACGATATTCGACAAAGAACGGGGCCAGCACGATCACTTCATCGCCCGGGTTGAGTACGGTTTTAAGGACAACGTTGAGAGCGGCACCGGCGCCGCAGGTCATCACCACATGGTTGGCAGTCAGCGCTTGTGGTGATTTTTCAGAAACCACCTCGGCCACGGCTGTTCTGGTCTCTTCATAGCCGGCATTGTTCATGTAACGGTGCATCCCTGGAATAGGATTGGTGGCTAACTTGAGCAGTTCCTCGTGAAAAGCCGCGGGCGGTTCGACGCAGGGGTTTCCGAGGGTGAAATCGAAAACATTTTCTGCCCCATGGATTTTGCGGAGCGTGGCCCCTTCTTCGAACATCTTGCGAATCCAGGAAGCTTTTTCGATGAAGCTGGAAACCTTGACAGATATGGACATAAGTGACTCCTTTGGCTTGATTAAAAAGGGGCTCAGTTTATCTTTGACGATAGGGCAGGGTCAAGGGGAAAGGAAGGAGCGGTTGGATCGCCTCGCCTTTGTTGGACTCTTCTCTGTCGTGATATATTGTCCTGGTTTTTATTGCTTTTTTCGGTTTGATGTTCTAGATTTTCGGCTTCGGTTTATCTTTCATGCGCAGGGGGCATTATGGGGAAGGAAAAAGGCGGGCTCGACAATTTGCGTCATCGAATCGATGCCATTGATGACGACATCCTCTCTCTTCTGAATGAGAGGGCCAAGATTGTCATCGAAGTCGGCAAGACCAAAGAGGGGGACAGGCAGGAATTTTACGTTCCCAGTCGCGAGATGGCTATCTATCAGCGGTTGACCGCCAAGAATCCTGGACCCTTTCCTTCAGAAGCCATTCGCCGGGTCTTCCGGGAGATCATTTCGGCCTCTCTGGCTCTTGAACACCCAATGAAAGTGGCCTTTCTAGGGCCACAGGCGACCTTCACCCATGCTGCCGCCCTTCAACAGTTCGGCCTCTCCGCACAACTGGTGGCGCAGAAGAGTATTCCGGCCGTTTTTGACGAGGTACTGCGTGGCAGATGCCATTATGGCGTTGTTCCCGTCGAAAATTCGACGGAGGGTGTCGTCTCCCACACCCTCGACATGTTCATGGATTCCGACCTGCAGATTAACGCGGAAGTGCTGCTTGAAATATCTCATGATCTGCTCTCCCTCTCGGGTGACCTTGACCGCGTCAGGAAAGTGGTGTCCCATCCTCAGGCCCTGGCCCAATGCCGGCAATGGCTGGAAGACAACCTGCCGGATATTCCCCTGGTCGATGTCGGCAGCACCGCCTTGGCGGCTCAGATGGTGGCCGAAGATGATTCCGCCGCCGCCATTGCCAGTGAAATGGCCGCTTCCCTTTACGGACTGCGGGTAGCCAAAAAGAAAATCGAGGACAATCCGAACAATTACACGCGTTTTCTGGTGATTGGAACGAAAAGGCCGGCACGAAGCGGGCAGGACAAAACATCCATCATGTTCAGTGTCAAGGACGAACCTGGCATTTTGTACCGAATGCTTGAGCCTTTCAGCACACGCAAGATCAACCTTTCCAAAATCGAAAGCCGGCCGCTGAAGAAAAAAGCCTGGGAGTACATCTTTTTTCTCGATATTGAAGGGCACCTGGAGGACGACAGGGTGAAAGAGGCCGTTGAAGATTTGCGTCAGTATTGCCAGTTTCTCAAGGTTCTTGGCTCTTATCCGAGAATCCGTTAAGGGTGAAGGATGTCGTTTGAAATGAAAGATAACCCGGTTTTTATTCCCAGGCTGGCCGTGATCGGTGTTGGTCTCATCGGTGGATCCCTGGCTCTGGCCTTGAAGGAGGCCAAGGTCGTTGGAGAGGTTGTCGGCATCGGGCGAGGGCTCGCCAATCTGGAAAAAGCCCTCGATTTGGGTGTTGTTGACCGTATCGAACAGGACCCCTGTGTCGGCGTCGCCGACGCCGATCTCGTTTTCCTGGCCACCCCCGTCTGTTCCCTGGAAGCTGTTGCGGCGACGATAGCGCCGTCTATGAAGCGTGGGGCGGTGTTGACTGACGGGGGGAGCGTCAAAGCCGAGGTCGCCCGATCCATAGAGCCGCTGATGCCTGAAGGCGTCCATTTTGTTCCAGGTCATCCCATCGCCGGGACTGAAAAAAGCGGGGCCGAAGCAGCTTTTGCCACACTCTACCAAGGTAAACGCTGCATTCTTACTCCGACTGACGCCACCAACCCCGCGGCGCTGAATCTGGTGAGAAAGGTCTGGGAAATTGCCGGAAGCGAAGTCGTGCTCATGGACGTGGAAAAGCATGACCGTATACTAGCGGCTATCAGTCATCTCCCCCATATGGTTGCCTATTCCCTGGTCAACTCCGTCAGTTCCTACGATCGTTATCCAGAAAACATACTGGTATACTCGGCTGGGGGCTTTCGTGATTTTACCCGCATCGCCTCTTCCGATCCTACGATGTGGCGTGACATTGCCATGACCAACAAAGACGCCCTCGTTGAAATGATGGAGAATTTCGAAGCCTGTTTCGCCGAACTGAAGAAGGATGTCCGGGATGGCGACGGCGAGAAGCTTTTCGAGTTTTTCATGCGCTCCAAGAAGAGCCGTGACGCCATCCTCTGAGTACCCATGCCCCTAATGGTCCGACCACATCCTTTTGTTTGAGGGAGTTTTCATATGTCACAATCAAGAACAGTGAATCCGTCTTCAGGGTTGAACGGGGAGATTACCGTCCCTGGCGATAAATCCATTTCTCATCGTTCCATCATGTTGGGTTCTTTGGCCGATGGGGTCACGTTGGTACATGGATTTCTGCATGGGGAAGATAATCACGCTACCCTCAACGCTTTTCGGTCCATGGGTGTTGAGATTGAAATTTTGCCCGGCGATATCCTCAAAATACATGGGCGAGGGTTGGACGGTCTAAAAGAACCCCAGGATGTGATCGACTGCGGCAATTCGGGAACGACCATCCGTCTGATGACCGGCCTGCTGGCAGGCCAGCAGTTTTTCAGTGTTCTCACAGGCGATCGCTATCTGCGCAAGAGACCCATGCGAAGGGTGGTAGAGCCTCTTTCCCGAATGGGGGCACGTATTTGGGGGCGACAGGGGGGACAGTTGGCGCCTTTGGCGCTACAGGGAGGGAAGTTGGAGGGCCTCGACTATGATTCTCCCATCGCTAGCGCCCAGGTAAAGTCAGCGCTGCTCCTGGCCGGCCTTTACGCGGAGGGTCCCACCACGGTGAAGGAGCCGCATCTTTCCCGGGACCACAGCGAGCGCATGTTGTCTTATTTCGGGGCCAGGGTAGAGCCATTTGACGGAGGAGTACGGATATTCCCCAGGCCAGACCTGAAAGGTCGTGAAGTCCATGTCCCCGGGGATATCTCCTCGGCTGCCTTTTTCATGGTAGCAGCCCTGGTGACCCCTGGTTCCGACCTGCTTATTCGCAATGTCGGGATCAACCCGACCCGTAGTGGTATCATCGACATTCTGCAGGCTATGGGAGGTGATTTGACCATACTGGATCCCCGCGAGCATTCCGGCGAACCAGTCGCCGATATCCATGTCAAAAGCAGTGTCCTGCAAGGCATCGACATCGGAGGAGAACTGGTGCCGAGGGCTATCGATGAGTTCCCCGTTGTCAGTGTTGCTGCCTGTTTTGCCCAGGGTCAGACGGTTATTCGCGACGCCCGTGAACTGCGTGTCAAGGAAACGGATCGCATTGCGGCGATGACATCGGAACTCACAAAGCTTGGCGCCCTCATTGAGCCACGGGAAGACGGCATGGTCGTTACGGGTGGGCATCCGTTATGCGGGGGAGAGGTTACCTCCCATGGCGATCATCGCATAGCCATGAGCATGGCCATCGCCGCCCAGGTTGCCTCCGGACCGGTAACGGTTGACGATGTGCGGTGCACATCTACATCGTTTCCCGATTTTTGGGAATTGCTCGACAGTGTTCGTAGCTAATCGTGCATGAGCCCTTATCTGTCTGTCTTTTATTGGGTCTATGTTGGAGTCTGCTAAGTGAAAAAAGAATTGATTGTAGCCATAGATGGACCCTCGGGTGCCGGCAAGAGCACCCTGAGCAAGCGACTTGCCGGAGAACTGGGGTATATCAACATCGATACCGGCGCCATGTACCGGGCCTTTGCCCTTGCCGCCCGGAATGAAGGGGTTGATCCTGCTGACGAGGCGGGCCTGGCCCTCCTTTGCCCCCAAGTCCTGATCGAATTCTCCCGAGAAGATGGACAGGAGAAGGTTTTTCTTAATGGAGAGGATGTCACCACTAAAATCAGGACCCCCGAAATCAGTCTACTTACTTCCCGGATAGCTGCCTGCCCTGCCGTTCGACACACCATGGTCGATCTCCAACGGCGCATGGGCGCGAAGGGTGGTGTGGTGCTGGAGGGGCGTGACATCGGCACGGTGGTCTTCCCGAAAGCAGAGGTAAAGTTCTTTCTCGTGGCCACTCCAGAGGAACGTGGACGGCGACGCTATGAGGAGTTAAAAGCCAAGGGACTGGAGGTCGGTCTCGATCAGACCATTGCCGAGGTGGAAAAGCGTGATGCCGATGACAGTTCCCGCGCCGAGGGGCCCCTGCTTCAGGCCGATGATGCCATCCCTATCGATACCACTCGGATGACTATCGATGAAGTTCTTGCCGAAATGCTTCGCGTTGTTCAGCGTGTTCTAGCGGCAGAACGGGAGGCTGAGATCTAAGCATGAAGATCGTTCTGGCAAAGAGCGCCGGTTTTTGCTTCGGTGTCAAACGGGCGACCAGCATGGCATTCGACTCTGCTGCTTCCCATCCACGCATCTGTTCGCTGGGACCCATCATTCATTCACCACAGCTGGTCAAAAAGCTTGAAGAAGAGGGCGTGAGCGTGGTGGACCGTGTGGAAGATATCCGGGATGGGGCTGTTATCATCCGTTCGCATGGTATAACGGCCAATGAGATGGCAGACATCGCTACCAAGGGATTGGAGGTCGTTGATGCGACCTGTCCTTTTGTCAAAAAGGCACAGGATCATGCCGCCATGCTCAGCTCAGAAGGGTATGTGGTTGTTCTCGTTGGCGAGGAGGAACACCCTGAAGTACAGGGCATAGTCTCTTATGCCGCCGGCGTTAATGTTTATGTCGTCCCGGATCAGGAAAAGGCTGAAGGGATCCCACGCAGCAAGAAAATAGGCGTGGTGGCGCAGACAACCCAACCTTTCGAGAACCTGCGCCAGGTTGTCGACGTCTGCTTGCGGAAAAGTAAGGAGCTCCGTGTTTTCAATACGATCTGTGACGCAACTTCGGTCCGTCAGAGTGAGGCCAGAGATATTGCCAGGCAGGTCGATCTTATGTTGGTCATCGGCGGATTTAACAGTGCCAACACAAACCGTCTGGCCCAACTCTGTACTGAGATCCAGCCGAGGACCTATCATGTTGAAACCGCAAACGAAATCGAGTCCTCCTGGTTTGAGGGAGTTAAAACCGTTGGAGTTACTGCCGGAGCCTCAACGCCGCAGTGGATCATCGATGAAGTTTTGGATCGGGTTTCAGGACTGAAAAAATAAAATAATTTGTTTTTCTAAAGGCTTTGTGCTAAGTTTCGTCGTCGTGGCCGTGGCCATACTGTCTGAAAATGACAGGAAATTCGCTAGGGGGTAACACTTTAATGGTGGAAAACAAAGAAAACGTAAACGAACTGATGGAGAACGAAGACGAGTTTGGGAGCATGGAAGAAAGCTTCGAAGCCCTTTTTGAGAACAGCCTCAAGGAATTGAAGGCGGGAAACGTGGTCACCGGCACCATCGTTCAGGTCAACCCTGATTCGGTTGTCGTCGATGTTGGCGGAAAATCGGAAGGTCTTATTCCGATCGCCGAATTTCTTGACGATAACGGCCAGGTGAAGACCGATCTCAAAGTTGGCGATCAGTTCGACGTTTTGATAGAGCGTACTGAAAATGAAAACGGTCTGATCAGCCTCTCGAAAGAAAAAGCTGATCGGATGAAGATATGGAATACCCTGGAAGAAGGGGCCGATGTCGAAGGACGTATCGTTTCCCGTATCAAGGGCGGACTCTCGGTGGATATCGGCGTAATCGCATTTCTCCCCGGTTCGCAGGTCGATCTTCGCCCTGTGCGCAATCTCGACAAGATGATCGGTGAAACTTATAAATTCAAAATCATTAAGCTTAACAAGCGCCGTGGCAACATCGTGCTCTCTCGTCGTGTCCTTCTCGAAGATCAGCGGGAAAACCTCCGCGCCGACACCCTCGAAAAGCTGGAAGAGGGCCAGGTTTTTGAAGGCATTGTCAAGAATCTCACTGACTATGGCGCCTTTATCGACCTTGGCGGCATTGATGGCCTGCTTCATATCACCGACATGTCTTGGGGCCGGGTCAGCCATCCCTCCGACATTCTGTCAGTCGGCGATAAAACCAAAGTCAAGGTGCTGAAGTTTGATCGTGAAAAAGAGCGCGTCTCTCTTGGCCTCAAGCAAATCACGCCTGACCCTTGGCTTGAAGTCGAGTCCAGGTACCCCGTTGGCATGCGCGTGACTGGCAAGGTCGTCAGCCTTACGGATTATGGCGCGTTTGTTGAGTTGGACGAAGGCGTTGAAGGTTTGATTCATGTCTCTGAAATGAGCTGGACCAAACGGATCAAACATCCCAACAAGGTGCTCAGCATCGGTGAAGAAGTTGAATCTGTTGTGCTCGCTCTGGATATTGCCAACCGTCGTATTTCCCTTGGTCTCAAGCAGGTTGAGCCCAATCCCTGGGATGTGATTGGTGAGAAATTCCCCGCTGGCACCGTTATCGAAGGGCAGGTCAAGAACATCACCGATTTTGGAATCTTTGTCGGCGTTGATGAAGGGATCGACGGTCTGGTCCATATCTCTGACCTTTCCTGGACCAAGCGGATCAAGCATCCTTCTGAAGTTTACAAAAAAGGCGATATCGTTAAAGCGGTTGTTCTTAACATTGACCGCGAAAACGAGCGATTCTCCCTCGGTATCAAACAGCTGGCCATGGATCCTTGGGAAACCATCCCCACTCGGTACGCCCCTGGGACCATTATCCGTGGCAAAGTCACTTCCGTAACTGATTTCGGCATTTTTGTGGAAGTTGAAGAAGGTATCGAAGGCCTGATTCACGTCTCTGAAATCAGCAAGGAAAAAATTGACTCTCCTAAGAGCTTTGCCAATGTCGGGGATGAACTCGAGGCTGTTGTGCTCAATGTTGATACATCTGACCGCAAAATCGCTCTCTCTGTTAAACATCTGGCTAATCAGAAAGAGAAAGCCGAGGTCGACGCTTTCCTTGGTGCGCAAAAGAGTGCAACCTCCAATTTTGGAGATCTGTTGCAGGGTGCCTTGAGCAAGGCCGGCGAAGACAAGTCTGAAGACTGAGTCTTGCTGACGATGACCATCTGGAGCCCCCGTCCACCAAGGCGGGGGCTCCTCCATCTCAGGCGATTTACATGAAAAAAAGACCATTCTTGATGGCCCTTATTGTCCTTGGAGCCATCTTTCTTTTTTTTCTTCTCCTTGTTGGCATCATATCCAGCATGACCGGAACATCGACTTCTCTGTCCATCGGTGAAAAAATCGGTGTTGTCGAAGTCAGGGGAGCCATTACCGCGTCCGAAGAAGTCACTCTGCGGCTGGTACAGCTGCGCGAAGACAACAGCATAAAGGCTGTGGTGTTGCGTGTTGATTCCCCTGGTGGCGGGGTAGGGCCGTCGCAGGAAATCTATACAGAAGTTCAGAAATTAGCCCAAGTGAAGCCCGTTGTTGTTTCCATGGGATCCGTCGCGGCCTCAGGTGGGTATTATATCGCCATCCCTGCGCATCAGATTGTCGCCAATCCTGGAACCATAACGGGTAGTATTGGTGTCATTATGGAGTTCACCAATTTTCAGGAACTTCTTCAGAAGATAGGGCTTAAAAGTCAGGTTGTGAAAAGTGGTGAGCATAAGGATATCGGTTCCCCTGTTCGTCCCATGACCCCCGATGATAGGCAGATTCTACAGTCTCTAATTGATGATGTTCACTCCCAATTTGTTTCAGCTGTGGCTCAAGGCCGTGATCTTCCGCTTGATCAAGCCAAAGTATTGGCCGATGGGCGGATTTATACGGGCAGACAGGCTCTTGATGCCGGGCTTGTGGATAGGCTTGGCAATATGCAGGATGCTATCGATCTCGCGGCTGAATTGGCCAATATTGATGGTAAACCTCGCGTCGTCTATCCCCGTGAATCCAAACCAAAAATTTTAAACTATCTTGTTGAGGAAACCTTTAATTCTTTGCGGCAAGGACTGCAGGAACAATCTCTTGGCGGGATGCAATTTATCTGGGAAGGTTTAAATTAGGAGGCATGTTGTCATGACTAAAAGTGAGTTGATCGAGCGTTTGTCTTTTGAAAGTACCTCTCTCAACAAAAAAGAATCTGAACTGATCGTCAATACTATTTTTGACAGTATTGGTGGGGCTTTGATAGACGGTGAACGCGTCGAAATTCGTGGTTTTGGTTCTTTCACTGTTCGCGAAAGAGATGCTCGCGAGGCCCGTAATCCGAAAAGTGGTGAAATTGTAAAGATTTCTTCCAAAAAAACGCCCTTTTTCAAAACAGGTAAAGAACTCAGAGAAAAAGTCAACACGGATTGATTTTTTTGTCTTCAGATTTCAAAGAAATTTCCAGCGTCAACGCTCGCGCATTGAAAGTGTCATGTCCATAAGAAAAGCCCTGTCCATCTGCTATGGACGGGGCTTTTGAATAGTAGATAATCAAGGTACTCTCTCATCTGCATTGCCGATAAGAGAGCCATTTCTATTTTGTTGGTTGGATGGCAGGCGTTTTCGTGCCTTACGGCAGGTTTCCTATGGTTTTTAGATTTGTGCCTCAGAAGGAACACACTGGACAGCGTATCGATCAATTTATCCCAGTCATTGACCCTTCCTTTTCTCGAAGCAAAATTCGCAAAATCATCGATATCGGCGGTGTTCATGTCGGCGGTCGGCGTCTTCGTAAATGTTCTTACCCAGTACAGGCCGGGGAGCGGATTGAAGTCCATGTGGATGGTCGTCCGCTGGAAATTTTTTCTCTCACGCCTGAAAACATAATTTACCAGGACCCCTATATTGTGGTCATCGAAAAGCCCCCCGGAGTCGAAACGCAACCAACTCCTGCCCGCTACAAAGGCACGCTTTATGAGGCTCTTCTCCGGTATCTTGCAAATCCATTTCGTCCTCAGGATACTCCCGAACTTGGTATGGTCCAACGTCTTGATCGCGATACATCCGGAATTCTTGTTTTCTCGACTCATGCCAGGTCTCACAAAAACCTGACACATTCTTTTGCTTCCCATCAGGTCGAAAAACGGTATCTCGCTCTCGTCAGTGGACGACCCGAGAAGGAGCATGGAGAAATTCATTCATTCCTGGCGCGCAGAAGATCTGACAACCGCATGAAATCTGTCGAAAGGGGAGGTAAGGAAGCAATAACCCGGTATCGCGTCCTGCAAACAATCTCCGGTTGCTCTTTGCTCGAAGTCGAAATTCTCACCGGTCGATCACACCAGATTCGTGTTCATCTAACAGAAGCCGGCCACCCCCTTCTCGGTGATACCCGATATGGCGGCCTTGATCATGTGGAGTCTTTGTCTGTCGGAAGGCAGATGCTCCATGCCTGGAAGATAGTCTTTCCTCACCCTGTTTATGGCGATGTTAAAGTATTGGAGGCACCTGTCCCTTCTGATATGAAAAGGGTGGTTGAGGAGCTCTCTTGAACTGACCTGGTTGTTGTGCCGCATAAGCCTGGAAATCATGCTTTGTCTTGTCGGAACGATCCGAATTCTTTAAGGAAGTGTCATGTTGACTTATCCTCAGATAGATCCAATCATTTTTCAAATTGGCCCCCTGGCTGTCCGCTGGTACGGCGTGATGTACCTTGTGGGATTTATCATCTCCTATTTCATCATTGGACATTTGTCTCGTCAGCGCGGTCTGGGGATTGATCGTGACGGTATATCCGATCTTCTCTTCTATGCCGCGCTTGGGGTTATTCTGGGAGGAAGGTTAGGGTACACTCTGTTCTATAAGTTCTCTTACTACCTCTCTCACCCGTTGGAAGTCCTGGCCATATGGGAAGGCGGCATGAGTTTTCATGGGGGATTGCTCGGTGTCGTGATCGCTGTGATTATTTTCTGCAAGCGTCGGAAGATTTCCGTCCTGTTGACTGGCGATATCCTGGTGACTGCTGCTGCAGTTGGTCTTGGGCTTGGACGTATTGGGAATTTTATCAATGGGGAACTGTGGGGGCGAGTGACGGATGTGCCCTGGGGGATGATTTTCCCACAAGCTGGTTTGCTTCCCAGACACCCGAGTCAGTTGTATGAGGCTGTTTTGGAAGGACTTGTTCTTTTTATTGTTTTATGGTTTTTGCACCGGAAGAATCCTCCTGCCGGCGTCCCTTTTTTTATGTTTTTTCTCGGGTATGGCTTTTTTCGATTTATGGTCGAGTTTTTCAGGCAGCCCGACGAACATCTCGGCTTTCTCTGGGCGGGAGCCACCATGGGGCAGTTGCTGTCCATCCCTATGGTCATGGTTGGCGTGATTGGTCTCTGGGTCATTCTAAAAAGGAATAAATGACGTGTCTAAGGTTTGCGCTATTGTTTTTGACTGCGACGGAGTTCTTTTTGAAAGCCGCGTTGCCAACCTGGCCTACTATAACAGGGTTCTTGCCCATTTAGGCGTTGAAGAAGTCAGGTCTGAAGACAAAGAACGGGCTCATCTCTGCCATACGGCAGCAAGTCCTCAGGTGTTTGCCACACTTCTGGGAGAGGCCATGGTGCCCACTGCGCTTGATATTGCCGCGAAACTCGATTATCGACAATTCATCCCTTTCATGAATCCAGAACCTCAGCTCTACAGCACCCTCGAAACGCTGGCTCAAAATTTCCCTCTGGCTATCGCGACCAATCGCGGCAACAGCATGGTAGAAATTCTCCAACATTTTGGATTGGAAAGATTTTTCCAGGTGGTAGTGACCAGCCGCGATGTGCCCAGGCCCAAGCCCTATCCGGATATGCTCTTTTTGGTCGCAGAGCGACTGGGGATGGCTTGTCGGGATTTGCTTTTTGTTGGAGATTCAGATTTGGACCACGAAGCGGCCCGGGGGGCGGGTGTCCGATTCGTGGCCTATAAGGGGATGACTGCCGGAGATTTTACCATCTATGAACATGCCGAACTGGTGTCTTATCTAAGCCTCTAGTGAAACTTCTTTTCCATGATCAGAACATGCCCCTTGCCTTCTTTACGATAGACGACCTGATCCATGAGAGTTCGAATGATATAGACTCCCCGACCGTGCTCATCAAGATTTTTGAAGTCAGGTGAGGGGAGGGAGTTGATGTCGAACCCTTGCCCTTCGTCGTAGACAAGGATTTTGAGGGTTTTCTCCATTATGGATATGGTAATGTGCAGCTCTTTGCCAGGATCGTCCTCGTTGGCATGTCGTATGGCATTGGTCATGGCTTCTGTCAGAACCAGGTTCAGGTGATAGGCCAACTCTTCCCGATCTCCCTTGTACCTCTCCAGAGTCATGGCAAGGCCTTCCCCAATTTTCCCAATCAGACTCAGGTACCGCGTCTGGTTGGGAACCTTGATATCCACCTCTATTTTTTCCATCTTAATCCCCCCCCGGGAAATGGATGTTTAAAAACTACTCAGGGCTTCCTCTGATCCCGGGAAAATTTCAAAAACACGGTGAAGGCGAGTCAGTTCGAACATGGACCGGACCTGTGGCTGTAATCCGCAAAGCTTGAGATTTCCGTTGCGGGCACTGGCGTTTTTAAACCCCGAAACAAGAGCGCCAAGCCCTGATGAGTCGACAAAACGGACTTCGCCCAGGTCAACCACAATGTCATTCTTGCCCTCCTCAAACAGGTTGAGCATCTGTGCCTTAAGATCGCTACTGTTGTGGGCATCCAGTCTCTCTTCCTTAATCTCAATAAATACGACCGCGCCTTTGTCCTCAATGTTCAAAATCATGGCCAATCTCCTGTTGATGATAAATGTTTCTGACTAACCAACTGAAATGTTTATAACATACCTGTGCCATTTTTGTAATCGGCAAGTCCAAGCGAGTTTTCCCCTACGCATCGATCTTCAGAACGACGAGAGATACATCATCGTTGAAATGGCGATTTCCGGTGAATAGTCTAATCTGGTTCAGCAGACTTTCAATGATATCGGCCGGAGGGAGTGTTTCAGAAGCTTCAAGCACCTGGCAAAGACGTTCCTCGCCAAAGAGTTCACCGTCAGCATTGGCCGCCTCCGTTAGACCGTCCGTGTACATGAGTAACACGTCCCCTTTTTGCAGGGTGGTTTTCTTTTCTTCAAAGTTTACATTTTGTAGAACACCGAAGATAAGTCCTTCCGCATCGAGCCGTTCGCAGGTTTCCCGGCGCTTGTTGGCAATCAATGGCGGATTGTGACCCGCATTTGAGTAAATGAGGGTTTTGGTAGCGGGGTCGAACTTGACATAAAACATCGTGATGAAAAGTTCGGTGCGAGTGAGATCCTCATAAAAAAATTCGTTGATCGCAGTCATTACTCCGCTGGTGTTTCCTATACTTTGAGTTCGGGATTGAATGAATGTGCGGGTTTCGGCCATAACCAAGGCGGCGCCAATGTTATGCCCGGAGACATCCGCAATGACCAGATCCAGTTTACCGTCATCCCGGAGCAGAAAATCGTAGTAGTCCCCACCGACCTGGCGGGCAGGCACGCACAATCCCGCCAGGCTGATCCCATCTATCTGGGGAGTTTTGGTCGGGAGCAGTCCAAGCTGGATGGTTTTGGCAATTTGCAGTTCCCGTTCGTGTTCCTTTGCTCTAATCAGATCCTCAGTCTGCTGGGCATTCCGCCAGGCCACACCGATCTGTCCAGCCAAACTGTCAAAAAGCTCCACAAATTCTTCGGTAAATATCCCTTTGGACGAGCGGGAAAAACACGATAAGACCCCAATAGGTTGGCCCTCGATAGAAATGGGGGCATGGGCGAAAGACTGAAAGCCCTCTGGACCGGCAATATTCTCTGCTTCTGGTTTGTCCAGCAAATCGCAATCGTTTTCAATTTTAGTTTTATTGTCAAGGAAGGCTTCACCAATACAGGTTTCACGGTTCAGTTCCCGCGGTGAGGTGGCTCGCTCGGTGCGAGCCTTGCCCCGTTGGCTGACTACGGTCAAGGCGTTTGTCTGCTCATCAAGGAAACGGACAACGCATAGATCGAACTTGAACTGTTGAAGGAGCAGTTCGAGAATATTGTCCAGGATAGACTTCAGGTTTTCACCGCTGGCCACCAGGCGGGCCGACTCATAGAGGACGCTAAGCTGGTCGCGACTGGCTGTTCTACTGAGAGTGACGGTCCCAAAGATATCGAAAACGTCTTCCATCTTGCTGCCCTTGGTCGCAAGATAGTTTTCTATAATAATTCTGGCCGGTGCAGCGCCGACAGATCCGGCCAGCGTTCGTTCAGTGAATCTTTTCAGAGAGGGAAGCTCATATTCTGACAAGCTCCCTTTTTCATCGATATCTCTGTCATTGAGGTATTCTGTCATGGCAGCGTGGGCCTGTTTTTCGCCAATGAACTTGGTCATGAGTTCGATAAATTCCACCAGCGTAGGTGCACCACTCAATCGCTTGCGCTGGGGAGGCTCTTTGCTGGGCTCAAAGGCATTGATAAACTTATCGGCTTGCTCGATCTCCCTTTTGCAGGGTTTGGTCAAAAGGGAGAAGGTCAGAAAAGCGCCGAGATTGAAAAACATGGTCCAGAAGAGGGCGTGTGACCACTTGTCGAATCCGGACAAGCCGAAAAGTTCTTGAGGCCTAAGAAGAGCCAGACCAAACAGGCCTTCTTCCAGGATGCGATGCTCCAGCCAGCCCGCCTGGACAAATGAGGGGAGAAGCAGGGTATAAAACCAGAGGGCAAAACCAAAAATCAGGCCGGCTGTGGCACCTTTCCGAGTAGCCCGTTTCCAGAAAAGACCGCCCAGGACGGCTGGAGCAAATTGAGTTGCCGCCATGAAGGAGATTAGCCCGATGTTGACCAGGGCGCTGTATTCCCCTGCCAGTCGGTAATAAAGATAGCCGAGAAAGATAACGGCAAAAATGCCGAGTCGTTTTATGTTAATCAACAGGCGAGAGAGATTCTTCGACCCGAAATTGAGTCGGTTGATGACCGGCATGACCAGGTAGTTGTGTACCATGGTTGAGAGAGCGACGGACTCCACCATGACCATGCCGGCGGACGCAGAAAATCCCCCGATAAAAACCAGCATGGCCAGCCAGGGATGCCCCGTGACGAGAGGCAGGCTGACGACATAGTAATCGGCCCCGGCTGCTTCACCCCCTGTAAGAAGCAAGCCACCAAGCGCGATGGGGATGACGAAGAGGTTCATCAGGAACATGTAGGCTGGGAAGCGCCACATGGCATCACGGATATGTTTTTCATCGGAGTTTTCAATGACCATGATGTGAAACTGACGGGGCAGAAACATGACGGCCATCATGGAAATGAAGGTTAATGAGAACCACATGGGGTAGGGGATGGAAGCCGTGCCGAGCAGGACAAGATCTTTGCGTTCTGGGAAGGTTTCCAGAAATTTTGTGAAGATGTCGGAAAAACCATCAAAGAGTCCGTAGGTAACAAAAATGCCGACGGATACAAAGGCAACGATCTTGACGAGAGATTCCAGCGCGATCGCCGCGACCAGTCCTTCATGACGCTCAGAGGCATCGAGGTGCCTGGCGCCGAAGAGAATGCCGAAGAGAGCCAGCACCAGGGCGACAATGAACGCGGTATCAATGTAAGGGGGGAGAGCTGGAATGAGATCGCTGAGACCGTGCCCAATGGCTTCTGGGGGGGCGGACAGCAGGTCAAAGGTGTAGGCGACGGCTTTAAGTTGTAAGGCGATGTAGGGCATGATGCCAATGACGGCAAAAATTGTAACAACAGCCCCCAGAAAGGCCGATTTGCCGTAACGGCTTGCTATAAAGTCCGCAATGCTGACGATATTCTGCTCTTTACTGATACGGACCATTTTGCGCAGGATAATCCACCAACTGAAGGCTATAAGGGTAGGTCCAAGATACGTCGGTAGAAAATCGAGACCGGATGTGGCGGCCCGTCCTACACTTCCGTAAAAGGTCCAGGAGGTAAAATAGACGGCCAGTGAGAGAGAATAGATGTAACTGTTGGATATGATGCTTTGCCCGGCCTTCCGCTTTCTGTCGGCGTAATAGGCGACAGCGAAGAGCAGGCCGAAGTAGGCGAGAGTGACAGATGTGACTAAAGCGACAGGCAGCACTCAGCGAACATCCTTTTCGTCTTCAGGTTGGGTGGGGGTGCCATGGTTATTGCTTTTGAGGGTTCGGGTGAAAAAATAGATTACGGCAATGGATGCTGGCCATCCCACGAGGAGATAGAGGATAAGAAGAGGTATCCCGAAAATCGTGGTTTCCTTGTTGAAAATATGAATGAAAGGGAAGTTGATCATAACCAGACCCAGGATGAAAAAGAGGATCCAGGCATCCCGGAGTTGTATGGGATAGTGATCTTTCATATGCGTGCCCTCGCCTTGCCAATAATATGCCTCAAGATTATATGGACAGTATAATCAACATCTTGTGATGTGTCGACTGTTATAACTTCGGATCTCTTCTGAACCGGGTCAAAGCAGGCGGCCTGCTTTCCGTACAGCTCCCTGCGACCATCCGAAGCATCCATCTCCTGTTTTTGCCGCTGATCGAGGCGGTTCAAAGCTGTTTCCGCAGGACATTCCGTGACAATTAGAAAAACAGGAACGCCTCGTTGGCGAGCCATTTCAAAAAAACGGTTACGTTGGTCTTGTTGGGAAAACGACGCGTCCACCAGTACCGATTGTTCTTTCTGTAGAGACTTTTCTGCCATGTCAAGCAGCGCATCATAGGTTTTCTGCGTGACATTCCGTGTATAGAGTCCCTGGTTAAAAGAATCTTCTTCCCGTCTCAATACAGGCAGCCCGTGGAGCTCTTTGCGGACCTCGTCCGAGCGCAGGTGCAGAGCATTGATGGCCCTGCATAAGCCTTTCGCCACCGTCGTTTTACCCGTCCCCATAAGCCCGCAGGTTAAGATGATCATTTGAGGACAGAGATAACCCAGGGCCAGGCTGAAATAACGTCGAGCAAGACTCTTTGCTTCCAACTGTACGGATTCGGCGGCCTCTATATCCCCTGCGAGAATCGAGTTGACTTTTCCCCTGACAAAAGCACGGTAGACCTTGAAGAAGGGTAGCAAATCTTCCCAGTCAGTTCCCATATCCATATTGGTTCTGTAGGCACCTAAAAGAGTTGTGGCCAACTCCCATCTCTTCCTGAATTCCAGGTCCATCAACAGAAAAGCGACATCTTCCACAATATCGCAGATACGAAAACGCTCACTGAATTCGATACAGTCGTAAATACAGATTGGATCGCTCAAGCAGATATGTTCGGCGTGCAGATCCCCATGTCCGTCGCGTACGAAGCCTTGTTTTTCTCTTGTTGTCAGCACGGTGCCCTTGTCCCGGATAAAGGCCTCAACCCAGTCCTGGAGAATGGTTTTTGCTTCAAGCTCAATCGTGTCACCTACATACGGTTCGATCTGGTTAAAATTTTCTTTCCAGTTATAGGCTGTCTTTTGTCGATAAGAAAGGGTGGGGTGGCGGACTATTTCGGCGTGTTTATGAAAGAACGCCAGCCGATGGCCTAGACGGTCCATGTCTTTTTCGAGGTGCGGAACCTTGTTTCTGATCAACTGATCGAGCATGCGGTCTTCCGGTAGCCTTTTCATGTGAACGGCATATTCTTTGATTTCTCCCGGCCCATTTAACTGATAGCCGTTCTTGCCGAAATAAATCGGAAGTACGCCGAGGTAGGTTTGCGGACACAAACGCCGATTCAGGCGGACCTCCTCAAGACAGTAATAACGGCGCTGGTCAAGGCTGGAAAAATCTAAAAAACCAAGGCTTACAGCTTTTTTGACCTTATAAACGTGTTGGGTCGTGAAATAAAGCCGGGAAATATGCGTTTCGGAAAAAGTCACCGGACCATTTTCGCTTGGGTAAAAAGTAGGCGAGAGCATTGCCCTATGCAGAAGAGACTGTGCATCCATGGAGAGCCTTGTTCTGTAGAAGAGTTTGAAAAATTTTAACAGAAGGGATATCGGTGTAAAGGAATAGAACCAGCCGGGAAAAAAATTGACGCCAAAAAGTGAGTATGATATCGTTTTGCCTCGTATTTTCAGTGGTTTTGGCAGTTTTAGGGTGTCGCATCCCCATGGCTGGAGTTCCTATGAATCTTCGCATATATCTTGTTTTGTCCCTGCCATTTTGGCTGGCTGGCTGTGTTTCGACACCTGCCATCCACCACGACGGGTTTCAGGAGGCACCTTACGTCTCCCAGATCACGGACAATAAGACTAAGGCCCTTCATTACTTCAGTCTCTACCGACTGGCTGTCGGTGACAGGGATATGAAAAGGGCACAGGAGATGCTTCGTTCTGCGCTGGAGGCCGATCCTGATTCTTCCTTCCTGAAATATGCTCAGGCGCAGCTGGCCATACACCAGAGTGATGACGAAGGAGCGCTCAGGGCCGCCGAAGACGCTGTTATTCTCGATCCTGAATACATCGACGCCCTGCTTTTCCTCGGCAGTCTGCATTTCGCCAAAGGGAACAACCGTCAGGCTGTTGAATATCTGGAGCGGGTGGTTGCCCTCGATCCCGAGGAAGAAAATGCCCTATTGGAATTGGCTGTTTCACATGCCCGTCTCGGTGACACTGAAAAGGCTATTGATCTTCTTACCCAGGCGATAGAAGACAAGCCTGATTTTTATGCGGCACAACTCACCAAGGCTCGAATTTACCGAGAAATCGGCTTGACCGTTCCTGCGGTGGAGACCTATCGGGAGTTGATACGGAACAGACCTGATCTCGAAACCGCCTATGTGGAACTCGGCAGCCTTTATGAGGAAAAGGCGGAGCGTGCAAAGGCTCTTCAACTCTATAGACAGGGAATGGCAGAGGTTCCAGACAGTTTTGCTCTGCTCAATCGTCTTGCCCGTCTTTATATTCTGGATAACCGGCTCGATGACGCGCTGTCTGAACTGCGGCGAATTGTGACCCTGAATCCTGGCGAGGCGGAAGCCTGGCAGAAGATAGGCCTGATCTATCTGGAACAGGAACGGTTTGCTGAAGCAGTCGCTGTCTTCCGCTCGCTGCTGAAAAACAATCCCTACCTGGAACAAGCGCGGTTTTATCTGGGGTCGGCCCTTGAGCGACTGGAGGATTGGCCTTTGGCTCTCGAAGTCTTTTCCCTGATTCCGGCAGAATCGGAACTCCATGCCGACGCCCGCTATCACATGAGTTATCTTCATTTTCGTCTGGGGCAGACAGAAAAAGCCATCGCAGTTCTGGAAGACGTTTTTTCCCGGGGGAGCGGCCGTGCAGACGCCTATGCTTTTTTAGCTTCGCTTTATGAGGGCGAAAAGCGCTACGACGAAGCACTTTCAACCTTGCAGTCGGGGCTGACTCTTTTTCCTGAAAGCTCCAGCCTTCATTATCAGAGGGGACTTGTGTATGAGAAAGCCGGGCAGCGGCAAATGGCCCTTGGGGCCATGCGACTGGCTTTGGAGGTTGACAGTGACCATGCCGAAGCGCTCAATTTTATCGCGTATCACTATGCGGAAACCGGCGAGAACCTCGACGAAGCCCTGACTATGGTGCAAAGAGCCCTGTCCATCAAGGAAGAAGGGCATATCCTCGATACGCTAGGTTGGGTTTATTTCAGAATGGGACGTTTTGGCGAGGCTGTGACAGCGCTGGAAAAAGCAGCTGCTCTTCTGCCCCAGGACCCCGTTGTTCTTCAGCATCTGGCCGAGGCGTATGCCGCTGTGGGGGACATTGGAAAAGCTCGGCAGGCCTATGAAGGAGTTCTTCGCATTGATCCCGATGCGTCAGAAGTCCTGGAGAAATTACGGGGTCTTCAGCAGTGACATCGATGATCTCTGTGGAAAAGGCTGGCAGCATTTTCATGCGCCTGACCGTTTTTCTCCTTTTTCTGACTCTTCTGGCGAGTTGTGCGCCCAGGGTGATTTTTGTTCCTCCGCCCATGCCTGCGGATATCGAAAAGAGTCTTCTGGCCCAACTGCAGGATTCTGGCGGCAATTTTCAGTCTCTGAGAGGCCTGGCAAAGGTGCATATTTCCACTCAGGATCGTTCGATCAGAGTTAACCAGGTTGTGCTTCTGGAAAGACCGTCCAACCTGCGCACCGAAGTAATGGGACCTTTTGGGCAGACCTACATGATCCTGGTGAGCAATAAAGATCGACTGTCCGTCTATCTCCCTCACTCGGGTGAATTCTACGAAGGTAAGCCCACTTCTGAAAATCTGGGTAAATTTATACGTCTTCCCTTCGAAGTTGAGGACCTGGTCAACCTATTCCTTTACCAGGTTCCCCTGATGAATTTTCTGCATACCGAGGTTTCCTACACGTCTGAAGGCAATTACCGTCTCATTCTTTATGGGGAAAATCAGTATCGTCAGGTGGCTGTTTTTAGCTCTGATCTGCGTCTGCTGTCATCGGCTTATTTTCGGGGGGCAGAGAAGCTTCTTTCTGTTGTCTATAGCGATTTCGCCTCGGGCTCACCGGCTTTCCCCCATAAAATAGGTTTCGAGATTCCCGCAGGACAGATCCAATCCCAGGTGACGTTTTCCGAGGTTGATGTCAATATTCCAATGGCTCACGAGCGCTTTGATATGACTGCGCCTGCGGGTGTCACCATAAAGCCCTTGCCCTGATTTCCTGGAGTTCTTCAATGAACCGCTGCTGCCTTTTCTTCGTGTTGATCTTTCTTTTGTCAGGCTGTGATCCCCAGGATCTGCCTTCTCCTGATGATGAGTTCTCTAACGAACCGTCCTATGGGGATACGATCATCATGGGATCCATTGGCGACGCCAGCAACTTGCTGCCTGTTCTGGCTTCCGATTCTTCCTCTTCCGACATTAATGGTCTGATCTACAACGGCTTGGTGCGTTACGACAAAAGCTTTAACATCGAGGGCGAACTGGCAGAATCCTGGGAAATTTCCGACGATAACAGGACCATTACCTTTAAACTGCGCCCTGATGTGCGCTGGCATGATGGCACCCCTTTTACCTCAGCCGATGTGCTGTTCACATACCAGCTATACGTGGATCCCAAAACTCCCACCGCCTATGCTGAACAATACCGACTGGTGAATAGGGCTGAAGTTCCTGACCCCTTGACGTTTCGAGTATCTTACGAGGAACCCCTGGCGACTGCTCTTATCAGTTGGGGGGTCTCCATCATGCCCAAACACTTGTTGGAAGGTGAGGATGTCACCCAGAGTCCCTTGTCCCGAGCGCCTGTGGGTACCGGCCCTTATGTGTTCAAAGAGTGGAGCCCCGGCGAAAAAATTGTTCTGGAGGCCAATGCGAGTTACTTTGAGGGGAAACCTTATATCAAAAGGGTCCTTTACCGGGTCATTCCAGATCAGTCGACCATGTTTCTGGAGCTTCTTTCCGGAGGCCTTGATTACATGGGGCTCAATCCCATTCAATTCGAGACACAGGCTGATACTCCTGCTTTCAGGCGCCGCTTCAATAAATACCGCTACCCCTCCTCGGGCTATACCTATCTGGGATACAACCTGCGAAAACCCCTTTTTCAGGATAAAAGAGTGCGGCAGGCCATCTCGTATGCTATTGACAAGAATGAACTGATTGATGGCGTTTTGCTCGGGCTTGGGCAGGTGGCGACAGGCCCCTACAAGCCCGGTTCGTGGGCCTACAACCCTAATGTAAAAACCTATGCCTACAATCCTGAAAAGTCGCGGTCTCTGTTGGCGGCAGCCGGTTGGCAGGACCATGACGGGGACGGGATCCTGGATAAGGACGGGAAACCTTTTTCCTTTATCATTGTCACCAATCAGGGCAATGACCAACGCATCAAAAGTGGTGAAATTATACAGAGACGTCTGCGCGAAGTGGGCATCGATGTGCGCTTGCGGGTTATCGAGTGGGCTTCTTTCCTGAAAGAATTTATCAACCCCGGCAACTTTGATGCCACTATCCTGGGGTGGACCATTCCCCCCGATCCTGATTCTTACAATGTGTGGCATAGCAGTAAAACGCGACCTGGAGAACTCAACTTCATTCAATTCCGCAACACTGAAGTTGATGAACTGCTGGAGAAGGGACGACGAACCCTTTCGCAGGATGAGCGCAAGAAGCTTTATGACCGTTTCCAGGAAATCCTCGCCGAAGAGCAGCCTTACACCTTTCTTTATGTTCCTGATGCATTGCCTGTTGTGGCCGAGCGTTTCCAAGGGATTGAGGCCGCCCCCGCGGGCATCATGCATAATTTTATCGAGTGGTATGTTCCCGAAGGCAAACACAAATACACTCGCTGACCCCTTGTCCGCAGCGGGGTAAGAACAAGGTTCCAGGAAAGGACCGATCTTGTTTCAGTATCTCCTTAAACGACTGCTTATGATGATCCCGCTGCTGCTGGGAATCACTCTTATCTCTTTTGTTGTTATTCACCTGGCTCCCGGTGAACCCACCGACATGCAGACCGACCTGAACCCAGAAGCGAGCGTCGAACTGAAAGAGCGCCTGCGCGCCCAGTATGATCTCGATAAACCTTTGCTGGTTCAATATGGCAAATGGTTGGGAAGGCTGGCCCAGTTTGATTTCGGCAACTCCTTTTCGCAGGATCGCCGGCCGGTCCTTGATAAGATTCTGGAGAGGCTGCCTATTACGATTCTTATCAATATTTTGTCAATTCTTCTCATCCTTGCTGTTTCGGTCCCTATTGGCATCCTGGCGGCCACCAAACGCAATTCTCTGTTCGACCGGTTGACCACCATTTTCGTATTTGTCGGCTTTGCCACACCTTCCTTCTGGCTTGCTCTGTTGCTGATGGATTACCTTGGTGTGCAGCTGGGATTATTCCCGATTGCCGGTATCAAATCACTCGGGCACGAATATCTGGGCTGGGCCGACCAGCTGTGGGACCGGGTACATCACCTCATTTTACCGGTATTCGTGTCGGCCTTTGGCGGTCTCGCCGGTTTTTCCCGTTATATGCGATCCAATATGCTCGAGGTCGTGCGCCAGGACTACATTCTGACGGCGAGGGCCAAGGGACTGGCCGAAAGGGCGGTTATTTACAAGCATGCCCTGCGCAATGCCCTTCTCCCTGTTATCACCATCTTGGGGCTGTCGGTGCCCGGTCTCATTGGTGGCAGTGTTATATTCGAAACAATTTTTGCCATACCCGGCATGGGCAAACTTTTTTATGACGGCGTCATGATGCGTGATTATCCACTGATCATGGGCATTCTGGTCATGGGCGCCATCTTGACTCTGGCAGGCAACCTCATCGCCGACCTGAGCTATGCTCTGGCGGATCCGCGGATCCGCAAATCATCCTGACGGATAGGGGCTGAATCAGAGCCGCCTGCATGTCACTATCATTTAAAACTGGCGATATTTATGGTTAGAGGTAAAAAACAGTCTTTCTTTCTCGATGTTTTCTGGCCGCGGTTCCGCCGGAACCGTATGGCTCTGGCCGGCTTGGCCATTGTGCTGGGGATGTTTCTTCTCGCTCTTCTCGCTCCCGTGATCGGCGGTGATCCTGGCGCCATCGACATCCCCCATCGACTGCAGTCTCCTGGTCTGGCCTATCCCTTGGGAACGGATGATCTCGGACGAGACGTCATGACACGCATTCTCTATGGCGCCCGGATTTCTCTACTGGTCGGGGTTGTGGCTATTGGCATTGCCACGGTGATTGGAATCTTTCTTGGGGCCTTGGCCGGGTACTATGGGGGATGGATCGATGCCGTCATCATGCGCTTTGTCGATATCATGCTCTGCTTCCCCACTTTTTTTCTTATCCTTGCCGTCATCGCTTTTCTGGAACCCTCCATCTGGAACATCATGATCATCATCGGGCTGACGGGATGGATGGGCGTCGCCCGTCTGGTGCGGGCCGAGTTCCTCTCTCTTCGCGAGAGGGATTTCGTGTTGGCGGCTTTGGCTCTTGGTGCTTCCGATCTGCGGATCATTTTCCGCCATATTCTGCCCAATGCCCTGTCACCGGTTCTGGTGTCGGCGACCTTGGGGGTTGCCGGCGCCATTCTGACGGAAAGTGCCCTGTCCTTTCTGGGGATAGGGGTGCAGCCTCCCACACCATCCTGGGGAAATATGCTGATTGCCGGTAAGCAGACCCTGGGCACTGCCTGGTGGCTGTCCGCTTTTCCCGGTCTGGCCATTCTTATTACGGTCCTTGGGTATAACCTTTTGGGTGAGGGCATCCGGGATGCTCTCGACCCACGCCTGAAAGAATAGGGCAGGGTCAGCCGTCACCATTGTTTCAAGGTTTCTTTATGTGTGCCAAAATCAATCGCAACGATCTCTGCCCTTGCGGCAGCGGGAAAAAATACAAAAAGTGTTGTTTGCTGCAAAGTCAAACCGTGAAGGATCTCCGTGGAATTTCGCCCGCCGGTTTGGTTCGTGCCAGAGCGCACGCCTTTGGAGAGGGCAACTTCGGTCTGATTTACGATACCTACCACGGTGACTCTCATTTTCGACAGCAGTTTCCCGAGCGCGATGCCTATATCCATTACGGGAAAGCGAATCTATCCTCTGATTTCTCCATCAGGCAGTGCATGGTTATCCGTGAGGAAATCATTGAATCAGAGGCCCATGTCATCTTTTACCTCGAGACCGTTTATCGCGGAACCCGTAGTGAAAGCTTCGAGCTCTCTCTCTTCTATCGTGAAGAGGGTGAGTGGCGATACCATTCCAGCCAGAAAATGGATAGGGCGGATTATGATGGGGCCGTGGCGGACCTTGCCAAGGCTGATTTTGAGAAGGTTAAAGACAAAGTTTATTTCTAAGCTGGAGACACAGAAACAGTGATGAATGGCTCCTCCGCACGGACGCAGTGGGCCAGCCGCCTTGGATTCATTCTGGCAGCTGCCGGCAGCGCCATAGGCCTTGGCAATATCTGGAAATTTCCCTACATTACCGGACAGAACGGCGGCGGCGCCTTTGTGCTGGTCTATCTGCTCTGCATTCTGCTTGTCGGTCTGCCCATTATGATGGCCGAACTCCATATCGGCCGCCATGGGCAGAGGGACGCTGTCGGATGTTTTGCTGTGCTTGAGGGCAAGCCTACCCGTTGGCGTTTCATCGGCTGGCTGGGAGTATCTTCCTCCTTTCTGCTGCTGTCTTTTTATGCCGTCGTGGCGGGCTGGAGCTTCGATTATGTCGTGCAGGCTGCTTCCGGCGCTTTTCAGGCCCGCAGTGCCGAAGAGATTAATGCTGTTTTCGCCCAACTCGTTTCCTCTCCCGGCCAGGTTGTCTTCTGGCAGGGAAGTTTTCTTGTTGCCACCGCCGGTATTGTCCTCGGCGGCGTTCGGGGTGGTATCGAACGCTGGAGTAAAATTCTCATGCCGCTGCTTTTCCTGCTGCTGCTCCTTCTTTTCTTTCGCGGCATGCTTTCTCCGGGGGCAAAAGCAGGTCTCGAATTCATGTTTCGACCCGATTTCTCCAAGCTCACACCGGCGGCTCTGCTCGATGCCCTGGGGCATGCGTTTTTCACCCTTTCCTTGGGGGCGGGCACCATGATTACCTACGGTTCCTACCTGGATCGCCAAGCTGACCTGCTGTCCCTTTCGGTACGCATCACTTTGCTCGATATCATGGTGGCCCTGCTGGCCGGACTCGCGATCTTTCCCGTTGTTTTTGCCGCCGGTCTGGAACCAGGCAGCGGGCCTGGCCTGGTGTTTCAGACCATTCCCATCGTTTTTTCCGCCATGCCTTTTGGTTCCGTCCTCGCTGTCCTTTTCTTTCTGCTTCTTTCCTTCGCAGCCATGTCGTCGTCCATCTCCATGCTGGAGGTTTCCGTTTCTTATCTGGTCGACGAGAAAGGCTGGCGACGGGGACTGGCCACCATGGTGCTGGGGCTTGCCGCCTTCGTCATCGGACTGCCCTCGGCGCTTTCTTTTAACTTATTGGCTGACGTTACGCCGTTTTTCGGCCAGACTTTTTTTGACTTCGCCAATGCGCTGGTTTCTTCCTACCTGCTGCCTCTGGGTGGTTTTTCCGTCGCGGTATACGCTGGCTGGTTCTGGAAAGGTGAACGTTTACAAGATGAATTAAGCGGCGGGAAAATCCGCCCCTGGCTCTATCCTTTGTGGCATTTTTTAGTAAAGTACGTGGCACCCGCGGCGGTCGCCGTCGTTTTATTGAACCAGATGGGTTGGTTCACCCCTTAATATGCCCGAACTTCCCGAGGTTGAAATAACACGACAAGGGATCCGTGAGGCCATTGAGGGTCGGCGATTATATCGTTTCATCTTACGTAATGCTGCCTTGCGCTGGCCTGTTGATCCTCACCTTGTGCACACCCTGCCGGGTCTGGTGGTGCACAAAGTGGAGCGACGGGCCAAATTTCTGCTGCTGCGGATGAGCGCTGGCACTCTGCTCGTTCACTTGGGGATGAGCGGATTCTTCCGCCTGGTTTCACCAGACAATCTGCCCGGTCGTCACGACCACATCGATCTTGTGTTCGAGGGAGACACCTGCCTTCGTTACAACGATGTGCGCCGCTTTGGAGCCTTTTTGTGGGTCGAGGGCGATCCCTTACTCCACCCTCTATTGGCTGGCCTTGGTCCGGAGCCTTTGGATGCCGTAGTGGATGGTCCTTTTCTCCGTGATTGCTTCAAGGGGCGTATTGCTCCGGTAAAGAACGTCCTCATGGACCAGAAAATTGTGGCAGGTATTGGCAATATCTATGCGAATGAAGCCCTTTTTGGGGCGGGAATATCGCCGCTGAGAGCCGCTGGTGAATTAACCCCTGCACAATGTGATCAACTCTCCAACGCCTTGAAAGGGGTGCTGATCAAAGCGATCAAGGCCGGTCAGCGCACTCTCGACAGTTTTTACGAGTCGACGGCAGGAGAGAAACCGGGATATTTTCCCGCTGTTTTCGCTGTCTATGGCCGTGACACACAAAAATGCCCTCGCTGCGGGAGCCCTATTGTTAAAACCGTTCAGGCTGGCCGCTCCAGTTATTTCTGTCCTTCCTGTCAGCACTAAGGACTAGACCTTTACGAATATGGTGGATTAACCGGAAGCTTTGTGGAATCATGCCGGCGTTGTCAGTATTTGATACATAACCGATTTTATTGGTTGGAGGGATAATGGTAAATCTTCTCTGGTGGCATTGGATTCTCATAGGGATCATCCTGGTGCTCCTTGAACTGGTGGTTCCATCCTTTACCATCTTCTGGTTTGGCTTGGGGGCACTCCTGACCGGCCTTCTGGTCATGATTTTCCCTGGCCTGGCTCTTGAATGGCAGTTGCTGGTCTTTTCCGCGTTCAGCATCTGTTTTACTATTTTATGGTTCCGTTATTTTCGCCCCCGCAAGAGAGCCTTTTCTGCTGCAATGGACGATAGCCTCGCCGTCGGTCAAACCGGTATTGCCGCCACCAGGGCCGTTGCCCCCGGTGAATCCGGTCGGGTGGTTTTTTCGGTACCCGTCCTCGGCTATGAATCCTGGGAGTATACTGCCGACGAACCAATCAACACGGGTGACCGTCTCCGGGTTGTTGCCGTACTGACTGGTTCGGGGGAAGAAGGAAGTCTTGCTGGTGATGGCAAAATTCTCAAAGTCGAGAAAATCCACTGAAAAATAGCCCCCTGCTTTACATGCCTCGGTTTTGATGTGACAGCTACACTTTTCGTTTCATTGGGTTGATGCCCACAGCCGGTTGTTCCCGGCGTTACGTTCTGCTATTTCACTTGAAGGGAAAATCATGGATATCGCTCTTATCATCATTGGTGCCATTCTATTACTCATCGTCATCACCATCTCTGCCGGTGTCAAGATCGTCCCACAGGGGTATGAATTTGTCATTATGCGGCTCGGCAAATATCAAACGACCCTGAAGCCTGGGCTGAACATCATCATCCCTTACATCGACACCATTGCAGCCAAGGTCACGCGCAAGGATATCTCCCTGGATATCCCCAGCCAGGAAGTCATCACGCGGGATAACGCGGTAATCATCACCAACGCGATTGCTTTTATCAACATTCATACACCGCATAAAGCTATTTTCGGCATCGATCATTACGAACATGCCACTCGCAATCTGGTCATGACTAATCTGCGCGCCATAATCGGTCAGATGGATCTGGATGACGCCCTGAGTTCCCGTGAACAAATTAAAGTCAGGCTTATTCAGGCTATTTCGACGGACCTGGAAGATTGGGGCCTGACTGTCAAGAGTATCGAGATCCAGGACATCAAACCGTCATCAACCATGCAGGCCTCCATGGAACGGCAAGCTGCGGCCGAGAGGATCCGCCGCGCTGCCATAACCGAGGCTGAAGGCGAAAAGCAGGCTGCCATTCTGACCGCTGAAGGCAAAAAACAAGCCTCGATACTGGCAGCGGAAGGGGACCTTGAAGCATCTCGTCGTCAGGCCGAAGCGCGCATCGTGCTGGCTAATGCCACCAAAGATGCTCTGGCGCTGGTACAGCAGGGTATTGGCAGCGAACAGCTGCCGGCGTTGTATCTTCTGGGTGAAAAATATATCGCTGCTCTACAGGAACTGGGTGTTTCCGCCAACGCCAAAACGGTGGTTCTGCCAGCCGATCTGCCGGCGGCCCTGCAGGGAATGTTTGGACTTAAAGGCATGAAGTAAGGTGATGCCTTCAACGGGCAGGTTGAGTTCTTTGTCTCAAACAACTCTCTTTGCCTCTGTGGAGTGTTTTGCCGAGTCCAGGCATCTTGATAAAAGCGAAGAACTGTTGACGTGACTCCAGGTGGGATTTTATGGCGCCGGGTCTAAATGGCGTCATGCCAGAGATGTAGGTCGGCTAAGTGGTGGAAGTGTAATGTATAAAAAAGCGGAAGACCCCTTATTTGGGGGTCTTCCGCTTTTCTGTATCAGGCGTCGGGTGTGGTTTCGAAGCAGAGTGCTTCGTGCAGGTTGACGGTGTGATTTTTAATGCGGCGCAGAGCCACAGCCATGTCGCTGAAAGTCAGTCCTGGCAAAGCTCCGCAGGCACCGGCTCTGGTGCGGGCAAGGTGGGCGTTGCGAATTTCGTCGGCCAGGTCATTGAGCCGACTGGCCTCTTGGCGAATACTGGCCGTGTCGGTGACACCCTCCTCCTTCAGGGCTTCGCTGACATGATTGAAGAAAGCCAGAACCTCATGATGAAAGCGGATGAGATCTTTCCAGGCGTCATCGCTGAAGTCCAGTTCATGTTTCTCCAGCCTCTTCATATAGGAGCAGATTGAGGCAGTATAGTCGGCAATCGATTCGAGTTCGTCGGCAGCTCTCACATAACCGTAGGCCGTGTCTGACTGCTCCTTGCTTGCTTTGCCGGCCTGCATGAGCGTGACGGTGAAGGTGGTAATCTCATGCTGCATAACGTCAGTTTGCTGTTCGATTTCCTTCACTTTCTGATAAAAGCGGTCCCTGCCTTTTAGGTCGCGATGGAGAAGGCTTCCGACATGACGCAGGGCTTTGTGGACGCGACCATGCATCCGGGTCAGTTCCTGCAGCACCATGGAGGCACCCATGGCGACCGGCATGCTGCCTGGTGCGCCAATGTATTTGAAGGGACCTTTTTCACCCCCACCTGTTTCAGGGATGATTCGGGTGACAAGGTTCTCCAGCTGTTTAAGAAAGGGCAACATCACCAGGGTGGCGGTTACGTTGAACATGGAGTGAGCCAGGGCGATATGGGCCGCCGCATAGGGCCGACTCCCTTCTGCGTTGACGAAATCGGCGGCACCTGGCGTAATCATCTCGACCAGGCCGACAAAGGGAGAAAAAATCGCCAAAATGATGAAAACCCCGAGGACATTGAAGGTGCTATGCGCCAGGGCCGCTCGCCTGGCCGTGACGGTGCTGCCGATGGCGGCTAATTGGGCGGTGATGGTCGTGCCGATATTTTCCCCCATGACCAGGGCGATGGCCGTGTGAATGGGAATCGCTCCCGTTGAGGCCAAGGCTATGGTGATGCCCAGCATGGCCGAACTACTCTGCACGACCATGGTCAACGCGCAGCCAATCGCGACGCACCCAAGCAGACTCAATAGCGACTGGGCGTCGAGGATGAGCATGAGATTCATGAAACCATCATGACTGCGCAAGGGCTTGAAGGCGTCGCTCATGATCTCCAGGCCGAAGAAGATCAGACCGAGGGCGACCAGAACCTTGGCGATGGCGGAGATGCGTTCGTTTTTGGAAAAAAGCATCGGAAAGATGCCGAGAGCGACCAGCAGGAGACCGTATTTGCCGACTTTGACGGCCAGGATCCAGCCGGTGATGGTCGTCCCGATATTGGCGCCGAGAATGACGCCTATCGCCTGGCCCAACTGCATGAGCCCGGCATTAGTCAAGCCGACGACCATGACGGTGGTGATGGAGGAGGACTGCACAAAGGCTGTGATGGATAGGCCGACGATCACCGCCAGGATGCGGTTGGAGGTCAGTGAGGAAATTGCTTTGCGTATCAGTCCGCCAGAAAGCATCTGCAGACTGTCCGAAAGGTATTTCATCCCAAGGATGAAAATGCCGAGGCCTCCCAGTACGGTATAGGCCATTTTGAAAGGATCAAGCATAGAATCGGTCTCTCAGTGGTTTTTGGCTATATCTCAACGAGTTTACGCCATGCCTTTTAACTGGAAAAACTGGTGCTGTCAAGGCCGATGTCATGTGCTTTTGTTAAGGTTGACAGCATGAAAAAGCCCCGGAGTGATCTCCGGGGCTTTATTTGGTAAAACAATTGGTTCTGAATGGCTACAGTCCCAGTTTTTTGAAGAAGTCGTTTCCTTTGTCATCCACGAGGATAAAGGCGGGAAAATCTTCAACCTCGATCTTCCAGACTGCTTCCATGCCGAGTTCAGGGAAGTCGATGCACTCGACCTTCTTGATGTTCTCTTCAGCAAGAACGGCTGCAGGTCCCCCAATGGAGCCAAGGTAGAAGCCTCCATGTTTCTTGCAGGCGTCGGTAACCTGCTGGCTGCGGTTGCCCTTGGCGATCATGACCATGGAACCACCGTTTTCCTGTAGCAGGTCGACGTAGGAGTCCATACGGCCAGCGGTGGTCGGCCCGAAGGAACCGGACGGTTTTCCGGCAGGCGTTTTGGCCGGACCGGCGTAGTAGATGGGATGATTCTTCAGGTAGTCGGGCAGCGGTTTGCCGGAGTCGAGGATTTCCTTGAACTTGGCATGAGCGATATCGCGGCCCACCACGATGGTCCCTTGCAGGAGCAAAGGAGCACCAACTTCGAGTTTGGACAGGTCGGCCAGGATATCCTTCATGGGGCGGTTGAGGTCGATACGAGTGCCATGGCCGTGCTTACCGCGGTACTGGTCGGGAATGAGGCGACCCGGGTTGCGGTCCATCTCTTCGACGAAAAGACCCTCGCGGGTGATTTTAGCCTTGATGTTGCGGTCGGCGGAGCAGGAAACAGCCATGCCGACAGGGCAGGAAGCGCCGTGGCGGGGAAGGCGAATGACGCGGACGTCATGGGCGAAATACTTGCCACCGAACTGGGCGCCGATACCGAGTTTCTGCGCGGCTTCGAGCAGTCTGGCTTCGAGTGCCGTATCACGGAACGCCTGGCCATGCTCGTTGCCTTCGGTGGGCAGGCCATCGAGTTCTTTGGCGGTGGCCAGTTTGACTGCTTTCATGCAGGCGTCGGCGCTGGTGCCGCCGATGACGAAGGCGACATGGTAAGGCGGACAGGCGGCGGTGCCGAGATATTTCATCTTTTCAACCAGGAACTTCTCCAGCTTCTCGGGTGTAAGCAGAGCTTTGGTCTCCTGGTAGAGCATGGTCTTGTTGGCGCTGCCGCCCCCTTTGGCCATGAAGAGAAATTTGTAATAGTCGCTATCGGTAGCCATGATGTCGATCTGGGCGGGCAGGTTGGTGCCGGTGTTCTTTTCTTTATACATGTCAAGAGCGACCGTCTGGGAATAGCGCAGGTTCTCTTCGGTGTAGGTTTTGTAAACGCCCTTGGAGAGGTATTCCTCGTCCTTGCAGCCCGTCCATACCTGCTGGCCTTTTTTGGCGACGATGGTGGCGGTGCCGGTGTCCTGGCACGTAGGCAGTTCAAAATTGGCGGAGATTTCCGCGTTGCGCAGAAATGCCATGGCGACGCCGCGATCGTTAGGGGAGGCTTCCGGATCACGCAGAATTTTAGCGACCTGTTCGTTATGTTCGGGACGCAGGAGGAAGGAGACGTCTTTCATCGCCTGATTGGCCAGAACCGTGAGAGCCTCCGGGGCGACCTTTAGTACATCCTTGCCATCGAAGTTGGCCACGGAAACATATTTTTCCGAATCGGGGATCTTGTAGTATTTGGTGGTGTCTTTACCTACGGGGAAGGGATCCTGATACGTGAACTCCGGCATGGTTTTCTCTCCTTTTCATGATATGAAACGCGCGGCAAAAGGCCTCTGCGCTTGAAATGAATGTTCAGCAAGGCAGTATATATAAGTTGGCTACATTTGTCGACACCAAGGTCCGGCCCCAAGAAAAAAATTTTAAAGAATTAATCCTTGTCAAACTTCGGCCGGTCATTGACAATATGCCGAACTCTTTGCGGAAAGGAGTACTTTACATGAGCATCAACCTTAAAGGTCGGCGAGTTGCTGTCGTCGGCGGACTGCGAACCCCTTTTGTCAAAGCGGGCACCTATTTTAAAGATCTTTCTCCCCTGGCAATGTCTACCCATGTGGTGGGAGAGATGCTGTCGCGTTATGGGATAGAGGCTGAAAGTCTTGACGATATTGTCTGGGGGCGGGTCATCCATGACCCCAGAATTTCCAATATCGCCCGGGAGATTGTGCTTGACCTCAAATTACCGGCGCGCATTCGCGGTTACATGGTCTCCAATAACTGCATTACTTCGGCTCACGCCATCGCCAATCTGGCCGATGCCATCGCCGGCGGAAGATCCCAAGCTGGCATCGCCGGGGGCGTCGAATCCATGTCGCAGGCGCCTGTCCTGTTCGGCAGGGATGCTTCCCGTATTTTTTTGGAGGTCGGCCGGGCTTCATCATTAAAGCATCAAGTCAAGGCTCTTCTCCATCTGCGGCCATGGCATTTTCGACCTGAATCTCTGTCTGTCAAGGAGCCATCCACCGGTTTGTCCATGGGGGAACATTGTGAACTCATGGCCAAACAGTGGCAAATCTCCCGACAAACCCAGGACGAGATCGCCCTGCGCAGCCATCAACGGGCTGCCCAGGCTACGGCGGATGGTCGACTCACAGCAGAGATCGCACCTGTCAAGGGCATCGATCGGGACATGATCGTGCGCGGCGATACGAGTATGGAAAAATTAGGTGCGCTCATGCCTGTCTTTGACCGCTCTGAAAGGGGAACCCTTACTGCCGGAAACTCCAGTCCTCTCACGGACGGCGCGGCAGGTGTTCTTCTCATGTCGGAAGAGCGGGCGGCCAGGGAAGGGCGGGAGCCGCTGGCCTTTATCCGGGATATCCAATTTGCAGCCTTGCATCCTGACGACGGTCTGCTGATGGCCCCGGCCATGGCTGTTCCAGCTCTGTTGCGTCGGACCGGCCTCTCGTTGCGCGATATGGATATCGTGGAGATGCATGAGGCCTTCGGAGCCCAGATCGCCTGCAATCTGGCTGCCTGGGAGCAGGGCTGGAAGGATGAGGCCATCGGCGCAGTCGATTCCGCGATCCTCAACCCTCTGGGCAGTTCCCTTGCGGTAGGACACCCCTTTGCGGCAACGGGAGCGCGTATTGTCACCACTCTCGCCGGTGAGATGGCCAGACGAAAATCCCGCTATGGTCTGGTTTCCATCTGTGCGGCCGGGGCCATGGCCGCTGCAATGATTCTGGAAAGAGATTGATCGTTTTTTCTGATATTTGATGTGATCGAGGAAGGCCCTGTATGCAGAAAATGCTCAAACGTATTCTGACCTCCCGCGTTTACGAAGCGGCGCTGGAGACCCCCCTGGAAGAGGCTCTTGTCCTTTCGCGCGCGCTGAACAACCGCATACTTCTTAAACGTGAGGATCTGCAGCCTATCTTCTCTTTTAAATTGCGCGGTGCCTACAATAAGGTAGCTCATCTCGATGAGGAGGAACTTCGATGCGGCGTCATTGCCGCTTCCGCCGGCAACCATGCCCAGGGGGTGGCCTATGCCGCCCGTCAACTCGGCGCCCGGGCCGTGATCATCATGCCGGTGACCACCCCCGCCATCAAGATTGCTGCGGTTCAGGCCTTGGGAGCCGAAGTTGTCCTGCATGGCGACAATTACTCAGAAGCCGCCACCCATTGTCAAAAAATGGTGGAACAGACGGGGATGACATTTATACACCCCTTTGATGACGAACTGGTTATTGCCGGGCAGGGGACCGTAGCCGATGAAATCCTGCGGCAGAGTTCAGGACGACTCGATGCGGTCTTTGTTCCTATCGGCGGCGGCGGTCTCATCAGCGGCATCGCCGCCTATTTCAAGGCGTTGCGGCCCGAGGTGCGCATCATTGGCGTCGAGCCTGTAGATAGCGATGCCATGGCCCGTTCTCTGGAATTGGGGCACCGAGTCATTCTTGACTATGTGGGGATTTTTGCCGATGGGGTGGCGGTCAGGGAAGTCGGCAAGCTGACCTTCGATTATTGCCGCAAATACGTGGACGAGATCATCCGGGTCGATACGGATGAATTATGCAGCGCCATTAAGAGCACCTATGAAGCGACTCGCTCCATTGCCGAGCCGGCCGGGGCGTTGGCGCTGGCTGGCCTTAAAAAATATGTAAGGCAGGAAAAGATCACCGGTCAGACTCTGGTGGCCATCAACTCCGGCGCCAACATGAATTTCGAACGTCTGCGCTATGTGGCCGAAAGAACCCAGATCGGCGAAAAGCAGGAGGCACTTTTTGCCGTGACCATCCCCGAGCGTCCGGGCGCTTTGAAGCACTTCTGCAGTGACCTGGTCGGTGGTCGCAACATTACAGAATTCAATTATCGTCTGTCCAGTCGCAAGGGGGCCCATATTTTTGTTGGTCTCTCCATCAAGGATGAGGAGGAAAGGGCGACTTTCTCGCGTCAGTTGGCTGAAAAAGGCTACGAAAACCTGGATCTCACGGATAACGACCTGGCCAAAACCCATATCCGCTACATGGTCGGCGGCCGTTCTGCCGAAGTCGGTCAGGAAGTTCTCTACCGCTTCTGGTTTCCTGAACGTCCCGGCGCCCTCAGTCGGTTCCTGACCTCCATGGGAGCCAGCTGGAATATCTCTCTCTTCCATTATCGTCTGCAGGGCGGGGATTACGGCCGCGTCCTCATCGGCCTGGAGATCCCACCCGGCGATCAGGAAGAGTTTCAACGCTTTCTTGATTCTCTCGGTTACCGTTTTATGGAAGAGACCGATAACCCGGCTTATCAACTCTTTCTTTAAATTCTTTACTCTGCTTTCCTTCCATACCTCAGGTTTTTGTTGTTGCTTTGCGGTCTGGACTTAATAATTGACAGAATCGCTCAGGTATGTTAATCGTGAGGCAACTGGCAGTTAATCCCACGATGTAAGGAGCCTGATGTGTTAGCTACCCTGAAAGAGGATCTGAAGGCCGTATTTGACCGCGATCCCGCTGTGCGCAGTGCCATGGAGGTCGTGTTCTGTTATCCGGGTTTTCACGCCCTGCTTTTTTATCGTCTTGCCCATGCGTTATGGATCAGGAACTTTTACTTTTTGGGCCGGCTGATCTCCCAAATGGGACGATTTTTTACCGGCATTGAAATTCATCCCGGTGCCAAAATCGGGCGGGGATTCTTTATCGACCACGGCATGGGTGTCGTTATTGGTGAAACGGCTGAAATTGGCAACAACTGCACTCTCTATCACGGTGTCACCCTTGGCGGGACAAGCTGGGCCAAGGAAAAACGTCATCCCACTCTGGGGGACAATGTTGTCGTCGGTTCCGGTGCCAAAATTCTCGGGCCTTTCACCGTGGGAGACAATAGCAAGATCGGCTCCAATTCGGTTGTCGTCAAGGAAGTCCCCCCCAACTCCACGGTCGTCGGCGTGCCTGGACGGGTGGTGATGTCTGAGGGGCAGTCCGTTACCCGGGCTGACCTCGAACATGGACAACTGCCGGACCCTGAAGCCAAGGCCATTTCCTGCCTCTTCGACCAGATCCGTAACCTGGAACGGAGAGTTAAAGCTGTGACTGAAGAACAGGAGCGGCTGAAAGGTCAAATGACTGAAAAAGAAAAGACGGAGAGGGGCTGATGCGTCTTTCCACGAAAGCGCAATACGCGGTCAGGGCCATGGTCAGTCTGCATCTTCACACCCAGGGATCACCTGTTTCGCTCAAAGAAATTGCTTCCAGGGAGGAGATCTCTCTAACCTACCTGGAACAGCTCTTTGTCAAGTTGCGCCGGGGCGGTATCGTGGACAGCGTGCGGGGGCCGGGTGGGGGCTATGTCCTGGCCAGGTCCGCCGACGAGATTCGGGTCGACCAGATTATCGACAGCGTCGAGGAAACCCTGGTGCCTGTCTCCTGCATGGATGACCAGGGACGTTGCAGCTGTACGGACCATTGCGTGACCCACAGTGTGTGGCAGGGGTTGGGGGAAAGGATTCGTACCTTCCTGGCCTCCATGACTCTCGCCGACCTGACTCGCGAAGCCAATGACAAGATTCTTGACCGCCAGGGGCGGCTCAATGAGAATTCACGATGAGATGGAGGATGGGGTTTTGAAACGGATTTATATGGACAACAACGCGACCACGGCCGTGCGGCCGGAGGTTCTGGATGCGATGCTTCCTTTTTTTCGCGAACACTTCGGGAATCCTTCCAGCGTTCACTGGGCGGGACGGGCGGTAAGCCCAGCCGTTGAAAAGGCGCGTGAGCAGGTGGCTGGTCTGATCAACTGCTCACGCGCCGAAATCGTCTTTGTCTCCTGTGGCAGCGAAGGGGACAACCATGCCATTAAGGGAACGGCCGAAGCCCTGCGGGAGAAGGGTAATCACATCATTACCACCAGCGTCGAGCATCCGGCTGTGCTCAATACCTGTCAGGCCCTGGAGAAACAGGGATTCGAGGTAACCTATCTGCCCGTGGATCGCGATGGCATGCTCAATCTGCAGGATCTTGAGGCCGCCATCACGGATAAAACAATTCTCATCTCCGTCATGTGGGCCAACAACGAAACCGGCAATATTTTCCCCATTGAGGAAATTGGCGCCATCGCCAAAAAACACAAGATTCGTTTTCACACCGACGCCGTGCAGGCTGTCGGCAAAATCCCCGTTGATGTGCAGGCCGCCGGGGTGGATCTCCTGGTAATTTCCGGTCATAAACTGGGGGCGCCCAAAGGGGTTGGGGCACTTTACATTCGCCGCGGCACCAAGCTGACCCCGTTGATTCACGGTGGCCACCAGGAGCGTAACCGCCGGGCCGGTACCCACAATGTGCCGGGCATTGTCGGGCTGGGAGTCGCCTGCGAACTGGCCGCCGCCGAGCAGGGGAGTCATGCCGAGAAAATCAGAGCCCTGCGGGACCGACTGGAAAAGGGGATTTTCGAACAGATTCCCGATGTAAAGCTCAATGGTCATCCGCAAATGCGTCTACCTAACACCTTGAATGTCAGCTTCGCCTATATTGAGGGGGAATCGTTGCTGCTTAATTTCGACATGAAGGGCATCGCCGCCTCCTCCGGGTCTGCCTGTACTTCCGGTTCCCTGGAGCCTTCCCACGTTATGGGAGCCATGTGTGTGGATGTGGTTCTCGCGCATTCCAGCACGCGTTTCAGCCTGGGGCCGGACAATACGGTGGAGGACGTCGACTATGTCCTTGAAATATTGCCTCCCATTGTGCAGCGCCTTCGTGACATGAGCCCCCTCTACAACCGGGGCGGCCAACCGATGACCTGTGAAACCTGTTCGATTGTCAAAAAATGCTGAAGTCACCAGCATGGAGACGGCACGGATAGTGCTCATTGCAAAGACTCAATAAAGGAGAAAAAGATATGTATTCCGATAAGGTTATGGATCACTTCAGCAACCCCCGCAACGTAGGTGAAATTGAGGATGCCGATGGCGTCGGTGAGGTAGGTAATGCCTCCTGCGGCGATATTATGAAGATCTTTCTCAAAGTTGAAGGGGATGTCATCAAGGATGTCAAATTCAAGACTTTTGGTTGCGGCGCCGCCATCGCGACCTCATCCATGGTGACCGAGATGGCCATCGGCAAGACCATCGACGAAGCCCTGGAGCTGACCAACGCAGCTGTGGCCCAGGCTTTGGATGGTCTGCCTCCCGCCAAGATGCACTGCTCTAACCTGGCTGCGGATGCGCTGCATGAAGCCATTAAAAACTATAAGGAATCAAAATCATAGACGCTTTTCTTTGAGTAATTTCTAGCTTTCATGGAGGGCCATTCATACAGAGAGTGGCCCTCTTTTTCATCGAGGCTGTCGGTATGGATAAACGCAAAAAAGTTATTGTGGCCATGAGTGGAGGAGTGGATTCCTCCGTCACCGCCGCGTTGCTCAAGGAGCAGGGGTATGAGGTCGCTGGCCTGAATATGCGGCTATGGAAAGAAGACATAAATCCTTCCCATGCACCGAATGACGGCTGGCTCGCTCCAGACCACGCCGCCGATGTGCGGCGGGTGGCCGAGGCGCTGGATATTCCCTTGACCGTTCTCGACCTGCGAGAGGAATTCTATCGCCGCATTGTCGAGCCTTTCTGTCAGACCTACTTTTCCGGTGAAACCCCCAACCCCTGTATTCTCTGCAATCAGACCCTCAAGTTCGGGTTGTTACTGGAAAAGGCCCGGGAGCTTGGGGGGGATTTCCTGGCGACTGGGCACTATGCCCGCATCTTGCAGGAAGATGACCGTTTTGTGCTGGCGAAGGGTAAAAACCTGCACAAAGACCAGAGCTACTTTCTTTTTACCCTGACACAGCAGCAGCTGAGCCACGTCCTCTTTCCGCTTGGAGAGATGGATAAAGAAAGCGTGAGGGCGCACGCCGCTCGTTTTCAGTTGCCCGTGGCTCAGAAAGCAGAGAGCCAGGACATCTGCTTTATTCCGGACGGGGACTATGTGTCTTTCCTCGAACGTCAGGGGCTTCCCGAGCATCCGGAAGGGGAAATCGTTCATGTCAACGGGCAGGTGTTGGGCCAGCACCTGGGGACATTTCGCTACACGGTCGGACAGCGTCGCGGCCTTGGCATTGCCTGGCCCGAACCTCTGTACGTGCTTAAAATCGATGCTTCCGCCTCCAAGGTTATTGTGGGGGAGCGAGTTCACCTCGCCGTCGAAGAAGTGACAGTAAAAGATACCTGTTGGAATATCCCCGTGCCACAAGAACCTCTGCGAGCGAAATGCCGCATCCGCTACCGTCACCGGGAGGCCAGCGCCCTTATCACGCCGGGACCCGATGGCTTGGCGATGATACGCTTCGAGGAACCACAACAGGGGGTCACCCCGGGTCAGGCGGCCGTCTTTTTCGACGGCGAGCGGATTCTTGGTGGAGGCTGGATCCAATGAAGGGCCGTGTCTCTCTGACCACGCTCGGTTGCAAGACCAACCAGTTCGAGTCGGCGGCCATGGAGGAATATCTGCGGCAGACCGGCTACCAGGTCGTTCCTTTCGAGGATGGTGCCGACCTGGTTATCGTCAATACCTGCACGGTGACCAGTGCCACCGATGCCCAGTCCCGCAATCTCGTACGCCGTGCGCGACGCCTCAATCCCCGGTGCCGGGTAGTGGTGACGGGCTGCTATGCCCAGGTTGACCCCGAGGCTCTGTTGGCCATCCCCGGCGTTTCCCTGGTGTTGGGAAACGAGGAAAAAAAGGATTTTCTTCAGTGGATTGAAAAGAGTCATGCCGGTCAGGCTGTGCAGGTCTCCCCGATTCGGGAAAAAACAGAAGCCTCCGTGCTGTCGACCACGGTCTTTGCCGAGCGCAGCCGCGCCTTTGTGCAGATTCAAAACGGCTGCGACGCTTTCTGCTCCTACTGCATCATCCCCTATGCCCGCGGGCGCAGTCGTTCGGTAGTGCCGGACGAGGTCGTCACGCAGGTGGCCGGTCTCGTCGAGGCGGGCTACCCCGAGATCGTTCTCACGGGCATCCATATCGGCGGTTATGGAAATGACCTCGTACCCAGGCAGACCCTGACGGACCTCGTCCGGCGCCTGGAATCGAGCACCTTCGTGCACCGTCTGCGCCTGGGCTCCTTGGAGCCGACGGAAATTTCGGATGAGCTGATTGAGCTGATGGCCGGCTCATCCGTCATCTGTCCCCACTTTCATATCCCGCTGCAGGCGGGGGACGACCAGGTCCTGCAGAGGATGAACCGTCATTACGATGCCGCCTTCTTCCGGGAACTTGTGCAGCGTATTCATAAACGCCTGCCGCAGGCGGCCATCGGTCTCGACGTCATCGCCGGTTTTCCGGGGGAAACGGAGGAAGAATTCGCCAACACCCTCGCACTTGTTGAGAGCCTGCCCGTCAGTCATCTGCATGTTTTCCCCTACAGCCGGCGACCCGGAACGCCCGCAGCCAGTATGGCTGCGCAGGTGCCCTCTGCCATGGCTAAGGAAAGGGCCGCCCGTCTGCGGGCGCTCGGAGAAGAGAAAACCCGAGCCTTTGCTCGGCGTTTTGTCGGCCAAACAATGGAAATCGTGGTGGAAGGAGGCGGGCAAAACGGCTGGCGCAAGGGGTTGACGACCAACTACCTCCATGTTCAATTCAGGCAGGGTGACGACTTGCCAGGAAAAGCGCTGCTGGTTCGCCTCACTGGCTTTGAGGACGAGGGGCTTGTCGGGGAGCTTGTCTGAACTTAATGGGCGCCGCGGGCCAACAGGCGACCTCTATCGATATCCACCCGCAGCAGTAGAACAATTCCCACCACAAAAAAGACGATCAGGGCCAGAATGGCATGCCGTGTCGACCCGGTGAGGTCGGCGATAAGAGCGAAAATCATGGGACCGAAAATGGAGGCGAACTTGCCGCTGATGGCATAAAATCCGAAAAATTCGGCGCTCTTGCCTGAAGGAATCAAGGAAGCGAAAAGTGAGCGGCTGATGGCCTGGCTGCCGCCAAGAATAAGGGCCACCACGAAACCGAGGATCCAGAATTCGTAGGCTTCCGTCATGAAGAAGGCGTAGATAGTGACGCCGGCAAAGAGAAAAAGGCTCACCAGGATGGACTTTTTGGGGTCGAAGCTTTCGGCCATACGGCCAAAGAGCAGGGCGCCGGGCATGGCCACGAACTGGATCATGAGAAATGCCCCCAGGATGGTGCCCTGACCAAGGCCTAATTCTTCGCGGCCAAAGATGGCCGAAACGACGATGATGGTCTGGATGCCGTCATTATAAAAGAGAAAGGCCACCAGAAAGAGCAGCAGATCCCGGTAGCGACGGATTTCAGAAAAGGTTTTTAAGTATGCCCGGAATCCCTGCAGCATGGGTTGGGGCTCGTGGACAAAGACGTCTTCGCGCACGTAGAGAAACATGGGCAACGAGAACAGCAACCACCATAGCCCCGTCAGCAGGAATCCGGCCCTGCTGGCCGCCCCCGCATCGGCAAAGCCGAAAACCTCGTGAAACTGGATCATCAGAAAGACGACCAGCAGCACGAGCCCGCCTCCAATATACCCTGAAGCAAATCCACGCGCCGACAGGCGATCGACTTCTTTTCCCTCGGCCAATGCCGGCAAGAAGGCATTGTAGAAGATATTGCCAGCCGCAAAACCACTGTTGGCGATGACGAACAGTCCGGCCGCCAGCAGGTATTTTCCCGGGGAAGCAAAGAAGAGCAGGGCGGTGGCTACAGAACCGACCAGACAGAAGAAGATGAGCCAATGGCGCCTGGAGCCGCTACGGTCGGCATGAGCGCCGAGAAAAGGCGCCGCTATCGCGACCAGCAGCATGGACAGGGATACGGCATATCCCCACAGGGCTGAAGCCGGCATGCTGTGGGTCCAGCTGAAGAGGCTGAGACGGGCGCCCTCGGCGGGCACCAGGGAGACAAAATAGACCGGCAGCACGGCAGCCAGGATCACCGTGGCGTAGGCGGAGTTGGCCCAGTCATACAGACACCAGCTGAACCAGGCTTTGCTGCGGGAGGACTTTTTCATGGCGGTTACCATTTATGGGCGGATGTATTGGGCTCAGTGATTTCTGTCGGGGCGATTGGCCATATGAAACGCAATGGTGCCAGCATAAACAAAAAAATGCCCCGGGCCAAGGAGGGAAAGCACCGGGGCGAATAAGATGTTCTTATTCTGTGTATAAGCAACACCGGTGCCAAGTTCTATGGGCCAGTCAAAACAGGTTTTTAGGGAATTTCAGGGCAGGAAACGTCGACTTCCGTCAGAAAACCGAACCCGTCAAAACCGGTTTTTTGACTCATCGGCTTCCTGTTTTTGTCGCTGGAGAACATATCCGCAGTCAGGCGGAAGCCACTGCACTGTTTCCACCAGCTCCGGCGTGAGCTTGAGACAACCTTCGCCCACTTCGAAGCGCTTGTGGTAGACCTTGCAGGTTCGCTCGGTCACATCCAGGTAACGGCAGGCAATGGTAGTAGGGAAAATTGTGCCGTTCTCATCCACCCATTTTTCAAAACAACATTGCCCGCAGTGACTGCAGATCTGTTCCCACTGGTCTGAATCTGACATTACTGTCCTGTCACAGGAATAAAAAAGCCAGGCCCCTGTGAGGACCTGGCTGATGAAAGTTGATACTGACTAGGCGCATTCAGAATAACCACAGGCGTGACAGACGCTGCAGCCGCCCTCGTGTTCCACCGGACCGCCGCATTCGGGACAGGCGCCGCCGTTGATGACCAGCTGAGCTGCCTCTTCCCCTTCGGTCAGGGTGTGCATCTGGATGGCCTTGGCCACGGCATCAGCGCACGAGGTAATGCGGTTATCACCAAAGCCGGCAGGCTTGTGGCAGGTAATGCCGATGAGCTGCTTGACGGCCTGACGGGCCTGCACGCCGCTGCGCCAGGCCAGAGAGACGAGACGCCCGATGGCTTCGCACTGGGAGGCGGCACAGCCGCCGGCCTTGCCCATGGTGGTGAAGAGTTCGAAAAGCCCGTTGCTGTCTTCATTGATGGTGACATAGAGCGGTCCGCAGCCGGTTTCCATCTGGTAGGTGGCGCCGCGCAGAGCTCGGGGCCGCTCTTTTTTGCGGCTGCCCTTGTGGCTCTCCATGGGTATGGCCTCTTCGGGGCCCTTTTCTTCCTTTTTGCCCACCGAGAGCACCTGCTGGTCGCGCGAGCCGTCACGGTAGATAGTAACCCCTTTGCAGCCCTGGTGATAGGCCATGCGATAGACCTGAGACACATCCTCGCGGCTGGCGGTGTGGGGAAAATTGACCGTCTTGGAGACGGCGTTGTCGGTGTATTTCTGGAAAGCCGCCTGCATGGCGATATGATCTTCCGGCGTAATATCGTGGGCGGTGACGAAGATGCGGCGCACATCCTCGGGAATCTGCTTGAAGTCATGGATGGTGCCGTGCTCGGCGATGAGCTTCATCAGTTCCGGCGTATAGAAGCCACGCTCCTTGGCGATCTTTTCGAACAGAGGATGCACTTCCACAAGGATGTCGTTGTCCAGCACCTGGCGTACGTAGGAGACGGCGAACAGGGGTTCGATGCCGCTGGAGGCGTTGGCGATGATCGAGATGGTTCCCGTCGGGGCGATGGTCGTGCAGGTCGCGTTGCGCAGGGGTGGTTCCCCGTTCTGGTCGTAGAGGCTCCCCTTGAAGTTGGCGAAGGCGCCACGCTCCTCGGCGAGTTCGCGGGAGACCCGGCGGGATTCATTGGTGATGAACTGCATGACCTTTTCCCCCAGGGCCACAGCTTCGGCGCTGTTGTAGGGGATGCCGAGCAGAATGAGCATGTCGGCCCAGCCCATGACGCCGAGGCCGATTTTACGATTGGCCTTGGTCATCTCTTCGATTTCCTTAAGGGGGTAGGTGTTGACCTCAATGACATTGTCGAGGAAGCGTGTGGTGGTTTTGATGACCTCGCCCAGCTTTTTCCAGTCCACCTTGCCCTTATCCACCATGTGACCCAGGTTGATGGAGCCGAGGTTACAGGACTCGTAGGGGAGCAGGGGCTGTTCGCCGCAGGGATTGGTCGCCTCGATCTCACCGACATGGGGTGTGGGGTTGTCCCGGTTCAGGCGATCGAGGAAGATGATTCCCGGTTCGCCGTTAGTCCAGGCCATTTCGACGATGTGTTCGAACACCTTGCGGGCGTCCATTTTTTTGGCCACATCCTTGCTCCGGGGGTTAATAATTTCGTATTCACCCCCATTTTCCACCGCCTCCATGAAGGCTTCCGTCAGCCCGACGGAAATATTAAAATTGGTAAGGACCTTCTGATCCCGCTTGGCCATGATGAAATCCATGATGTCGGGATGGTCGACCCGCAGGATGCCCATGTTGGCGCCTCGACGGGTACCGCCCTGCTTGATGGTCTCGGTGGCGGCATCGAACACCTTCATGAAGGAGAGGGGACCAGAAGATACGCCCTTGGTTGACAGGACCACGTCATTGGCGGGACGGATGCGCGAAAAGGAAAATCCGGTGCCACCACCGCTCTTGTGAATCAGGGCCGTCTGTTTGATCGCCTCGAAAATACTCTCCATCGAATCGCCGACAGGCAGAACGAAACAGGCGGAGAGTTGCCCCAGTTCCCGTCCGGCATTCATCAGGGTGGGAGAGTTGGGGAGAAAGTCGAGAGAGGTCATCAGGTCGTAGAACTTCCTGGCCAGCTCGTCTGCTTTGACGCCTGACTTGAGACGCGTTTCGGCCGAGGCGATGGCATCGGCAACGCGTTGAAACATATCGGCAGGAGACTCCAGAACCTTGCCGTCACTATTGCGTTTCAGATAGCGGCGCTCCAGTACAGTCAGGGCATTTTTGGAGAGGGGCAGATGGCTGTCGGCGGGATGTTTCTTCATAGGACGTCCTTTTATTTGAAATGACTGAGGAAAACAGAATGCGGTCGGTACTGGGATTGTAAACTGATGGTATACCCAATATTATGTGGTCGACCAGATTTATTCCACAAGATGTCGTGGTTGTCAAGGAAGTCTTTCTGTGTTTTTTAAATATTACCAAAAGCGTCATGATGAGCAGGGGAAAATTATCTTTACACTATCAACCATTGTGGTAAAACGATGTTCTATGGAGGGTGTTTTGCATGAAAGGGTGGATGGAAGGTCTGAAGTCAACGGCGGCCAGCAATCGGCAACTGCAGGAGCTCTTCAAGGCGTCCCAGGTGGCTTTGTCGCCACAGAAACTTGACGAACTGCTGGCCAAACTGCTGCGCATCGGTATGGAAAGCCTTTCCATGCCGGCCGGAAGCATCGCCCTGTATGAGGAGGAGACCCGGCAGCTGGTTCTGCACGCGCACCGAGGGTTGAGCCCTCAATTTGTGGCCCGCGATCGTTGGGTGGTTGAAGAGGGGGATGTCACCCAGAGAATACTCCAGCGGGGCGAGGTTTTCGTCATCGAAGATACGCAGATGGCCTTCTCGGTGACCCCCTGGCCTTTGGAAAAAGAGGGCATTCGTTCCCTGGTGGCTTCTCCCCTTAAATGCCGGAACAACGTGGTCGGCATCTTTTATCTGGACGATTTCGAGCCCCGTCAGATTCACGACTCTCAGATCCAGATGTTCTCCATCATCGCCTCCTTTGCCGCTCTTTGCATTGACAATGCGCAAATCCGTACCCAGGCCGACTTTTTCACCCGCACGGACCCCCTGACGCGCCTGTATAATCAACATCAGTTCAAAGCTCTATTCCAGCAGGAACTCTCGCGCTCCCAGTATTATGGTTTCCCTTTTTCTCTCATCCTTTTCGATATAGACGACTTCAGGCGCTTCAATGACAGTTTTGGTCATTCCAACGGCGATCTTGTTCTTAAAACGGTAGCCCGCTTGCTCAGGGAGTCTTTTCGGGAATTCGACACCCTTTTTCGCTATGGCGGAGAGGAATTCATGGCCATTCTTCCCGAGACGCCGCTGGAAGAGGCTCTAAAACTTGCCCGGGAAGGGTGCCATCTTATTGCGCAGAAGTCCCACCGGGACCTGCCTGTTGCTGCCGCCGGACCGGTATCGGCCAGCGCAGCCGTGGTTTCTTTTCCGAAAGATGGTCGGAATCTGGATACCCTGTTACGACATCTGGACACGCTCCTGTTTCTCCATCGTCATGTCTGCGGGCAAGTGCATACCCTGCCTGATGCCGCTGTGGAGATCTGATTCATTCCGCTTTTCAGCAGGACTTCCCCCCTGAAGATTTTCCTTCGTCGAAAGAAGTTGCCAACCCTGGCCAGCAATGGTAATTATTCCGCTTTCATTCAGGCCTGAGAATAGACGCTGTGCAATGTCTGGTTGCCTGTTTTGCTGCCTGCTGTCATAATGCACAAGCAGCGCAGAGACCTCTCGGTCAAATCTTTATCGAGTATTTATGGCTTTATATCTGGACAACGCAGCGACTTCTTTTCCCAAGCCCGAATCGGTCTATCGTGCCGTTGAGCGGACCATGAGGGACATTGGTGCCAGCCCCGGTCGCGGGGGGTACCAGCAGGCCTTGGAGGCCAGTCGGCTGGTCTTTGAAACGCGCTCCCTTTTGGCTGATTTTTTCGGCATCGCGGACGCCTCCCGTATCGCCTTTACAGCTAACGCCACCGAAGCGATCAATCTGGCTTTGTTCGGCCTCCTCAAGGCTGGAGACAGGGTTGTCACCACCAGCATGGACCACAATGCGGTGGCGCGACCTCTCTTTGCCCTGCAGGAAATGGGCGTTCAGGTTGTTCAGGTTGCGGCGGACCCGCAGGGATTTGTCGATCCTGAAACCTTGAAGCAGGCCTGTCGTGAAAAAACGCGACTGGTCATCCTTAACCACTGTTCCAATGTCACCGGAACCCTTCAACCCATCGAAGAGCTAGGACCCTGGTGTCGCAAGGAAGGCATTCTCTTCATGGTCGACGCCGCGCAGAGCGCCGGCCTGTTTGCCTTGAACGTAGATTCTCTGGCCATCGACCTGCTGGCGGTCCCTGGACATAAAGGGCTTTACGGACCCCAGGGCACTGGTTTTCTGTATGTCCATCCCGGTTTGAACCTCAAGCCTCTCTTTTACGGGGGTACCGGTAACGCTTCTCACTCTTTGAGTCAGCCGGAGGAAATGCCTGAGCGTCTCGAAAGTGGCACCATCAACACGCCGGGTTTGGCCGGGCTCAAGGCGGGAGTCGAATTTATCATTCAGACCGGGATAGAGGCCATCCGAGCCCACGAAAGGACCTTGCTCGAACGGCTCCTCGATGGTCTTCGCCAGGTGAAAAGCGTTGAACTGTACGGACCACGGGACTTTCGCTATCATGGTGGCGCCGTTTCCTTCAATCTGGCAGGGCGTGACCCGTCGGAAGTCGGCTTTCTGCTCGATCATGCACACCATATCTGCTGTCGGGTCGGTCTGCATTGCGCTCCTGCCGCACACAGAACCATCGGTACCTTCCCGCGAGGAACCGTGCGTGTGAGCCCCGGTTTCTTCAACACCGTTGGAGAAATTGATCGTTTCATTACCGCTGTGGATGTCATTCTATCACGCCCCGAGGCCTGATTCGACCAGGCAACCCTGACAACGGAAAGGATCTCATGAAAAAGACATTTATCCTCGACACCAACGTGCTTCTCCATGATCCTCAGGCAATTTTCAAGTTTGAAGATAACGATGTCATCGTTCCCATCACGGTTATTGAAGAGGTTGATAATTTCAAGAAGGATCTCAGTGAGACGGGTCGCAATGCCCGTCAGATTTCCCGGATTCTTGATGGTTTTCGTCAAAAAGCTCCCCTGGTCGACGGTGTTCCCCTCGAAGGGGGCGGCATTCTCAAGGTTGTGCTCTACACCGATGGCTCGATGAAGCTTCTGCCACCCGAACTGCGTGCAGACCGAGGTGATAACCGCATCCTGGCCGTCGCCATGGACATGAAAAAGCAGTGTTCCTGTCCCGTTGTATTTGTCACCAAAGACACCAACCTGCGCATCAAGGCCGATGCCATCGGGCTGCGAGCCGAGGATTACGAATCGGACAAGGTTTCCATAGAGGAACTTTACTCGGGTACGGCGCAGGTCGTGGTCAACAAAGACGAGGTCGACCGCTTCTATGGACAGGGATATTTAGACTTTTCGGGACCCTATTACCCGAACCAGGGTATTACCCTGGCCGAGGCCTCCAATCCCTCCCATACTGCCATAGGTCGTTATCATGCCAAGATGGAACGGCTCAATCCCCTCATTCGCCCACCCAAGGAGGGGGTATGGGGAATATTACCCCGCAATCGTGAACAGCAGTTTGCCCTGGATCTGCTGCTCGATGACGACATTCAGCTGGTGACCCTGGTCGGCAAGGCCGGCACGGGTAAAACTCTGCTGGCCATTGCCGCCGGCCTGTTCAAGTCCGCCGATGAAGGATCTTTCAGCCGCCTGCTGGTGTCGCGTCCCGTCTTTCCTATGGGTAAGGATCTCGGTTTTCTGCCTGGCGATGTTGAGGAAAAACTGGCCCCCTGGATGCAGCCTATTTTCGACAATGTTGAACTGCTGCTGGGGGCGGTGGAAGAGCGCGGCAAGCGCAAAAGGGGCTACAAGGAACTCGTCGACATGGGTCTGATGGAGATAGAGCCGCTGACCTATATCCGCGGTCGTTCCATTCCCAAGCAGTACATGATTGTCGACGAGGCTCAGAACCTGACCCCACACGAAATAAAAACCATTATCACCAGGGCCGGGGAGGGGACCAAGATTGTCCTGACCGGCGACCCGTACCAGATCGACAACCCCTATGTCGATTCATCCAGCAATGGACTGACCTATACGGTAGAGAAGTTCAAGGGTCAGGAGATTGCCGGGCATATTACCTTGACCAAGGGGGAGCGCTCCCAGTTGGCCGAATTGGCTGCCAACCTGCTGTAATTTGTTCTTAGACTCTTTCCCAAGACTTTATTGCGTATGCTTGTATTAGCCATTGAATCTTCCTGTGATGAAACTTCCGCCGCCGTGGTGCGACATGGCCGGGAAGTCTTGTCCAATGTCATTGCCTCTCAGGTCGATATCCACGCCCGCTATGGCGGGGTCGTCCCTGAGTTGGCCTCGCGCAAGCACGTGGAGGCTATCTCCGTTGTTATCGACGAGGCTTTGGAAAAAGCCCAGGTTGCCTTGGAGGATATTGAGGGGATAGCTGTTACCCGTGGTCCCGGACTTGTTGGCGCCCTTCTTGTCGGTCTTTCCGTGGCCAAAGCCTTGGCTTTTGGACGCGGTATTCCCATGGTTGGAGTTCACCACATCGAGGGCCACATTCTTTCACCCCTGTTAGAGCAGGATGTCGATTTTCCTTTTCTCGCGCTGGCAGTCTCCGGGGGGCATACCCATCTCTACAGGGTTGACGGCATCGGGAGCTACACCATTCTGGGCAGAACTCTCGATGACGCCGCCGGAGAGGCTTTCGACAAAGTCGCCAAACTGCTGGGCCTGGGGTACCCCGGTGGTCAGATCGTCGACCGTCTGGCTGCCGAAGGTAATCCCGAGGCCATCGTTTTTCCTCGACCTCTCCTGCACCAGAAAAATCTCGATTTCAGTTTCAGCGGCATCAAGACTGCTGTGCTGAATTACGTGCGCAATCTGAAAGAGGAGGTGGATGAAGTGACCTTGCGGAATATAGCCGCCGGTTTTCAGGCCGCCGTCGTCGAAGTTCTCACCCGCAAGACGCTGCGGGCCGCCACAGAGAACGGGCTTTCACGCATTGTCGTGGCAGGGGGAGTCGCCTGCAACCGCGGGCTTCGTGAATCTTTTAAAAAAGAGGGGGTGGAAAAAGGGTTCGACGTCTTTTTCCCTTCGCCCGGGCTCTGTGGTGACAATGCCGCCATGTTGGCTGTCGCCGGCGACGCCTACCTGGAATCAGGTTGCAGGGGGTCGCTTGATCTCAATGCCGTCGCCAGTTGGCCCCTTGACCAGGCCGGCCAGCTCTCTGGAGACTGAGAAAATTTATGTGGCGGCGTTTTTCTTTGGTCCGGCAACTTAAGTTGAATTTGCTTCTACTTGTTCGCCTGCGCAAGTCGCCGGACGAGATCGCCAAAGGTCTGGCCCTTGGTGTTCTGGTGGGTATGACGCCGACTTTCGGGTTTCAGATGGTTATTGCCGTCTTTCTGGCTTTCCTGCTGCGTGAAAATCGTATTGCCGCCCTAGTTGGCGTCTGGGTTACCAATCCCTTGACGGCGCCGATAATTTACGCCCTTGAATACGAATCTGGTCGCCTTCTGTTGGGCCTGGATCGAGCCAGTCTCCCGACTGAATTCAGTTTTACCGCCTTTAAAGATCTCGGTTTTGATGTCCTGTTGCCGTTGTCTGTCGGCGGTCTCATATACGGATTTCTTTGTGCGGCCTTGGCTTATGCCTTGACCTTGCGCCTTATCCCCATCGTCAAAACGATGCGGATAAGGCGTTGGCCCAGACCGCGTCGCCCTTTCTGAATGAGTTGACATGGAACAACCCTATCATCGCCCTCAAAAACGTTTCGGGCAGAACTTTCTGCACGATGACCATGTAATCGATCGGATTCTCGCCGCCGCCGATCTGTCTTCTGCTGACCGCGTGCTGGAAATCGGGCCTGGCTTGGGTGTGCTCACCGACAGGATGTTGCCCAAAGCAGGGCATGTGGTGGTCATGGAGGTCGATCGCAACCTTGTAGAACGGCTCAAAAAAAGAATTGATTCGAACTTGACTGTCTTCGAGGGAGACGCTCTGCATTTGGACTGGAAAAGTATCCTCTGTGAGCCTCCCTACAAGCTGGTGGCCAATCTTCCCTACAATATATCCAGCCAGATACTCTTCAAACTTCTCGATCATCGCGACCTATTTTCCCGGTTGGTATTGATGTTTCAGAAAGAGGTCGGTGATCGTCTGGCCGCTGCCCCAGGCACCCGGGACTATGGCATTCTTTCCGTTCTCTGCCAGGTCTGGTTCGATGTCCGCAAAGTGGTGAATGTGCCGCCAGGCGCCTTCAAACCGCCCCCCAAAGTGCATTCTATCGTCCTTGAATTTCACGCGCGGCGCGAGCCGAGGGTCGCTATTGACGATCCAGATTTTTTCCGCAAGGTCGTCAAGGCGTCCTTTGCCCAACGTCGCAAAACCCTGCGCAATACGCTCACGGGTTCCGGTTTCTCCGCCGACAATGTTGATGTGGCGCTGAGTCGTTGCGGCATTGACCCCGGGCGTCGTGGAGAAACCTTGTCCCTGGCTGAGTTCAGCCAGTTGGCCAGGGAACTCAAAGCATCTTTCAACTCTTAACAGCCCCCATTTAACCGGCGGCAGGAGGATATGACGTGTCAGATTGTTTTTGCAAAGTTAATGGACGGCCCATCAGCGCCTTTGAATATCAGAACGCTATTCAGGGTTACGCCATGGACCGTTATCGTAAAACCATGGACCAGCTCTCTGCCGATGAACTGCACGCCATGGAAGAACTCGCTGAGGAAAAACTGCTCGCCCGTGAATTAATCTTCCAGGAAGCCCTTTCCCAGGGAGCGGTTGCCGACGAAAAAGCTGTCTCCGAGGAGATGGCCAAGATTATCAAGAATTTCCCGACGGAAGACGAATTCTATGGCACTTTGCAGAAGGCGGGTGTCGAACCGGCGGTCTATCGGCGCATGATTCAGCAGGACCTGACGGTCAATCGCATGATCGCCCAAAAACTGACCAACCTGCCGGAACCTGACGCAGATAAGGTCAAGGAAATCTATCAGCGGTTTCCTGAAAAAATGCAGTCACCAGAAAAGGTTCGGGCAAGTCATATTCTCATCAAAGTCAAGGGTGACGACAGGGAAGGGGCGCTTGCGCAGGCGCGCGAACTGCTGACTAAAGCCACGGAAGAAGATTTCGCCACACTGGCTCGGGAACATTCGGCCTGTCCCAGTGCGGGGCGGGGTGGCGATCTCGGCTACTTTTCCCGGGGAGATATGGTCAAGCCATTTGAAGACGCGGCGTTTTCTCTGGAGAAGGGCATTGTTCAGGATGTCGTGGAAACTCAGTTCGGCTTCCATCTCATCCAGGTGCTATCCCGCCAGCAAGCGCAGACCTTGACATTGGAGGAGGCGACGCCAAAAATCCACCAATTTCTGCAGGAAGAGTCCGGTGCCGATGTCCTGCAGGGGTGGGTCGGCGAGCTTAAAGCCAGAGCGACCATTGAATTTCTCCGTCAATAGTGTGGCTTGAATCTTCACCAAAGGCGCCGCTGTCAAAGCTGGCGCCTTTTTTTTGGACTTTGAGACCTCCCTTGTCAAAACAGCCGTCATGCATTAGTCTTAGGCAGAGACTTACCGATCGATATCCTCCTTTTTTTACTAGGCTAAAGTCGTCCTTTGAACCGAGCGGGACCTTTTGCCGGAACCCCTGGAGATTTCCATGGACATCAAGGTCGTATCCGGAACCCAAGGTGTACCGCCTCAGGAAATGGATCAACGCATCGAGGCTGTTCTGAATGGTTATCGAGCCAAAGTGGATGACACCAAGTACCAGTGCCTGGCCGCTTTGGCGCAGTCGCTGCGTGAAACGACGCCGTTGTCCTATATGGCCTCCGCGTCTGAGAACCAGATCGCCTCGTGGCTGGAAATCTTTCTTGGACTGATTGAATCGCCACGCCAACAGTTGGTCGTAGCGGTCGAGCCTTTAGACGTGGAAGGTCACGCTTTGCTGGTGACCAATTCTCCAGATGCCCCCTTTCTGCTTGATTCGGTGCAGTCTTTCCTGCTCAGCCACCATATCGATTTTCATCTGATTGCCCATCCCATTTTGACCATCCATCGTCAGCATGACCATTTGGTTGGCATCGATTCCATCGAGGCCTCCGGGCCGAAGGAATCCTTCATTATTGTTGAAGTCGAGGGTGTATCCAAAGAGAGCTATCTGCGCATTGAACAGGGGGTGCGCAAGGCTCTTTCTGCTACCCTGGCCGTCCACAAAGACCGCATGGCCATGAACTCCCGCTTGAGCGCAATGGGGGCCTTGGCTCAACAGGGAGGCTTTGCCGATTTTTGGAACTGGTTGCAGGAAGACAACTTTTTGCCTTTTGGCTGCCATCGTCTGATCCGGTCCAAGGATCGCCGGGGGGGGGCGATTGTGCAATTGCAGGCAGAGGATTCGCTCGGTATCGCCTTTGGCCCCGAGGAGGTGGACCTTTCAGCCCCGAGGCCCTTGGAGGACTGTCATGAACCGACCCGCGCCCGGTTGCAGCGGGATCGTGATGTGGTGGTGGACACTCTCGAACGGGTGAGCCTGGTCTATCGGGCGGATCCCCTCGTCTATATCGGTGTTCGTGAAGAGATGGCTGACGGCAGGCAGTTGGAGCACATCTTTCTGGGGCTGTTCTCTCCCCGCAGCGCCGATGAACTTGCTTTTAATGTGCCGTCCCTGCGGAAACGCTTTGAAGAGGTTTTAGGTCGTCTTCATATTTTGCCGGGAAGCCACGATTACCGTAAAACCAATGAAATTTTCAATACGTTCCCCAAGGTGGAACTTTTTTTCATGAGCGACGAAGAATTGACGCAGACAGTCCGTTCTTTCGCTCTGCTCTATCGGCACGATACCATTAAGATCGTGGCGACGCGCAGCCTGGCGGTTCGTGGTATAACCTTGCTGGTCATTATGCCGCGAGACTATTATTCATCCGAGCGTGTGAGCCGTATCGAGCACTACATTTCACTCTATTTTCAGACAAAACGTGTTGTCTCCAAGGTTATTCACATCAGCCCCGACTTCATAAGCCTTCATGTGCATATTCATATCGATCAAACAAAAATCGTTCTTGATATGGACCGCCTTGAGCGGGGGTTGAGCCGGAAAATTCGTCCCTGGGATCTTAAAATCCGCAGTCAGTTGGAGCATCGCCTCGGCGAGGTAGAAGGAGCGGAGATGGCGAGGCGCTATCAAAATGTATTCCCGCTGGAATACAAGGCCTTGTTGCATCCCCGTTTTGCCGTGCGGGACATTCGCGGGATTGAAAAGGTTTTGCTGGACGGCGAAGAAGTCCTTGATCTGTGGGGACCTTTCGATGGCAAACGCTACCGGTTGCAGTTCTACAGTCTCAAGAACAGTTTCCTCAATGAACTCATCCCCTTTATGGAAAACCTGAATCTATGCGTTGAGGACGAAATCGATTTTACTGTCACCCTAGACCGCAAAAAAGTCTTCATCAAGAGCTTTACTATCCGGACAACGCCCTCGAATGCCTTGGAACTTTCCGAGATCAGACCGCTTCTGCTCGACGCCCTGCAGGCTTTGCGTCGCGGCAAAGTCGAAAACGATTATCTGCACGGCATTCTTGTGCTCACAGGGCTCTCCTGGCAGCAGATTGACGTTTTTCGGGGCTATCGGAACTATTACTTCCAGATTGGCTGTCCCTATACCAAGAAAAGGGTCGCCCTGGCGCTGATTCACAATGCGGAAGTCACTCATCTGCTGTATCGCTATTTTGAAGCGCGCTTTCTGGATAAACCGGAATGGACGGATCCCCTCAAGCGCGAAGAGGAGGCTCTGTCTCCTATCCGGATGCAATTGATCACGGCTTTGCAGGACGTATCGGATGTCAATGAAGACAACATCCTGCGCGCCCTCTTCAACCTCATCGATTCGACCGTGCGTACCAATTTTTACCGGCGCTGCGACAGCAAGGATTATTTTTTCGCATTCAAGATCAGCGCCATGGGTATTATCGACATGCCGGCGCCGCGCCCCCTCTTTGAAGTCTACGTGCATAGCGCTACCATGGAAGGGATCCATCTGCGGGGTGGTCGGGTAGCCCGCGGCGGCATTCGCTGGTCAGACCGCCCCGACGATTTCCGCACCGAAGTTCTCGGCCTGATGAAGACCCAGATGACCAAAAACGCCCTGATCGTTCCAGTCGGTTCCAAGGGCGGGTTTGTCGTTAAGGCACCCTACAGCAACCGGGATGAAGGTGCCGTGCTCTCTAAAGCCGCCTATCAGACTCTCATGCGCGGCTTGCTCGACCTGACCGACAACAGAGTAGGGGATAAGGTGGTTCGCGCCGAAGGGATCGTGGCGTACGATGAGGAAGATCCTTATCTCGTTGTTGCCGCTGACAAAGGGACCGCCCATCTGCCTGATACGGCCAACGCTGTCAGCCGAGAATACAGGTTCTGGCTCGATGACGCCTTTGCCAGCGGCGGCTCCCACGGATATGACCACAAAAAGTTGGGCATTACCGCGCGTGGGGCCTGGGAGTGCGTCAAATCACATTTCCGGGAGTTGGGGCAGGATATCCAGAATGAACCCTTTACCGTCGTCGGTATTGGCGACATGAGTGGCGACGTTTTTGGTAACGGCATGCTCCTGTCTCAGCACATACGGCTGGTCGCTGCCTTTGACCACCGTCATATCTTCCTGGACCCTGATCCCGATCCTGCCGCCACTTTTGCCGAGCGCCGGCGCCTCTTCAACCTGCCTCGTTCGTCCTGGGATGATTTCAACCGCCATCTTCTCTCTGAAGGAGGGGGGATATTCCCCCGTTCCGCTAAGGAAATTCCCTTGAGTCCGCAAGTTCGCAAGTTTTTCGGTGTTCGCCAGGAAAGCATCGATCCGAACGGCCTCATTAAACTCCTGTTGATGGCCGAAGTGGACCTGCTCTGGAACGGTGGTATTGGAACCTACGTCAAGGAAAGTGGAGAAAAGCACGAAGATGTTGGTGACCGCAACACCGATGCGGTTCGGGTCGATGGCAATCAACTACGGGCCCGGGTCGTCGGCGAAGGGGGTAATCTCGGTTTTACCCAGCGGGCCCGCATCGAGTTCGCCCAGAATGGTGGACGGATCAATACCGATGCAGTGGACAATTCGGCCGGGGTGGATACCTCTGACCATGAGGTAAACCTTAAGATTTTCATGCAATACCTTAAAGACAAAGGAAAAATTAGTTCACAAGGCGAGCGTGATCGCATTCTGGCCGAGGTGACGGACGAAGTCTGCTCCCAGGTTTTGACCAACAACTATGAACAGCACCTTTGTCTTTCTCTTGATCTGCGCCGCAGTGAGGGCGAAGTGGAACCCTATGTCCAATTGATCGATACGCTAGCCCGGAGCGGGCTGTTGGACCGCCGCGGTGAATTCCTCCCATCGGCTAAAGATATTCAGGCGCGCCAAGGGCAAAAACTGACCAGACCTGAACTGGCTATCCTCATGGCTTACAGTAAAATGCAGCTCTACCAAGGCATTCTCGAGAGCGATCTTCCCCAGAGTCCGGAGGCCGGGGATTTTCTGCTGTGCTATTTCCCGGGGCTCATCCGACAATCTTTTTTGGTCGACTTACCCGAGCATCCTCTCGCCTGTGAAATTACGGCCACGGTCATTACCAACAACATTATCAACCAGGCAGGCAGTGCTTTTCTCAATGCTCTGGTGCAGCAGACCGGTAAATCTTTGCTTGAGGCGACCGCCGCCTATCTGACCTTTGACCGCATGCTCGAAGGCAAGCGCCTGCGAGCGGCTCTTTATGCCCTGGATAACAAACTGCCAGCCGAGCGTCAGCAGGCTTTTCTCATCCGTCTTGAAACCGCTCTGCAGTCCCTGTGTCACTGGGCTCTCCTGCATGATGTATGGGGCGCACTCGCTGAAAAGGGAGCCGAAACCCTGAAAGAACACCTGAGTCTATTCTATAAAACCATCGGCAGTGTTCTTCCTGCCGAGATCTGGGCTGGATGTAAGGATGAGGCGGCTGCTTTGACTGAAGCCGGACTCGATGCCGATGTGGCCCAGCATCTGTCCCTGCTGGACCATGCCGCCGATTTTCTGCCGCTGATGACGCTGGCGGAAAAGACCAGAGTGGACTTTTACGCCGTAGCCCAGGCTTTCAGGGAGATTCGCCAGCTTCTTGGCTACAAAGAGCTTCTCAAAGATGTTGAGCGGGTGCCTCTGCGCGACCGCTGGGATCGCATGGCACGGCGTTCTCTTCAGGAAAGTTTCGAGTCGGTCGTCTATGATATGGTCCGTGTGGTCCTGGAAGAGCATCAGGGCAATCTCGATGCCCTCTGCTCCATCCGCAAACAGAAACTGCGCCGCTATCAGGGGCTTCGCGACAGCCTGCGTGGGCAGGTGGCCGTCAACTTTCATCCCTATACGGTCCTGTTAAACGCTGCTGAAGGACTGTGTGCCTGAGTTGTGAACCAAGTGAAAGGATGATCATGCTGAAAAGAAAACTTGGTCCCTGTGTGACCTTTTTCCCGCAACCGACAACCCTTGTTTCTTCAGTGGATAAACAGGGCTCATCCAACCTGATGACTGCCTCCTGGGTAGGGATTGTCAGCAAGACGCCACCAACCATAGGCGTGTCGCTGAACCGTTCACGAAAAACTTATAATAATATCATGGAAACTCAATCTTTTGTGGTCAATATGGTTCCTGCTTCTCTCGCTGTTGAGGCTGATTATTGTGGTCTTAAATCCGGTCGCGATGAGGACAAGGAGGCTGTCGCAGGACTGACCCTGGAGCCAGCCACCCTGGTCGAGGCGCCCTTGCTGGTCGAATCACCCCTGAACGTGGAATGTCGCCTGACTTCAGAAGTTCCTCTTGGTGAATACAGCTTACTGCTGGGGGAAATTGTCGAAATACACGCCCGTGAGGACGCCTTTCTGGATGAGGGGATGGATGCCTTGGCGTTTGATCCCCTGGTCTATTTGGGGGGCATCCGTGAGTACTGGAGTCTGGGGGAGAAAAAGGCCCAGGCGTACCGTGATGGTAAGAAATTTTTCAAATCCTGAAACAGGGCCGGTTTTTCTAATCTTTTTTTTGCGAGAACCCTGTTTGAAGGCAGTCGGGTCAAGATAGCTGTAGACACTCAGCTTTTCACTGTGTTATAGGGAGAAACGCTTTTTTACGATTTCTGAAAGGCCCGGAACCCGTACCGGAGCCTGGGCGATCCCGACGTAAGAAAAAGCCGCACACATAGATACCGCCTGGATCTTTAGACCGGGACGGAAGGTAAGCATCGAAGAAAACGGGCGTCTGACTGCCCTTGCTGACCCATGCCTTTCGGATCCCGTCCGGAAGGCTTTTTTTATGGCCCGATCGCTCGAACTGTCGAAAGGAACCAACTACCGTGAATAAACCGAAGTCCATTCTCGACATTCAGAAAATGAAAGAGTCCGGCGAGAAAATCACCGTTTTGACAGCCTACGATTATCCCTTCGCCCGCCTGATGGACCAGGCCGGTATCGATATGATTCTGGTGGGGGACTCCGTCGGTTCCGTGGTCGCCGGCTACGATAACACCCTGCCAGTCACCATGGATGAGATGATCTATCATACGCGCGCCGTGGTGCGCGGCAGTTCCAGCGCCGTCATAATTGCTGACATGCCTTTTCTGTCCTACCAAGTTGATGTGCGAGAAGCCCGCCTCAATGCCGGTCGTCTGGTGAAAGAAGGCGGCGCCCAGGCCGTTAAACTGGAAGGCGGTGCGAACGTCGCCGCGACCATTGCCGCCATCGTCGCCATGGATGTGCCCGTGGTCGGTCATATCGGCCTGACGCCCCAGTCCATTCATCGCATGGGCGGCTACCGGGTGCAGGGGCGCCTGGATGAGCAGGCGCGCCAGCTGCTGGCCGACGCCAAAGCGGTGGCAGCGGCCGGCGCCTTTGCCCTGGTGCTGGAGGGCATACCGGCCGAGCTGGCCCGGCAGATAACAGCGGCGGTTTCCATCCCGACCATCGGTATCGGCGCTGGTGTTCACTGTGACGGACAGGTGCTGGTCATCCACGATATTCTGGGGCTTTGCGAGAAATACTCGCCCAAGTTCGTCAAACGCTTTGCCGATGTCTCTGAAACCATCAGCCAGGGCATCGGCGACTATATCCGTGAAGTCAAGGACGGGACTTTTCCCGGTCCAGAGCACAGCTTCAAGTGAGGGCAGGCATGACCAGCGCCGTGAATAAGACCCCAGAGATTATCCGCTCTGTCAGTGAGATGCAGCAGCGCTGCCTGGCTCTGCGTGAAGCGGGCAAGCGCATCGCCTTCGTTCCCACCATGGGCTGGTTGCACGAGGGACACCTTTCGCTGTTGCGGGAAGGTCGCCGACGAGGGGATGTGCTGGTCCTGTCCATTTTCGTCAATCCGACCCAGTTCGGCGCCGGTGAAGATTTCGACAACTATCCTCGCGACCTCGAGCGGGACGCAGCTTTGGCGGCGACAGCGGGAACCGACTTGATCTTCGCGCCCAATGCCAGTGACATGTATCCCCGCAGCTATGCCACCTATGTCGATGTCGAAAGTTTGACGGATGCGTTATGCGGCGCCAGCCGCCCTGGCCATTTTCGCGGTGTCACGACGGTGGTAACCAAACTATTCACCATCGTGCAGCCCCATGTGGCTCTCTTCGGTCAGAAAGATTTTCAGCAGCTGGCCGTTATCTGCCGCATGACCATCGATCTCAATCTGCCCGTCGATGTCATCGGTATGCCCATCGTGCGCGAGGCGGACGGGCTGGCCATGAGCTCACGCAACGTCTATCTGAGCGAGCAGCAGCGCCGACAGGCCCTGGTGCTCTCCCGCGCTCTGGCGATGGCCAGACAGATGGCAGCCCAGGGGCAGGCCGCGGCCGACGAGGTCATTGCCGAACTGAGGCAGCTTATTGCCGCCATGCCCGAAGCCCGCATCGATTACATCCAGATCTGCCACCAACAGACCCTGCAACAGCAGGCCAAGATCGACCATGATTCCGTCCTGCTGCTGGCTGTCTTTATCGGCCAGACCCGCCTGATCGACAACGGCTTTTTGCTGGATTCGGCCCCATCCCGAGGCTGATATCCGAAGAGGATGCGATGACACCGCGAGAGCTAGCCAAGGCCAACCTGGAAAATCTGTATCGTATTTTCACTGTCCCTGAAAGCCCGGATTCCAGGCTCGGCGAGGTGGATAAAGCGATTACCGACAACGTCACGGGCTTTTTACAGGAGCACATCGTCGCCCTTGAACGCAGTCTGGAAGAGATCGAGGAAGACTTCTCCGACTCTCACATTCCCGAAGATCCTACCTACGTTTCCGACTACACCGAATTTGTCAAAGAGAAGCTGGTGGCCCAGTCGGTCCATACGGCTTCTCCCAGTTTCATCGGTCACATGACCTCGGCGCTGCCCTATTTCATGCTCCCGTTGTCGCGAATCATGACGGCACTCAACCAGAATCTTGTCAAGGTGGAAACTTCCAAGGCCTTTACGCCCATGGAACGGCAGGTGCTGGCCATGCTGCATCGTCTCATTTACGCAGAAAGCGACAATTTCTACACGCGCTGGGTCCACGACAGCGACCATGCCCTGGGAGCCTTCTGTTCCGGGGGGACGATTGCCAACGTGACCGCCCTGTGGACCGCCCGCAACCGTCTGTGCGGCCCTTCCGGCGATTTTCGTGGCATTGCCCAGGAAGGTTTTTTTCGGGCCATGCAGCACCTTGGCTGCCACGGACTGGCGGTTCTGGTTTCACGGCGTGGGCATTACAGTCTCGGCAAGGCTGCCGACGTGTTGGGAATCGGTCGCGAGAACCTGGTTCTGGTGGAAACGGATGACAACAACCGCATGGATATGGCTCATTTGCGCCAGCAGGTAGAACAGTTGCGAAGCAGGAACATCCGCCCTATGGCGATGGTCGGTATCGCCGGCACCACCGAGACCGGTAACGTCGATCCCCTGGAAGCCATGGCGGACTATGCCGAAGAAATCGATTGCCATTTCCACGTAGACGCCGCCTGGGGCGGGCCGACCCTTTTTTCCAAGAATCACCGCCATCTTCTGCGAGGCATTGAGCGGGCTGATTCTGTCACCATTGATGCTCACAAGCAACTCTACGTGCCCATGGGTGCCGGCATGGTGCTGTTCAAAGATCCGGCCGCTCTGACTGCTATTGAACACCATGCCGCCTATATTCTACGCCACGGCTCCAAAGATCTGGGCAGCCACACCCTGGAAGGCTCCCGGCCCGGCAAGTCGATGCTGGTCCATGCCGGCTTGTCCATCATTGGGCGCAAGGGCTATGAACTTCTCATCGACCTGGGCCTCGCCCGGGCTCGCACCTTTGCCGACAAGATCCGCCGTCACCCCGACTTCGAGCTCATGTCTGAACCGGAGTTGAACATCCTGACCTATCGTTATAATCCGGCTGATGTGCAGATCGTTCTGGCCAAGGCAGCGCCGGAGAGCCTGGGTCGGGTCAACGAACTGCTAGACCAGATCACCCGCCTGATTCAGAAAGAGCAGCGTGAAGTGGGCAATACTTTCGTTTCACGAACCAGCCTTCGCTTTGCCCGCTATGGCCATGATCCTCTCACCGTCTTCCGGGTGGTGCTGGCCAATCCCCTGACCACCGACGATATCCTCGATGAGGTCCTGCAGGAACAGTGCGACCTCGTGCAGCATGAGGAGACTCAGGAGCTGCTGCGGCAGATCCGTGATATCCTGCGGTTGCCGCACTCGGCTCAGAAAGCCGGTTGATCGCTCGTCATGGTTACTCTCTATACCGCTCGCTTCGTTCTGCCTATCAGTGCGCCACCCCTGGAGGATGGCGCCATCGCCGTGCGGGATGGACGCCTGCTTGCCGTCGGTTCCCGTCCGGAGCTGCTGGCAGCCTATCCCCAAGCTCGAAAAGTCGATTTTCCCGACGGTATCCTGCTGCCGCCGCTGGTCAACGCCCACACCCACCTCGAACTCACCCATTTTCCCGACTGGGCCCTGAAAAAGGGCGAGACGTCTGCTCCCGAGTCCTTTGTGGACTGGATTATGCAGGTCGTTCGGGTCAAACGCGGCCTTGATTCGCAGCTTTATCAGCCTTCCCTGGAAGACGGCATCGGACGGTGCATGGCAGCCGGCACGGGCGCCGTTGGCGATATCCTCTCCTGGTTTCCCGCCCGCGTCGCCTACCGGCAGGTGCCCCTGTTTGGCACCCTCTTTTTGGAAACCCTCGGCCGTCATCCAGAGCACGGCCGACGGTTGCTGAATGCCGTCGGTGAAATTCTGCGCGAGGGCAGGGCGGGGCACCTGACTTTCGGGCTCTCGCCGCACTCCCCCTATACCCTGTCCGACCGGTACATGGAAGAGGTGGTGGATTTTGCCCGCCGTCAGCAGACTCCCCTGTCCATCCATTTGGGGGAATCGGCTGAAGAGCGAACTTTTCTCGAGTCCTCCGGTGGTGATCTCGCGCAAATCTTCTATCCTTCAGTGGGCTGGCAGCAGGAGGTTCCTCCACCAGCCCACCGCACCCCGACAGCCTATCTGTATGAGCGGGGCGGCTTGCTCCCTTCCACCCTGCTGGCTCATGGGGTTCAAGTCGACGAAGAGGATATCCGCCTGCTGAGTCAAAAGAAGGTGACTCTGGCTTTGTGCCCTCGCTCTAACGCCCGCCTGGGCGTGGGCAGGGCCCCCGTCGCCCTTTATCGCCAGGCAGGTGTGCCTCTCGTGTTGGGTACGGACAGTCTGGCCAGTTGCGACACTTTGTCCATCTGGGACGAAATGGCATTCGCCCTCGACTGGTTCGAGGGGGCGCTCACATCCGTCGAGTTGCTGCGCATGGCCACCAGCGGGGGGGCGCTCGCCCTTGGCCTTGCTGGTGAAATGGGATGTCTGCAGGCGGGATACGGGGCACACTTTCAGATTCTCCGGCCGCAGACGCTGCCTTCTGCTTCTGGTCTGTTCGATTTCCTCTGCCAGCCTGGCCGCAGTGAAGAGGTCAGCAGCCTCTTTCTTTCCGGCAGGGATGTCTTGCAAAAAGCCTGATCACCCCGTATAATTCGACCTTCGCAAAATCGGATAGAGGCGGTGCGGAAGTTGACTCCGCAGCCGGAATCAGACGATATCCCGAGGTGTCTCATGATGGAAGAGGTAGGAACTGTTGTCGAGATCAAGGGCAAGGCCGTGGCTCTTGTCCTGTGCCAAAAAGGCTCTTTTTGCAAACACTGCGCATCCAACGGGTTGTGCCAGGTCGGTAATGACAACAAATCCATGCTGGTCGAAGCGCACAATCACCTCGGCGCCAAGGTGGGTGACCGGGTACGGCTCGTCACCAGTACCAAGACTTTTCTGCAGTCGTCCTTCATGTTGTATATCGTTCCCCTGATAGCCTTGGTCATCGGGGCTGTCGCCGGCTTGGCCGTCGGTGAATGGCTGGAAAACGGTCCCGATCCCAATCTGCTCTCCGCGATCATCGGGGTCGCTTTTCTAGTCGGGTCGTTCCTGATTATCCGAGTGGGAACCCGCGCCCTGGCCCGCGAATCCTTCATGCCACAAATTACTCAGATTGTTGACGACGAAGACCTGCCTGCGGGCGGATAGGATTTATGGGAATCAAGATTATCGCCAATAACAAGAAGGCCTACCACGACTACTTCATCGATGAAGTCTACGAGGCCGGCATGGTCCTTACAGGCACCGAAGTCAAGTCACTGCGCCTGGGTAAGGTCAATATCAAGGAATCCTTCTGTCGCATCAAGGACGGTGAGATTTTCATCAACAATATGAACATCAGTCCTTACGAGCAGGGCAACCGCGAAAATGTCGATCCCACGCGGGTACGAAAACTGCTGCTGCATCGCGAAGAGATCAATAAAATTATCCGCAAGGTCGATGAAAAAGGACTGTCGCTGGTGCCGACCAAGATTTATCTCAAAGACAGTCGTGTCAAGCTGGAGATCGGGATCGGGCGGGGTAAGAAGCTGCATGACAAACGCGAATCTCTGAAGCAGAAAGAGGCCGACCGTGAGATGGCCAAGGCCTTTAAGAACGGGCGGCGTGAGGACTAGGCGAAGTAAAACTTTCCTTGTATTTTTCAGGCACTTGTGTTATAAAAGTTAAACAAGTTTATGAGGTGTTGAATCAGCACCTCACCCCATTCGCTTACTCCGTAAATTTCAAAGGGGGTGTCAAGGTTTCGACGGGGATCGGAAGCGAAGGTGGCATGCCGGGGACGCCAGTGGGCCTCGTTAAAAAACTGGCAACAATACAAACGCCGACTCTGACGTTTCGTACGCACTGGCAGCTTAATTGCTGCCTCGTCTCTTTCCTTATCGCCCGCGTAGGGTCTGAGACGTCAATTTAGTGGGCTAGTCTCTGCAAGTGACTGCGGTGCAGAGGCGAAATAAAGCAGACTCGCCCGGTTCAAATCCTGTCTGTGGGAGCGGCTCCGGGTTAAACTCAAAACACCGACTAAGCATGTAGAAGCCTTACGTGAAAGGTTTTCGGACGCGGGTTCGATTCCCGCCACCTCCACCAAATTCAAAAGGACGATCCCAATCGGGGTCGTCCTTTTGTGCATTTTGGGACTTTTAACAAATTTCCTCAGTCAAGCAGCAAATTCATGTTCATCACCCTGTCTCGAAGACTGCCGATCTTTAAAAGGAGGCCATTTTCTTCCACACCAGGCTGCAGGGTGGTGATCGCTGTTTTGCCGACGAGCCAGCGACCTTCCCGACCGGTTAAGGTTTCGGTGCGTACGCCCCAGAATGTATGCAGGAGGGCAGGGTGCCCATCGTATTCACCCAGGTAGAGCATGATGTGGCCTGGCAGCTGGACCAATGTCAGGAAGGGGATTCCTTCGGAAAGGATAATTCTCTCGCGCTCTTTGGGGGCATGCTCCACTAGTGGTATGACTCTGCCTACCTGGGCCTGATCGGCTGAGTTGCGCGGCAGCCAGAAACCGAAGGGGGCAAAGAGGTCGCGGATGGTACCCGAACAGTCGCGGCCTTCATGGAGGTCACCCCAGCCATAGGGCTGTCCCATGAAACGTTCAGCCAAGCTGGCCAGCTTGAGCGGGGTCAGCACCAGCGGGAAGGACTCGGCCTGATCCTGGGGAATCCTGACTTCAATCCAGTGGGCCTTCCGGTTTGGGTCGGCCACGGGTACAAGCACGGTGTCGCCCGCTGGGGTACTGTCGCTCACCGGCAGAACCGTTCCTATGCTGGCGCTGAACAGGTAGTCTCCATCGGCACCTTTCAAAACGACGTCATCCTGGGTGATCACGACATGTCTGGCCGAAGCGGTCATGTGGCCTGGGGGGACATCGACCCAGGCTAACTGGTTGAGGGAAATCCAGCCATAAAGCAGGGTAGTTTCCACGAAGGCCCAGCCGCCATCAAGGCTCTGATGGGTGACCCGCAAAGGAGTACCGCCGGGCAGAACGCCATGCTGCAACAGGTCGAAGGGAAAACCCTGTCCGGCACCGCTCGGATCGTTGAACAGGGGGGATTGGGTCGGCAGGGCCCGCACATTCACTCGTCCCAGGGTGACGGCGCGGCGATCAAGGCTGGGGTATCGTCCGGCGTTGGCCTGACGTGTGAGGGTGTTCCTTTGTTCTGTGTCGAGGGGTTGGAGATTGGCGGCGTAAACCGCGCCTTCGTTCATCCAGTCGATGGCCCAGAAGGGGTGGCTGGCGCCGATACGATCTTTTTCGGGCTGCCAAGGGTGATAATGCTGCTCCAGAAATTTCGCCGCCATCTCCAGTTGAGTCTCCTCGGAGAGTAGAGGCCGTTGTTTATTGATATCCTGCAGGTAGGCGAGAGGGCTTTGGGGCAGAAGGGTCAGGTCCCGGATGGTGCGCTGGGAAAGGTTGGGCTGGCATCCTGCCAACAACAGAATCAGCAGAAGGATTGGGATTGAAAATCCTGGTAGCCGTATCATCTGGACAAATCCTTGTAGCTGAAAAAAGTGGATGGCAAACAGAACCGCCTGCCTCATCATGATAAATCCTTCGTTCTTCTTTGGCTACTGTCCTCTTGTCGAAATCATGTCTGGTCATTTTATCAGGAGGGGATAGAATATCGTCTAAGGAAGTTAAGCACATTGCATTTTTACCTCGAGGTGTTCGATGACTCAGTTCCAGCGTGTTCTTCTGGTCGATGCGGCCAGTGGTTTCTATCGCATGAAAAAGTATGGTTTCGACCGTTATTTCGGCCCTGTCGATCTCGGTATCCACATGACCGAGGAGTATCGCAGCCTCAATTTTGGCGTCGGTCTCTTTGCCGGTTCCATCTTTCCTGGTTCCAACCGACTGATGGTGACGGGCTATTCTCCCTGCTGGCAAGGGTATTACATCAGTTCCATGGGGGGAGCAGGATTGGTTTTCGATAATCTGGGTATCAACATGCTCAGCCTCGTCGGTAAAGCGCCGGTTCCCTCGGTGCTTTTTCTTAACCGCAATCATGGCGAAGAGATCGAGGTCGAGGTGGTTCCGGTGGAAGCGTCGTCGATCTGGCAATCAGGACGCCAGGGCGTTTACGCCATGACCGACCGGGTCTATGATATGTTCGCTCATCGCTACGAGAACGACCCCCGCATTCTGGTCACCGGACCGGCGTCCGTCTCAACGGACATGGGCGGCATCATGTCCGTTCCCATCAATAAGGGAAAGATCAGCCACGTCGACACCTGGGCCGGGCGTGGTGGTTTCGGCAGCGCTATGGTGCAGAAGCACGGCATCGTGGCCATCATCTATGGCGGCACCCTGGTCAACGAGGATTTTCGCGACCGCAAGGTGGTCGACGAATGGTTTCGTAACAAATACAACCTGCATCTGATGCAGAAGGATCTGGAGGTCACCACCAAATATCGTTACGACGAAAAACTGCAGACAGGTGGAACCTTTGGGGTCAACTATGCCGGCATGGGGGGACGGATTCTGGCTTTCAACTACCGCACCATCTTCTGGAGCGAAGAAGAACGCCTGGCCCTGCACGAAAACATGGTTTTGAATCACTATCTGAAGCAGTTCAATGAAGAGACCATCCGCAAAAAACAGCAGGCTACCTGCGGCGAGCCCTGTGTCGCTGTGTGCAAGAAGCTGAACGGCCAATATAAGAAGGATTACGAACCCTACCAGACCTTGGGCCCACTCTGCGGGATTTTCGACCAGCGGTCGGCAGAAAAACTCAACCGTCACTGCGACGCCATGGGCTTCGACGCCATCTCCAGTGGCGGGGTGCTGGCCTGGCTGATGGATTTGCTCGATCAGGGGATATTAACACCGGCGGAACTCGGCGTGACTGAGCAACCCCGTTGGTCGCTGGCGCAGTTTGACGTGGTGGCCGATTCAATGCACAACGCGCAGTTGGGCTGCGATCTTATTGACGCCATTTTGGAGCGGCGAGGAATTCTCGATTTTCGCGAAGGGGTGCGCAAGTGGAGCCGACTGCATTCGCACCAGAAGGGGATCAAGCTGCACGACAGCCTCGTATATGTTGCCTTCAACCGCCGTGGCTGGATGGTGCCGAACCAGTACTGGGTGGCCGGGGTACTTGCGCCCATGGCCATTATGGGCAAATACTACATGATCTATAGTTACGACTTCGTCCCGCCACGGACCCTGGGGCGCATGTGCGCCGAACGCATGAAAAAGGAACTTATCCTCGACAATCTCGGCACCTGCCGTTTTCACCGGGGCTGGGCCGAAGAGATGCTGCCCGAAGTCATGGGGTCGCTCTATCAAAGCAAAGACGCCTACCAGCGCGCCATCTCCGTGCTAGCCAGTCGCCTCAACAGTCGCAACAGCCCTATTTTCTGGGAGTCGGAGCGCAATATCGATTACCTGCATACCTTTTTGAAACGCAAAAAAACCGTGGACGTCGAGGTGGACCCGCGCCTTGATGATTGGCTGCAGAGGTTTGAAATGGACAAGGTTGAGGCGGCCCGGGAATTCTGGTACGAAACGCTCATGGGTATCGACGAGAGCCTGCGGGAGTTTTTCTAAACCCAAGGGTAAGGTTGCCGGCAGGGCAGGGGTTGCCAGGGAAAAAGACTCTATGCTATCGTCCCCGAAGTTTTCCGGGGAGGTTCGTTTTTCATGCTCTTTTTGCTGCTGCTGATTCCCATCGCTATTCTCTGCGCCATTCTTGCCTGGCTAAGCTGGCGCGCCCGTCATCGCAAGGTGGCGCTGGTAATGGTGGGAATCAGCCTGTTTTCTTCCACCATCTGTATCGTCACGATTATTGGCAGCGTCTTTTTTTACCAGGCTCTCGAAAAATCTCTCGGATAGCTTTACTGTAGGTTGTGGCCGGACGTCAGGGGCAGGGATTATGCGCAAAAAACTTATTTACAGCGGCGTGATAGTTGTCTTGCTTTTTTTTTCAGTTCTCCCTGGCCCGCGCGGGGTGCTGTACGATAACGCCTTGTTCAGGTCGATAGACAGCGCCGCCCTGACCTATGTAAACGAGGCACTTTTGCGGGCTGGTGGAAGTTACGTCATTGCCCGCACTCTCAACGCGGTCATTTCCGTGGTGCAGGAAAGTGAGCTGATGGTCCAGCCGGCCGGCGTCGGCGTCACCCTGGCTCTCGGCCAGGCTCTTGATCCTGTCAACGATCTGGTTGAGCGTTTTTCCTGGGTAATGTTGGCGTGCCTGGCTTCTCTTGGCATCCAGAAGGTTCTCATTGAAATTAGTCCCTGGCTGAGCATCCAGGTTCTTCTGGTCGGCTCTCTGACCTTTTTCCTGGCGGCGCTGTGGTCATCGGGGCGCTTTTCCGCCAATTTTGCACGACTGGCCAAATCCCTGCTGCTGGTGGTTGTCCTGGTTCGCTTTTGTGTGCCGGCCATGGCCTGGATCAACAACGCGGCCTATGATGCGGTACTGGAACAGCGGTATGCCGAAACCATCAACGAAGTGAAGTACGACCTTGAAACGCTTCAAAAAGTGGTTCCTGACGCGGCCGGCGTAACAGCGTCATCACCTGAAAATTCTGCCGGCTGGCTGGAAAAAACCCGTCAGGCATTGAACCAGGCCGCCGAGCAGAGTCTGAGCGTCCTTGATTTTCGCCAACGGCTTGACGCCGTCAAACGGGTTAGCACCGGCATCTTCGATAAGTTGATTCAGCTGGTGGTCATCTTCGTGCTCAATACCATTTTGCTGCCCCTTTTTTTCCTCTGGGGATTTTTGCGACTGGGGCGGATGATATTCACTCCAGATTTTGGTAAGGTCGTAGAGCATAGGGTGCGCGAGGGTATTTCAGGAAAAAATCGCTGATACTCACCAATATATTTTATGGTGGAAAAGGTTACAGGTTATTTAAGACATGTTGACTGAAAACGAAAAAAGGGCTCTGAAGACGCTTCTGGACCATGCTGTGGATCCGAAAGAGGCCATGTGCCTCGACCAACTGGAGGGCTACCTCTTTGGCCTGGCGATTACACCGGACAGTACGGAACCGGGGGAATGGTTTGCCGATATTTTTGGTGAATCCCTGGCGGCATTCCCTGATTCCGCTGAGTCGGACCGACTTTTTGCCACCTTGACGGAAACGATCCTTCGGCTCCAGTCCCTTCGCAAAGTATCGAAACTCGATTTTCCCTTTGACCTGGCGCTACAGAAAGCAAATAATTTTTTAGCCGTTAAAAAGTGGGCTTCCGGCCTGGATAAGGCTCTGGCCCGGCGCGCTTATCTGTGGATGCCGGAAGAAGTCCTGGAAAAAACCGAAATGGATGAAGACCGCGAAGCGATCATGAATTGCCTTCTGATCGTTTTGGGGGTGGCTCATCCCGAAAAACTTCCCGAAATGTTCGAAGGTGTTGGCGAAAACGAAAAAGAGATCATGGGAGTCTGGAACCAGCTGCTGGATCAGCTGGCTCTGGCGGTAGAATCTCTGCAGGACTTTGCCGATTTTCTGCAGATGCAGAAAGCTGGCGGAGCTATTGGGGAACAGCGCTCATTTTTGGTCACTTCAGGCGGGCGTACGGGTCGAAACGACCCCTGCCCCTGTCGCAGTGGCAAAAAATATAAAAAATGTTGTGGCCTGAATTAATAAATGAGGTGATTCGTCCGGTGGCTCAAACTGGCGGAACTAAAAAGGCGATCATTTTTGATCGCCTTTTTAGCTGGAGGATCAGGTTCGCGGTAAACTGACCAGGTGCCCTCGTATCTCGCTCAACTTGCTCTTTATCTTCAAGGCGTTTTGTGGTCCGATGCGAAGGAGTATTTTGCGTCCCGCCGAGAGGGCTTCGAGATCTGGGTCAGTATAACGGTAGCGCACAACATGGCGTGTTACCCTGATGGGCTCCGCTACGGTCGGTGCTTTCACCAGATGGTCGATCACTTCGATGAGGCGGTCGTTGAAGGTGCCATCAGGGTAGCCCATATCCCGGTAGGCCTGTTGGAATAGAGGATAGAAACGCACATAGAGGTCGACGGCTTTCTCGCTGTTCAATCCTTCCACAAAACGCACAAAAGGGGCGTATCGCTGGTAATTATCCGGGCTGATGATGGTTTGCTCTGCTCCTTCGGTCACCTGGAAAGAGCCACCCACCGGACGTACAGGCAGACGGTTCGCCGCCAGTTGCGCCTTCGGGAGAGTGTCGACCAGAAGAACCAGTCGACGGATAAAGTGGTCGAGAATGAAAAGGTTCTCCGGGTTTGATTCAGGGCTTAATCCGCGGATTTCCGCTGCCATGGCTGAATCACTTTCGTCCAGCGTCGGCAGGGGAGGGGTTGAACTCTCTTTCCTGGCCGGAAGTTCAGGAACCGGATGAATAATGGCAGGCGTCTTGTCCGCTGGTGGTGCGGTGGGGGTAACGACTGGCTGCCGGGCCGGTTCGGTTGGGGAGGGTGGAAATAGATCCTTCCAGAGGGACAGTAGAAAGATGACGCCCAGCATCAGGGCGAGGGATGTGGCCAGCATGGTCGTTTTTTTCATAACATTTTCCCGTATTCGAGCCTGGGGTGAAATGACCAAATTTCAAAACGGCTTCAGGTTACCTCAACCAGAAAGCTCTTTCCAGTGAAGAATATGCGATTGTCTGAGCGCCTGGTCTATTATTCAAAGGCCGAAGAACTGGCCAATCGCCTGACGCACGGTTTGGGTGCCCTCGCAGGTGTGGTCGGTTTCGTCATCCTGATGAAAGCAGCCTTTCACACTGCCGATCCTTGGCGCATTACCAGTAGTGCCATCTACGGAACCGGCCTGGTCACTTTTTACACTCTTTCAACCCTTTACCACACAGTGCGAACTCCCGGTGTCAGGTACGTTTTTCGTATCCTCGACCACGCCAGTATTTTTCTCATGATTGCCGGAACCTACACGCCTTTCACTCTGGTCAGCCTCAATGGTGCCTGGGGATGGTCGTTGTTTGGTACGGTCTGGGGCCTGGCCCTTGTTGGCATGACTTTCAAGGCCTTCATGCCGCATCGCCTGCGAATTGTTGCACCTCTCCTCTACATCGGCCTGGGTTGGCTGGTGATCATCGCGATCAAACCCCTCCTGGTAGCTGTACCACTACCGGGAGTTCTGTTACTGGTAGCGGGCGGAGTGGCCTACACCTTGGGCGTCCTCTTCTACGCGATTGAGCGTATTCCTTTCAACCATGCCATCTGGCATCTTTTTGTACTGGCTGGCAGCTTCTTGCATTATCTGGCCATCTATTTATACGTGGTTCCCATGAAAGTCTGAGTGATTGTTTCTTTGGCCTGGAATGACCTTGTCGGTCTGAGAATGGTGCTTACGAGGAACGTCTTGAGGTGGGTGCCGGACGGCCCTTTGGCCATGGCCGTCCGGCGAATGCGCTGGTAAGAGAGCCCTATTCCTCGGGTATTTTGAAGACCTCGAGAACCCCTGGCAGTGCCTTGATTCTTTGGGCGTCGAACTCCCTGGTCTCGCCGATAACCCCGATGATAATCCGGTTGGCGCCGGTGGACTGATGAAAATCGAAATCGTGGTCGACCAGAAACTGTTTGATCTGGCTCAGTTCATCTTCCGAGGCACCTTTTTTCATGACGACGAGCATGGGCTAGAGTCCTTTCGTGCGAATGCGTTCGAGGCGACGTGATTCGTCGATGACACGTTCAAAGAGACGGACAATAGCCTCATCCTCCAGTGGTCCCGGATTCATGGTTTTCATCCGCTGGAAGATACGCTTCTCCCGTTCGGGGTCATAGACGGGCAACTGCCGTTCTTTTTTTATCTCCCCTATTTTCAGGGCCAGATCGGCGCGCAGGTTGAAGATTTTCAGCAATTCGTCGTCCAGTCGGTTGATTTCTTCCCTGATGGTATCGATATCCAAGGGTCTCTCCAGGCCGGGGGCTAAAATTCTTTGCGGATAAGGGTGTCGTGCTTCCAGTGAATATCGTCGGTTTCGGGGTAGTCGATGGTGTAATGCAGGCCCCGACTTTCTTTGCGTTCGAGGGCGCACAGCACGATGAGTTCGGCGATGGTGGCGATGTTGCGCAATTCAATGAGATCCGAGGTGACATAGAAGTCCCAGTAGTAATCGGCGATTTCCTCCTGAATCAGTTTGATGCGGCGCAATGCCCGCGTCAGGCGCTTGGTAGAGCGGACGATGCCGACGTAGTTCCACATGCCGCGCCTGATTTCATCCCAGTTGTGTGCCACGACTACCTCTTCGTCGCTGTTGGTGGCGCTGCCTGAGTCCCAGGCGTCAATTGAGGGGAAGTCTGCCTGTTTGTCGGCCAGCCTCTCCAATGAACGGCCCGCGGCCCGGTCGGCATAGACGACGCCTTCAAGGAGACTGTTGCTGGCCAGACGGTTGGCGCCATGCAGGCCGGAACAGGAAACTTCGCCGATGGCGAAGAGATTTCGGACGTCTGTCTCGCCGAAGGTGTCGATCTTGACGCCGCCACACAGGTAATGAGCAGCCGGCACGACGGGTATGGGTTCTTTCGTCATATCAATGCCATAGGAGAGGCAGGTCTCGTAAATATTGGGGAAACGATCTTTGATGTAATCGGCGCCCCGGTGGGTAATGTCCAAAAACACACAATCGTCGCCGTAGGTCTTCATTTCATTGTCAATGGCTCTGGCCACGATATCCCGCGGCGCCAGGTCTTTCATTTCATGATAAGAGGCCATGAAAGCGGTGCCGTCCCGGCGTTTGAGGATCGCACCTTCGCCGCGTACTGCTTCGGAAATGAGGAAGGACTTGGCGTGTGGATGGTAGAGGGTAGTGGGATGGAACTGGATGAACTCCATATTGGCAATGGTGGCACCGGCCCGATAGGCCATGGCGACACCATCGCCGGTAGCGACATCAGGATTGCAGGTATAGAGATAGACCTTGCCACTGCCGCCGGTAGCTAGAACTGTTATGCGGGCGCCAAAGGTGATTACTTCATTGCTGTCGATATCAAGAACGTAGGCGCCCAGGCAATGGTCTGGCTTCAGGCGGCGGTGAATGGCCTTACTTTGAGTGATCAGGTCGATGGCGATATGGTTCTCATGGATCCTGATGTTGGGATGAGCGCGAACGGCTTCGACCAGGGCACGCTCAATTTCGTAGCCGGTCATGTCCTTGGAATGGAAAATGCGCCGGGCACTGTGGCCGCCTTCCCGCGTGAGGGCATAGGTGTCATCGGCATTTTTGGTGAACCGGACCCCCCAATCGATGAGGTCCTGAATGGCCTGAGGACCGCTTTCGACGACAATGCGAACAACCTCTTCGTTGGAAAGAAAGGCGCCAGCGACCATGGTATCGCGGATATGAGCGCCGAAGGAATCCTGTGTCGAAAAAACCGAGGCGATTCCCCCCTGGGCCAGGTTGGTGGCGGTTTCAGAAATGTTGCGTTTGGTGATGATCGAAACCGTTCCCCTGTCAGCCACCTTCAATGCATAAGAAAGGCCTGCAATGCCGCTGCCGATGACCAGGAAATCCGACGTGATTTTCATCTTCATACCTCACAAGAGGGTTGAGGTCCTGCAGGACAGCCTGCAGGAGATTCTGGAAAAGAAGCGAAGAAAAGCCGCGTTGGGGCGGATTTTGCAAAAGCATGTCATTATCGGCCCCCCAAATACCCTTGTCAAGATTTTTGAACCCGGGCTTTTGATTGGTAACTTGGTTGAAATATTAGAACTTTTAACCTATAGTTCCAGGCAGGGAACAATCCGGACAGGTCAAATTCATGGATCAACTTTATAAATACCTCGTCATTCAGCTGTCATTTGTTCTGGCTCTGACCTTTTTCGGCACCCCCTGCCAGGCCGATATCTACCGATATGTCGATGCTGATGGCAAGGTCCACTTCACCAATACGCCCACCTCAAGCCATTTCAGCTTTTATATGAAAGAAGGCTCGGACACCCGTTCACTCAAAGACGTCATAAAATACTGCGCGGATCTCTACCGCCTCGAAGCAGCGCTGGTTCAAGCCGTCATCAAAGCCGAAAGTGACTTCAATGCCAAGGCGGTTTCCACCAAAGGAGCCCTCGGCCTGATGCAGCTCTTACCCGAAACAGCCCGAGATATGGGGGTCAGGAACCCCTTTGATCCGGAAGACAATATCAGAGGAGGCAGCCGTTATCTGCGTCTCATGCTCGACCAGTTCAACAACCGGCTCGACTTGGCCTTGGCCGCCTACAATGCCGGACCCGGGGCTGTACGACGGCATGGCGGCATCCCACCCTATGAAGAAACACGCAACTATGTCGAGCGGGTAAAAAAATATCTGTATGAGTATCAGATTGACAGGGAATCCCTCTTATGAGTCATGCCGGCGGCTTGCTAAACCCTCCCAATGTCCTCACCCTGGGTCGAATGGCGGCCGTGCCGCTGCTGGTCATCCTTCTTCTTTTTGATGGCCCGACTGCCAGTTTGTGGGCTGCCATCGTCTTTGCGCTGGCTTCGCTTACAGACTGGCTTGACGGCTACCTGGCCCGTAAGTGGGATATCGTCACTGTCCTCGGTAAATTTCTTGATCCCTTGGCAGATAAACTCCTTGTGATGGCGGCCCTGATCATGATGATTCCCATGGGGCGAGTTCCCGCCTGGGCCGTCTTTGTTATTCTGGCCCGAGAAATCAGCATTACCGGGCTGCGTTCCATTGCCTCGGCAGAGGGGATTGTCATTGCGGCAAGCCCGCTGGGAAAGTACAAGACCATATTCCAGGTGGTGGCTATCATCGGCTTGCTGCTGCACTATGACTATTTCTGGTTTTTCGGGGTGGAATGGAACCTTCTGCAGGTCAATATGCATAATGTCGGCACCTTCTTTTTTGCTGTCGCTCTGGTCCTAACCATCTGGTCTGGGCTCGACTATCTCCTTAAATTCTTTAAAGTTATTGCGAAATAAAAGAAAGTGGGGACGGGTAAATTTTTTTAGAATTTTCTGTTGACTTGAAGAAATCGTTTTGCTATTAATAGGCCCGCTCGCAACGACGGGCAAAAAATGAGCGGGAATAACTCAGTGGTAGAGTGCAACCTTGCCAAGGTTGAAGTCGCGGGTTCGAATCCCGTTTCCCGCTCCATAAAAATAAACAAGGCCTGATCATCACGATCGGGCCTTTTTTTTTGCAAAAATTTGAGAGGTGCCGGGTTTTTTTTAACAAAATATCGTATTTTGTCTCCAAGTTAGTCTCTTGCCACAGGCCAGCATGTCCATTTTTCCCAAATACCTGATACTGTTAATTGCCGAAAAATCTCAGGAATTTAAGGGTATACGGCTGCGGGTCATTCATGACTCCGAGTTTTAGTATTTGATCCTCCCTTGAATCATCAAGATCAAATCCGGGACCATCGATTCCAGTATTTGAAATGGAATGGAGAATTCCGCGCCTTTCGCTTCACCAAAGACAGCACTATACAGCCTCTACGGAGGTGCAGGGAAGCCTTCCGTTGTGCATCCGTATTTTTGATTATAAAGGCAAACTGAACAGTCTGGCAGCCAAAAGGTGCTTAGTAAAAGTTTGCTGCCTTTGTGATCAGCAGATAGGTGATTCTGTTCCTGATCTCTCTCTGTTTCCGTTGGATAACGTATAACCAGATGGTCTGCCTATAAATGAGCGTTTTTGAATATGTATTGGTTCTTTTTTACATTGACTTGAAAGGGTTGGAGACCCGTTTAGAATAAATAGAATAATAGCCTGAAAAGCAGCATCCACATTCATTTAAGGAGGAGATATGAAGGCCTTGATTTTAAGTGCAGACAATTTTGAAGACTCTGAACTGCTGGTTCCTTATTACCGCCTGAAAGAAGTAGATGTCGAAGTGACGGTGGCTTCCCCGAAGCGGGGGGCGATCACCGGCAAGCATGGGTACGAGGTGACCGTGGACAAAACCATCGATGAAGTCAATCCTGATGACTATGCAATCCTGATCCTGCCCGGGGGGAAGGCGCCGGTGGAAGTGAGAAAAGATCCGAAAGCGCTGGAGATAGCCCGGAGCTTTTTTGCTGGCAGTAAACCGGTTACCGCCATCTGTCACGGGCCACAGATCTTGATCAGCGCCGATCTCCTGAGGGGGCGACGTGCTACCTGCTACAAGTCGGTGGCCGATGAGTTGAAAGAGGCCGGCGCGCGCTATGAGGACAGAGAGGTCGTTGTTGATGGCAATCTGGTAACGTCCCGGCAACCCTCAGATCTTCCAGCTTTCATGCGCGAAACCATGAAGCAGCTTGGACTTTAACGTAACTATACGGGGCGATAATCAGGTTCAGAGAGGGGATTAAACCCCTTCCGATAAAGAAGTCAAAACCGTTGCTATCTCCGACCCCATCGTGGTTTTTTCCTGATTAATCACCGGTCCTTATTGAAGGCAGAAGAATTTTTATCGGAAGGGCTTCCGCCTAAATTCATATAGGATTTCCATGATTTCAAACGAGGCCGCTCTTACCGCCGCTCAGTGCCGTCACTATTCCATGTGCAAGATCGACTATCTTGGAACAGGAATTTGTCCGGCGGGGGCTGAAAACCATTTCGTCTCGTATTATCCGCAGGGACGTATGGACCTTGTCAAGGCCGTCGCGGCCGGACAACTTCCGGTGACGCAACGTCTCGTGGATATTGCCGATACATGCACCCTTTGCGGAGTCTGTGATTTGCAGTGTCATTTTATCTCTGAACTTCGTCCCATGCCGGTTATGAAAGAACTTAAAAAACATGTCGAAGACCATCTTGCGGCGGGTAAACCTGTGCAGCTGGAATTCGAGGATAAGTCGCTCAAAAGCAATGATCCCCTTCTTGTTGAACTTCAGGAAATAACCGGCCCAAGATGGGCATCCAATGACCCGGCCATCACCACCGCTTATTACTCGGACCCTTGTCCGGTGACCATTCCCAAGCTTCCCCGTGCCGTGGTCCTTCCAAAATCAGTTGAAGAAGTCGAGGGCATTGTTCGTGTCGCTAACAAGTACGGCATCCCATTCATGGTTCGCGGCAACGGCTCCAGTGTCATGGGGTTTGTCATGACCGATGGCATCTTGATTGACACCCAGCGGCTGAAAAGCATGGACTTCGACACAGACAACTGGTGTGTCACCGTGGGGGCCGGCGTTTCCGCCTTCGATCTTCAGAAAGAAGCCTTTGCCAGGGGATTCCGGGTCAACGTGGCTGAACCGGCGGCTTTGGTTTGCGCCAATCTCATGTGCTCCGGGATCATGTCCCTTTTCAGCACCAGCTACGGGACACTCGATGATGGCTATGTGGATGCCGAATTCGTCAATCCGCAAGGTGATCGCTTCAGACTCAAAGACAAAAAAGAACCGGATCTGTATCGTTTTGCCCGGGAAGACCGCCCCTTGGCCGGTATTTGCACTTCCGTCCAGATGAAGTTGTATCCGACGACAGCGGACGAGGAGGGATTCCTGGTTCCGGTGGAGAGCCTTCAGGAAGGCTTGATCCTGGTTCGGGAATTGTCCATCCGGAGAATCGGCTTCGGGCTTGGGGTGCTGGGAGCCGATTATATCGCTGCTTTCATGTCACCAGTCGCCACGCTGGCCCGCACTGTGAAGGATTTCACCGAAAGTATGCTTCGGGCCCCTTTCATGGTGATGGTTCTGGGGGACGCCAAGGATCGTGCCGCAGTGCAAAGCATGAACCGGACTATCCTATCCAATGACCTGTTCCGCACCCTGATGCTGGGGCTGTCGAACCTTTCGCCGGCATCGGGAAAAAGTCATGATACCCTCGCCGATATTCTGCAACCCTTGGGCGACGGGGATGGACTGCCGCTCAGTCATCTTTTGGCACGCAGTGATCTGCAACCCTTGGTTGAGGCCGCGTTGGAGCCCTCACCCGAGACTCATGCCAGCGTCGTTCCCGAAGACCTTCGGATCGCCTATACGCGACTCTATGAACGGCCGGAGATGACCGATCTCGTCTGGCTCAACATGTTCCGAATTCTCAGCTCCCGGATGGGACGGGAGAAACACCTGCTCCCGTTGATTCTTTATGTCCCTCTCGACAAACCCGGAGTGATTGGCGTCCTTGTGAGTGGATTCAAACGGATCGCTGATTCCTTCAATTTGAAGAATGACTTTGGTTTTGTCTCACCCCTTGATCTAGGCAAGCGTGCTTTTCTGGAATATGACTTCTACCTTGATCAAAACGATCCGGACGAAATCCAGCGCTCCCGGATGGCACTGGGTGAAGCCGCAGCATTGATTGAAAAAACATCCGCCACGGTGACCGGTGTTCAGTGGATCCGGTACACCTTGAACCAAGGATGCTGCCGAAAGGAAAATCTCCTATATTCACTATGACGCGATGCCGCTCAAAACCGGAAAAACGTCTGCTTGTAACCGGAGCCACGGGTTTCATCGGCAGCCATCTTGCCGGCGCACTGGCGGAAGCAGGGCACTCGGTCTTTCTGTTGATCCGCGCTTTAAACGCGGAAGGCACCACAGCGTATGATCGCTGGAATCGGATTGCGGACTGGCTCGGGCTTTCCCCGGCCGCGCGTGCGCGCATTAAGGTTTTCGTCGGTAATCTGGATGATCCCGACCTGAACCTGTCTTTGGATGATGCCCGCTTCCTGAAGGCCAACATAGAGGAAATTGTTCATGCTGCAGGCAGTACGTCTTTCTCTGAAAAAAAACGCAACGAAATATTTCAAACCAATCTCATCGGACTCAAAAATATCCTTTCATTCGTGGACCGAGGTATCTGCCGCCACATTCATGCCATCAGTACGGCCTATGTAGGGGAGGGGACCCAGACCCCCTGCAGGGAGTGCATCTCTCCTGCTCACGATTTTTTCAATCCCTACGAAGAGTCCAAGCACCAGGCGGAAATTCTGCTTCGGGAATTCTGCAACCGCAAGGGCTTGCGTCTTTCTATCTATCGTCCTTCAGTCGTTTACGGGAACTCCCTCACAGGCAGGACCTTTAGGTTCAACGCCCTTTATCACCCTGTTCGTTCCATCGCCTACCTCCGTGACCTATTCAAGAAGGATCTCCTGGAAAACGCGGGCACACAGGCGAGGAAGATGGGTATCTCACTGGATTCCACCACCCAAACGCTTCACATGCCTATTCATTTCCAGAAACGGCAGGGAACGGGTGTGAACCTAATCCCGATTGATTATTGTACCGATGCCATTCTTGAACTTATGAATGTTACCGAAAAAGAAGGAATTTTTCACATCGTCAATACGCAGAACACCCCACTTACTGACCTGGTTTCATTTGCTGGAAGATTCCTCAAGGTATCGGGGATGGGTGTTGATGGTGTCTCAGCGCAACAGGCACAGCAAGACCCAACGTCAGGTGCTTTAGATCATCTTTTCCTGCGTTACATGGAAGCCTATCAGCCTTATATCGAAGATACGCGGATATTTGATGACAGCCGGGCTGCGCGTACTCTGTCGCCAGCAGGAATCCGCTGTCCGAAATTTTCCTATGCAATTTTTGAGCAGTGCATGACGTACGCGGTGGAAAGCAACTGGGGGCGAACGCTGGGGCTGTGAATATTCACTGTCCCTCTGTTTACTTATCCGAAAGATGTCAATCCAGCTAAGGGAAGGGAAGGGAAGGTCAAATTCTTGTTCTACGGAGTTAAATGCAAATGAAAACTAAGAGTGTTGCAAAGGCTTTATTACTCGAAGATGTTGGTGAAACTTTTTGCACCCAGGTGATGGAATAGACCATGCTTAAGCGTTTCAGCATCCGCATGAAGTCACCACTATGGAGCGTTGCAGCCAGTATTCTGTTCGTCGCTGCGCTACTCGCCGTACTGATTTACTTCGACGCCCATGAACAGGTGTTGCGCCTGCTGGAATGGTTCGACACACTGGGCGCCTGGGCGCCGCTCCTGGTCATCCTGATCATGGCGGTAGTGGTACTGCTGGTCTTTCCAGGAGTGCTGTTCACCACCGGTGCTGGTTTCGTGTTCGGCGTCGTCGAAGGTTCCCTTGTTGTCGTGCTGGGAACGACCCTCGGGGCGACTCTGGCATTCCTGATCGCTCGCCATCTGTTTGGTCAGCGCGCCAAGGCATTTGTCATGTCCCGCGCCAAGCTGCAGGTGGTGAGTGAGGAACTGACGCCCCACGGCTGGAAGATCGTATTGCTGACGCGACTGATCCCATTCTTTCCCAGCAAAATCTCCAACTATTTTTTCGGTCTGACATCTTTCTCCTTGCGAGGTTTCGTCGTCGGATCGCTGCTGGGTTTCATCCCTTACTCAGTTCACAATGTCTACCTCGGCTCGATCGCTGCCGACATTACCACTCTTGGTGCGCGCAATCTGGACCGGACTCCGCTGCAATGGGCCCTTTATGGCGTCGGTTTCATTGCCGCTGTAGTCGCGGTCATCTTTTTGAACCGGCTCGCACGTCGCGCGCTGTCCCGCTATACAGATACCGGCGCCATTAAGGAAAAACCACCGTGATTTGGATGAAATGGCTACCCTGGCGGTTCGTCATCCGGCGAATCGCACGACAGAAGGGATTCCTTGATCCCATCGCCCTGCTGGCGCGGTTGCACAGTTTTGCCCAGCCGTCTGAAGTGGGAGAACCGATCGAACTGCTGCGAGCCGGCGTGGTGTTTCACGCCCGCGGCCTGATCAACAGCCGGGTTATTCAGCATAACCTGGACTGGGTATGGCCCTACTGGATTGAACGTCAGTTCGACCCGAGGGACATCTCCTTTATCCCACGCGCCTTCTCGATCACCCATATCAATCTCACCCACCGCAACTGGACGGCAATCGGTTATCCTGACTGCGAAGAGCTGCCGATTGTCGATCCCCGTGGTCTGCTCACCCCTTTTCTCGATGGCGGGTCATTGCAAAGTTGGCTGCAGACCGAGGATGGCCGCTGCCTGCTGCCTTCCCGCGCCGCCGAATTCAATCAGCGACAGGAGATGGACGACGGGGTTCGTATCACCTCCGAGACTGCCATGCAGGGGTTGTCCCTGACCAGCAGCGCCTGGGTGCAACTCGAGTCGGGAGTTCCGGTCTGCAAACTGCATTTAAAGGCCAGGGCCGACGCCAACGCCTGGCTGGTGCTGGCGCTGCGCCCTTACAACCCGGAAGGCATCAGTTTCATTCATCAGGTTCAGCTATCCAGTGAACGCACGGCTTGGACAGTCGACCAGTCATACCGGGTCGATTTCAGCTGTGCCGCCCGACGTCACCATGTCTCTGATTATCGCAACGGCGACGTGTACATTCATCTCCATGACCGCGATGACCAGACCGAGGGTAGTTGTGACGTGGGCATGGTCACCGCGGCGGCCCTTTTTCCGATCAAAGCCGGCAAGCCGGCTGAAATGACCGCCACCATTTCGCTCGCGGCCACAGGGTCCAAACGGCTCCCCTCTGATGCCTGGAGCACCGTGCATCGCGATCATTGCAAACTCACCTGTCCGGAGCCGCTCTATCAGTTTCTCTACGACGCCGCCATCACCTCATTGATTCTGCACTCGCCGGATGACGTCTATCCTGGCCCATTCACCTACAAGCGGTTCTGGTTCCGCGATGCCGCTTTCATTATCCATGCACTCCTGTGCGTCGGCCTGACTGAACGCGCCGAACGCGCCCTGGCGCGCTTCCCGGAGCGGCAGACGGCGCTCGGTTATTTCCGCTCACAGGAAGGCGAATGGGATTCCAACGGTCAGGTGTTATGGATTCTACAGCGCTTCCTCGCGTTGACGGGTCGACCGTTTCCCTCCGACTGGCAGGCACCTGCGCAGCGTGGTGCCCGCTGGATCATCCGCAAGCGACTCGCCGATGATCTGGGCACCCCCCATGCCGGCCTGTTGCCGGCCGGTTTCAGCGCCGAGCATCTGGGCCCCAACGATTATTACTATTGGGATGACTTCTGGGGAATCGCCGGTCTGCGGGCGGCGGCGGCCATGTTCCAGGAACAGGATCCCGTTCAAAGCAAAGAATTTGCCCAGGCCGCTGATAACTTCACGGGGGCCGTGGACCAAAGTCTGGAGGCCTGCGCGAAGCGGCTTGGCCGTCCGGGCATGCCCGCGTCACCCTACCGACGGCTGGATGCCGGCGCGATCGGATCACTGGCGCTAGGTTATCCGGTACAACTCTGCTCTTCGGACGATCCACGGCTCCTTGATACGGTCGAGTTTCTGCTCAGGAACTGTTTTGTGAAGGGGGCGTTTTATCAGGATATGATCCATTCAGGTCTTAACGCCTACCTGACCCTGCATATTGCGCAGGTATTGTTACGCGCTGGCGACCCACGTCACCTCGACGTGATGGATGCCGTCGCCGCCCTCGCTTCACCGACAGGCCAGTGGCCGGAAGCGATCCATCCGCATACCGGCGGCGGCTGTATGGGAGACGGTCATCATGTCTGGGCCGCTGCCGAGTGGGCGCTGATGATCCGCAACTGTTTCGTGCGCGAGGAGGGCGACCGGCTCATCCTGTGCGCCGGTATTCCAGCACGTTGGCTTAAACAGAACGCGCCGATCCGGTTCGGACCGGCACCGACAAGTTTTGGGGCGGTATCCCTTAGCATCACCCCGCAGACTGGCCGCCCGCCGCGCGTCGCTTGGCAAGGTGATTGGCATCGTCAGGCACCACCTATCGAGATCCGCCTGTCTGGTTTTGAACCGGTCAGCACTACCGAAGGAACGGGCTCAATTGACCTCATCGGAAAGGAATCTTGACGGATGAACATCCTCATACTGACGAACACCTTCACCCCGCACGTCGGCGGCGTGGCGCGATCGGTGGAAGCGTTCACTGCGGAATACCGCAAGCGTGGACATCGGGTACTGATCGTCGCCCCGGAGTTTCCCGGCATGCCCCAGGACGAAATCGATGTCGTACGAATCCCCGCCATCCAGAATTTCAACGCCAGTGATTTTTCAGTCGCACTGCCTGTCCATCCGCAGCTCAGCGAGAGGATTGATGCTTTTGACCCTGACGTTGTACATTCTCAACACCCCTTCCTGCTCGGTAACACAGCGCTTCGCCTGGCCCGCCACCGGGAACTGCCGCTGGTTTTCACCCATCACACCCTGTATGAGCAATATACGCATTATGTCCCTGGTGACTCTCCGGCCCTGAAACGTTTTACGATTGAACTTGCCACCCGCTATGCAAACCTCTGCGACCAGGTCTTCGCCCCCAGCGAAAGCATCCGCGACCTGTTGCTGGACCGTGGCGTCAATAAACCGATTGCCGTGGTGCCCACCGGGGTCTGCCTGGAAAAGTTTGCCCGGGGAGATGGCGAGTCCATGCGTAGAGAGCTGGGAATTCCGGTGGATGCTTTCGTTGTCGGTCATCTAGGACGCCTGGCGCCTGAGAAGAACCTGGAATTTCTGACCCGGGCGGTTGTTGATTTCATCAACCGCAACAGACGGGCTTATTTTCTGGTGGTCGGGACTGGTCCGTCCGAAGACGCCATACGGGAGGCCTTTTTCAGCTCCGGCATGGAAGCGCATTTGCACATTGCCGGCGTTCTGCAGCAGCAACAGCTGACCGACGCCCTGCACGCCATGGATCTGTTCGCCTTCGCCTCGAGGAGCGAAACCCAGGGCATGGTACTCACGGAAGCCATGGCGGCCGGTCTGCCGGTCGTTGCCCTCGATGCGCCCGGTGCCCGCGAAGTGGTCAGAGACAGTCAGAATGGACGTCTACTATCGGAGGAAACAGTCACGGTATTCAGCGCCGCTCTTCAGTGGGTGCTCGAACAACCTCCGGAGAAACTGCAGGCCCTCAAGCAAGCTGCCCTTGCCACAGCCGAGGCCTTTTCCATGCCCAACTCTGCCGATAAAGCCCTGGCCTGTTATGAATCCCTTAAATCCAGGTCAATCACTGACGCAGACCGAGACGAATTGGGCTGGGAGGAGATCATGAAATTCATTAAAACAGAGTGGGATGTCCTGAAAAGTGTGGCCGTAGCGAGCGAAGCAGCCATGGGAACCAAGCTGTTTTCCGAAAAGGATGAATGATGGTCGGTCGAGTTGAGAATTTGCTCCGGCGCCTGCGCCGGAACCTCAGCCGCAGTGTCTGGCTGGCGCGGCTGTTGCGGTTGCCGGTTTCGGAGGGGGCACCAACGCGACCGGGGCTGATCATGATTCAGATCGATGGATTTTCTCAACCACAGTTAGAACGCGCCCTGGATCGCGGCGAGCTGCCTTTTTTACGGCGACTGATCCAGCGTGAACACTACCAGGTTCATGCCCACTATTCCGGCTTGCCGTCGACGACACCCGCGGTTCAGGCTGAACTTTTTTATGGCGTCAAAGGTGCGGTCCCCGCATTCTCTTTCAGGGACCATAAAACGCGCCAAATCGTGCGGATGTACGAGCCGGACGCCGCGGCAGGTGTGGAGGCGCTGCATACAAGCGATGGGATTGAGGCGCTGCTCAAGGGAGGCAGCGCCTACGCGGACATTTATACCGGCGGCGCCGCCGAAACCCATTTCTGTCCGTCCTCGATGGGTTGGGGACCGACTTTGCGCGCCGCCAATCCGCTGGTGATCTTGACCTTTCTGCTCGTCAATATCACCAGCTTTCTACGCGTCGGGGTCCTGTTTCTGCTCGAGTGGGGCCTGTCGTTTATTGATTTTGTGCGCGGTCTGGTCAGCGGCCATGATTTCATGAAAGAGTTAAAATTCATTCCGACACGAGTTGGCATTTCCATCCTGCTGCGTGAACTCTGCGTAATCGGCGGCAAAATCGACATCAGCCGTGGCTTACCCATCATTCATATCAACTTTCTCGGTTACGACGAACAATCGCATCGCCGTGGGCCGCGTTCGCTCTTTGCCCACTGGACATTGAAGGGAATCGACGACGCCGTTGCTCGCCTGTGGCGCGCCGCGAACCATTCCGCCTGGCGACATTACGATGTCTGGGTCTACTCCGATCACGGGCAGGCGCGAGTCCGCCCCTACCACCAAGTTCAAGGGTATCCCCTGGGAGAGGCCGTGAGGGCAGCTTTTGGGGTATTGAACGCAAGCACCCCGGAAATTGACTCGGAAGGCGCGAGCAGTGTGCAGACACAGCGGGTTCGTTTTCTTGGCGGCAACAAGATACAGCGGCTGTTCTCGGTCCTTGGTATCCACGGTGATGAGTCTGACGAGCAGGAACCGGCCGTCACGGCTCTCGGACCCGTAGCCCACGTTTACACACCGCGAAAACTGACTGGTGATGAAAGCGCTTTGGTCGCACGCGAACTGGCGCGCACGCATAAGGTTCCGCTTGTGCTCACGATGGAGGCTCCGGGCAGGTGGTGTGCCCGCGCCGAAGAAGCCGAATACCGCTTTCCGCAAGATTGTGAGGCGTTGTTCGGAGCGAAGCATCCATTCATCGATTCGCTTGGCGAAGACCTGTTGCGACTATGCGAGCACCCGGATGCCGGCGACTTTGTCCTGCTTGGGTGGCGCGAAGGTATCACACCGATCACCTTCGCCGAAGAGAACGGTGGCCACGCCGGCGCAACGCCCGAAGAGACCAATGGGTTTGCATTGCTGCCGATCGACGCTCCCTTGGCTGAACGTCAACATGCCTATCTGCGTCCCACCGATCTTCGCAAGGCGGCGTTCCAGCATCTGCAAAAGCCGGAGCGCAAACCTGTCGCAGCACCTGAACTTGGAGTTGCCACGACAACGGACACTCTTCGTGTCATGACCTACAATGTGCATAGTTGCATAGGCATGGATGGTAAAATCGATGCCGAACGCATCGCCCGGGTGATCGCCCGCGCCAGACCGGACGTGGTGGCCCTGCAGGAATTGGACGTCGGACGCTCACGCACTGCTGGCATGGACCAGGCCCATCTGATCGCCCACTATCTGGAGATGGAGTTTCATTTCCATCCCGCCCTGCACATTGAAGAAGAACGCTATGGCGATGCCATCTTGACGCATCTGCCGCAACGCCTGGTAAAGGCTGGCCCGCTACCGGGCCTTGCCGACAAACCGCATCTGGAACCGCGTGGGGCACTCTGGGTCGCAATCGAGCTGAACGGCATGGAAATTCAGGTCATCAATACTCATCTGGGACTGCATCCGCGTGAACGCATGGAGCAAGTGATGGCTTTGCTCGGCGGTGACTGGCTGGCACACGAACAGTGCCGGGAACCCGTTATTCTGTGCGGCGACTTCAACGCACTGCCTTCATCGGCTGTGTGCCGCCGACTCGCCGGGCGCCTCAAGGACGTACAGATTGAGGCGCCCAGCCACCGCCCCAGAGGCACCTATTCCGGCCGTTTCCCGGCGGTGCGCATCGACCACATCTTTACAAGCCCAGGGCTTGAAGTAACCGGCATCGAGGTCCCTAGTTCGGAGTTGGCGCGCAGCGCCTCCGATCATCTGCCCCTGATTGCCGAAATGCGCTATTCAGGTAGTACAATGTTCTGAACCTTCAATCAGAAGCAACAGTACCCATCACTCGATGTCGATCTGCGCTTATTGCCACCCAGCAAAAAAATCAGGATTGGGCAGCAAAGACAGATTAAGATTTTTCTCCATATCATGTTATTATTTTTAATCTTTCAGATCCGGTAATTGATGTATAGCTTTTGGGCTTTGCAGCAAGGAGTTTTTTATATGAATTATCCCATGTGGTATCTGCCTGAAATCGGCGGAGGGACAATGATCGCTTTGATCGCGATCATTCATGTCTTTGTTTCTCATTTTGCTGTTGGCGGCGGTCTTTACCTGGTTCTTGCCGAACGCAAGGGAATCAGGGAACACGATCGGGGTATTCTCGACTTCACGAAAAAACACACCAAGTTTTTTCTGCTGGTGACCATGGTTTTCGGCGGGCTGACCGGTGTGGCGATCTGGTTTATCATCTCTCTGGTTCATCCTTCCGCGACGTCTTTTCTGATTCACACCTTTGTCTTTGCCTGGGCCACGGAATGGGTCTTTTTCCTGGTGGAAATCGTGGCCCTGTTTATCTACTTTTACACCTTTGGTCGAATGGATCACCGCAACCACCAGATTATCGGCTGGATTTATTTTGTTGCCGCCTGGATAAGCCTCTTCATCATCAATGGCATTATTGGTTTCATGCTAACGCCTGGAGGATGGCTTCAGGACGGTGACTTCTGGTCAGGCTTCTTTAATCCGACTTTCTGGCCAGCCCTGTTTTTCCGCACCTTTGTCGCCTTGATGATGGCCGGCTCCTATGCTTTCGTAACCACGGCGTTTATCAAGGATGCCACCCTGAAACGCACCATGACGGTTTTTTCTGGTAAATGGGTTCTCGGCGCTCTGCTGGCAGCACTTCCCAGCGGTATCTGGTATGTTTCCGTACTGCCGCAACCTGCCATGGAACTGGTTAAGGGGGCTTCGCCAACGATTTCCCGAGCCCTGTCCTATGGAACCTACGCCATCGTCGGCATCCTGATCGTCAGTCTTCTGCTGACCCTGACCAAACCTGCCCGCCATAATGGCATCTATGCCACCGTCGTCATGGTTTGCGCCTTTTTGTTCATGGGCTCTTTCGAATGGACGCGGGAGGGGGCCAGACGTCCCTATGTTCTCAACGAAATCATGTATTCCAACAGTATTTACAAGAAAGATGTAGAACGTCTGAACACCGAAGGTTTCCTGCAAAACGCCAAATGGGTTCGCATTCAGGAATTTCACGAGGAAAGCTTGCTTGAAATCGGCCAGGATCTCTTCAAAAACCAATGTTATGCCTGTCACACCATCGGCGGTTTTAATAACGACATTCTTCCGCGCACAGCGAACATGAGCTTCCCCGTTCTGGTCAATTATCTGGAAACCATTCACGATCGACGCTATTTCATGCCCCCCTTTGCCGGAACGTCTGACGAGCTGAGGGCTTTGGCGACTTATATCTATAGCGGTCTGCAGGGCAAATCGATGGCATCGGCAGTTCTGGTGACGGGAGGTGTCGCTGAGATGAGTCCCGGTGAGCAACTATTTGCTGACAATTGCGTATTCTGCCATGAGGCGGAGCTGATCAAAACCAAGACGATCGGCTGGTCGCGGGATAAAATCCGCCTGGGCATGGATAACCTGAGTGGCCTCAATCCGGCGATGCCTGACTTCAATGGCTCGGAGTTGGAGAAAGAGCATTTGAGTGATTTCATCCTGGCGCTGCATTCGCCTGAATCGAAAGTTATGGGAACGCCACACCATCTGGGTGAATCCGTCTTCGAGACGCACTGTTCCATGTGCCACAGCCTGACAGCAGACTACAATCCTCTGCTACCAAAAATTGAAGGTTGGGATCGAATGCGCCTGCGCCAGGCCCTCGACCAACTCGATGCCCTGAATCCGGCCATGCCGCCGCTGCAGGCGAGTGACGAGGAAAAGGACGCCTTGGCCGACTATCTTATGGAAGAATCCCGGGAGGTTATGTGATGAGCCCACTTATTCCAACACCCGATACACTCCCGGTGGCCTGGGGCTGGTTTCAGTTTTTATTGCTTCTGACCTTGCCTTTTCACCTGTTGGCCATGAATGCGATGGTCGGTTCCGCCGCGCTCGCGCTCTATGCCCGGTTCCGGGCGGATGAGCCGTCACATCGGCTTGCCCATGAGTTGGCCAAAATCCTGCCCTTTCTGGTTGCTTTTACGGTAAATTTCGGTGTCGCGCCCCTGTTATTCAACCAGGTTCTGTACGGACATTTTCTTTATGTCAGTTCCATTCTGATGGCGGTCTTCTGGCTGGCCGTTATTCCTCTCCTTATCCTGGCCTACTATGCCCTGTACCTGTATGATTTTCGCTTTAACTCCCTGGGTAAGGCAGGGACGGTTTTTCTGGCGATGTCTCTTCTCATCTTTTTTGTCATTGCCTTCATCTATACCAACAACATGACCCTGATGCTGTTACCAACCCAGTGGGTGGCCTATTTTCAGAACGCCGCCGGGACCCTGCTCAATCTGTCCGATCCCACCCTGATACCGCGCTATCTGCATTTCATGATCGGCGCCCTTGCTGTTGGAGGCCTCTTTGTTGCCCTATTCGGTAAGTTGAAAGAAAATCGCGACAGGGAAATGGCGGATGCGGTCGTGCGGTTGGGCATGAATGCCTTTACCTGGCTGACCATGGTGCAGATTCTTTTGGGACTGTGGTTCCTGATGGCTCTGCCCAAAAAGGTGATGCTGATTTTTATGGGAGGCGACACCGTGGCGACTCTCATCTTTCTATTGGGCCTGATCCTTGCAATCCTTGTTCTGGTGACGGGGCTCAAGAAAAAAGTCTATCTCACCACCGGCCTTGCTGTTGTTCTGGTGTTTCTGATGTCTTTTATGCGCGCCTACGTGCGTATGGGTTTCCACGAGCCGTATTTTTCAGTTCGGTCATTAGTCGTCGTGCCGCAGTACTCACCCATGTGGGTGTTTTTTCTGAGCCTGGTTGCCGGGCTGCTGTGCATCGCCTGGATGGTGAAAAAAGTGGTTGAGATCCGATAAAACTGAGGGTTCCGATGTTTTGTGACCTGTCCTTCAAACCGTCCTGCCAGTGGTTCTGGTTGATTGTTCTAGTCTGTTCGCTGGTGGGGCCTCCTGTGGAGGCGCGAAGCGAGGCGTTTCGGGTCATTCAGCTTCAGCATCGATTCGCCGGAGATATTCTGCCCTTGATCACTCCCTTGCTCAGGGAGGGAGAAAATGTGACAGGGAACGATTCCGTGCTGATTCTGCATGCGTCACCAGATCGTCTGTCGGATCTTACCGATCTTGTCACGACTTTGGACACCCCAAGGAAAACCCTGAAGATCAGCGTCAGACAGGAAAGGGCAGGGGGAGACGGAGCGACCAGGACAGGCCTTGTCCTCTCCGGACCTGAACAAATTTACGCGGGCGGCACGCGTACTCTGGGCAACAGACAGCAGGCAACGGAATCTTTCTTGCGTGTCCTCGAGGGTGAAGCGGCGCTTCTTGTCATTGGACGGGAGGTTCCTTTTACCACGGAAATAGCTGTAGTCGCCGGTAAGCACCGGGCATTTTCACGGACTGTTGAATATAAATCGGTAACGACCGGCTTCTGGGTTCGCCCCAAGATTCTTGGTCAAAAAATATTTCTTGAAGTGGTCCCACACATGATGGCGTTGGGACCACAGGGCGAAGAGACCCTTGAATTTCAGGAGCTCAGCACGACAGTTGCGTTGTCCCCCGGTCAATGGGTCGATCTGGGGCAGCAGCTTCAGCAGGCAGACGAGGTCAGTTCGTCCATTGTGCGTCTGCACACGCACAATTCCCAGGGAGAAGGGCGTATCTGGATTCGTGTTGACCATTAATCAGGGAGGTTGTACATGGCCGTCGTGGAAGTAAGTATTACGCCATTGGGAACCGCTACTCCCAGCGTGTCTGCCTTTGTTGCCGGATGCCTGGAGGTTATTCGAAGCTCAGGTCTCACCTACCAGTTGACCCCGATGGGGACCGTCATCGAGGGAGACCTGGATGACATTCTGGCTGTCGTCCGGCAGATGCATGAAAGTCCTTTTGAGTCCGGCGCCGTCAGGGTCTCCACTCTCATCAAGATTGATGATCGTCGCGATCTGCCTCGCCACACCATGGCCGGAAAAATACGATCCGTGGAGGAAAAACTCTAAATGCTTAAAGCCGTAATTTTTGATTTCGACGGGGTCATCGTGGATACGGAACCTCTGCACCACAGGGCCTTTATGGAGGTACTAAGTCCATTCGGCATCTCCTGCACCTGGCAGGAATATCGCGAACATTATATGGGCTTCGATGACCGGGATGGTTTCCGTGCTTTTTTTAAAGGGGTAGGGAAAACCCTGGCAGAGGCGGACCTGCACCATCTCATCGACCAAAAAGCAGCCGCCTTTCAGCGTATTGCCTCTAAGGGCGTAACCCCTTATCCCGGCGTCCTCGAACTTGTCGAGACGCTGGCTACCACATTGCCTGTTGCCTTGTGCAGCGGCGCTTTGCGTAGTGACATCGATCCTATCCTTGATGGACTTGGAATTGCCCACCATTTTTCCGCCATGGTGACGGCTGACGACGTTCGTCACAGCAAGCCGGATCCGGAAAGCTATCTTCTTGCCGTGGCACGTCTCAGGAAAAGGGCGTCCCTCGGAGATTCCTCCCCTGGTGTCATCCTTGCCATCGAAGATACACCTGCTGGAATCGACTCGGCCAGAGGGGCAGGTCTCTCCGTTCTGGCCGTGTCCAATAGCTATCCGAAATCCTTTTTGGAATCTCTGGGCGTATCGGTCGTTTCATCCCTTAAGAACGTCACATTTCGTGACCTGAACCAATTTGCTGGTTATTGATAAACCCAAGAGGGGATTCCCCATCCTGACAAATGGAGATTTTATGCCTTCATTTTACCACTTACTCGAAAGAGCCCAACAGGTGGGACAGCTATCTCAGAGTGATTGGGAAAAAATCTATTCCAGCGCCATTGAGGGTAATGTTCAGGAAATAAGAGACATGAACTCTCTGTTTACCCTGGTCTCTCTGGTGATCGCCGGTGAGGTCGCGGTGGAAGGTGTGACCCAGACCGAAGTGATCAGAAGACTGTCTGTACTGGCCTGAAAACAAAGGTCTTCACCCCAGTTTTTTCCTTGACACCGGCAAGGTGATTTGCTATCAATACCGGGCCTTGAAGGTTGTTTACTTTTTGGTAATTATCGGCCCCGTCGCCAAGCGGTAAGGCAGAGGTCTGCAAAACCTCCATCACCAGTTCAAATCTGGTCGGGGCCTCCAATTGAAAGCCAAGCCAGCCTTTCCGGCTGGCTTTTTTCATTGGAATCGCCAATGTCTCTTTTCTCCCTCCATATCTTGGTCACCTTTATTGTTCTTGGCTCATGTGCCGGCTTTTTGGCCGGCCTGCTGGGGATTGGCGGTGGCGTGATTTTGGTTCCCCTTTTTCTGTGGGCCTTTCCCTTAGCTGGTTTTCATCCTGACATTGTCCCTCATCTGGCCTTCGGTACTAGCCTGGCCATTATTATTCCTACGGCAGTAAGCAGTACCCTGATGCACCGCCGGCACGGTAACGTCAACTGGCATCAGGTTGTTTGGCTTGTTGCTGGCGGCATCCTGGGGGCTTTTCTTGGCGGCACCGTTGCCGCTTTCCTTTCTGGGGCCTGGCTCAAGGGTCTTTTCGGTGGGATGCTCATGACGGTGGCCTTGCGCATGTTTTTTGCCAAACCTTATCTTCCCCCCGAACGTGACACGGTCATTCCTCGGTCTCACCTTGTGGGGGTCGGTCTTGTTGGCGGTGGTTTCAGTGCCTTTTTCGGGATTGGCGGCGGCGTCATAGCTGTCCCGATGATGGTAATACTGCTTCAGATGCCCGCTCACCTGGCTGTCGGATGTTCCAGCGCTCTTATAGTCGTTTCATCCCTGTTCGGGGCACTTACCTATGTGGTTCATGGTTGGGGTCATCCGCTCCTGCCAGATTTTTCTCTGGGATTCGTCAATTCTCTGGTAGCTGTCATCATAGCACCCCTATCCATTCTCTTTGCCAACCTGGGGGTTCGGGTTGCCCGCAAGGTTGCCCATGGTAAACTCTTAAGGGCTTTTGCCTTTCTCCTGATTTTTGTTGGGATTCGCATGGTTTTTAAGCTGGTGTTCCCGTAGTCTTCTTCTTCGCATGGAGGCACACCATGGTTCGTCGTCCCGCCGTTGCCGGACAGTTTTATCCGGGTAGCTCCCATGAGCTGAAGACACTTCTTGAACGCCTGGTCCCCGAACAAAGCCAAAAGGTCGACGCCTTGGGGATTGTTTCTCCCCATGCCGGCTACTTATATTCGGGTGCCATCGCCGGGAAAACCTTTGCCGAGGTCAGCATCCCCTCCAACGTCATTATTCTGGGGCCGAACCATCACGGATATGGTCATGAAGCCGCTATCTATTCGAGTGGCGCCTGGGAGACCCCCCTGGGGAAGACGCCGGTAGACTCCACCCTGGTCGCTGAAATTTTGGAGTCTTGTGATGGTTTTTCCGCGGATGAACTGGCCCATCGTTTTGAACATTCTCTGGAAGTCCAACTCCCTTTTATCCAATATCTGGCTCCCGCTGCGTCTATTGTGCCCATCTGTATTGGTCACGTTACCCTGAACACGCTTCTTTCCCTGGGGGAGGCCCTGGGGGAAGTTATCAGCCGTCATGGTCAGGATATTCTGATGGTGGCAAGTTCGGATATGACGCACTACGAAACCGGCAAATCTGCCCGCGTCAAGGATTCGATGGCCATTGAAAAAATACTGGAAATCGACCCCGTCGGCCTCTATCGTACGGTCACCGATAACCGGATCAGCATGTGCGGAGTCATGCCTGTCACCCTCATGCTGGCTGCGGCTAAAAAGGCTGGAGCGCAAAAGGCTCGCCTCGTTCAGTATGGCAATTCGGGGGATGTCACCGGAGACCAGTCGGAGGTTGTTGGTTACGCCGGTTTAATCATCGAGCGCGGTGACACAACCGGATAAAAAACTTGTCAATGCGCCGGGGATTAAAGTATAAAAACCGGGCCGTCTTCGCGGCGGCCCGGTTTTTATTGTCTTGCCCGAAGGAGTTTTTCATGTCTGATCTGCGTGTTCGTTTTGCTCCAAGCCCGACGGGGTACCTGCACATAGGTGGTGCCCGTACGGCGCTTTTCAACTACCTGCTGGCCCAAAAAGAAAAAGGAACCTTCGTCCTGCGCATTGAGGATACGGACGTAGCCCGCTCAACACAGGAATCGGTCGATGCCATTCTTGCAGCCATGGACTGGCTTGGCTTGTCCTATGATGAGGGGCCTTTCTATCAGTCAGACCGTTTCGATCTGTACAAGTCGAAGGTACAGCAACTGCTCGACGATGGCAAAGCCTACTGCTGTACCTGTACTGCGGAAGAACTCGAAGCCAAAAGGGAAGCGGCGCTGAAAAGCGGGGGGAAACCCAAGTACGACGGCACTTGCCGAGAGCGTCAGGATGTGCCGGCGGACAAACCCTATGTGGTACGCTTCCGATCTCCCCTAGAAGGCGTTACTGAATTCAACGATCGCATCAAAGGGAAAATCAGTTTTCAGAATGACGAACTCGATGATGTTATCATCCAGCGCAGCGACGGGACCCCGACCTACAATTTCGTCGTGGTTGTCGATGATGCGACCATGAACATTACCCTGGTACTGCGTGGCGACGATCATATCAATAATACGCCCCGCCAGATTCTCATGTACCAGGCCCTTGGTTATCCTGTGCCCGAGTTTGGTCATGTGCCGATGATTCTTGGTGCCGACAAGAGCCGCCTGTCCAAGCGCCATGGCGCTACCTCCGTCATGGCCTACAGAGAGATGGGCTACCTGCCCGAGGCCATGGTTAATTATCTGGTACGCCTTGGCTGGTCTTTCGGTGATGAAGAGATTTTTTCCATGGACGAACTCATTGCCAAATTCAGCCTGGAGAATGTCGGCCGTTCTGCCGGCGTTTTTAACCCGGAAAAGCTTCTGTGGCTCAACGCCCATTATATCAAGACAGGCGATCCTGTACGTCTCGGGCACTTGGTAAAGGAGTTTCTACAGAAGGACGGCATCGATACCAGCGCTGGCCCCGATCTGGCAGCGGTGGTTAAAACCCTGCAGGACAGGTCCAAAACCCTGATCGAGATGGCTCAGGGTGCTGCCTTCTACTTTAAGTCGGAAGTGGAATTCGACCAGACGGCCGTGGAAAAATTTCTTACCGCCGATAAGCGACCGGCACTGGAGGCCGTCATTTGCCATCTTGCCCAAATTAATGACTGGAACGAGAGTGCTATTGAAACGGCCTTTAACGCCGTGATGGAGGAAACCGGTCTTAAACTCGGTAAGATTGGCCCTTCCGTTCGTGTTGCCCTGGTCGGTGGCACCACCAGCCCTGGCATCTTCGATGTACTCGCCGTGCTAGGCAAAGAAACAAGCCTGAAACGATTGCAGACGGCCTTGGATCGCCTGGTATAGTATCCTGAGCATCATCCGACAGCACCAAAAAAACGCCCGTCAGGCTCAAGCTTGGCGGGCGTTTTTTATTGTTTAGTCAATGTTCAGGTGATGGCTTTGAATACGGCGGCGAAATCCTCTTCCGAGAAGCCGAGATTGCGGGCTCTTTTGAATGTTTCATTGGCGGCCGCGGCGCTGGCTAACGGTTGCCCGAGTTGATCACCCAGAGCAATGGCCAGGCGCATATCTTTTTGCATGTGCTTGAGAGGGAAGCTGGTGCGGAATTCCTGCTGCAGGATCATGGTGCCCTTGCTTCCAAACATCGGATTGGCAAGTGCCCCGGCCATTAGGATCTCAAGAATCTGCTGCCCATCCAAGCCACTCTTCTGCCCAAGGGACAGCCCCTCGCAGAAAGCAGTCATCATTCCGCCCATGATCATATTGACGACCAGTTTCATGTGCGCACCTTGACCGGCTTTGCCGAGAAAAGGGAATAGTTTGCCCATTTTTTCAAAGGCTGGAACAGCCTGGTCATAGAGAGAGCGGTCACCGGCCGCAAGGATAATCAGAGTACCGTCTTCAGCCGGTTTTTTAGTACCTGAAACGGGAGCTTCCAGAAATAGCCCGCCGGCATCTTCGACCGCAGTGGCAATGGCGGCAGAGGTGTCACTGTCTACCGTAGACATGTCGATGTATCCGCGTCCGTCTCCGATGCCGGCCTGAACGCCTTCGGGGCCGTAAAAGACCTCTCTGGCCGCTGTCGGGTCGGCCAGAATGGCAAAGGTGATCTCGCATTCGGTGGCCACTTCGCGCGGGCTCTTCGCTTGCGATGCCCCCAGCTCGACTAGCGGCGTGCACTTGGCTGGGGTGCGGTTCCAGACGGTGACCCCAAAGCCAGCCTTCACTAGATTGGCTGCCATGGCGCTCCCCATGATGCCGAGGCCGATAAAGCCGTACTTAGCCATAAAACCTCCTTCTGAATTGCCTTTATTTTCGGTTATTTTCCCAATCGACTTTTCCCTGACGTTATGCCAATGTATTTGCAATCCTTTAACATAATGATGGATAGCCATTGAACCTTTCAAGGTAAAAAGGAGGTTCCCTTGTTCAGAATCCGCCGCATTTTCGATGATATTCTACCGGCCAATACTGAAGCACTGCGGCAAGTAAGCCAGATCCTGCGTGACCAGTTCCCGGCATTGCGGGCCTCCGAGGTCGAAAAGCTTCCCGACCTTCTGAAAAATCCCCTCAAACATCGCTTCAAATCCATTCTATACGTGGCGGAAAACTTCAAAGGCCTTGTCAAGGGCTTCGCTCTCCTCTCGTTTGAACCGGAACTGCGTTTCTGCTATCTGGATTATATTTCCACGGCAAAGAATATTACGGGTGGGGGCATCGGTGGCGCTCTTTACGAACGATTGCGGGAAGAGTCATTGCTTCTCGATGCCATAGGCATTTTCTTTGAATGTTTACCGGATGACCCAGCTCTCTGCAAGGATCCCGTTATTCTCAAACAAAACAAAGCGCGGCTGAAATTTTATGAAAAGTACGGGGCTTTTCCCATTGTGGGTACCGCCTACGAAACCCCTGTGCAGGAGGGGGATGACAATCCGCCTTATCTGGTATTTGACCCTCTCGACCAGCCCGCAAATCTGTCCAGGGAACGTGCTCGTAAAATCGTCAGGACTATCCTGCAAAACCGTTATGGAGACCTGTGCTCTCCCGACTATATTCTCAAGGTTGTCAACTCTATTCAGGATGACCCGGTTCGTCTGCGTTCACCCAGATACCTTAAATCCGATGTGGCTGGAAATCCTCGCCGCTCCTTTGGGTCACATCATCGCAAGGTGGCACTGGTCGTCAATGATCGGCATGAAATTCATCATGTCCGCGAAAAAGGGTATGTAGAAGCACCGGTGCGTATCCGGAGCATCCTGAAAGAACTGGAACGTCTATCGATCTTCACCACGGTGCCACCAAAGGAATATCCCGAAAAACATATTCTGGCTGTCCATGATGCCGGTTACTTCCACTATCTTCGACGGGTCTGTGCCGCTCTGGAGGCAGGTAAATCGGTCTATCCCTATGTGTTTCCCATCCGCAATGCGACCCGTCCCCCCAAGGACCTTGCTGTCAGGGCCGGATATTACTGCCTCGACACGTTCACACCGCTGAATCAGAATGCCTATCTTGCCGCGAGGCGCGCTGTAGACTGCGCCCTTACTGCAGCCGATTACCTGTTGGCCGGAAATCGCCTTGCCTACGCTCTGGTTCGCCCTCCGGGGCATCATGCCGAACACCGCTCTTTCGGTGGATTTTGCTATTTCAACAACGGGGCTGTTGCCGCCCAATACCTTGCCCGCTACGGTCGGGTCGCCATTCTCGACGTGGACTACCATCATGGCAATGGCCAGCAGACCATTTTTTATCAGCGCCGGGATGTGCTGACCCTGTCGATACACGGTCATCCCAGCTTTGCCTATCCCTATTTCAGTGGCTTTGAGGATGAAACGGGAGAGGGTGAAGGGGAGGGGTTCAACATCAATATTCCGTTGCCTGAATCCGTTGATGGCGAAAAATATCTCAAAACCCTGACAAGAGCGCTGAAGAGAATAGCCTTCTATGCACCCGATTTTCTTATTGTCTGTCTCGGGTTGGATACCGCCAAAGGAGACCCTACCGGCACCTGGACTCTCCATGCCAATGATTTTTCTAAAGCCGGGCAGCTGATTGGCCAGCTGCGAATTCCGACGGTTGTTGTCCAGGAAGGGGGCTATCGCAACCGGGTTCTTGGCGTTAATTGCCGCCACTTTTTTTCCGGTCTGTGGCAGGGCTTTTATCCTGTCTCCAAAGACTGAAACAAGTTATTTCAGATTCGGCTATTTTGATGATGTTTCACGATGAAATAAAGTCATGTAACAACCTGGTTTTATTATTTTTAAAGGGGTTGAAAAATTTTGTTTGACAGAAAAAAAACGGAGGCGTATATGCAATCAAGAGTGATCTGTTTCAGGCGGGCCGGCGCAAGACGAACAAGCTAAAAAAGAAACCCCTTTTTATAGCCCCAGCCCCAAGCTTTCCCGTCCCACGAAACAGATGTTCCCCTGATGGGGAAGCTTAACCATTGCTGGCTTTTAAAAGGGGTTACATATGCACATCGTCCTCGCGTTCAATCTGCGGGAGGAGTCCGTCGTAGCTGACGACCAACCTCCTTCTGAACCTCCCTCTTTACCCTCTGAAGACATCTATGCCGAATGGGATGACATCCATACCATTCGTGCCGTCGAATCCGCCTTGGCCAGCAAACATCAGGTTTCGCTGGTCGAGGCCGACCTTGACGCTTTTTCACACTTTCGTCGGCTGAAACCAGACCTGGTTTTCAATATGGCTGAGGGTCTGTTTGGTGCCAGTCGCGAGGCCCAGGTTCCTGCCATGCTCGATATGCTGGGCATCCCCTACACGGGCAGTGACCCTGTAACCCTTGGCATCTGTCTGGATAAGCGTCGCACGAAGGAAATCCTATCCTGCCATCGGATTGCTACCCCACGTTTCGCGGTGGTCTCTTCTCTGGCCGAAATCCCCGCACGACTGCGTTATCCCCTTATCGTCAAGCCGACGTTGGAAGGCTCCAGCAAGGGCGTTACCGACAAGGCTCTGGTGCACGATCGCAAAGCCCTTGTTCGTCAGGTTGAGTGGGTTCTTAATACCTATTGTCAGCCTGCGCTGGTCGAGGAGTTTCTTCCAGGTCGTGAATTCACGGTCGCCATGCTTGGAAATGGCGATGACATCCAGGTTCTGCCTATTGTGGAGATCAACCTCCATACTCTGCCTGCCGGGGTCAATCCCATCTATTCTTTCGAAGCCAAATGGATCTGGGACCAGGAGGAAAATCCTTTGGAAATCTTCACCTGCCCGGCCAAGCTTGATCCTTTTTTGGAGCGATCCATAGAAGAGCTATGTAAGAAAACGTTTCGCGCTCTGGGTTGTCGTGATTGGTGTCGTGTGGACGTGCGCCTGGACGCCCGTGGCATGCCACACATCATCGAGCTCAACCCTCTGCCCGGCATACTGCCCCGTCCGGAACAGAACAGCTGCTTTCCCAAGGCAGCTCGCGCTGCCGGCTTGAGTTATGAGCAGATGATTCTTCGCGTGGTAGATGCCGCCTGCCAGCGCCTCCAGCGTACCGAAAAGGGGGATCATGAAAATCGCTGTCTGCTTTAACCGTGTGCCCCCGAAGCTGTTCAAAGGTGAGGACGGTGATCGAATTTCTGAGGAAGGGGCCGAACTGGAAGCTGGCGCCGTTCGCATGGCCTTGGAACGCTTGGGGTACACGGCGAAAGTCGTTCCTCTTGGCGAGAGCATTCCCGCCTTCATCGAGGAGTTGCGCGCCGTGACGCCGGAACTGGTTTTCAACCTTTGTGAGGGATACTGGGGGAACAGTCGGCAGGAAATGCATGTCGCCGCCCTGCTCGACCTGCTCGGCTTCACCTTTACCGGCGCCGGGCCGCTGTGTCTGGGACTCGTCCAAGATAAGGTAAGAACCAAAGATCTGCTCATGCGGCATGGTCTTCCAACGCCCAAGTATGTTCTGGTTCGCCCGGGAGAAGCTCATCCAAGGGTGAGGGATATGCATTTTCCTCTTATTGTCAAGCCACGGTTCGAAGACGCTTCTTTGGGTATCACCCATGAAAGCATCGTGGAGGATGAAAGACGGCTGAAGCGTCGGATTGACTATGTTCACCAGACCTACCGTCAGGGTGCGCTGGTGGAAGAGTTTATCGAGGGTCGGGAGATCAATGCCGCGATCATAGGCAACGGCCCCTATCAGGTCCTACCTCTCTCTGAAATTCAGTTTAAGAAGGGGCTGAAACATTCCATCGTCAGCTATGACGGTAAATGGCAGGAAAATTCAGAAGAGTTTGCGTTGACCGAACCGGTCTGCCCGGCGACGGTCAAGGCTCGCGAAGAGATTCTGATTAAGGATGTCGCCTTGCGGGCTTTCAAAATTCTGGAATGCCGTGATTACGCCAGAGTGGATATCCGTCTGCGTGAAGGGGTGCCCTATATTCTCGAAGTTAACGCCAACCCGGATATTTCGCCGACAGCAGGTCTGGCTCGGGCGGCAGGGGCTGCCACGATGACTTACCCTAAACTGATCGAACGCATTCTGCTTATGGCCCATAAACGCAAGGAGAGTCTTCATGCGCAAACTAAAACGCTCTGATCTCCCCGCTCTCCAGGCGATTCTGGAGGAAACGAAGGCCTTCACCCCGGCTGAAGTCGAATGCGCCATGGAATTGCTTCACACGGTGCTCGACGACCCCTCCCAGCAGGATTACCTCGTCGTTGTCGCCGAAGAAGGTGGACAGCCGGCTGGATACATTCTGTATGGCCCCGTGCCGCTGACAGAGGGTACCTTCGACATTTACTGGATTGCCACGGATCCAGTTTATCAGGGCAAAGGGGTAGGGCAGCGCCTGATGCAGCAGGCAGAAGATGACATTCTGCAACGTCAAGGCCGCCTTATTTGTCTGGAAACCTCGTCGCAGGGGAGTTACGAACGAACCCGCCGGTTTTATGATCGCGCCGGATATATCCAGGCCGCCTGCATTCGTGATTTTTATCGTCCCGGGGATGACCGCCTCACCTACACCAAGAACCTCACAACTGTCGTGGAGGGACTGTAGATGGAAATCTGGCAAAAATTACTGCAGACAAGTTTGACGCGCCCTGCTGAGGTCACGCGCCGTTTCGGAGTAGATCCTGCCGATCTCGACAAGGTGGCTGATCGTTACCCTATGCGCATCCCTGCTTACTACCTGAGCCTTATCAAGGAGGTCGGCGATCCGATCTGGAGGCAGGCCGTGCCTGATACGGCAGAACTGAGCGATTCCGTCTGCTTCAGCGACCCCCTTGACGAGGAGAATCAGAGCCCGGTACCGAACCTCGTTCACCGCTATCCTGACCGTGTGCTGTTCCTGGTATCCAGCGAGTGTGCCATGTACTGTCGTTTTTGCACACGCAAACGCAAGGTGGGTGGCGAAAACATGGTCATCAATCGCGAGACCATTGAGCAAGGGCTGGAGTATATCCGGCAGCACCCTCAAGTTCGCGATGTTATTCTCTCCGGGGGGGATCCTCTGCTGCTTTCCGACGAGCGACTGGAGTGGATTCTCAAGGAATTGCGCGCGATTCCCAGCGTTGAAATCATTCGAATCGGCACCCGGGTGCCGGTGGTGTTGCCTCAGCGCATCACGATCGGTCTGGTGCGTATGCTGCGGCGTTATCACCCGCTGTTCATCAATACCCATTTCAACCACCCGGATGAGATCACCGAAACATCCGGCAAAGCCTGCATGCGGTTGGCCGATGCCGGCATCCCCATGGGGAACCAGACGGTGCTGCTGCGCGGAGTCAATGATGATCCGGCGGTGATGAAGCGACTCATGCAGAAATTGCTGACCATCCGGGTCAAGCCTTACTATATCTACCAGGCGGATATGGTGCAGGGCACGGATCATTTCAGGACGACGGTGGAGGAGGGGATCGAGGTCATGCGCTCCCTGAGAGGCCACACCTCTGGCATGGGAGTGCCCGCCTATGTCATAGACGCTCCTGGCGGAGGGGGCAAAATCCCTATTTTGCCGGACTACCTGCAGAGCGTCGGTGATGAAGTGGTCTTGAAGAACTATCTCGGGCAGACCTTCACCTATGCAAACGCTGAGGTGAAAACCATTGAAAATCGCCAGAGTGCGGTCAACGATCGCTCTTGAGGCAGGGGGAGGAGTCAAAAATTCGTTTCGAGAGTAAAAATACTGTTGACTCGGTTTTGATTCTTTGTTAAAAAACGGCTCCTGTCTTGGGGCGTCGCCAAGCGGTAAGGCACTGGACTCTGACTCCAGCATCCCAAGGTTCGAATCCTTGCGCCCCAGCCATTGGCTTGAAGCGGAAGCTTTACATAGAACGGTCCCTTCGTCTAGCGGTCTAGGACACCGGCCTTTCACGTCGGTAACACGGGTTCGATTCCCGTAGGGATCACCAGTCAGCGCACTCCTGAGGGGGTGCATCAGGGTGGAACGAAAGTTCCACCCTTTTTCTTTCATTGCCCATCTCTTTTTAAGCGCTTTCCCTGTTCCATCTGCTGGCTCAATCTCGTTGACCCTGCGGCTTCGACCGTGTAAAAAGATGTGGGGAGAAATGCCACATGGGTGATCATTTTGCTTTTGTTTATTCCAGTCGTTTTGCCGACTACTCCTTCGGGGATGATCACCCCTTCAAGGTCCAGCGTTATCAGCTTACCTATGAACTCATTCGTCAGTTGGGTCTTTTAGCTTCCGATACTATCAAGATTATCGAAGCGCCGCTGGTTGACGAAGAGGCGCTTTTGAGCTTTCATCGCGCCGATTATCTGAAGACTCTCAAAGAATTCAGCAGGGAGACAACCCCCCGAGCCAATTTCTTTTTTAACCTCGGTGATGTCGAAAATCCCGTTTTCCCTGGGCTTTACGATTGGGCCAGGCTGGGATGCGGTGGAACCGTCGAAGCGGCCCGTCAAGTCGTTCGCGATGGCTGCCGGGTTGCTTTCAACATGGCTGGCGGCTATCATCATGCTCACGCCGCACGAGCCTCAGGCTTCAGCTATCTCAACGACGCGGTCATCGCCATTAATGATATGGTTGGTCAGGGACTGCGCGTTGCCTACGTCGATATCGATGCGCACCATGGAGACGGTGTGCAGGAAGCTTTCTATCATACCGACCGGGTTTTAACCATTTCCCTCCACGAAAGTGGCGAGGATTTTTTCCCTCACACGGGCTTCCCTTGGGAGATGGGAGAGGGTAAAGGGTTTGGCTACTCTGTCAATATCCCCTTCAGGGCGCACTCGGACGACCTGATCTTCGAGCAGGCCTTCCGTCGCATCGTCTTACCCCTTCTTGATTGCTATGCTCCGGATGTGCTGGTCACCCAGCTGGGAGTTGACAGCCTGCGGACCGATCCTCTTACCCGCCTTGAAATGACCACCGGCAGCATTGAACTTGCCGCTCGTTCTTTTTTAGGTACTGGAATTCCGTGGGTGGCCATCGGTGGAGGAGGGTATGATAAATTCAATGTGTGTCGTGGATGGGCGCTGGCCTGGGCCATTATGACTGGAAAAACCGTGGGAGATGATCTTCCTGCCGAATTCAGAAAAATCATTCGCGACATGGGCATGAAAGGGGAAAGATTGCGAGATATGCCTCATCTTGCCCTGCCTGACGATTTCAGCCGCGCCGAACAGACCCTGGGCAAGGTTTTGCGTACTCTGGAGAGCCGGCTTTTTCCTCTTTTCGGACTGTAGGAGGGGTGTGATGGGACGTCTAGGCACCGCGCATCTGCTCGACCCTGATGGTCTTCCCCTTTTTTCCCTCAGGGAAATCAATGAACTGCCTGCCGTTTGCAAGGAAGCTATCTATGGTGTCCTGGTTCCCGCTCCCCTTTTTACCAAATACGGCATTGACCCCCTGACCTTCCAGGGGCAGGATGGTCGCCGAAAAATCACTTTTATTTGTCCTCGCGGCTTGGCTTTGCTGCGTATTGAAGTTCGCCTAAACCCTGCTGATCGTGATTGTGTCTTTTTTGTAGAGATTGCCGATACGCCTTATCGTCAGATCGAACTGTCATTCTGCTTTATCAATGACCCTGAGGCTGCCCGGTATAACATCGACGTTGATGATACGGGTAGAGATAATTATTTTGGAACATTGCGGCGAAATATCCCCGAAGAAATCAAGGCGATGAGAGCTGGACTGTCTCCGAACCAGGTAAGAAGGGGACTATCTCTTTTTGCTGATTTTTTTCAGCAGTTTGAGCGATTTGTCGACTCCCTGGGTGTCGACACGATTGTGGCGGAACCCCTTTCCTACAATAATGCCGTTCGTTATGAAAGGTACGGCTTTGATTACCTTACCGGCAAAAAACTGATGTTGTGGATTGACCGTGAATTTCGGCCAGGGGGAGAGCTCTATCAACGGCTGGATGGTTCCACTCCATTTCGCCAGCCCGGCATGGAAAAAACCATTCGTGGGCGCAGTTGGGCTATCCACGATGGCATCCTCAACCGTCCCTGGGATGACGTTAAAATATACAAAACCGTTGGTATCGATGCCGGCATCGATACCTTTGTTGACCGGCTTTTTTAGTTCATGTTTATTGTTAAGGATGACGACCATGTCTACGAAATCAAATGTTGAAGAATCACTCGCTCCTCATGTATACGTCCTTTGGACTCCCCAGGAGGCCCCCGTTGTTCACGTAGGACCTGAACAGAAACCCGTTACACTGCCCCTTATCCCGTTGCCCCTGCATCGTCCGAAGGAGGATGGTGAAGTGCCTTCTGTTGTTGATATCGGCCAGGGGGTTTACGACTATCTTCGCCAATTTCCCGACTGTCCTCACAATGTGCACTATGCCGAAATTCTTCGGGATGCCTATCCACACTTTCTGGCTGATCTTGGTTCTCAAATCGCCATGCTTGACCACAAGGAAGTGGATGCGGACTACGTTAAGAGGAAAATCACCTACCTGAAAATTTTTGCCTTACTGGAACCTGACAAGGCTTCGCTGCTGCAGACCATTGGGACGGCTTTTTATGATCTGGCCCTTACTTTTAGTGAGCTGCGCAACAGCTACCGCCATCTGGTATCCGCTGCCTCCTTCCTGCAGAAGGCGGACAACCTGAAGTCAGGCGATCCTGCCACGCTCAATTATCTGGGGCAAATCGATTATCTGATGGGAGACTATCCCGGAGCTATCCGTCGCTGGTCTAAACTGATCGCATCCCTTGACGATGTTAAGACCCAAGCCCTTTTCAGGGAAAAGGTGGCCCGACTCGAACAGGAGGGACTGCCCGCGGCTCCCATGATCAGCCATCTCGAAGCGATTGGCGCCGCCATGGCGGCTTATGGTCAGGGCTCTTTCCGCGAGGCCCTGGAGATCATGGAGTATCTGGAGGAGCAAACCCCTGTTCCCCAGGAGTTCCCGTCCGCCCAATTTTATGTTCTACTCGCGCTCTGCCGCCGTCAGACAGGCGATGCCGGAGGCGCGGTCGTCGCTCTGCAAAAAGCCCTGCTGATTGACCCTGATTTCGCTCCGGCCAGGGAAGAGATGGAAGTCCTTACCGCCAAAGGAACAATGTGATATGCTCTCCTTCTCGCCCGGAGATATCCTTTTTATCGCCGTTGTCTGTGCTGTGATCTGCGGAATACTTTTCCGCGGGCGCCATGATGGGATATTCGAATCGAAGGAGAAATCAGATATGCCCCAAAAAGATGCCGACATCAGGAAGATACTCACCACCCATAAAACCATTGCGATGGTTGGCGCCTCATCCAATCCGGACAGACCCAGCAACCACGTTTTCGAATATCTGCTTGAGGCCGGGTATACCGTCTATCCTGTCAATCCCAAGGATGAAAAGCTGTTCGGGCAGAAAGTCTATCGGCGTCTTGAGGATATTCCACAACCCATCGATATCGTCGATGTCTTTCGCAACCCCGCTGACGCACCCGAGGTTGCCCGCGAAGCGGTTAAGGCTGGCGCCAAAGTACTGTGGCTGCAGGAGGGGGTCGTCAGTGATGAGGCGTCTCGACTTGCAGCCGAAGGCGGACTGCTTGTGGTCATGGATCGTTGCATGCTCAAAGAACATCAGCGCCTTAAAATCTGACCCCTTTACCGGTAATTCACAAAGATGATTTCACTGATACGCACGGGCTGGTTCATCCTCATCCTGGCCTTACTTTTCTCGTTGAAACCTGCCACCACCCTGGCCATGGAAGGGGTTTTTACTCTGTGGCCCCTGGTGGATTACCGTGTTTCTGAAAAAGAGGGCTACTCCAGTCTCAATATTTTGGGTCCGATCATCAATGTCGACAGAATGGATCCAGAACGTGAACTGGCACTGCGTCCACTCTATTCCAGGCGGTGGCTTGACCCCGGCGACTATGTTTCCAGTGAATTTCTCTATCCCGTCGCTTCCAAAAAGAAAACATCTGATCAGTCCCTTTTTCAGGGGCTCCGTTTGCTGAACTGGGATTTTCCTGCCCACGAAGAAGAGGAGGAAGAGTTTCAGCTTTTTCCCTTTATCTTTTCGGGAACAGATGAAGAAAGAGGACGTTATTTCGCTTTTTTCCCTTTTGGCGGGAAAATCTACAATCTCTTCGGCCGTGACGAAATCCGCTTTACGCTTTTTCCGCTGTATTCGGTTACCGAGAAAAAAGACACAACAATCACCAATATACTCTGGCCCTTTTTTGCCAGTATTCGCGGTGAAAACGAGCAGGGATTCAAGGCATGGCCCCTTTACGGCAGCAGTCAAAAAAAAGGGGTCTATGACAAGAAGATGTTCCTGTGGCCCATTTTCTTCCGCTACGACCTTGACCTTAATACCGCCAATCCTTTGCAACGGAGAACGGTCTTTCCGTTTTATCTTTCGGATGAATCTCCCAATTATTCATCTCGTATTTACCTCTGGCCTTTTTTTCGCCACATCGAAGATCGTCAAAAGGAGTATGAGCTGTGGGAATTCCCCTGGCCGATCTTTCGGATTGCCCGCGGTTCCTATCGTGAAGCTACAACTTTTTTACCTTTTTACGCCAACGAACGCATAGGTCACGAAAAAAAACGCTGGTATCTCTGGCCCATTTACAAAATCGAGGAAAGGCAAGCGGAAGGCTATGAGCGCCGCCGTTCCAGGGTTCTTTTTTTCCTATACTCCAACATGGAAGAAAAGCTATACATACAGGGAGCCCTTCCTAAGAAGAGAGTCGCCTTGTGGCCTTTATTTACCTATGAACGGATAGACGGAGTATCCCGTTTTCATACGCTGTCCCTGCTTGAACCCATCCTGCCTGAGCAAGATGGAATCCGCCGCAACTGGGCGCCCTTGTGGTGGATTTACCAGAGGCAGTGGGAGGGCTCAGATTCAGCTGAGAGCTTTTTATGGAACCTCTATTGGCGTCAGAAAAGGGGCGCTGATCTGGCTTGGGAACTTTTTCCTCTGTTCTCTTATAGCAACCAGGAAATTAAGGGGACCGATTTCAGCTTTATTAAAGGGCTTGTGCGATACCGGAACGGTCCGCAAGGAAAGACATTGAACCTCTTTTACCTCCCCTGGGGGATTCACTGGGACGATCCTGAGATTGAAGTCGCTGAGGATAACGGTTGATGATTGAAAAAATAGGTGGGCGCATTCTGAACTTCGCCGAAACGGCGGGGGAAATGTTGCTGCTTTTTCTAAAAACAGTTTTCTACTTTAAAGAAGCGCCCAGAAACCTGCCGGCTATTTTCCGGCAGCTTTATGACATCGGCATCGGCACTTTCCCTATTGCTGCCCTGATGAGCCTGTTCGTTGGCATGGTGCTGGCCTTACAGACTGGAGCCGAACTGGCACTTTACGGCACCCAGGAAGCAATCGGGGCTATCGTGGGTCTTTCCCTGGTCAAGGAGTTGGGCCCCGTCATGACCAGCCTGCTGGTCGCCGGCCGCATCGGTTCCGCCATGGCTGCGGAGGTGGGGGCCATGAAAGTGTATGAAGAAATCGATGCGCTTAAAACGCTGCAGATCGATCCGATTCGTTACCTGGCCATGCCCAGGTTGCTCGGCTGCCTCTTTGCCGTGCCGGCCCTGGTCGTTTTTTCCATGATTATTGGTATTATTGGCGGCGGCATCGTCAGTGATATCAACCCTGAGATCAATGTTCCTTTCAATGTCTATTATGACAATTTGATCCGTTCTCTGAACTATAAGGAAATTCTGAAAGGGTTGGTCAAAGCGACCGTTTTTGGTGGAATCATAGCTCACGTCGGCTGCTACATCGGGTTTAAAACTACCGGCGGAGCCCGTGGTATTGGTCAATCGACCACAGAGTCTGTCGTCATGTCCTTTCTCCTGATCTTTATATCCAACTATTTTCTTACCCGACTTATGATGTAAGCGGATTCATGTGATGACAGAGACACAAAATAAAAAACGGGACGGATTTCTTGCTCGGCTGTTTCCTGACCGTGAGAAAAAGACTGCGGATGGATGCGATTGCCGCAGCAGTTACGAAGATTCCCATGGTGTCGGGATCCGTATTGAAGGATTGAACAAGTCCTTTAACGATAATCACGTTCTCAAAGATATTAATCTGGAGATTAAACCGGGGGAGACTTTTTCGATTATCGGTCCCTCTGGAACTGGTAAAAGCGTCCTTCTCAAACATATCGTTAAACTACTGAAACCTGACAGTGGGCGGATCCTTATCGACGGCCAGGATATTTTCGACAATAACAGCCGCCAGGACAAACCCCCTTACCGGTACAGCATGGTTTTTCAGACATCCGCGCTCTTCAATTCTCTGACCGTCGGCGAGAATGTCGGCTTGTGGCTGCGTGAGAACAGGATTTGCGTCGAAGCGCGCATCCGGAGGATTATCCGCGAAAAGCTCCGACTTGTCGGCTTGGGCGGCAAGGAAAGCCTCATGCCTTCAGAACTTTCGGGGGGCATGAAAAAACGCGTGGCCATCGCCCGTTCTCTGGCCATGAACCCCGACCTTATTCTTTACGATGAGCCGACTGCTGAACTCGATCCGGTGACATCCGACGAGTTGGCCAGGGTGATCATGAATCTTAAAAAACAAGTCAATTTGACGACGATCATCGTCAGTCATGACCTGAACTTTGCTCTTTATCTATCCGATCGCGTCGCGATGATGAATGACCAGGGTATTGTCGAAATTGGGACACCGACAGAAATCAAAGCCAGCCAGAATCCCGATATCCGTAAATTCATTTATACGACGACTAAAGGCATTCAAGGAGAAAAGTAACATGGGCCTTTCCATTGAAAAAAAAGTAGGGGGGTTTTTCCTGATCGCCCTTTTTACTCTTGGCGTCTTTATCGAACTGGTTGAGGACTGGAATCCATTTATTGAGCAGAGGGAGTATTTCACCTATTTCTCCTCTGCTGTTGGCATCAAGTTGGGAGACCCCGTTCGTATCGCCGGCGTCGAAGTGGGCAAAGTTACCTCCATCGGTATTGAGGACAGCAAGGTTCGCATTGATTTTTACGTCCTCGATGGAAACATTGTCAAATCCGATTCTTACGCTGAGATCCGCCAGACCAATCTACTGGGCGGACAATTTCTTGGGGTTACTTTCGGTTCCGCTGATGCCGAACCTCTACCATACGGCTCGGAAATTTCCAGTCTCGAAAAAACGAATATCGACCAGTTGATATCCAATTTCGATCGCAACCAGGAGCGCGTTTTCGGCACCTTGGGGGACATTCTGGAGAAGAGTGAAGCTCCTATTGTGGAGTCCGCACAACGTATCGAAAGTATAGTCGCTAAAATCGATGCGGGAGAAGGAATGCTCGGGAAACTGGTTAACGATGCCGCCCTTTATGAAGATCTTCAGTTTACGGTGGCCAGTCTGAATCAGCTTCTTCGCCGCATCGAGAGCGGTGAGGGTACTTTGGGGCGCCTTGTGTCCGATCCTGCCCTTTATGAAGAAACCACCGCGACCATGGCGAACCTTCGGGTACTGACCGACTCTCTGCGGGGGGGGGAGGGAACCCTTGGCAAGCTGTTCACGGATGATGCTCTTTACACTGAGGCCTCGGATACTCTGGCTGAACTGCGAGGTATCACCCGCAAAATAAACGATGGTCAAGGGACCCTGGGCAAGCTTGTCAATGAGGACAGCCTTTACATTGAAGGTGAAAAAACTTTCGCCAACCTCAGCAGCATTACCGCCAAAATCAACGAAGGGCAGGGAACCCTTGGTAAACTTGTGAATGAGGATGACCTCTATCGCGACACCCAGTCCGCCGTTAAAAAAGTGGAGAAGGCGGTAGACTCCATGGGGGATAGCGGCCCTATCTCTGTACTGGGAACAGCCGTCGGCACCTTGTTCTAAGCCTTTTCATCCATTACCTGCGTGAAAAAGCGCCGTTTCCCTGGCTGGAAACGGCGCTTTTGCGTAATTTCTCCAGACGCTTAACAAAGTATTTCCCCTTCTACTTCTTTCTAACGACAATAAATCAATGGCAGACTGTAGTTTTTTCGCCCTTCCCGCAGTTAGTTTATGAATCTATTGAAATATTTCATACTTTTTGCATGACAGAGGCTTGGCCAATGTTAAAGTTTCCGTGAGTTTTTTTGTTTCTTTCAAGGGGGAATGCCTTGATCAGAATTATCTTTTTGCTGATAGCCCTTGGTTTTTTGTACGCCTGTAGCGATCTACCTGCTCTGCGGGCCGACCATCCCATTTTGCCCGTTCGCGAATATGAGCAGCTGATCGTCGGACGTCTTGACGCGGATTATGTTGGCGATGCCAACTGTCTCGCCCAATGCCATAAGCATGACGAGATCCGCCGTGATTTTCAAATGTCTGTTCATGGGGAGCAGATTTCTGCCGAAACCGGTCTGCCTCTGGTCAACTGCGAGTCCTGCCACGGACCAGGCAGCCTGGCCATCTTGAACGCCAAACAAAATGAAAAATGCGATTTCAAAACACTTCTGCAGTTGGAGGAGCTTCCTTCTCAAGCCCAGTCTCTTATCTGCCTCAAATGTCATTCGGCGGCGTCAACCCCCAACCTCCATTTCTGGAATGGGAGCAGCCATGCCAGCAGTGATGTCAGTTGTTTTGACTGCCACAAGCTGCATCAGGGGCCACAGCAGAAGGTGCGTCGGCAGGAGATGGATGAGATGTGTTATTCCTGTCACATCAATACACGTATGGAGTTTGCCCAGTTTTCACGTCATCCCGTGCGCGAACAAAAAATGGCCTGTATTGACTGCCACGAGCCTCACGGTTCCTCACAAAAGCATGATCTCAAGGGACTCACCGTCAAAGAAATGTGCACTCGTTGCCATATGGACAAGCAGGGCCCTTTTGTCTATGAACATGCCGACCTGTCCGATAATTGTCTTACCTGCCACTCCCACCATGGTTCGGCCAACAACAGCCTGCTGAGAACGTCTGAACCCTTTCTCTGCCTTCAATGTCATGCCGGCCATCAGGACTATTCGCATCCTGCTTTGGCCAGTGACACGTTGAAAGGGGCCTTTTACTCACGCTGCACCAGCTGCCACTCGTCCATTCACGGAACGGATATTCCATCGTCCAAAGGCAGGGGTACGTTCATTGCCCGCTGATCGCCAAGAGTGATGGCAGGAGGAAATTTCAGTGAATAAAACGAGAATCCATTTTCTATTGCAGATTGTTGCTCTTGTGGCCGCGGGGACGCTTTCTCCGGTCTTTTCTGAAATGGATTGCCAGGACCCGGATCCACGGATTCTGGAGAGTGCGTTTTCCTTGGGGTATCGCGTGGTGGACTCACAGAAAAACACACAACGAGCAGGAGAATACAGTTTCCTCGAATCAGGCACGGTCGCCGGAATCGTCTTGAAGGACCTCAAAGCGACCCAACGGTTCCGTTTTGAAGCAGACTACTTTGACCAAACGGACTACAACGCCGAAGTGGATTTTGATTATCGGGGTCTGTTCCGTCTCCACGCGACCAGCGCGACCTTCAATCATCAGCTTGAGCACTTTCCTGGTATTGATGATGCGCTCCTTCCTCTGCAGGTAGAACCCCTGGTCAAATTCACCGACCATAACCCCGGAGAAGTGTACGCGATAGAGGTCAAAAGGGATGAAGTGAGTTTGCGGGCCAGGCTCCCTGAATTCCCGGCTCACTTCAATCTCGCCTACTGGCGGTTGCAGCGTCAGGGAACCCGGCAGGGATGTTTTGTGGATGAAGGCAGTGCGCAAAGCGCGGATTGCAATTCCTGCCACCTGCAGTCAAAAACTGAAAGGGTAAACCAGATCACCGAAGAAATCAGAGGAGGTCTGGATGCACATCTGGGGCGGGTCGACGTCAGCTATTCCGGTTTTTATCGTGAGTTGCGCAATAAAAGCCGTGCTCTTTCGGACCCCTTCGGGGAGCTTATCGACACTCACACAGATCCGGACACTCTCTATCGTCATGCGGGCGAATACGAGCACGATGCGGTCCCTGAGTCGCGCCACATCGCCCATTCCCTCAGCCTTCATACCTCTCTTTCTGGCGGCCTGACGGCTGGTGGTATGGTCAGCGTGGGCGAAATGGAAAGTGGGTCCAAGGTAAGTGATGTGGATTTCGTTAAGTCCAAAAGTGACTATTGGAAGGCGGCGGGAGACTTTACACTGACCCCTTCCAGCAAGTGGACCCTCACACTGCGTTATCGAATGCTCGATATGGACACGCAGAATTCGGACTTCATCACGGTAAGTGGGCTGCCAGACGCTTCCATCCCCGTTCGAGACAGCATGGATGTCAAGCGCGCCCACTACGGATCACGGCTTTCCTATCGACCCAATTACCGATTGACGATTCAGGGCGATTTGGAACGGGAAGAAGTTGAACGCACCACGACCGGGCCAATGCTTGACGAATACAACGATCCTTTTTGGCATCTGCCTGAAAAAGAGAATAAATCCTCCTATAAAGTCAGCCTCATCGCCCGTCCACTGGGTACACCAAAATTCAGACTCAATCTTTCTTATAAATTTCTCACTTCGGATGACCCTTCTTACGGCACGTCCTTGAAAAATGGTCACCATGGCTTCGCTGGCACCACCTTGACCTTGACCGACCGAGCGGGCATGACAGCCAACGTTCTTGTCATTCGGGAGGAGAACAATCGCATTGAACGAACCCTTTTTCACGATTCGACAACCCTCAACAGGTATCAGATATCTCGGCAGCTTGCCTCAGAAAATGCGACCGCCGGTTTCTGGGTTGTCCCCAGAAAGGGTTTACAGGTCAATATCCGTTATGGATATCTGCATAGTCGTACGGAACAGGGACTGCTTTTCGGAAATGATCATTATTCCGACTATGTCATTCTGGATGAAAATGCCGAGTTCGAGCAGACCGTCCACACCGCGGAGCTATCCTCTGCCTGGCATATAAACGAACAGGTTTCCCTACAGGGCGAAGCCCGCCTGACCCGTTCCGCCAGTCGTTTTGATCCCAGTTTTGCCTATCAGCCTCTCGATTATTATGGTATCGGCACCACGGGGGTCGACTCGTCCACCCTCCGGCAACTGAGCGAATTGCATATTTTTCAGACGGCGTACAAGGTGGGTGTTGACTGGAAATTCAAGGATGAGTGGAAATGTTCCGCCCGTTACACCTTTGATCGCTATGAAGACCTGGAAGGTGCGGTTCTTGATGGCATAGTCCAGAGTTATCTGCTTTCTCTGTCGAGGGCCTGGTAGGCGCTTTCCTTTAGATGATGTGTAATGGTGTCCCTTTGATCCGTTTTTTTCGACATCCTCGTATTTTGATTCCTTTGGTGGCAGCCTGCCTGCTGATCCTCATACCCGTTGTCGGTTGGTGTAAAAAAGACGCCCTGGTGGCCGTGGTGATTACCGGCGACCTTCCCAGATACCAGCTTGCCCACGAGGCTTTTATCCACAAGTTGGAAGAACTGACGCAGGATAGAGGCAAGGTGACAGTCTATGTACAGCGGCCCAATCCGGATGTCATGTCCTGGATAAACAGTATCCGCAAAGCCGTCGGCATCGGGGCCGACGTTATTGTTACTTATGGTGCGCCTGCGACACTGGCCGGTAAAAGTGAGGGAAGAAATATACCGATTGTTTTTGCAGAGGTATATGATCCCGTCGCTCTGGGGATTATTGCCGATATTGGCAGGCCGGGAGGGAATCTTACGGGAATGGCAGGACAAACGCCCCTTGAGACCCTGTTGCACGCCTATTATTTATCCAAGGATGTGCGTAAAATCGGCGTTCTTTTTTCCCCTGAAGATCAGGCGTCGATCTACCAGAAAAATAAACTGGTGGAGATTGCCGAGAAAAAGGGGATTACGGTATTGCCGGCGGAAGTCAATGGACCTGGTGATCTCTGGAAAGAGCTTCAGACCCTGTCTCCCCACATCGATTCTCTTTTTGTAGCGGAAAGCGCTGTTTTGGAAATGTCCGCCGCAAAAATCATGGACTTTTCCCAAAAGAACGGAATACCAGTTATTTCCCAGATCCACGGCTTTTGTGATATGGGCGCCCTGATGACCCTTGAGGCCGATCCTTTTGAGCAGGGTAACGGGATCGCCGGCTATGTTTCTGAAATACTGTCAGGTAAAAAACCGGGCGAACTACCTGTCCGCACTCCACGTAAGGTCGCCCTGGTTATTAATCTGAACGTAGCCCGAGAACTTGGCCTTAAAATTCCTTTTCAGGCTTTAACCCTCGCCACACGTGTCATTCGTTGATTCCTTAAGATCATCTGTAGTCCTATCCCTGCAACAAATAAAGAATAGTAGTCAGAGTCGCGGCGCTTAGCAGGGTCGTGACCAAGATGGTGCCTGCGACCAAGTCGGGCCGCATGCCGAAGCGGAGAGAGTACAGCAAAGGCAGAATGGCTGAGGGCGTGCTGGTCTGAAGAATGATGACATTTCTGGTTGTCCCGGACATGTCGAGCAGGGTCGCGATTGCCCAAGCAACCAGAGGTGCTATTCCCAGGCGGATAAGGGTGGCCAGAGACAAAAAACTCCACTGGGCTTCCAATTTGGTTCTGGCCAGCTGCATCCCCAAAAGCAGGAGCATCAGAGGGATGGCCGCATCACCCAGAAGTTCGATGGCGCGCAGCAGGAAAAAGGGGACGGAAAGGTCCACTGCCTTAAAAAGAAAGGCCAGGGCCACCGCATGAAAGATGGGAATTTTGAAAGTGTTGACCAGGGCTTTTCCGAGAGGAACTTTTCCACCCTGGGCGACCACAATGGCCAGAGTGGACAAAGGGATATTGAACAGGACGAAAGTCAGTACGGAAACATTGAGTCCCTGTTCTCCAAAAGCAAAATAAGCAAGAGGAAGCCCAAAATTACCTACGTTCATGACGACAGTCGTCAAAACGAGAGCGCCGCTCTTTTCCTGAGGCATCGAGGTTGCCGCCGCGACAAACCGCACTAACAGATAGAGGGCCAGGGTATAGAGAACCATGAAGAAAAAAATATCGAGAGTCAACGTCAGTTGCAGATTCTGGCGAATGAGCGAAGAGAAGACGAGGGCTGGTGAAAAAATATAAAGAGAACAGTCGGTCAGCGTTCTAAAATCGAGACCGATCTTTTTCTCGGCCATGTAGCCGCAGAAAATCAAAATAAAGACAGGAAGAATGATGTTGACGAAGAGCATAGGTTCCCCTTGACGGATTATTCCGTAAAAGCTAGCACGGTGACACCCATTCTTCAATGGCTGATAGGTGTTCGCGCCCTTGGATTGAAAAATGGGTGTCAGGAAATATCATTGACAAACGTATGATTAAGTTGCTTAAATAACAGGCTGTTCTTACTGGCGCCGGATCCGGCGAACATTCTTCACCCTTTGCGGAGGACATCATGAATCCATTGGCTGCTGAACTGAACGACCTGCTTGCCCAACACAATCCCCATGTTCTGGAAATGCTTTCCGATTTGGGGAAAAACCTTTTCTTCCCCAAAGGTATTCTGACCCAATCCGCAGAAGCCAAGGACAAGGCCCATAAATATAACGCCACCATCGGGATTGCCACCGAAAAGGGTGGTCCCATGTTCCTGCAATGCATCCAGGACAAGCTGTCGGCCTTCGACCCCAAGGATATCTATCCCTATGCACCGCCCGCCGGCAAACCGGAACTTCGCGCGCTCTGGAAAGAAAAGATGCTGCGCGAAAACCCGAGCATGGCCGGCAAACATATCAGCAACCCCATCGTTACCAATGCCCTGACGCACGGTCTTTCCATTGTCGGGGACATGTTTGTCGGCGCCGGTGACCACCTGGTGCTGCCTGACATGCTTTGGGGCAACTACAATCTGACCTTTGGAACCTGCAACGGCGGTATTGTCAAAAAATTCCCGACCTTCACCACAGCCGGTGGCTATGATGTCGATGCCTTCAAGGCCGTACTCAAAAACAGCGCTGCCGAAAAAGGGAAGGCTGTCGTTATTCTGAACTTCCCCAATAACCCCAGCGGCTACACCCCGACAGTTGCCGAAGGGGACGCTATTGTCGCCGCCATTAAAGAGGTGGCCGAAGAAGGCTGTAACATCGTGGTCGTCACCGATGACGCTTATTTCGGTCTCTTCTATGAAGATTCCATTAAAGAGTCCCTTTTCGGAAAACTGGCCAACCTGCATCCCCGCATACTGGCCATCAAGCTTGACGGGGCCACCAAGGAAGAATTTGTGTGGGGTTTCCGCACTGGTTTCGTCACCTTTGCCGATGGCAACAGCTACGACAATCCCCAGGTCATCACTGCCCTGGAAAAGAAAACCATGGGTATCATCCGCGCCAAGATATCCAACTGCCCCCATCCTTCCCAGACTTTCGTCATTGAGGCCCTTCGCTCACCACAATTTCTGGCTCAGAAGGAAGAGAAGTTTCAGATCATGAAAGGGCGCGCACTCAAAACCAAGGAAGTGCTCGACAGCGGCAAATACGACAAGGAATGGGAGTACTACCCATTCAACTCCGGTTACTTCATGTGCCTGAAGCTCAAAACGGTCGATGCCGAAAAGCTGCGCGTGCATCTTCTTGATAAATACGGGGTAGGGGCGATCTCCATTGGTAAAACAGACCTGCGTATCGCCTTCTCCTGTATCGCCGAAGAAAATATTCAGGAACTCTTCGACCTCATCCATCAGGCAGTTCTCGACCTGGCCTGATCAGCCCAAGGCTTTTCTATCAGGGAGGGCCCGCTTCGGCGGGCCCTTTTAGCTGCCATGACGGAACTCAGGCGACTGCTCCATAAAGTTCTCATCCTGCCTCATCTCTTAACTCATCTTAAACCCGGGCAGTCCTGCCATCTGGTGGGAGGCGCTTTACGTGACTTCCTCCTGGGTCGACCCAGCACCGATTTTGACTTTGTTACCTCTTTCGATCCAACCGACCTGGCGCGAGCCTTCGCGACAACCATCGGTGGCCACTGGTTTTCCCTCGATACGCAAAGACACCAGAGCCGGGTAATCCTTAAAAAAGAGGGATTCACCTATACCTATGACTTTGCGCCATTAAGGGCTTCCTCTCTGAATGAAGATTTGTCTCTTAGAGATTTCACCATCAACGCTATCGCCCTCGACCTTGCCGGTTTTGACCGGTCACCTCACATCATTGATCCTCTCGGGGGGCAGGTGGACTTGGAACGCTCCGTCTTGCGAGCTTGCTGCCACAGGGTGTTTGAGGATGATCCCTTGCGCGTTTTGAGGGGAGTGCGGCTTGCCCGCGTTTTGAATTTAGATATTGAACCTGACACCCTCACACTGATGAAAGACTCTGTCTCTGCATTATCTCGAGTTGCCCCTGAAAGGATAGGCAGTGAACTTGCTCAAATATTCACGGCCGACGACGGCACCCGTTCCCTTCCCCTGATGAAGCATCTTGGCCTTTTCCAAGCCCTGTTTGGAGAACCGGACGGTCCTCAAGCGATTGCCGCCGGAATTCAGCAGGTCCAGATGGTGTCCCAGCATCTGGATCGATTAAAGCATAACGGGGTCGTCCCAGCTGAGTCATGGTTTGATGGTTTTCCCACGATAGCTATCCTCCGTCTGGCGGCTTTTCTTTCTGGCAGCGGCCTGTTGGCAAGACATAGCGATTTGCCGCGAAAATTGAAATTTAGCCGACGGGTTGAATCTCTCCTGATGAATCTGGTCGCCCTGAAGCCTGAAGATGGAAATAAACTGTTACTCATGGAAACAACGGAAAGAGGTCTCGCTCTCTGGGTTGATCAACTTGGGCCGGATCCTCTCCTGAGTCTTCTGTACCTCGCCTCCATACGAGAACCCTCAGAGGAGTTTCCCCGTAAAGTTCGTGCCGTCATGGCCGCTTACCAAATCCATGCGCGCAACGGACGAGTACCCGACCTGGTGGATGGTTCCAGCCTTGGTCTTGCCCAGGGAGTCCTTGTGGGAGAGGCTTTGGCCTCCTTACGAATTGAAGAGATAGAAGGGCGGGTTCGAAACGTTCATGATGCGCATAACTACCTGAAATTATATGTGGAAAAAATTATTGACAAACCAGCGGATCATTCATAGAATGCCACACCTATGCGGGAATAACTCAGTGGTAGAGTGTCAGCTTCCCAAGCTGAAGGTCGCGGGTTCGAATCCCGTTTCCCGCTCCATTAAAAACCAAGAGGCCCTGGCTGCGCTGGCATCCAGGGCTTTTTTCTATTTTCACTAGTACCGTTGAGGCATTTTCCCCTCTGTGCTACATTCCACCTAATGCAACTTTATACACACCGGATGGAGAACCCACGCATGACGGATCGCCGAACAATTCGATGCCCGCGTTGCCGGCAGGAGACCCCGTGGCAGGATAATCCTTTCAGACCTTTCTGCTCACAGAAGTGCCAACTGGTCGACCTTGGCCGATGGGCCCAGGAAGAGTACAAGGTGCCCGGCCAGAAACTTATGGAGCCGGACAATCTGCTTGAATTTCCGAACGATAACAACTGATTCATAAGGGAGTATTTATGTATCGCCTGACCATTTTCACTCATTTTTCCGCCGCCCATAATCTTATGCATTATCAGGGGGATTGCGAAAATCTGCACGGACACAACTGGAAGGTTGAGGTGACTGTCGCGGCCAAAGAATTGGATAAGGCCGGACTGGGAATCGATTTCAAAATCCTGAAAAAGGAAACCAAAAAGGTATTGGGAACCCTCGACCACAAATATCTCAACGAATTGGCCCCGTTTATTAATCTGAGCCCTTCTTCGGAAAATATCTCCTGCTTCCTGTTCGAAGAGTTAGGCAAGGTTTTGAACAGCAACAATGTCCAGGTTGACAAGGTCACCGTCTGGGAATCCGACAATGCCTGTGCTACATATTCCAAGGACTGAAACCCCGCTGGTTGAACTGTTCAGCTCGATTCAGGGCGAGGGCATTCTCGTCGGCAAACGCCAGATTTTCGTTCGCTTTCCTGGCTGCAATCTCAATTGCGCCTATTGCGACACGGATTTTTCTTCTCCTGAATCCTGTCGAGGGGAAGAGGCGCCTGGCTCCGGGATATTCCGTAATCTTCCCAACCCCGTTTCCCTGGAAGTTCTAGCCGGTATTCTGTCGCATTGGGTCCAGCTGTTGCCCGGCGTTCACCACTCTATCAGCCTCACGGGGGGCGAGCCTTTGCTGCACAGCGATGTACTCAGGGAATGGCTGCCGGTTCTGCGTGACATCTGTCCGCTTTTTCTTGAAACGAATGGCACCTTGCCCGCCAGTCTGCAACCACTGCTCCCCTTTATTGAATGGGTCTCTATGGATATCAAGCTGGCTTCCATGACGGGCGCTGAAACCCCGTGGGATCTCCATGGCGATTTCCTCGGGCTGATGGCCCATCACAAAGGTCAGGTGAAGGCCGTCGTTGGGGAGGAGACCCCTATGGAGGAGATCATGCAGGCCGCCCGTCTTGTAGAGGAATGCGCGCCGGCTCTGCCTTTGATCCTGCAGCCACGGACGGAAGAGGAACGAATTTCTCTGACGGGTCGGACGTTGCTCGACATGCAGGCCCGTGCTGCTCTTATCCATAGTGATGTGCGCATTATTCCCCAAACCCACCGCTTTATCTCTGTTCTGTAGTTTTCCGATTCCGGCCCAAGAAAGACGCGCATGATACTCGAACAGATGACAATGAATGAGTTCGCCGAAGGTCTCCAAAAAACACGGACCGTTTTGATTCCTTTTGGTTCTACAGAAGAGCATGGCAGTCATTTGCCTCTGTCCACGGATACGTTACAGGCTTATGATGTCTGTTGTCGTCTTGCGCAAAGAAGAGCGCTCTTTGTCGCGCCTCCGGTCCACTATGGGGTCTGCCGCTCAACGGCCAACCACCCCGGCACGGTGAGCATCCGCACCTCGACGCTCAAAGCCCTTGCTATCGACATCGTCACATCTCTATACCGGCAGGGGCTGCGGTATTTCATCCTGCTTACGGGGCATGCCGGAGGAACGCACACCTCGGCCCTTATCGATGCAGGGGAGGAGTTGCTTGAACGGTTTGCCGATCTTGAAATAGCCGTACTTACCGAGTACATGCTGGCAGCCGGAGAAGGGCGAGAGATCATCGAGACACCTGATGATTCCCACGCCGGCGAAATAGAAACTTCACGCATGCTGCACTCATATCCGCATCTGGTTAAAGGGGAGGGCATACGTGAGTATCCGAGCTTTCCCACGGGCATTTTGGTGCGGAACAAGCAACGATACTGGCCTGGCGGGGTCTGGGGTGATCCGGGCAAAGCTTCGGCGGAAAAAGGGGCCAAAATTGAAAAGCTGGTGGTCGATGCCCTGGAACGGGTCGTCGATCTACTGGAAGATAAGGGACGATGAGGGTTATTTCCCGATAGCGCTGTTCAGCTCTCTCACCAGGGTGTCTGTGTCAACTTGATGGACTTCGGCACCCGATTCGACGGATTCTAGAGAAGCAATCTGACAGGTATGACAGTCCAGCCCGAAGCGTTTGAAAACCGCAAGTGTTTCAGGATATTCACGCAGTATTTGCTCGATGGTCATTTCCTTTGTGATCATTCCGTCCCTTTCTGGGTACGCGCCCGTTACTTTTTGCTGAATTTTTCTTCAAGCGCCTGCTTGACTGCTGCTGGCACAAAGGTGTCGATCGGTCCGTTGAGTGAGGCGACTTCCTTTACAATCGATGAACTCAGATAGCCATAGGGAACCGAAGTCATCATAAATAGGGTCTCGACTTCTTTCTGAACGGTGTGATTCATCTGGGCAATCTGAAACTCATACTCAAAGTCGGAGACGGCGCGCAGTCCACGCAGAATAACTTTGGCTCCCCGGTTGATCGCGTAATCGACCAGCAACCCCTCGAACGTGTCTATCTCCAGCCGTGGATTATCACCTACTGTCTTCCGGATCATGTCGACACGCTCATTAATCGTAAAAAGGGCGTTTTTCTCCGAATTTCTGGCTACGGCGACAATGAGACGGTCGAAAACCTGTAGACCACGGGAGATAATATCAAGGTGGCCATTGGTGATCGGGTCGAAGGAGCCGGGATAAATAGCAATGGGATTTGGCATGGCAATGGGACCTTATTCAGGCAGATGAGCAAAAAAGTAAATGGATGTTGCGCCATAGGTTCGTTCCTGAACCTTGGATAAAGAGCCGAAATGTTCCGAGACTTCATCGGTTTTGGCGCCCTCAGCGCAAATAATACCCTGAGGAGATAAACAGTTCAATACGGACAGCCTCTCCATTGTACGATTGACAAGGTCTTGCCCATAGGGAGGATCAAGGAAAATCACATCGAAAGGCGCTGAATCAGCGAGCATGTCCAGGGCCTTGAAAACATCCAGGTGAATCAGGCGGCTGCGGGATTTGAATCCGCAGGCTTGAAGGTTGTCTTGAATCACCTTCGCCGACTGCGCTCCCTGATCAATAAAAATGGCCCTGTCGGCGCCGCGGCTCAGCGCCTCAATTCCCATGGCGCCGCTACCGGCAAAAAGGTCAAGAACCGTCTTCCCCTGCCAGGACCCAAGGCGGCTGAACAGGCTACTGAAAACAGCTTCCCGAACCCGGTCTGGCGTTGGTCGGATGGTTCCTCCCGTGAAGGAGGCCAGTTTTTTTCCTCTTGCTGTTCCGCCTATTACGCGCACTTAAAAAATTCGCCTTTCCAAATGGAGCCTCTCCATAAGAGGTCAAAAACACCGTTCGATTTTCTAGCATGGGGCCGGACCGAGGTCAAGGCCAATGATTCCCATCCCTTGACAACCCTGCTCGCGGGAGGGTTTAATGTCAACAGAAGTGTATTGTGAAATATTCCAAGGGTCTTCCTATGAATAATGACAACCTGTTCGCTCCCTATGCAGCCCGAAGCACGGCCAGCCGTGGTCGCAAATACCAAGAGCCTTACAAGGATTCCAGACCTGTTTTTGAGCGGGACCGCGATCGTATCATTCACTGCGCCGCTTTTCGTCGCCTTGAATACAAGACACAGGTTTTTGTTAACCACGAAGGGGATTATTACCGAACCCGTTTGACCCATTCTCTAGAGGTAGCCCAGATTGGCCGGGGCATCTCCCGCCGCCTGAACCTGAACGAAGATCTGGTGGAGGCACTGGCTCTCGCCCATGACCTTGGTCATACTCCTTTCGGGCATACGGGAGAAGTGGTGTTAAACCGGTTGATGGCTGACCATGGTGGTTTCGAACACAACAGGCAGTCCCTGCGCATTGTCGAACTGTTGGAAGAAAGATACCCCGGATTTGACGGCTTGAATCTGGCGTGGGAAACCCGCGAGGGCATCATCAAGCACTCGTCCCAGTACGATCACCCCGGACACCCAGAGGATGACGATTACGAACCTGACAAACGACCGACTCTCGAGGCTCAGATTATCGATCTGGCCGATGAAATCGCCTACAATAATCACGATATCGACGACGGCCTCAAGGCCGGCTACATCACCCTTGAGGAGCTGGATTCCCTAGAGATCTGGCAGGACATGTCCGCTCTGGTTTCCCGTAAGTACCCCAGTCTTCGAGGAGAACGTCTTGCTTACCAGACGATCAGTCACCTGATTGGATATCTCATCGATGATCTGGTGCAGACAACCAATGAAAATATCAGGCACAATCATATCGGCAGCCTGGAGGCGGTACGTTCTCATCCGGATTATCTGGTCAGGCTCAGTGCGGAAACAGCTCGAAAGAACAAACAGCTCAAATCTTTCCTGTACCGCCAGTTGTACCGGCATTACAAGGTCGAACGCATGCGTATTAAAGCAGAGCGTTTTGTGTCACTGCTTTTTAGCAGCTACCAGGATAATCCTACGCTGCTGCCCCAAAAGTTGCAGCAGCGTTTCGATGAACATGGTAAGGAGAGGGTGATCTGCGACTATATCGCGGGGATGACGGACCGTTCGGCTCTCGATGAATACAAGCGCCTGTACGAACCCTACGAAAGGGTGTGAAGCAGGTCAGGGGAGATTGATCTTCGCATCCTCGCTGCGGCGATAGAGAAGAATGGTTTTTCCCAGAATCTGGACGACGGCCGCTCCGCAGCGATTGGCCAGGATATCGGCGACTTCCTGGCGTGGAAGATCGCAACCTTCCTGGATTTTGATCTTGATCAGTTCATGACTGTTCAGAGCCTGGTCGATCGATGTGAGCAAGGTGTCGCTGATCTCACTTCTGCCGACCATGACAACGGGGTTGAGGTGATGCCCCAGGGAACGTAAATAACGAACTTGTTTTCCTTTTAAACTTTCCATCCTGCCTATCCTTGTTGGTTTTGATGTAAGTAAATAACGTGAAGAGCGGATTATATAGACCTATCAAGATCTTGAGAAGAAAAATCGTGTTTCAACTTCTTTCCTGCTTTCATTTAAGAGGTCTCCATGCAGAATGAAGGAGTCATTAAATTCGACCTGGCCTTTGAGCCGGGAGCTTCTGTCGACAGGGAGTTCATCGGTAAAATCAACGCCTGGAGGCGTATTTTCTACCAGTTGCAGTTGATCGGGCAGCAACCTGAACGCTACGGCGGTTATGGTTTTGGCAATATCAGTCTACGCCTGCCACCCTATGACGCCCCGGCGCAACACCGCTCTTTTCTCATCAGCGGGACCCAGACGGGCCATCTGCCACATCTCGATGGAAACCACTACACCCGGGTTATTGAGTACGATTGCAAAAAAAATCACGTTGTAGCAAAGGGCCCGGTTAAACCCTCCTCGGAAGCTTTGACGCACGCCATGCTGTACGAGCTGGACGCGGGACTTCACTGTGTTATTCACGGCCATTCGCCGGACATCTGGGAAAACCGGTACCGCCTGAATCTGCCTGCGACTGACGAAGCGGCAGAATATGGCACGCCAGCCATGGCGGGAGAGGTGGCCCGACTTTATCAGGATGCCACTGTCCGTTCAGGCGGCATCATCGTCATGGGGGGGCATGAAGACGGCGTTTTGTCTTTTGGACAAACCCTGGCTGAGGCCGGTTCTGTGCTGACCTGCACCCTGGCCAGGGCACTGGCATTGTAAACCATGGAAAAGCGTTCCTTCCTTATCCTTTTTCCTTTTGCCGCCGTGATTGTCATGCTGCTTACTTCGTGCACGGAAATCCCCTACATGGTTCATTGCGTCAAGGGTCACCTGCAACTTCTATCTAAACGCCAACCGGTCGAAAAAGTGCTTAAAGACCCTGATTGTTCCCCCCAATTAAAAAAACAGCTAGAGGTCAGTCAGCGCATTCGAGATTTTGCCAGCAATGAACTCTTTCTTCCGGAGAACGGCAGTTACCGCTCCTACGCCGATCTTGAGCGCCCCTATGCGGTCTGGAATATTGTCGCGGCGCCGGAGTTCTCGCTGATTCCCGTGCAATGGTGCTTTCCTTTTGCCGGCTGCGTTTCCTATCGAGGCTATTACTCCATTGAAAAAGCCGACCATTACGCTAGGAAACTCAAAGGGCAGGGCAAGGACGTTTACCTCTATGGTGTGGCAGCCTATTCAACCTTGAACTGGTTTGACGACCCGCTCCTTAACACCTTTTCCAACGATCCCACTCCCGACTTGGCGGCTCTCATTTTTCATGAACTTTCCCATCAGCTCCTTTATGTCAAAGGAGATAGCGCGTTCAATGAAGCTTTTGCCAAAACCGTGGAAAGGGAAGGGGTGCTGCGCTGGCTGGAAAAATATGCCACCGAAGAGGAGAAAACACTCCACTGGCACAGGTTACGGCGTGAAGAAGACTTTATGGCTCTAATTGGGCAGACTCGGCAGGAGCTTGTTGGCCTCTATGCCGCTGATCTTTCCGATGAAGCCAAGCGACAACGCAAAAAGGAGTTACTTGAAACCCTGCGTCACCGCTATGGCGAGCTAAAACGTTCCTGGGGTGACTACCCGGGATACGACCGCTGGTTCGAAAAAGACCTCAACAATGCCCGTTTTGTTTCTATCGATACCTATCGGCGCTATGTGCCAGCCTTTGAAACTCTGTTGCGTCAAAGTGGAGGTGATTTGCGAAAATTCTACGCATTGAGCCGCTCAATAGCCGAACTTCCTCAGAAGGACAGGCATCTTCACATGGAGGCTCTGCTCGAAACCACGGAAGAGGGAAGATCGCTTGCCGCCGCGCCCTAGATGAGAGGTTCCTGAAAACCGTTGGTTCAAAAAAAAACGGCCCGTCAGATATTTCTGGCGGGCCGTTTGACTCTATGAGTTTATGAGTTCATCAAAATCGGATTATTCTGTAGCCGCTATTTGAGCTTCCACTGCGAAGCGTTTGATTTTACGTGTTGTCGTCTTGGGGAACTCGTCTTCGCGCAAGGTAAACTTTTTCACCCTCTTGTAATCGGCCAGGCGTTTGCCTGACTCGAGAACCTCTGTCCGAATCAGTTTTTCAACCTGCTCTGTACTCATGGGAGATATGCCTTTTTCGCGGGCATAATTATCCACCGCCTCCTGATCGGGAAAGATGCTGGCATGAATCTCTTCGGCGTTGGCATCTACCTTGTGTCCGTAGACCATGACTTCGGCGATGTAGGGACTTTGCAGAAGTTCGTTTTCCACCTCCTCGGGATAGACGTTTTTCCCGTTGGGGGTGACAATCAGATTTTTGACACGGCCACAGATGCTCAAATACCCGTTCTCGTCAATCCTGCCAAGATCGCCGGTTGCATACCAGCCATCCTGTAAAACCTCGTCAGTGGCCGATGGGTTCTTGAAGTAGCCCTTCATTACGTTGGGCCCCCGAACGACAATTTCTCCCACCCCTTCATCATTGGGCTGATGAATTTTCACATCAACTCCCTGCAATGGTAGCCCAACCGTTCCGATTTGTGTTTTTCCCGGCGATTCAAGAGAAATGACGGGAGACGTTTCGGTTATGCCATAGCCCTGGTAGATTTGAATCCCCAGGTTTTTGAATCCCTGTGCAATGGTCGGATCGAGAGCGGCTCCTCCACTGACGAAAATGGTGTTGCCACCGAGGCGCGCTCGTACTTTGCTGGCGACGACATTTCGGGTTAAAGGCAGGCTGAAGAGTGTTTTTGAGAGTGGGTTGCCTTCGACCATCTTGATGATGCGGTCATAGAAAAGGCGATAGACGGCGGGAACCCCAAGGAAAAAGGTGGGTTTGACCTCCGAGAGATTTTCACCAAGTTTTTTGAGGGACTCCGCGAAGGAGATCTTACCACCAACGGAGAGAGGCAACAGCACACCACAAACTTGTTCGAAAACATGATTGATCGGTAAAAAAGAGAGCGTGTGGATGGAGCTGTCAAGGGCAAAAGCAGTCTGCAGAGAAAGGATATTCGACACCATGTTGCCATGACTGAGCATTGCCCCCTTGGAGCGCCCGGTCGTACCGGACGTATACAGAATGACGGCGGTATCTTCAGCCTGGCGAGGCGAGGGCTCGGGAGGTGCGTCCACAAGCAGTTCATCAAAGGTGAGCAGTTTCCCTTTTTTGAGAAGGTGCTGCTTGATATGGCTCAGTGGCGAAAAAATATCAATTTTTGATGAGGGTTTATTCTCTTCAGCAGGAATGTTGGTCAGCGCCTGGTGGGCACGGTTGGCCAGCGCCTCAAGCGCAGCCTTCTTGTCACTGGGAAGATTAAACTCATCGGACAGTTTCCTCCATTCCTGCACAAGTGCGTCCACCGCTACCAGGACATCCCGGTTGGGCAGGAACTTGTCAGCGCTGGCATCGATGAGGACGATCTGCTCCAGGTGGGGAAGATCCAGTTTCAGGTCGAGAAGCATGTCAAGATACGTCTGGGAAGTGAAGATCAGCTTCGCCTCACAGTCGGATAGGATGTGCTTTAATTCGGAGGATTTCAGTTCTTTGTCTACTGGAACGGCGACCCCGCCAGCCTTGAGGATTCCCAGGTAAGAACAGACCCACTGAGGGGATGAAGGTGCCAGTAGCGCGGCATGAAAACCTGGTTTCATGCCGCTTTTCTGCAAACCTGAAGCTACCTGGTTACCAAAATCCAGGAACTGGGCATGGGTTGTTTCCTGCCAGGTTCCAGCCACCTTGTGACGCAGGGCGACATTTTTGAAATATTTTCGGCAACTGTAGTCGAGAAGAGAGTTGACTGTATCCACAAAAAACTCCTTTTTGTCGCGCCTATTGAAAGAAATTTCAGCATTTGCCGTGGTCTGCAAGGAATTAATCTTAGCGTTGACCCCTTGGATAAATCAAGGAAAAATCCGAACCTCCATAAGCCGGAACCCTGTTCAGACAGGAGGCCGCCTTGGGGGTTTTGTCCTTTACAAACATAGAAATATTCTATATTTTACGTGTTTGCGAAAAAGACAATCAAAGGACATCCCTGGACCCGTATGAACAAAGACCTGATTCGAAATTTCTCCATAATCGCCCATATCGACCATGGCAAGTCAACCCTCGCCGATCGCCTGCTCGAAGAGACGGGCACTCTCAGTGCTCGGGAAAAGACGGCTCAGTTTCTGGACAAAATGGATCTGGAAAAGGAACGTGGAATCACCATAAAGGCTCAGGCGGTACGTCTGAAATATAAGGCCGATGATGGGAAAGACTACATTCTCAACTTGATAGACACGCCCGGTCATGTCGACTTCACTTACGAAGTTAGCCGCTCTCTCTCCGCCTGTGAAGGGGCCTTGCTGGTTGTTGACGCCTCTCAGGGTGTCGAAGCACAGACTCTGGCCAATGTTTATCTGGCCATCGACCAGAACCTTGAAGTCTTCCCCGTACTCAACAAGATCGACCTTCCCAGCGCGGACCCGGAGAAGGTAAAGGAAGAAATTGAGGAAATAATTGGCCTCGACACTCGGGACGCCGTGGGGGCCAGCGCCAAGGAAGGGATCGGCATTCACGATATCCTGGAACAGATCGTTTCCAAAATACCGCCACCTCGCGGTGATGAAACTGCTCTCCTCAAGGCCCTCATTTTCGACTCCTGGTATGACTCCTATCAGGGTGTCATTATTCTTGTCCGTGTGATGGAAGGAACCCTGAAGAAGGGCGACAAGATTCAGCTCATGTCGAACCGTAAAAGTTTCGAAGTGCTGAAGCTCGGAGTCTTTTCGCCCCACCCCCTGGAGATGCAATCGTTGTCGGCAGGTGAAGTCGGTTTCATGATCGCCGGCATCAAGGTCGTGCAGGACGCCAAGGTCGGCGATACGATCACCCATCTGCACCAGCCGGCAGCGGCAGCATTGCCTGGTTTCAAGGAAGTCAAACCCATGGTCTTTTCCGGTCTGTATCCCATTGATACGGCCGATTATGATCTGCTACGGGACGCTTTGGAAAAGCTGCGGCTCAACGATTCTTCTTTTTCCTTTGAACCTGAAAACTCCCTCGCCCTGGGTTTTGGCTTTCGCTGTGGTTTCCTGGGGCTTCTCCATATGGAAATCATCCAGGAACGCCTCGAACGTGAATTTGGCGTCGATCTGATTACCACCGCGCCGACGGTTGTATACAAGGTCACGACGGTCAAGGGGGAACTTCTTCGGGTCGAGAGCGCCAACAAGCTGCCCGAGGTTCAGCACATCCAGATCATTGAAGAACCGTTTATCCTCGCCTCCATTCACGTTCCCAATGAGTTTGTCGGCACGGTTCTGGCCCTGTGTGAAGAGAAGAGGGGCGTTCAGCGGGAAATCAAGTATTTGACCGCCAACCGCGTCATGGTGGTCTATGAATTGCCCCTCAATGAAATCGTTCTCGATTTTTACGACCGGCTCAAGTCCATTACCCGCGGTTACGCATCGTTCGATTATGAACATCTCGACTACCGTGAAAGCAAACTGGTGCGCCTCAATGTTCTTATCAATGGCGAAGCTGTCGATGCCCTGTCCCTGATTGTTCATCAGGACAAAGCTCAGGCCCGTGGCCGTGACCTGGCTTCAAAAATGAAAGAATTCATTCCACGACAGCAATACGAAGTGGCCATACAGGCCGCCATCGGCAACAAAGTTGTGGCCCGGGAGACTGTCAAGGCCCTGCGTAAAGACGTCACCGCCAAATGTTATGGCGGCGACATTACCAGGAAGCGTAAACTTCTGGAAAAGCAGAAGGAGGGTAAAAAAAGGATGAAACAGGTGGGCAGTGTCGAATTGCCCCAGGAAGCCTTTCTGGCGATTCTGAAAGTGAAAGAGTAATAGATATGACTTCATCTCCTGATACAGCCATCCAAGGCAAGGGGTCTAAATCCAAACTGCGCGAATACGCAGAGGCGTTGATCGTTGCTGCCATTCTGGCGCTGTTCATCCGCACCTTTGTAGTTCAAGCCTTCAAGATCCCTTCCGGGTCCATGGAAGACACGCTGCTTATAGGCGATCATCTGCTGGTCAATAAATTTCTTTACGGTATCAAGGTTCCTTTTACCGATAATCGCTTTTTAAGTATTCGCCACCCTGAGCGAGGGGACATCGTCGTTTTCGAATTTCCTGAGGACAAGGACAAGGGTTATTTTCAGCGCCGCGATTTTATCAAACGCATTGTGGGCACACCTGGTGATGTGGTCGAAGTCCGCAACAAGCAGGTCTATCTCAACGGCAAGCCCTACACTATCCCACAGGAAGTGCATAAAGAATCCGAAGTTCTTGGGGAAAAATACGGCCCTAGAGATTTCATGAAACCGGTAACGGTGCCTCAGGGTAAATATTTCGTCATGGGGGACAACCGTGATCGTTCCTACGACAGCCGTTTCTGGGGTTTTGTCGACGAAGAGGCGATCAAGGGAATGGCTTTCATTAAATATTGGTCTTGGGACCGGGATGATCTCAAACCACGCTGGAATCGCCTCGGCCGGCCGATCCATTAAAACTCCGCCCCGTCCGAAAATTTACCGTTGACTTAGGTGGTGGTCTCCTGATAAAGTCCTGAAAATTTGGTTTTTAAACGTCCCTTTTAAGTTAATCCTGAGAGATTAGCAAAGGTGGCCCATGCAAAACAGCGATCTGCTTATCAATTACAAAGGTACCTTTCCGTCACTGAACGGATAGGTACCTTTTTTTGTACGTCAGTCCGAAAAAGGGGGGCCATTACATGACCAAAACAGCGACAACTATCATGGACGGTGCCGGCATCGGCCGGGCCTTGACAAGAATCTCCCATGAGATCCTTGAGCACAACAAAGGCACTGAGAAACTGGCTCTGATCGGAATCCGTACCGGCGGAGACCATCTGGCCAAACTCATTCGCGCCCGCATCGCTGAAATCGAGGGCGTCGAGGTTCCTCTCGGGGTCATGGATGTCACCATGTATCGCGACGATCTAAGATCAAGAGGCAGCCTCCCCCTTGGGAAGACCGACATTTCTTTTCCCCTTGATGATGTCCGTGTTGTCCTCATCGACGACGTCCTTTTCACCGGTCGCACCATTCGGGCAGCTATGGACGCCTTGATGGACCTGGGGCGGCCCAGAAGCATCCAGCTCGCCGTTCTCGTCGATCGGGGGCATCGTGAGTTGCCTATCCGTCCCGACTATATTGGCCGCAACGTGCCTACCTCGCGGGAAGAAAAGGTCCAGGTCGAATTTGATGACGCGTCGATTCCGGTTGAAGTCCGGCTTTTGAAACCATAATTTTCCAGGGGGTCCGTCATGGCTTTTCCACACAAGCATATTCTTGGCACGGAGCAACTTTCCAAAGAAGACATCATCCAGATTCTCGATACAGCGGAAAGTTTCCGGGAAATCAATTCCCGCGCCATCAAAAAAGTGCCGACCCTGCGGGGAAAAACGATCGTCAACCTTTTCTACGAGGCCAGCACTCGCACCCGCACTTCCTTTGAAATTGCTGGCAAACGGCTCTCCGCTGATACTATCAATATCAGCGCCAGTTCCTCATCCGTGGTCAAAGGGGAAACCCTCGAAGATACCGCCCGCAACATTGAAGCCATGAAGCCGGATATCATCGTCATGCGCCATTCGGCCTCGGGCGCACCGAACTATCTGGCCAAGCGCCTGAACTGCTCGGTGATCAATGCCGGTGACGGGGCTCATGAGCACCCGAGCCAGGCGCTGCTTGACCTGCTCACTATCCGTCAGCACAAGGGCAGGATAGAGGGGCTCAAGGTCGCCATCATCGGCGACATCGCCCACAGCCGGGTGGCGCGCTCGGATCTCTACGCCCTGATCAAGATGGGCGCCACTGTTCGACTGGCCGGTCCCGGCACCATGATTCCTCCCGGCATCGAACGACTTGGCGCCGAGGTCTATACAGATATCAACCAGGCTCTGGAGGGGGCCGATGTCATCATGATGCTGCGCATCCAGTTGGAGCGTCAAGGCAAAACACTGCTCCCCACGTTGCGTGAATACGCGCGCTTTTACGGCCTGAATAAAGACAATCTTAAGCTCGCCCAAAAGGATGCCATCATCATGCACCCCGGCCCCATGAATCGGGGTGTCGAGATTTCATCTATCGTCGCCGATGGCGATCAGAACGTCATCTTGGATCAGGTTGAAAACGGCGTCGCTGTTCGTATGGCCCTGCTGTACCTGGTTGCTGGCGGGGATGCCGGCGAAGGATCGCCTGACGCCTGATAATAAGCAAGTTTATTACCCATATAGCGAGGTGAAAATGGATATATTGATCAAGAACGGCCGCGTTATCGACCCAGGCAATAAAGTGGATCAGCAGTTGGATGTACTTATTCGTGACGGCAAGATTGCCCGTATCGACAAGGAGATATCAGGCGGAGAGGTCCGAGTTCTTGACGCCAAGGGATGCCTCGTCGTGCCGGGCCTGGTGGATATGCATGTCCATCTGCGTGACCCCGGTCTGGAGTACAAAGAGGACATCGTCAGTGGGACTCGTGCCGCGGCAGCGGGAGGCTTTACTTCGGTGGCCTGCATGCCCAACACCAAGCCCGTCAACGACAACAAGGCGGTCACTCTTTATATTCGCAACAAGGCCAAAGAAGAAGGTTTCGCCAATGTCTTCCCCATTGGCGCCATCACCAAGGGGCAGAAGGGGGAATCGCTTTCGGAAATTGGCGAACTCAAGGAAGCCGGCTGCGTCGGCCTCTCGGATGACGGTGTCCCCGTTGGCAGTGGTGAAATGATGCGCCGGGCCATGGAATATGCTCGCCCTTTTGGGCTGCCAATTATAAGCCACGCCGAAGATCTCTCCCTCGTGGGGGAAGGGGTTATGAACGACGGTTTCGTGGCAACGGAACTGGGGCTCAAAGGTATTCCCTGGGTCGCGGAAGATGCCGCCACGGCTCGCGAAGTGATGCTCTGCGAGTTCACCGGCGCCCGTTTGCATGTTGCTCACGTTTCGACGCGCGGTTCTGTTGAGATCGTGCGTGCCGCCAAAAAACGTGGCGTGAATGTTACCTGCGAGGCTACTCCGCATCACTTCACCCTGACTGAAGAAGCGGTGCGCGGGTACGACACCAACGCCAAAATGAATCCGCCCCTGCGCACCGCCGATGATGTGGCGGCCATTCGCGAAGGTCTCGCCGATGGTACGATCGATGCCATCGCCACGGATCACGCTCCTCATCACTATGATGAAAAAAACGTGGAGTTCAATATTGCTCTCAACGGCATTGTGGGATTGGAAACCGCCTTGCCTCTGACCCTTCGCCTGGTCGAGGATGGTGTCCTCTCTCTGAACCAGGCCATCTCCCTGCTGACCGACCGGCCCGCCCGAATCCTTGGTCTCAATCGGGGTACACTTTCTGTAGGGTCCCCGGCGGATGTCACCGTTATTGACCCCTCTGACAAATGGGTTATCGATGCCAGTCGCTTTGAATCTAAGAGTCGAAACACCCCTTTTGGTGGCTGGAATGTCAAGGGTAGGGCTCTATACACGATTTGTGGCGGACGTGTTACGTTCGAAAATAAATTATAAGATCAGTAAGTTAAACTTATTTATTAAAGTTGTTTCTAGGGAGTTTTGCAGCTATGAAAGCTATTCTGGCTCTTGCCGATGGCAGGGTCTTTCACGGTAAAAGCTTCGGCGCACCGGGTGAGGTAACGGGAGAGGTTGTTTTCAACACCAGCATGAGCGGCTATCAGGAAATATTGACAGACCCTTCCTACCGGGGCGAAATCGTCACCATGACCTATCCGCTCATCGGCAACTGTGGTGTCAATCCCGAGGATGTCGAGTCGTCACGACCTCATCTTGCTGGCTTTATCGTTAAGGAAGCCTGCGAAGCGCCGAGCAATTGGCGCTCTACCCTGTCCCTGGACGCCTATCTGAAAGAAAACGGGATTGTCGGCATCCAGGGCATCGATACCCGCGCCCTGGTTCGACATATTCGAGACAAGGGGGCACAGGCGGGCATTATTTCCTCCCTTGATCAGGACCCGGAGAGTCTCGTTGAAAAGGCTCGCAAGGCTCCGTCTATTGTCGGCAGGGATCTGGTCAGGGAAGTCACCTGTCAAAAGCCCTATGAATGGACGGAAGGGGGCTGGGATCTGGAGACGGGTTATCGGCAGGCTGATATTTCTCCCAAGTATCATGTCGTCGCCTACGATTTCGGGATCAAGCGCAATATTCTACGCAATCTGGTGGATGCGTACTGCCGCGTTACCGTCGTGCCTGCCGACACACCGGCCGAAGAGGTGCTTCGCTTAAATCCCGACGGCATCTTTTTGAGCAATGGCCCTGGTGACCCCGAGCCCATTACCTATGCGCAGGAGAACATTCGAAAGCTTCTTGGGAAAAAACCGATTTTCGGAATCTGTCTGGGTCACCAACTGTTGGCTATTGCCATGGGCGGCAAGACCTACAAACTCAAGTTTGGGCACCGCGGTGGCAACCAGCCTGTGCGGCGAGACGAAACGGGTAGGGTGGAAATTACCTCGCAAAACCACGGTTTTGCCGTGGATGCGGCTTCCATCAAGGACACTGCCATAATTACCCACATCAATCTGAACGACGATACGGTGGAAGGACTTGCCCATTCCACCTCTCAGGCATTTTCGGTGCAGTACCACCCCGAAGCTTCTCCGGGACCACACGATGCGCGGTATCTTTTCGCCAAGTTCGTGGACATGATGGCTCAATCAAAAAACTGAAATCAGCGAATGCCTGATAGCGTTCGCGCTTTCAACACGATACACCGGTTCACAAATATTACAGACATTACCAAACACCGACTACCCAATAAGGGATTTCAATATGCCCAAGCGTACAGACATCAAAAAAATACTCATCATCGGCGCCGGCCCGATCGTCATTGGGCAGGCCTGCGAGTTTGACTATTCCGGCACTCAGGCTTGTAAAGCGCTCAAGGAGGAGGGATACACTGTCGTTCTCCTCAACTCCAATCCGGCGACCATTATGACCGACCCGGGTTTTGCCGATCGTACCTACGTGGAACCGGTTACACCTGAAGTTCTGGCGCGCATCATCGAAAAGGAGCGCCCCGACGCGTTGCTGCCCACCCTGGGTGGGCAGACGGCTCTCAACACCGCCGTCGCCGTAGCCAAAAACGGCACCCTGGAAAAATACGGGGTGGAATTGATCGGGGCTAAGCTGCCGGCCATCGAAAAAGCCGAAGATCGCACCCTGTTCAAACAGGCTATGGAGAAAATCGGGGTTCCTGTTCCTCGCTCCGGCCTGGCGCACAATTTTCAGGAGGCGATGGAGATTATCGAACAAGTCAAGTTTCCAGCCATTATCCGCCCCTCCTTTACGCTGGGGGGCACTGGTGGCGGCATCGCCTACAATATGGAAGAATATGAATCCATGGCCATGGCCGGCATCGATGCCTCGCCGACCAATGAAGTCCTGGTGGAAGAATCTGTAATTGGATGGAAAGAATATGAACTTGAGGTCATGCGCGACCTCGCTGACAACGTGGTGATCATCTGTTCTATCGAGAATCTTGATCCCATGGGGGTCCACACGGGAGATTCCATCACTGTCGCTCCGGCGCAAACCCTGACCGACAAGGAGTATCAGCTTCTCCGGGATGCATCCATTAAAATTATTCGTGAAATCGGCGTCGAAACGGGAGGGTCCAATATACAGTTTGGTATCAATCCCGCTGACGGCCGCATGGTCGTGATCGAGATGAATCCCCGGGTTTCCCGTTCTTCGGCCCTGGCTTCGAAAGCTACCGGTTTCCCTATCGCCAAAATCGCCGCCAAGCTTTCCGTCGGCTACACCCTTGACGAAATCCCCAATGATATCACCAGGGAGACTCTGGCCTCCTTCGAGCCGACTATCGACTACGTCGTGACCAAGATCCCGCGGTTCACCTTTGAAAAATTTCCGCAGGCGGACGCCACCCTGACGACCCAGATGAAATCCGTCGGCGAAGTCATGGCTATCGGCCGAACCTTCAAGGAAAGCCTGCAAAAAGCCTTAAGGTCATTGGAAATCGACTCCCACGGCTTTGAGAGTCGTCTGTTTGATCTTGCTGCGGATCAGCGGCGGGCCCTGTCTGCCGAGGAGGAAGATATTCTGCGCGGCAAACTCCGGACTCCCGGATGGGATCGCCTCTGGTATGTTGCCGATGCTTTTCGCGCCGGCTTCAGCCTGGAGGAGATTCATCAACTGACCTATATCGACCCCTGGTTTTTGCACAATATTCAGCAGATCCTCGCCATGGAAGATATTCTTCTGAGTCAGCGGAAAAAGGGCATCAGACAGGGGGACGAAGTCAAGGAACTCCTGCGCGCCGCCAAGCAATACGGGTTTTCCGACAAGCGCCTGGCGACCCTCTGGGGGGTTACGGAGAACGACCTCAGGCAGATACGTCTTGGATTGGGCATCCGCCCCGTATATAAGCGTGTCGACACCTGCGGAGCGGAGTTCGAGGCCTATACTCCCTATCTCTATTCTTGTTATGAAACCGAATGCGAAGCCGAACCAACGGACCGTAAAAAAGTGATGATTCTCGGTGGTGGGCCCAACCGGATCGGACAAGGGATCGAATTCGACTATTGCTGCGTTCACGGCGTCTTTGCTCTGGTCAAAGACGGTTATGAAACCATCATGGTAAACTGCAATCCCGAAACGGTGTCTACGGACTATGACACCTCTGACCGCCTATATTTCGAACCGTTGACCCTGGAAGATGTTCTTGAAATCGTTGAGGTGGAAAAACCTGTCGGCGTCATCGTCCAATTCGGCGGGCAGACGCCCCTGAAGCTCGCTGTGGCCCTGGAGAAGGCAGGCGTTCCTATCATCGGCACATCCCCTGACGCCATCGACCGCGCCGAAGACCGTGAACGCTTCCAGGCTCTTCTGCATAAGCTCGATCTTCTGCAGCCGGAAAACGGTATTGCCCGCTCCGTAGAAGAGTCAGAAAAAATAGCCGACCGTATAGGTTATCCGGTAGTCGTGCGTCCTTCTTATGTTCTTGGCGGCCGGGCCATGGAAATTGTCTACAGCGCCGAACAGCTCCGAAATTACATGAAATATGCCGTCGAGGCCTCACCGGAACATCCCATCCTTATCGATAAATTTCTGGAAGAGGCCATCGAGGTCGATGTCGATGCTCTTTCGGACGGCAGAGACGTTATTATCGGTGGCATCATGCAGCACATTGAGGAAGCCGGGATCCACTCAGGAGATTCGGCCTGCGCGCTACCACCGTTTTCCCTGGCCCCTGAAGTTTTGGATGAAATCAGGAGGCAGACCGTTGAACTTGCCCTTGAATTGAATGTGGTAGGATTGATGAACATTCAGTACGCCGTCAAGGGGCAAACGATATATCTGCTCGAAGTCAATCCCCGCGCCAGTCGGACCGTTCCCTTCGTCTCCAAAGCGACCGGACGCCCTCTGGCCCAGATCGCCGCCCGGATCATGGCCGGGAAAAGTCTGCGGGAACTTGACATCTCCGGTGAGATTGTTCCTCAGCATACGGCCGTTAAAGAGTCCGTCTTTCCCTTTGTTAAATTTCCTGGCGTTGATACTCTTTTAGGCCCTGAAATGAAATCGACCGGGGAGGTCATGGGCCTGGACATGGACTTCGGCAAAGCCTTCGCCAAAGCACAGTTGGCGGCTGGCGTGAAGCTTCCGCTGACAGGAAAAGTTTTCATCAGCGTCAAAGATGCCGACAAAAAGGCCATTTTGGAGCCTGCCCGCAAGCTGGCTACGGCAGGATTTGAATTGGTGGCAACGGCGGGGACAGCCAGTTTTCTGAAGGAAAAGGGCATCCCTGTTCAGAGGATCAACAAGGTTAAGGAAGGGAGACCTCATTGCGTTGACGCGATCAAGAGTCATGAAATCGCGATGGTTTTCAATACGACTTTTGGTGCTCAATCCGTTGCCGACTCCTATTCGATAAGGCGATCGTCCCTTATGTACAACGTGGCTTATTACACGACCGTTGCCGGCATGATCGCCGCCGTGGATGGTATTTTGGCCATGAAGAGAGAAACTCTTGACGTAAAACCTCTTCAAGAGTATCATTTTGGCCAGTGACAGCCTGAAGACAGGCCTGGCAAAACAACAAAACATCTTTTTCGGGCGGGGTAACCCGCCCGATGATTTTTTAAGGAGCGAAAAGGATCAAGGATTCATGAATGACTCAGTACCCATGACTCGTGAAGGCTATCAGCGCCTCCAGGAAGAACTCAAAAATCTTATTCGTGTCGAGCGTCCTAAAGTCGTCCAGGATATTGCCGAAGCGCGTGGCCACGGAGACCTTTCGGAAAACGCCGAATACGACGCGGCCAAGAACCGCCAAGGATTCATTGAAGGGCGCATCAAGGAGCTCAACGACAAAATTGCCAGGGCCCAGGTTATCAACCCGGCGGAACTCGACAGCGACAAGGTGGTCTTTGGAGCCAAAGTAACCCTCTTCGACGTTGATTCCGGGATTGAAACTACCTACCAGCTTGTCGGTGAAGATGAAGCCGATATCAAGTTCGGTAAAATATCCATCACTTCGCCCGTCGGTAAGGCCCTGATAGGTCATCAACTCGATGATGAGGTGCGCATTAAAGTTCCCTCAGGTCTTAAGGTCTACGAAATCATCGATATCAAATACGAATAGTGGAGGAAAATATGAGTGCCAAAGTAAACAAAGACATGACTTTTCATCAAGTTCTGCAGATGAGCCCCGAAGTGGCCAATGTGCTTCGCAAATACAATCTTGGGTGCGTCGGCTGCATGGGCGCCATGAATGAGACCCTTGAGCAGGGCTGCATTGCCCATGGACTGGACGTCAACGACATCCTCAGAGACCTGAACGCCCTTTTCGCTGAATAGGGGGGGAGGGGAGATGCCCCCGCTCCTTTCATACCAAAGTAGTCGCCACATTCTCTCGACCCCCCTGGAGCAGATCCGGGGGGTTGGGCCACGCCTGTTGGAAAAGCTGCGCCAAATGGGAATTTCCTCTCTTGAGGACGCCCTCTATACCCTCCCATATCGCTACGAAGACCGCCGGGAAATCCGCAAAATCGCTTGTCTGCGTGCCGGCAGAAGTGAAGTCTTCTATGGTGAAATCCTAGCCGCCAGTGAAACCCAGACCCCTCGAACCCGCAAGAAAATCTTCGAAGTCATCGTCTCTGATGGTAGTGGACAAATATCCCTGAAATGGTTCCGCTATCAGCGCAACTGGATCAAAAATCGCTTTTCTATTGGGAAAAAAGGGCTTTTCAATGGCGACATCAAGAGGTTTGGATCACGGCCTGAGGTTCATCACCCCGACGTGGAATTTTTGCCGGAAGGGGTCTCCCTGCAGTCTCATATGGCCTCGAATCCTCTCACCTTCGGCCGCATACTACCTGTTTATCCTTTGACAGAGGGCCTGTCGCAAAAAGTAGCAAGGAAAATATGGCATGATATTACAGAGACTTATGCCTCCTGTCTCATGTCGCCAATACCCGTTGACATACTCGAAAAATATAACTTGATGCCTCTGCCCGCCGCCATCCAGCAGGCCCACTGGCCCACTGAAAAGGCTTCCTTGGAAGAACTGGAAGAGGGGAGGGACCAGGCCCGCCGCTCCATCGTGTTTGACGAGTTTTTCTTTTTAGAACTAGGGCTTGCCTTAAGACGCCGCGGCATGATTCTCGAAGAGGGAATCCCCTTTCAGGTGAACCATCTATATACCAAACCTCTGTCAGGGATGCTGCCTTTCAAACTGACAGCGGCCCAAAAAAGGGTTCTTGGAGAGATCAAGAGGGACGTGATGAGCCCGCACCCGATGAACCGTCTTGTGCAGGGCGATGTCGGCAGCGGGAAAACCATTGTCGCACTCATGGCGGCCTTGCTGGCCATTGAAAACAATACCCAGGTCGCTGTCGTTGCTCCTACCGAGATATTGGCTGAACAACACTTTTTTAACTTTCGACCCTGGCTTGAATCTCTCAATCTGCAGGTGCGCCTCCTGTCAGGATCGTCTTCTCCGACTGATCGTAGGATTCTCCTTGACGACCTTCGTTCAGGCAGGATTCATCTTTTAGTAGGAACACACGCCGTTTTGCAAGAAAATGTCGAATTCAAACGACTTGGACTTGGTATCATCGACGAACAACATCGATTCGGTGTCAAGCAGAGGGCCGTTTTGCGAAAAAAGGGTGAAAATCCGCACATTTTGGTCATGACGGCGACTCCCATCCCGCGAACACTTTCTCTGACGCTCTATGGCGATCTGGCCTTATCCGTTATCGATGAAATGCCTCCTGGCCGGACACCTGTCACCACCCGGTTAATTCCGGAAAATCATCCAAAAGCAGCCTATGACATCATCTCTCGTGAACTGGAAGCGGGGCGCCAGGCCTATATTGTCTATCCGTTGGTGGAAGAGTCCGAAAAAAGCGATCTGAAAGCCGCCACCGAAGCTGCCGAACATCTGGCTACGGAAATTTTTCCTCAACATCGGATTGGTCTGCTTCATGGGCGCCTGAAGTCCGACGAAAAAGAAGCCGTGATGACTGCTTTCAAGAATCAGCAGATCGATATTCTGGTTTCCACCACGGTCATTGAAGTGGGTATCGATGTGCCCAACGCCACCGTGATGCTCATTGAACATGCGGAAAGATTCGGGCTGGCTCAATTGCACCAACTGCGGGGACGGGTAGGGCGTGGCGCTCATCGAGGGTATTGTCTTTTAGTGCACTCACCCCGTTGTACTGAAGACGCCAGGCAGCGACTTGAAGTCATGGTTAAAACCACCGATGGTTTTCAAATTGCCGAGGCCGATCTACAAATCAGGGGGCCGGGCGAACTTATGGGAACACGCCAGGCTGGGTTGCCAGACTTCAGGGTGGCCAATCTGTTACGTGACGGTTATCTTCTTGAACAAGCCAGGGATGAGGCTTTTCATTTGGCTGAAAAGAAAGACTTTTTAAGTAATCCCGATTATCAGGAGCTTCGACAGGCACTCATGGATCGATGGGGAGATAGGCTCGAGTTGGCGACAGTGGCATGACAATATATAATTATCAGGGAGAAACGGATGGTACCCCAGCAGGTTGAGTTAATAACCGCGGTTCTCATAGGAATAGGCCTGAGCGCTGCCAGCGGATTCAGGGTTTTTGTGCCCCTGCTGGGAGTCAGCATTGCGGCCCATTTCGGCCAGCTGTCTTTATCGCCAAATTTCTCCTGGCTCGGCAGCGAGCCGGCGCTGGTTGCGCTGGCATTTGCCACCATCCTCGAAATAGCAGCCTATACGGTGCCCTTTATCGATAACCTGGTCGACTCGTTGACGACGCCAGGGGCCGTTATCGCCGGAACCCTGCTGATGGCGTCCTTGCTAGGTGACGTATCACCATTTCTTCAATGGGCGCTCGCGATTATTGCCGGAGGAGGTACAGCAGGCTTGGTGCAGATCAGCAGCGTTATTGTTCGCGGCGGGTCAAGTCTTGTCACCGGTGGACTGGGCAATCTTATTGTAGGCGGCCTGGAATTGATTGGCTCAATTCTGCTAACCATTTTGGCTTTACTGGCCCCGATTTTTACAGTTGTTGGCCTGGTGATCTGCTTACTCCTGGTTTTTCGTTTTATTTACGGAAAACGGTTGGCTCGGCCCCAACAATAAGGGGCAGGTTATTTTTACCCACTTTCTTGCTCTATGTCCAAGTTTACATAATATATCTTATCCGACGTTACCATTAATCCGCTTGGCGAGGGGCGCTCATGCTGACCCCTGGCCAAAGGAAAACGGAACAATGTCGGCAGCGATCTGAACGGCTTCAGTTTTACGTTGACTGCCTGACCAATGCCGAGCGTTCCATCCTGGCCGCGCGTTACCTTCGGAAAACCCCCGCAAAGTATCAACGCTTCCTTCTTAAAAATCTGACCATTGCACAACTCGCTTTCTGTGAAGTCTTCTCCTGGGAGAATCACGGATGGTGAAGCCTGGGCGATCTCATACCCCGTCACCCTCGTTGGCCCCCTCCTGCGCTGAGGCAGCCGAAAGCCACGGCGGTGTGTCATCCGCCGGGCGCAAGGCTGCCTCCAGGGCCGCTGCCGACATCGGCGGCGGAGTGAAGCCGTTAGGCGAAACGGCCATGCTGGGAACTTCTCCCCTTTCCCTCCGTTCCAATTCTTCGTCATGTCCAGGTTGTTTCTTTCGTTCCACTTGGACGGATAGTGGCTATCAGTCCTTTTGTTCTCGGCCTTGGCCATCTTTGGGCCATTTTCCTAAGTTTCACAACATTTACGGCCAAGGGGCATCGGGGGCAAGTGGCCGCCCGAGTGCCGCCCGTTCAGAAGATGCGGGAGGGCTTGTTTCTAGTTGCATATCTCAACAACCCCCTTCGGCTCACCTCCAGATCTTCCCACAATCCCTTCGGGTCAAACGTCCAGGAACAGGAAATCCGAACCAGACCCCGCCAGAGAAAACGGCGATTAATTCCTTCTCCGATCACTCCCGGCGCCGGCTGCGCTTCCGGGCCTTGAACGCCTTCCCGGCCCTGGTGTCTCAATTCGGCCTGACCTATCACAACGAATGGCCTACAGACGGCAGAGTCAGCAAGGCACATCTCAACGCCTGGTTAACGGCTTTACGTAGGCTTCTACCTGGTGTGGGCTATCTCTGGATTCTGGAGTTTCAAAAACGCAAATCCCCTCATTATCACGTTTTTCTGACCACCCTACCCGACCCCGAAACCTGGGCGAGACTGGCCCAGGCATGGTGCAGGATCACCGATGGCACTGACGATCAGTTGTGGTGGCATGGGCCAGAGCGTGGGGAAAACTGGATAGCCTGGGATATGGGAAGCGGCTCCTATCTCTGTAAATACCTCGACAAGGAAGCGCAAAAGGACATTCCCGAGGGATATAACCGCTTTGGGCGCTTCTGTGGCAATTCTCGTGGACTGGAAGCCTCTCCCGTTAACATCCCCCTGGACGATCTCGATCAGGCCCAGGTCGACCAGGAGACCGGGGAGATTTACGGCGGCCAAACTCGGGTTATTCGCTGGCTTGGTCGATTGGCAGAGAAACAGACCAGGGGCTATTCCCGATTCAGAACCAGGGCGCAACGTGGTTCATATACCATCTTACAAGGCGCAAGAGCTTATAAGCAGATTGAAGCCTACTTCTGCAAACTCCCAAAACCGCCAGCAGATGCCACCGAATCCCCATTTTAGCACCTCACCCTTCCCCACCAGGTTTTCGCAGCGACCACAGGAGCGCTTGCACACCGGAGAAAAGAGGCACGCCCTGCGAGGCTGTCCGCCCGGTGCCATGAAACTGAAGAAAAAAGGGACTATAAGGCACACGCTCCGCTTTTGCGAGCGGTGCCGTTGTCCCTGTGCCTCGGCCGCTTGTCGGCAGAGAGGCGAGCGTTAGCGAGACGTGCAAAAAAAACCCAAGAAAATCGTGTAACCTATTGATTTATCGTGTATCACATTTGTATCACACCATGTAATACCAATGGGCTTTCAAATTGGCTATATTTGTTTCGCCTCGGTTGATCGCAAGACGGGCGTGATTTTTCCTTGATTTTTTGTTTCGCGAAAATGTAATGTTTTGTATCACAATTTTAAGGGGCAAATTATGGCAACAGACGCTCAGATTGCAATACGGCTACCCTCTGAAATCCTGGAACGTGCGCAGCTATTAGCTGACAAGTCCGGAATTTCTAGACACAAACTGCTCTCTAACCTGGTTATCGAAGGAATTGAGACTCTTGAAGAGTTGGATAGGCTTGGAATTTTCCGCGCGGCTCTCATTTCCAGGAGCTTCACGGAAACCTTAAAGCGGGCATCTATCCCTACCGGGCCGGATGCTCTCGGAGATAAAACAGGCAAGTAAAACTCAGGTAAAGCTACATATACGGAAGCCGCCCGATTTTGCAGAATCAGACGGCCCCAGAAATAGGAAACCGGGAGTTGCAGCTCCCGGCTCCGTTTACCAAATCCGCCCGTAACCTCTCACAGAAACAGGGGATTTCTTTGTGATTTTATGTAATACACCTGCCGGTGTCAACCTTTCTCCGCTCTCCTCCCCTGCTGTCACAGGCTTACCTTTTGAGCTTCATCTACCGTTCTATATCTTATCCGACGTTTGGTGTAGACACCAGAATGCCTATCTGTTATTTTTGGTCTTATCTCAAGAGACTGTGCCCTCTTAAGATATTCTCCTTTTGCTTGCGGGATTATGTTACGTTGCACGATCGGAGATGAAGCTTGGCAGCAAGATTCAGAAAAGATTTTACACGCAGGAGCGATCTATGATTTTTGATTTCTATGTTTCTAACATGCCTTTTGAAACCACCGAAGAGGAATTGCAAAAACTTTTTGAAGTTGTAGGGAAAGTCAAGTCTGTTCATCTGGTCAGCGACCGCCAGACAGGTCTCTTCAAGGGGAGCGGTTTTGTCAAGATGGTTGATGTTAAAGTACGGGAGGTGGTCGAAACTCTTGATGGTGCTCTCCTCGGCAATCGGAAGATTTCTGTTTCGGAGGCGCTGCCACAGAAGCCCGGCGGCTCAAATACTGGCGGCGGACGCGAGCGCCCTGGCCGAGGCAATCGCCCGGACAGGCGCAGGAAATAGGCAAAAGGCAATAAAAAAGGCGACTCATGGTCGCCTTTTTTATTGCCTTTTGCTAATCGTCTTTTGGACCCCGGCGACCGGCAGGTGTTTTTTTCCCGGTCGGTTTAGGTGGACGTGTCCCCTTCCCCTTAATCGGAGGTTTTTTTCGGCGGCCTTCCCCTGTGCCCGTTTCGGGCTTACCCGTATCGACACGAAGCTGCAACTGCTGTCCACAAACCCAGACATTCTGCAACAGACGCATGGTTTCTTTTGGGAGAACGGCAGGCAACTCAACCAGGCTGAAGGTATCGAACAATTTGATCTGACCGATATCGCTAGCGCTGAGTTGTGCCTCGTTGCTGATAGCGCCGACAATATGGCGCGGCTCCACACCGTGTATGCGTCCGACTTCAATCCGATAACGCGACATGGCAGCTGTCGTTGTTTTGACCTTTCGGCTGCCGCTGGCAGGTGCCGCGGAAGGAGTGTCCATGACATCCTCTGTGCCCCCACCTTCGATCTGCAGCGGCTTGTCCTTCTGAACCAGGTAGGCCAGGGTCGAGGCGATCCGTCTCAATCCAACATCATATTCATCCTGATAGGTATCGATCAATTCTTCAAAGAATTCAAGGTCCTGAGACTCCATCGCCTCGGCGATCATCTCTTTGAAAAGACCAATACGTCTGTCTGTAATATCCTTACGGGTTGGCAGGGACATGGGAGTGATCGGCTGGCGTGTGGCCTGTTCAATCGCATTGAGCATGCGGCGCTCGCGGGGGGCCACAAATAAAATGGCTTTGCCCTCCCTCCCTGCCCTACCCGTGCGGCCAATGCGATGGATATACGCTTCGGTATCATAAGGGATATCGTAGTTGACCACATGACTGATGCGCTTTACATCCAGCCCGCGGGCTGCCACATCAGTCGCCACGACGATGTCGAGAGAACCGTTCTTGAGACGCTCTATGGTCTTCTCACGCATGGCCTGTGTCATGTCGCCATTGAGAGGGGCACTTGAGAATCCGCGTGCTTCGAGCTTCTCAGACAATTCAACTGTGGCAATTTTAGTGCGAACGAAGATGATCATCGCTTCGATCTCTTCCGCTTCAAGAATACGGGTGAGAGCGTCCAGTTTGTGCAAGCCCTTGACCTGCCAGAAGCGCTGGCTGATGGTATCTACCGTCGAGGTCTTGCTTTTAATGCGGATCTCGACGGGACTCTTCAGGTGCCGGCGGGCCACTTGAATTACTTCTTTCGGGATGGTGGCGGAAAAGAGAACGGTCTGCCGCTCTGCCGGGGTGTGTTCGAGTATCTGCTCAACTTCCTCGATAAAACCCATCTTAAGCATTTCATCCGCTTCGTCGATAACCACGGCCAGCAGGCGATCAAGCTTGAGGGTGCCGCGTCGCAGGTGATCCTGTATGCGTCCTGGCGTACCCACCACCGCGTGGACCCCTCGTTGCAACTGCCGAAGTTGCTGGCTCATATTCTGGCCGCCATACACCGGCAAAACCTGGAATCCAGGCAGATGACGGGCATAGGTCTGCATCGCCTCAGCCACCTGCAGTGCGAGTTCTCGTGTCGGCGTCAGGACCAGAATCTGGGGAACCTTTTTCGACAAATCAATACGGCTCAAGAGGGGAAGAGAAAAAGCTGCGGTTTTGCCTGTGCCCGTCTGCGCCTGACCGAGCAGGTCCCTGCCCTCCAGCAAGGGAGGAATGCTCTGAGCCTGAATAGGTGACGGAGTCTCATATCCGACCTCGTCAATAACTTTAAAGACTGCGGGGTGAAGGCCAAGCTGGGTAAAACTGACAACGTCATTTTCAATCATAGGAATCCTGTGAAACGGGTATGTAGGAACGAATTTGAGGAAATTGATGGTGGGCGTCCGGGTAAAATGTGCCAGAAAATCCTCTGGAAATTATATATCCGAAACCCAGCCACATGTTACGAAAAAAGGGAGTGACTGAGTCACTCCCTTTTTTCTCGTTGGTCGGGGCGAGAGGATTTGAACCTCCGACCCCGTGCACCCCATGCACGTGCGCTACCAGGCTGCGCTACGCCCCGTCAATCAACGAGACCGGATTATGGTTTATTTGCTATTGAATGTCAAGGGAAAATTCACAAAAAAAAAGACAGCTAGCAACCCTAAACGAGCTATTATTTCAAGTAGTTACAGGGGTCAGATTTTACGACGATCAATGACGCGGCTGGCTTTTCCCTCATATCTCTGAATAGAAGATGGCTCGACTAGCTTCACCTTGGCGCCAACACCCAGAGCAGAAGCAAGACGTTTCTCCACCATTTCGACAAAAGCCCGCTGTCTTTTCATTTCATCGAAAAAGATCCCTTCATTAACCTCTACATGCACCTCCAGGGTATCCATGGTCCCTGCTCTGTCGACCACCAATTGATAATGCGGCTCACAACCTTCGACCTGAAAAAGGATTTCTTCAATCTGGGTCGGAAAAACATTAACTCCCTTGATAATGAGCATGTCATCGGAGCGACCGGCCGTTTTTTGCATTCGGGCCAGGGTTCGGCCACAAGCACAGGGTTCGTAGGTCAGACGGGTAATGTCGCGGGTACGATAGCGGATCATCGGAAAAGCTTCTTTGGTGATACTGGTCAGCACCAGTTCACCCACCTCCCCCTCCGGAAGGACTGCGCCAGTTTCAGGGTTGATGATTTCAGCGATAAAATGGTCCTCAAACAGATGCATGCCACACTGGTGTTCGCATTCGCCGGCAATGCCCGGTCCCATAACCTCGGAAAGCCCGTAGTTATCTGTCGCGAGGATTCCCAGCCGCTTCTCGATCTCCTTGCGCATTTCCTCGCTCCAGGGTTCTCCCCCGAAGAGACCAACCTTGAGTGCCATGGAATCCGGCGAAATGCCCTGTTTCTCCATGCGATCAGCCAAAGTCAGCGCATAAGATGGTGTACAAACCAAGGCCGTAGAGCGGTAGTCCTGCATAATCATGAGCTGTTTATCGGTATTGCCGCTGGAGATGGGAATCACGGAGGCACCAATACGTTCTGCCCCATAATGAAGACCGAAGGCGCCCGTGAACAGACCATAGCCGAAGGCGATCTGTACAATATCGTCCGCACTCACACCAGCGGCCGTCATGAATCGGGCCACCAGCTCCGTCCAGGTATTGAGATCGTTGCGGGTATAGCCAACAACGGTGGGTTTCCCGGTTGTTCCCGACGAGGAATGGATGCGAACGACCTCTCGCATGGGAACGGCAAACATGCCGTAGGGATAGTTTAGGCGCAGGTCTTCCTTCGTGGTAAAAGGGAGCTTGGACAGATCGGACAAGCTGGAAATGTTACCAGGTGTGAGCTTTAACTCACTGAACTTGTTCTGGTAACAGGGAACGTGTTCGAATACGCGGTGAACAGTACTTTTCAGTCCTTCCAGTTGAAGCTCTTTCAGGGTGCTTCTATCAAGACATTCTTTTTTAGGATTCCAAATGGGCATCAGAAGCTCCAAACCCTGAAGTTATTTCTAACTTCAGGGTTTAATTGTTCGATATTGCAGGGGATTGTGCTACATAGAATAAATGCGGTCACCCTGCAGAACATTCACGTTATGCTGAGTCAACACCTTTATGGCTTCTTCAGGATTGTCGAAGCGGAAGATAATGACTGCGTTGCCGCCGCAGCGTTCAACAAAGGCATACATGTATTCAACATTGACGGAAGCACGGTCAAGAACCTGCAAGATGCCAAAAAGGCCTTTGGGGCGATCGGGGACTTCAACAGCGACAACCTCGGTTTTGTTGACAGTAAAACCACGCTCTTTAAGGGTAGACTTGGCTAAATCCGTTTTGTCGACGATCAGTCGCAGGATGCCAAAATCCGAGGTGTCAGCCAGCGAAAGGGCCCGAATATTGACGCCGGCATCCCCCAAGGCTTCGGTGACTTCAGCCAAACGACCGGACTTGTTTTCTATGAAAATGGAAATCTGCTCTACTTTCATCGATCTTCCTCCCCGTGCTAGGTGAAGCGGTCACTGACTCTCTTTACGACGATCGACTACGCGTTTGGCCTTCCCCTCGCTGCGAGCAATTGTTTTGGGCTCGACCAGGCGGACTTTGCAGGTAATCCCAAGCAAATCCTTGATTTCATGACGAATGCGGCTCGAAAGGTCCTGAAGAACTTTGATCTCGTCGGAGAAGGTTTGTTCATTGACCTCAACCTGGATCTCCAGGGTATCGAGGTTTTCTTCCCGCTCCACAATAAGTTGATAGTGGGGCTCAACCCCTTCAATGCTGACAAGGACGCTTTCGATCTGCGAGGGGAAGACATTGACGCCACGAATAATCAGCATGTCATCGGTACGTCCACTCATGCGGGCAATACGTCTGTGAGTGCGACCGCAAATACAGGGCTCGGCAATCAGCCTGGTGATGTCACGGGTGCGATAGCGGATCATCGGTATCCCCTCCTTGGTGATCGTCGTAATGACCAACTCGCCAAGTTCCCCGTCGGGAAGCACCTCACCGGTGTCGGGATTGATGATTTCTGGAATGAAGTGATCTTCCCAGATATGCAGACCGTGCTGTGCCTCATGACACTCGATGGCAACTCCCGGACCCAGTATTTCAGACAGCCCGTAGATGTCGATCGCCTTGATGTTGAGCTTGGCTTCAATCTCTCTACGCATCTCCTCCGTCCAGGGTTCGGCCCCGAAGATCCCGACCCTGAGCTTGAGATCCTGGATATTGACACCTTCCTCGGCCGCCGCTTCAGCCAGATAGAGACTGTAGGATGGTGTGCAGGTCAGTACCGTTGAACCGAAATCCTGCATGATCATGATCTGTTTGCGGGTATTGCCTCCGGACATGGGAATAACCGAGGCTCCCAGTTTTTCTGCACCGTAGTGCGCCCCTAAGCCACCGGTAAAAAGTCCATATCCGTAAGCGTTATGGATGACATCTCCGCGATGAGCGCCGGCGGCCACAAAGGAGCGAGCCATCAATTCGGCCCACATCTTGATGTCTCGCCGAGTATAGCCCACCACTGTGGGTTTGCCTGTCGTGCCTGAAGAGGCATGAATCCGAACGATCTGGTCCAGAGGGACAGCAAAAAGACCGTAGGGGTAGTTGTCCCTCATATCGCTTTTCAGGGTAAAAGGCAATCGCCGTAAATCGTCCAGCGACTTGATGCTTTCAGGGGTTACGTTGGCCTCTTTAAAGCTGTTGCGATAGAAGGGAACTGTGGCATAAACCCGTTCAATCGTCTGTTTGAGACGCTTGAGCTGAAGCGATTCGATCGCTTCTTTCGGAAGAGTTTCAAATTCATCATTCCATATCATCGGTTTCTGCCTTTCCCTGTGCGGTCTCCAGAACAGCCCCTGCTCTTAAGCAGTTCTTCCAAGCTCGAACGCCTGGAGGTTTTCATTGACGAAACGTTCGGGCACCAGCTTCCTGATGGCCTCTTTCCACATGTCTTCCTTGATATCCAAGGAATTGGACAAAGCCCCGAGAAGGACTGTGTTAACAGTCCTGGCATTTCCTGATTTGAGAGCCAACGCAAGTCCTTGCACGACGTTTGATTTAGGAAATGCACGCATGATTTTTTCCGGAATGTCTTTTGGATAAGATTCCTGGCCGAGGGCGACAGCCGGCGGTAAAATTTTCAGGTCGTTCACAATAGCCCGACCTTCTTTGCGCAGCAAGGGAAGGTAGCGATAGGACTCCAGCAATTCGAAGCCGAAAAGTATATCAGCCTCCCCTTCCGGTATGATTTCAGAATAGACTTTTTCACCAAAACGGACATGGCTGACCACGCTGCCGCCTCGCTGAGCCATGCCGTGAACCTCGGCTTTCTTGACATCGTAGCCGGCCATCATCAGGACTTCGGACAGCACTTCACTGGCGAGGAGAGTTCCCTGCCCCCCCACACCGACAAGTAGAATATTGGTCACTTTATTTGTCATCGCTTACTCCAAAAGCTCCAAACTTGCACACCTGTTCACAGACACCACATCCCACGCAGATCAGAGGATCGACATGGGCTTTGCCTTTTTCGCCGGCAGAATCGTCCCAGATGATGGCCGGGCACCCCAACTTCAGGCAGGCTTTACAGGCCGTACACTTATGAATGTCAACAACCAGCGGGGGCTTGCGCTTAACCACATCCCGTTTCATGAGCATGCAGGGGCGGCGCGTGATGATTATGGAAGGCTCAGGCCTCTCCATCTCTTCACGAATGGTGGCCCGAGTCAGCTCGAGATCATAGGGGTCTACCACCTTGACATGACGGACACCTATTGACAGGCAAAGTTGTTCAAGATTGACTTCCGGGGCTGGTTCTCCCATCAGCGTATAGCCCGATGAAGGATTTTCCTGCCGACCGGTCATGCCGGTTATACGGTTGTCCAGAATGATGACGGTCCCTTGCGACTGATTGTAAACCATGTCAATCAGACCGTTGACACCCGTGTGTAAAAAGGTGGAATCCCCGATAACAGCGACGACTTTTTTCCGATCCTCAGGACTCAGGGCCTTGCAAAGCCCGGTCGCGTTACCAATACTCGCTCCCATGCAGACACAGGTATCCATGGCGGACAAAGGCGGCATAAAGCCGAGAGTGTAACAACCAATGTCGCCACTCACAAAGGCTTTAAGGCGATTAAGAGCAAGGAACACGCCACGATGAGGGCAACCGGGGCACATGTTGGGCGGGCGATTCGGCAAAGCTTCGTCGTGTTGAAAGGCAACCTCTGCCTCCTTACCCGTAAGCCCCTTCTTTACTCGACCAGGAGTCAGTTCACCACAGATCGGGAAAAGCTCCTTGCCCTTGACCTGGATGCCCATTGCGAGCAACTGCTCTTCCAGGAAGGGATCAAGTTCTTCAATAACGTAAAGAGTCTTGAAGCGCGCCGCGAACTCGCGAATCAGGCGTTTGGGCAGCGGGTAAACCATGCCAAGCTTAAGAATGCTGGCATCGGGAAGAACTTCTTTGGCGTATTGATAGGAAACTCCCGCCGTAATAACCCCAACGTCCTTGGAGCCCTCCTCCATGCGATTAAAGGGCTGGTCACTGGCCCACTCCTCCATGTCGAGCAATCGCTGTTCGATAATGGGGTGGCGACGTCTGGCGTTGCCAGGCAACATGACAAACTTGGGAGGATCTTTGACCAGTCCGATCTCAGGAGTTTCAGATACGGGCTCGCCCAACTCCACAATGGATTTCGAGTGGGAAATACGGGTGGTGGTGCGCAGGAACACAGGTGTATCAAATTTTTCACTTACCTCAAAGGCAAGACGGGTGTAGGTGAGCGCCTCTTGACTGTCGCTCGGCTCAAACATAGGGATTTTGGCAAATTTAGCATAATTGCGGTTATCCTGCTCATTTTGAGACGAGTGCATCTCTGGATCATCGGCGGTAACCAGAACAAGCCCGCCCCTGACTCCAGTATAAGTCAGGGTAAACAGGGGATCGGCAGCCACATTCACACCGACATGTTTCATGGTGACCAGGGATCTGGCACCACCAAAACAGGCCCCGATCCCTACTTCAAGGGCGACCTTTTCGTTGGGAGCCCAGGAGGCATCGATCCCTTTGTATTGAATGATATTTTCGAGAATCTCCGTGCTCGGCGTGCCTGGATAAGCCGAGGCCACCTTCACCCCGGCTTCAAAAGCGCCGCGAGCAATTGCTTCATTTCCTGACAGAATGGCTTTTTCCATGAGGATCCTTGTCATTTTAAAATTAGAATTTTCGATATGGGGCATTAATCAGAGATGTAAAAACAGCTTGAAACTATAAATGAAGAGAACGAGAATTGTCAATTTATTCAGGAGCCTCGTCTGTCCAGAAGATCAAGGATGACGCCTTCGAGCAGACCGGCATCACTTACCACAAGTGATCTCTTTTGAAGCAGGACCATAAGGGCGAGAACCGATCGCAATCCCGGTACAATCAGATCTCCCCTCCCCTTTTCCATTCCGGGCATCCTCTCGCGAGTAACGGGATCAAGTCTTACAAGTCTCTCCAGTATTTGCTCCAGGGTCCCGTACAACAGTTTATGATTATTTATTTTTTGACGATCATAGTTTTTCATCTTCAGGTCTATGGCGGCAAGTGTCGTCACGGTACCAGCCGTCCCAATAATTGGAGTCTTTGAATGCAGAACCTTGGCAAACAAACCCGCGTCAAGAAGATCCTCCTTCAGCAGAGTAAGAGTCCCCTTGATTATGTCTGCCTGTTTTTCAGAGCAGTGCCCGGCTTCGCATAAGCGCACAACGCCAAGAGGATAGCTGGCCTGAAACCTGATCTGTCGATTGTCCCATATGATAAACTCAGTGCTGCCTCCCCCAATATCGAAAATCATGCATGTATCAGGGACGGGATTGATCACGGAAAGAACACCGAGACAACTGAGGCGCGCCTCAGTGACACCATCAATTATGTCCAGGTGCAAATCGGTGCAACGGCCAACTTCCTGGACAAAGTCACGAGCATTGCTAGCCTTGCGAAGGGCCTCTGTACCAACCGCACGAGGGTTCTCAATGCCATATTGAAGAAGAATCTCCTTGATTTCCAGAAGCGCCGAAAGAGTCCTCCGCATCGCATCCGGCGCCAGTCCCGTATCATCAGCAAGCCCACCAGCCAAACGGGTGATTTTGCGAAAGTAATAAATGGGGTGAATAGTTCCCTGTTGCCCTGAAGCTATCAGCAGGCGAACCGTATTGCTTCCTATGTCAATAGAGGCGATCAGATCACCTCTGACCGATGATAGCTCTGGAGACATTGAACGTGTGATCCCCTATTTTTTCAAAGTTGTGAAGCATATCAACAAAGATAAGACCAGGATCTACTGCACATTCGCTGGTGTTAAGCCGCGCAATGTGGTTATTGCGAAAAGTTTCTTCAAGCTGGTCGATTTCATCTTCCATGAAAGAAGCTTTTTCCTTGATGGTTTTATCCTGACGCTCAAGGGCCTGCACCGTGAAGGAAAGAAAAGCCTTGCACTTTTCCCCCATCTCCTGGATTTCGGCGGTGGCAATTTCAGAGAATGGCGCTTTCTCTCCCTTTCGTCGTAAACCCAGTCGCCACAGGTTTTCGCAGTGGTCTCCGACCCTTTCCAAGTCATTGACCATGTGCATCAGCGAGGCAATGTCTTTGGAGCTTTCCTGGGAAATCGACTGTTGTGATAAGGCGACAAGAAAGTCCGTGATTTCTCTCTGTAACAGATCGACTGCCTCTTCTTTTTTATCCAGAGCGGGAATTCTTTTATCGTTATTGTCAGCTAAAAACTCAATAGTCTCTTCCAGCATCTCCACCGTCATCTGGGCCATGCGGCGGGTTTCGGCGCGGGCTTGCCCCAGAGCAATCGGCGGCGTATTCAGAACCCGGTTGTCGATGTACTTGAGATGATATTCCATCTCGATCTCCTTCCCCCTGATCAGCAAGGTAGACAACTTGGCCAGAATGCCGATCATGGGAAGAAAGATCAGGGTGTTGATGATGTTGAACAGGGTATGGGTGTTGGCGATATGCCTGGCTATAAAAGGCTTGTCGCCCACAGAAACGCCATAATTGACAGCCTGTTTTTGCGTTTCGACGACAAAATCGGCAGTGCCGGGGGTAATCATTTCGACAAAGTTCATAAAAATCGGCAAAAATGCAACCATGTAGGCCACACCGATCAGATTGAACAGGAAGTGGGCCAAGGCCGTCCGCCTGGCAGCGAGGTTGGTGCCGATAGCCGCGAGATTGGCCGTAATCGTGGTTCCGATGTTTTCGCCGAGAATCAGGACAACACTGGCCTCGAAAGAAATGATACCACTTGTCGCGAGGGCCAGGGTAATCCCCAGGGTGGCCGTACTGCTTTGGACGATGATTGTCAGCACAGCCCCGATGAGCACACCCAACAGATAATGATCCCCCACCAGAAGAAACATATCTCGAAATTCAGTGCTGGTCTTCACCGGATCAAATGCCTCTTTCATGGTGGCCAGACCGAAAAAAAGAATACCAAAGCCCAGAAGTATTTCGCCGGTATAAACCCACTTCTTGTTTTTTGAAAAGAGCTTCAAGGCCGCCCCGGCTCCAATGGCAGGGAGGGCATAAGCGGTGATTTTAAAAGCGATCAACTGCGCTGTGATGGTGGTGCCGATATTGGCACCCAGGACAACGCCGATGGCCTGATAGAGAGACATCAGTCCCGCATTGACAAAACCCACCACCATGACGGTAGTGGCACTGGAAGATTGAATGATGGCGGTAACAGAAAGGCCAACGAGCGTGCTGATAAAGCGGTTCGCTGTCAGGGCGGAAAGAATTTTTCGCATTTTATCGCCGGCAACTTTCTGCAGTCCTTCAGACATGATTTTCATGCCGAACAGAAAGAGGCCCAGGCCGCCGAACAAACCAAAAATCAACGTCTGATTAAGCAGGATATCCAACATTAAAGAGTCTCCTGTAGGGGTACCAGAGAAAAGACGAATGAAAAAACGGGGTGACTATACCTGATAGATACCGCATTTTCAATGCTAAAGTCCCTGATGAACAAAGGAAATACCCTTTATGTTTCATATGCTTGCTACAGAAAGACGGTTCGATTTCCGTCCGAGAGTTCGAAGCGGAAAATGCGGAATCAATATGAAATAAGCGGTAAGGCGGGCACAAAAAAGCCGGGCATAAAACCCGGCTTGATCGAAAAATCTTCGTTATTTGTCTACGCGTTCTCGCAACTCCTTACCCACCTTGAAAAAGGGGAGCCGCTTGGGTTTAACCTGAATGATTTCTCCTGTTTTAGGATTGCGTCCGGTGTAGGCCTTGTAGTCCTTGACAACGAAACTGCCAAAACCACGAATCTCGATTCTTCCTCCATCAGCTAATTCCTGAGCCATGGAATCAAAGATGATATTGACGATTTCTTCTGATTTTTTGTAGGTGAGATTCTTTTCACCGGCCAGTGCTTCCACCAATTCCGACTTGTTCATGTGGCCTCCCGGATAACAATACCTGCCAGCCGAAACCGACAGTCATGTGGTTGGTTTATCCTGAAAAAACGGACATGTCGTACATGGATTCATCGTGGCGGCCTGCTTCTACCGTCCTTCTGTGCAAAATATACTTGATACTGATACCTTGTCAATCAATGAGGTAGAATTTTCAGCTACTTCTCGGAGTTTTGTTCCCCCCTTGAAAGGTATAGCCGCCCTTTTTCCACCAGCTGGGAATCAAGATCTCCAGACTGAAGAAGCTTATTCAGGATGGCTTCCCCTTCCCTTTTCCAGCCTTTGGCCAGGTAGGCTTCAGCCATGCGGAAGGCCCACTTCAGATTCTGAGGCTCGTGAGCGGAGGCTTTCTTGAAAGATTCCAGTGCCTTATCACTGTTTTTGCCGTGGCGCAACCAAAACTCAGCCAAAGGGATATTGACCCCGCCACAGCCACCACCCTGAAGTTTTCCCAAGAGTATTTCAGCTTCCTCCAACCTGTCACGGCTTTCCAATAGTGAGGCTGTCAGGAAAATGACTTCGGGTTCTTTCGAGCCGGCTCGAACAGCCTCGACGCCATGTTCCAGGGCCCTGTCTAGGCTTTGCTTGGCGGCATGGATGAGAGCCAGATGGCCATGACAAAAAGCAAGGTCAAACCCGTTTTTAAGTAGCCCCTGCAGCCGCCGTTCAGCCTGATCGACCTGATTAGCTGACTTTTCAAGATGGATCAGGGTTTCAAGAGCCATAAGGCTTTGGGGTTCCAACTCAAGACATCGGCGTAAATCGGCAAGGGCTTTTTCTGTCTCGCCCAGACGTCCGTATGTGGATCCCCGTTCAAAAAAGAAGATGGCGGTTCGGGAATCGACAGCAACTTGCTGAAAGAGGGTGAGGGCTTTATCGCTATCGCCACGATGAGAATGGAGAAAACCGTCAAAGAAAGGAGGAACCATATCGATATACTTTTCCGCCCATTCCATGGGGTAGCCTGCCAGGATGAGTTCAAATTCTTCCTCGGGGGGCAACTCGCTATCGTCAGGCGCGCCTCCACTGGTGGCAGGAGGACAACAGCTACCAACACAACTGCTAGAAAGTCCGGGGGCAGAAAGAGTCGCTGAGGAAGTTTCTATGCGCGTGGACTTGAGGCCCTCTTGTATTTTTTCGCGTAACAATTCGCTTTTCACCTGGGCGGAAGCCAGCACGAAATGGTCGGCAGCGCGCTCCCTGTCGCCAGCTCGCAAAAAGGCTTCCCCTTCTTCGAAATTGATGCCAGCCAAAGCATCACCGGCTGTAGCCATCATCGTCTCGACTTCCTGCCGCAAAGATTCCTCCAGCTCATCTAAATCAAAAGCCTGGGCACGAGACAAAACCTCAGCATACTGTTTTTGATGAAAGGCTTTTTTAAGCGTATCGACGGGATCGGACTTGAAAAGACGGGAAAAGAAACTCATAGAAGGAAACCTGCCGGAAAAAAATCAGATAGTAGTGAAGGGCGAAAGGGTCCAGATAACCTTGGCATCTTTTTCGCCAATATTATCCCATCGATGAGGCAAATGCGACTTAAAAGAAAGGCTGTCCCCGGCATGCAGGGTGTATTTATCCCCGGCGATATCGACCAGCAAGCTCCCCTCCAGCACATAAATAAGCTCATCGCCAGGATGGTACATATTCTTGCGGCCACTCGACCCTCCCTTTTTTACCGTGCAGAAAAAGGAAGAAAACTGAGGATCTCTAAGCCCAGAGGTAAAAGACTCGGTATGCATGTTGAACTCATCGTCATAGACGGTTTTGTCCCGATTGCCAGGTGATGAAAAAACCATTTCATGCGTGGTGGTAACTTCTTCAACAAAATAATTGATACTTTTATTAAAAACCCCGGCCAGCTTCATTAGGATTTCAACGGAGGGGATCGTCAGGCCCCTTTCAACACGGGAAATCATGTTGGATGAAACGGATGATCTGTCTGCCAATTCCTGTATGGTCATGTCGTTTTTTAACCGAATTGCCTTGAGTTTTTTACCGAGTATTTTTTTTACCTTCATAGAGACCTCACTAAATGGCCATGCCTTGGATATAAAGATGTTCTATTTACGAAAAGTCTGAAGCGTGCCTACTCAACCTGGGGCGCGGGAGACACTACCCACAGAACCAGGGTAGTCCCTTGATGTATATTGCGCCATCGATGCGGCAGTGACGCCTTGAATACAAGACTATCCCCTTCGTTAAGCACATAGCGGTTCCCGTCAATAACAAATTCCAGTGATCCCTCAACAACTTGGGCAAACTCTTCACCAGTATGAACCATTCCCCCTTCACCACTGCTGCACCCCTCTTCAATGGTGTCATAAAAAACGGTAAAACTGGGATCACGGATCCCTTGCGTAAGGCTTGTTATCTGGTGCTTGTCTTCAAAAAAGAAAATGGGTTCCCCTTTTCCCTTGGGAGTAAAAACCTGGGTTGAGCCTTTTTCCGCCTCTTCGACAAAATAACTGATACTCATACCAAAAGCGTTGGCGAGCCTCATGAGGATCTCAACGGAGGGGATGGTAAGGCCACGCTCTATCCTTGAAATCATATTGGACGAAACCCGCGACCTTTCAGCTAGATCTTGAATTGTCATATCGTTTTTCAGCCGGGTGTCTTTTAGTTTTTTCCCAATGATTTTCTTGACCATGATCCCCCCATGAAATCTAAAAATGAAATGATGTTCTACACTAATAGAACAAATGTGTCAATACGATATGAGAATAAATCGTCCATAAATGGTAATTTAAACGAAACGTAAACCTGGATACTGCTCAGGGTTGACATTTACTTGAAAAATCGGGTATGCAAGGAAGCATTATGCACAATATTGAAAGAAAGGTTTGACCATGACAAAGAGGCCCCTGGACATAACCGAGAAGGTTCTTGCCGGAGAAAGATTGAACAGAGACGAGGCCTTGGCCATCCTGAAGGCAGAGGGCTCTGAGCTTGGTTATTTTTTTGCCGGTGCGCAACGCATTAAGGAAAAGTACCATAGCGGCAAAGTATCCCTGTGTGCCATCATAAATGCCAAATCCGGCATATGTCCTGAAAACTGTGCTTTTTGTGCCCAGTCTTCTTATTACCAGACAGATGCTCCTGTTTTTCCTCTCAAAGACGTGGATGAGATTTTCTCGGGAGCCCAATTCGCTCAACAGGCTGGTGCTCATTGCTATGGCATCGTCACCAGCGGCACAGCCATAAATGGAGGCGATGAACTGCAAACGATTTTGAAAGCTGTTCGCAAAATCCGGCAGGAGCTAGCCATCGAGCCATCGGCCTCTTTGGGGTTGCTGGACCATGAATCAGCTCGCGCTCTCGCCGAGGCCGGCTGTATCACCTACCACCACAATCTTGAAACCGCCCCATCCTTTTTCCCTGAAATCTGCACCACACACCCCTATGAGGCAGACCTGGCTACTGTACGCTTTGCCAAGTCTGCAGGGATGCGCGTGTGCAGTGGAGGCATCCTGGGACTCGGCGAGACGCTCGATCAGCGCATTGAACTGGCGGAAACACTGCGTGACCTCGAGGTGGACTCCGTCCCCATCAATTTCCTTGCCCCGGTCAAGGGAACTCCGCTGGAGAATTCCCAGCCCATCGCTCCGATGGACTGCCTGCGGGCCATTGCCATGTTTCGCTTTATTTTGCCGGATCGAAGCATTAGAGTGTGCGGAGGCCGTGAAAAAAATCTGCGTGAGATGCAGTCAATGATTTTCATGGCCGGAGCCAACGGTGTCATGGTAGGCAATTATCTGACGGTGCATGGTCGGAATATCCAGGATGACAAGCAGATGATTATGGATGCAGAGGGGACAGTCCATGAATTCTAAAGCAGGTGTTTTTGTGACGGGTACCGACACGGGTGTCGGCAAAACAATGGTCACGGCGGCAATCGCCCTCTACCTGAGAGAGCGCGGTGTGAACGTTGGTGTTATGAAGCCCATTGAAACAGGTGTCACAGACACTGCCCGGCTTGGGGAAGATGGGGATCTTCTGCAATGGGCGGCTGGTACCACCGATGCCCCCGAGCTGATCACCCCCTATCGTTTCAAAGCTCCTCTGGCTCCTTCTGTTGCAGCCAAAAAGGAAGAGCGCACCATCGATATTTCGGTTATTCTGACGGCCGCGGAAACTCTTCGTCAACGGCATGAATTTCTACTGATCGAAGGAGCCGGTGGCCTGATGGTTCCCTTGGCCGGCGGTCTTCTGCTTGCCGACCTTGCTCGGCAACTGGCTTATCCTCTTCTCGTCGTGGCGCGTCCGGATCTGGGAACCATCAACCACACCCTGCTGACGACCTTCGCCGCGCAGGGGATGAACATCCCTCTAGCCGGCTTCATGATCAACAATATGCCCAAAAACCCTGATGAGGTCTGTGCTTCCGCGCCCAAGGCCCTGGTAACACTGGCTTCAGCCGATCTGCTGGGAGTCCTCACCCACCAAAATGGCAGCCCGCGCGATATTGTGACAGCTCTTGCCCGCGAAATTTCCGGTATAAATACGCTACCTTGGATGCTGATGAATTTCGGCCTTCGTCATCTTATTCAGAAACAAGGATAGACCAGCGATGGATTCCCAAACTCTTCTTCGCCTCGACAGGGAACATGTCTGGCACCCCTGTACCCAGCAAAAAGATCATGAAACACTGCCGCCGATCCCTATCGAGCGGGCTGAGGGCGTTTATCTCATCGATAAGGCGGGCCGCCGCTACGTCGATGCTGTATCATCCTGGTGGGTCAATCTCTTTGGACACAACCATCCACGGCTCAATGACGCCCTTAAGACCCAGATCGACAAGGTCTCTCATCATATTTTTGCCGGTTTTACCCATGAACCCGCCGTGGAGCTCGCCAGCAGGCTCTGCGCTCTGGCTCCGGCGGGCCTGAACCGGGTTTTCTTCACAGACAACGGTTCTTCGGCCGTGGAAGCGGCTCTGAAGATGAGTTTTCAGTATTGGCAGCAGACGCAGCGGCCCCAGAAAACCAAATTCCTTTCCCTGACGGATGCCTATCATGGTGAAACGGTGGGAGCTTTGTCGGTTAGCGGTTGCAGTCTCTACAGGGACATCTATCGCCCTATCCTTTTGGAAGGATTTCAGGTGCAAGGGCCCGACTGCTTCCGCTGCCCTTACGGGCTGAAGCGTGACACCTGTCAGTCACCCTGCTTCGAGGCTCTTGAACAGTTGGTGTCCGACCGTCACAGGGAAATTGCCGCCATCATTGTTGAGCCTCTTCTTCAAGCCGCCGCAGGAATGCGCATCTACCCTCCAAACTACCTGTGTAAATTGCGCGAACTCTGTGATCGGTATGACGTTCACTATATCGCTGACGAAATAGCTACAGGTTTCGGTCGTACGGGAAAAATGTTTGCCAATAATCATGCCGGTGTTTCTCCCGACCTCATGTGTCTTTCCAAAGGCATTACCGGGGGCACCATGCCTCTGGCCGTCGTCCTGGCCACTGACCGTATCTATGAGGCTTTCTATGGGGATTATGTCGACCTGAAAGCGTTTCTCCACTCACACTCTTACACGGGCAACCCTCTGGCCTGTGCTGTGGCCGTGGAAGTACTCAATATCTTTGAGCAGGAGAACATTCTGGGTTCCCTGGCAGATAAAGAAGCTTTACTGGCCGACAACAGGTCGCGTTTTGAAGCCTTGCCCCATGTCGGTGAGGTACGACAGTTGGGCATGGTGTGGGCCGTAGAGATGATCAAGACGCAAGAGGGGAAAATCCCTTATGCCTGGCAGGACAGAATGGGATTGGAAGTCTACAAACAGGCTCTGGAACGAGGCGTTATTCTTCGACCCCTGGGAAATGTTATTTACTGTATGCCACCTTTGACCACGCCAGAAAGCGTGCTGCAGGAGGTTCTTGATGTGGCCTTTGAGGCGATTGTTGAGGTGACAAGATTGTAAAAAAAGCCTGACAGCCGTAAAAAGAGCGGCTGCCAGGCTTTTTTTGCCAGAAGAACCCACCTCAGGCGTTACTCTTCAGAAGCCTGTACCTAAGGGGCGGCTTTGCGCATGTCCATGAGGATGTCCATCGCCTCGCGGGTATAGGGATCCTCCTCGAGTTCCTCAATCCATCGTTTCTGTTTTTCGTCTTTGCTCAACTCTTCTGCCTTTTTATCCTCTTTTTTGTCCATGGGGCCATGAGGTGCTCCGCCATCGGCTTCCAGGCGAGCTTTACTTTCCTGCCACTCCTTGCGAACCGTTTCAAGATCAATGGCTTGCAGGGTCTTTTCCCGTCGCGCCAAGGCTGCTTGGTTTTGCTCTACAATGCTCGCGAAATCCTTATCCTGGCTCACACGCCCATCGCTTTCCCGGCGCAGGACATCAAGGTCTTCCACAGGCTTATTCCAAGGTCGGAACGGGATTTCCTGCACCGTATCCCAGGGCAGCGAATGATCAAGGTACTGTTCTCCCGTTTCCAAATGTTCGAGGTTGTCGGGTAATACAATGTCGGGGACGATCCCACGATATTGGGTGGATTCGCCCGTCACACGATAGAATTTCTGGGTTGTGACCTTCAAAGCGCCCAAAGGCAGGTATTTGCCCATATTAAGAAAGGGAACCCGCTGGTTCAGGTCGATCATCGCCTGCACAGTCCCTTTGCCATGGGTATGTTCCCCTCCGACAACGATGGCCCGGCCGTAATCCTGCAGAGCGCCGGCCACAATTTCGGAAGCGGATGCGCTAAACCGATTGACCAGCACAATTACGGGCCCCTTGTAACCAATAAAAGGGTCCCTGTCTTCGAGCGTTTCCATACGGCCGTCACTGCTTTTAATAAGGACGACAGGCCCTGTTTCGATGAACAGGCCGGTAATGGAGACAGCATCCATCAATGAGCCGCCGCCGTTATTGCGCAGATCGAGAATCAGTCCGTCAATGCCTTCTTTTTTGAGGGACTCCAACTCAGCCAGCACGTCATCCGTGGAGTTGCGCCCCTTCTTACCGTTCTGCGTAGCGGCAAAGTCACGATAAAAAGAAGGAACTTTGATATAGCCGTAAGAAACTCCCTTTTTCTTACCAGAAAGCACAGTAGACTTCACGAATGATTCCTCAATCTGAACTACATCGCGCACAATCGGGATAATCATCTGTGAACCATCGCTCTTCTTGACCGTCAAGCGCACTTCTGTCCCCTTTTTCCCGCGGATAAGGGCCACGGCGTCCCGTATGCGCGTATCGGTCACATCGACAGGCTCTCCAGCCCCCTCCCCTACCTTGAGGATGACGTCCTCCGCCTGCAACTGCCCCTGTTTGGCGGCGGCACTACCGGGTATGATGCTGACGACCTTGATATAGCCGTCCTCTTCCCTGAGCAGTGCCCCGATACCTTCCAAGGAACCTCGCATGCTGATATCGAAGTCTTCCTTCTCGGTAGGAGGCATATAATGGGTATGGGGATCGAACGCTCGGGCTACCGTGTTAAAATAACGGTCGAAATGATCCCGCAGAGTCTCCTGCTGCATCCGCTCTAGAAAGTCCGTTTGACTTTTCAGGACTTTTTCGCGGGCTTCCCGGAACAGGTCCTCTTCGGAAGGAACCGCCTTATCTTTGTCTTCCGTCGCGTTGAGCTGATCCTCACGGAGGTTGAGATAACGTACGATCACCTGGTATTTAAGGTTTTTGCGCCACCGTTGACGGAGTTCGTCCAGTGACGAACAGAAATCCAGTTTTTTGGGATCGGTCTCCAGGTTCTCCGATTTGTCATAGTCAAGATCCTGAGCCAGGATACTTTCAACCATTTCCCTGACCTGTCCCACGCGTTCCCTCAGGATGGATGAAGCAACGGCAGGCAAGGTTATTTTGCCGAGATTCATTTCATCGTCAATAGAGGTCCGAAAAGATTCCAGTCGTTCCACATCCTGCTTCAAAAGAAAACGTTTCTGAAAATCAAGCTGCTTCAGGTAAAGATCGTACGCCGCGGTCGATAGCTCATCGTCCATCTGCTTGTGGCTGAAATGCGCCATGATGAGCTGGTGCCGCAAAATATAGCTGAGCAGTTTCGCCCTTCCCGCCTCATCAGGATCGGTGGCCTGCGGAACATTCAGGGCGACAGAGAAACTGGTCAGAAGTAAAAACAGCAACACGACCAGACTGGACTTCCAAGTCAGTCGCTTTAGACATCTAAGGTTAAACATGAAGTATGAGCTCCATCTGCTGGAAATGTTATGATATGTCCTGACAAAATAACACTTGTGACTTTACCACAGGATACCCCAAAAAGGGAAAACAAAGTCTCTCCGAGCTACCCTTGCAATTCCCACCACCCGTTAAACAGCGGAAAATAAAGGGCAGACCGCACCTGGCGTAAGGGCTCCAGGTTGGACCAGAGACGAACATAGGTGGCAAGCTGATGTTTGTATTTCTCGGCTTCCTTTTTCATGAACTGATCCGGTTTCATGGCTGTGTCCTCTGTGACTTTGTAGTCGATGATCCAACGAATACCTTGTGCATCGACAAAACTTCTATCAATGACCGCCTGTACCTGCCGGCCATCGATCACGCCTGAAAGTGGTACTTCCGTTTCAGTTTGCTCGTAGTCGGCAAGGACCCAGCGGCCCCGATCGCTGGTCAGGGCGACACGCAAAGCACGCAGGACGTTTTCCGTCCCCTTAACTGCCTCATCCAAGGGGACGCCAAGAGCATTGAGCTCTTTGGTAATTGCGTTCCGTCGTTTCTCCAATCGATCACCAGTCCACGAAGAAAGACCTTCGCGGGCAAAGACGTCAAGATAGGCGTGTGTGACAGTCCCTACATGTCTGGCTGTTTCAGCTTCCCATCCGGAGAAAAGGCTGACTTCATCCCCCCTGGCTGATGGCGTGTGAACCAATGAATCGGATGTAAAATAAGAAGCTGAGAAATGGGGCGATTCCCATGCGGCAGGCAAGCGCCGAATAGGCCAGTCCCGTTCGATAACACTGGTCGCCTTGTGAGAAAGGACGGAATGTTGGGAAATTCCTGCAAAAACCTTCTCCACCACCGGCCATAATTTCTGCAAAAGAGATCCACTTGCAGGCGTAAAGGTATCCTCCTGATTGCATTGAGCATGACCGACCAGATGCAGACGATTTTTTGCGCGGGTGGCTGCGACATAGAGAAGACGGATCACCTCCTGATCTGCCTTGTCCAGTTCCAATCGGCCCAAAAGGTCGAATAATGGGTTTTTACCTTTGGAACCTGTTGGCTCCACAGGAGCCAACAGCAGACCCCACTCAGGAGATTCCAGCCAACGCAATAGAGGTTTGTTGTTGTGTCTTGGCGGGTGCCCAAGTCCTGGGATAATCACGGTGTCGAATTCAAGCCCCTTGGCTTTGTGGATCGTCATGACCTGAAGTCCGATTCCACTTGAAGCGTCCGCTGCGGCAAAAAGTTTGGACAGGCTTTCCTCCAGCGCCTCGAACGATTCAATGTCGCCGCCAGCATCATGCTGATCCAGAAGGGCAAAGACCGTATCGGCGTCAGCCAGATCGGTGGCGTCGACACAGGCCGGCCCTCCGAGAGCCATCCAACTGCTCTCGACGAGTTGCCGCAAATCAATTCGTCCTTTATATCGGAGCCCGCGAGCAAGAAGCGGCCCAATGCGGTGAAGGCGTTTTTGGGCATCTTCCGACAGGAGCTTTAACGTCTCAGGATCTTGAACCTGTTCGAGAATGGTTTTTTGTACCCCCGCATGACTCAAAACATGCAGATCTGCCAAGGCCAAACCACACCAGGGAGCCCTCAGGACAGCGAGCCATGCCAACCGATCGCCAGGATGAAGCAGGGCACGGGTCAGGGATAGAATATCGAGAGCCACGGCTCTTTGCTGGAGTGAATCGATCTCATGGGCCTGATAGTTGATTCCGGCTTTGCGAAGGCCCAGAAGAATGCTTGGCAGGTGACTGCGTGAACGCACCAGAATGGCAAGACTTTCAGTAGGGTTGTCAATCTGAACTTCCTGCACTATCTGCACGACAAGGGATGCTTCTTTTAGGGCATCTTTGCCGACCAGCGGATGAAATGTAACGGCCCGCCCAGGCAAGGGGGGGTGGATGGGATTGGCCATGCTGTAGGTAACAGCCCCTTTGGTTTCATCCTCCCGGCAAGGGAAAAGCGTCGAAAAACTGGCGTTAATCCAGTGAACGATATTTTCCTGGGATCGAAAATTTGTGCATAGATTAAGGGATTCAAGAGGCACGCCAGCCAGGCCGTTGTGGCGGACTTTTAGAAAAAGCCCTACTTCGGCTTCTCGAAAGCGGTAAATGGACTGCATGGGATCGCCTACCACAAAAAGAGTCCGTCCGTCACCGGGAGTCCAACCTTCTGTGAGGGCCTCCAGCAGAGAATACTGCTGAAATGAGGTGTCCTGAAATTCATCGACCAGGATGTGTTGAATTCTGCTGTCGAGCTTTAAAAGCAATTCGGAAGGTTGCCCCCCTTCCTGCAAGGCGTCCAGTGCCTTCAAGGCAATCTCACTATAGTCGGCTTGATTTTCTTGACCGAAGACAAGCCAGAGTTCTGCCGCGGCAAGAACCAGGACATCGATGAGTGCCGACAGGGTCTGCCAGTCCTTCTCGGAATAAACGGCTGGTGGCAACATAGAAACCATTTTGAGCTGCTCCGCCAGACCGGGAATGGCATCGAGCTCAGCGATAGCTTCACTCAAGGCCTTTTTCATCTCCTTGCTGGAACCATGGCCCGGTGGAAAACCCACGGTAACATTAAGCGCGCGGCGAAAGTCGCCCTTAGCGGTCAACAGCAAGTCAGCCAACCCCTTCCAGGCAGGCAGTTCTGTCGGGTCATCACCTGGGAAATCGGTAATATTTCGCAAAGTGCCTAGAGGGCGATCGTTGTCATTTGCGAGATTTTCCGCTGCAAAACGTACCCCTTCCAGCAAAACGGCTCTTAACGCTTCGGGTATGGTTTCGGCAAGTTGGGAGAGATATTTTTGAATCAAGTGGGACAGGGCTTGTTCCAGTTCTGCCCTCTCACGCTGCGGATTCCCCTTTACGACGTGACGAAGCCACTGGTCGCGTCGGGGCAGCATGCTGACCAGAAGATCCTGCAGCGTATCCATACGGTTGTCGAGGTGGGCAAGCAGGTCTTGGACAGCCTCACTCCCCCTTTGATCGTCCTGCAGTCTTGCGAGCACCTTTTGACAGGCCCGTCGGTACAAAGGAACAGGATCATCGGCAATGTCGGGCATCCCCCCAAGTCGCGACAGCCAGGGCATGTGGCGGACGAGGGACGCATTGAAGCTGTCGATCGTCTGAATCGTCAACCGAGACGGGTTTGCCAAAATGTTCCACCCCAGAGCGCAGTCTCGTTCAAGGGCCTGACGCGCAAGCTCCCAGGTTCTGGCTGCATGGGGTTTCTCAGGTCTGGGGTCACCAGCCTCACCCAGAGCTTCCAGCAGACGGTGCCTCATCTCCCCGGCCGCTTTTCGCGTAAAGGTAATCGCCAGGATATCTTCTGGGCGGTTGACCGTAGCTAACAGCGCCAAAAATCGCTGGATGAGGAGCTCGGTCTTTCCCGACCCGGCGGGCGCCTGGACAATGAAGGAACGGCGCGGATCGACCCCCTGCTCTCTTTGCAGGGCATCCGAGAGAATGGGGGCTGGGATCTGATTCAATCGACATCCTCCTCAGTATGGTCCTGTTCGAGAATGCGACACAAAGGGTGAAGGTCGCAATAACGACAGGCCTTTATTCTGTGAACAGGCCTTACGGGAGCCTCACCTGCTGCAAAATCCCGCGCAAAGCTTTCCAAATCCTCGAACCAGCGCTGAAGCAATTGATTCCAATCCGAAACACCCTGTCGTATCAGCGACTTACAATTGCCAACGGATTCGACCCGCGGCAAGATGCCTTCATTTCTGGAGATACCTTTAAAAGCGCATTCATCGGATCTGAGAATGGCGAATGCAACCCCGTCGAGTGAATCCTTTTCGGAATTCAGACCATAGATGGCAAGTTGCGGCTCCAGCAGAGGCCTGTCAAGAAGTCCGTTCAGTTCAGGTCGCCCGGTTTTGTAATCGATGATCACCAGACTGTCATTGTTCAGACGGTCTACCCGGTCGGCCCGAACTTCCAGGGAAAGGGGGCCGACCGGTACCACCTGTCGTGACTCCACTGCCATCACGGAAAAAGGAACCCGCGACATTTCAACATCGGTCAACCACAAAAGGACAAGCCTTTTCACGCGCTCTTTTTCAAGGTTTTGGACAAAAAGAGGGATATCCAGATCGTTTTCAGGAAAAAAACGGCTGGCCGCCTCCTGAACGCAGGTTTCAACGCGACGGGAAAGTTCTTCAAGACTCAAAGCGACAAGGCCAGCGTGATCACAGGTAATCGACCAGAACTTTTCCAGAACCGCATGCAGGAGATTTCCCCGTGTGCCCGCATCGACGCCAAGAGTACCTGCCTGGGGAACCTTGATACGCAGGCGATGGTGGGCAAAAGCCCTGAAAGGGCAAAGGGCCTGGTCCCTCAACAGATTGGTGCCGCCACTGACATCCTCATCCTCTGACAAGGGGGGGCCGGTCTGATCAACGAGAGTCTCCAGGTCGATGCCAGCAGAATGGAGAACGTTGACAGGGTCCTGACTTAGAACAGTCGGAAAGTTCGTGGGGGGCACCATGGCAACAAAAGGGCTGGGGCGCAACAGGCAGTCCCCCTCCCACTGCGGGTAGCTCAGAGTAATGTGCGGCGCCGATTGAAACAAGCGGGAGCAGACTCGATTGGCGTAATCCAGTTCACGTTCGCTACTGGAATGGGGCATTTGATGCACAACCTGCAGAGTAATTGGCAAAAAAGGATTGGGCCGCGCTCGGGCCGGCAGCGAGCCTTCATCTAAGCCCATGACCCAGAGATGATTGAACTGAAGGCCGGCGGATTCCAGCAATCCCATGATCTGCAGCGGACTTTGAGGACCTTCAGGTTGAAAAACCGTTTCAGAAGCAATTCGCCGCAGAAGATTGAAAGCCTGTCCATATAACATAGGAGAACTGACGCCATCGAGACAGGCCAATTGCGGCAGGATTTTTTCCTGCCAGGCTTTGTAAAGCTGGTAATCCTCACTGTTTAGCGATCTTTCGCCGGGCCAGCCCACGGCAGTGAGCAGGCGGGAGAAGGTAGTAGCCCAGGCTCCGGGCAATTGACGCAGTTTCTCGCCTCTGAATTCTCGGAGAGTTTTCCATATGTCGGCCATATGGGGGCACGGTGAAAAGGTCTGCGACCGGCAGTAACTCTCAAGACGGGCCAGAGAAAACTCTGTCTTCCGAAGAAAACGCAAGCCCTGTTCACAGCGACTGCGAGTGAAAACCTCCTGCTGACTACCCCAAAGGTAGGGCGTGCGAAGCAGGAAACTCGCATCGTCCATGGACAGACGCAAGGCGGGCTCCAGAATTTTAAGAGCTGAAAAAATCAGCCCCTTATGGCTGGCACGGTCGCCAAGAGAGAGTGTGAAGCTTCCCTCTTCCATGCCAGGGTCCATCAAGGAACGGGGATCGACCTCAGCCGTGAAAATTCGCTCAATAAGGCGCTGATATCGAGGCAGATCAGGTACGACGACACCTATTTGGGTCTCTCCCGCGGCCAGCAATTCTCTGGCCCATAGGGCCGCGGCGCGGACTTCCGCCTGCCGATCCTGGCAGGAGAGCATCGACAGAATACCTGTTTCTCCCAGAACACTGATAAATCGGGCCTCACCGTCACAGGCGAGCATGAGTTCCTGGCTGAGGGCAACGAGTTGCGGGGAAATATCATCGAATCCAACAAACAAAACGTTGTCGGGGAAAACGCTCTGTTTGTCACGAATCCTCGGGAGGATGAAATCAAGCAGGCCGGCGGTGTCGACCCATCGATCGGCCGCGCATTTATTTATGTAGGCCCGGCGCCATCGGCAGAAAGCCTTCTGGTCCGCAGTGAGATTCGACGTCTCGACCTCCAGACCATGGTCCTGCAGGAGTTGATGAGCCTCAGCCGCCTGGACAGCCGTTTTAGCGGTATGGAGAAGATCGTTGCCTGTGACCTTGATATCCTCTTCGATGATTCGCTCCCAGAGGTAAAGGGCGGGAAATCGTCCAAGAAACTGCCAACCTTCGGCAAAAGAGGTAAATGTCCTTTTGAGCCAGGCATCCAGGCTGAGGATCTCAGGGGTTCGCCACGCCAATCGCCCTTCCTGCTCCATCCGCTCATCAAAGGCTTGACGCAACTGTCGCGCCAGCCTCTTGTTCACGGTCAGGAGCAAAGCACCCGCTTGCGCCTCATCAAGAATACTATCCCGGGCCAGGAAAGTGGCTTTCATTGGTCACTTCCCCTGCTGTATGCACGTGATCGCTTCCACCAGAAGGCGAAAGTAGCGGTCAGCAGAGCACCAATACCGTCCGCCAGAATATCCAAGGTCTCGAACCGACGATTACTGGTCAGATATTTCTGCAAGATTTCAACGATCACACCAAACCCCAGAGATAGGGTAAAGGCTGCGGCCCAGGTCACCCAAAGAGGTCGTTTGAAAACTTGTACGAGACCTCCGGCAGTCAGGGTAAGCACCGCATAGGCCAAGGCATGTTGAAGCTTATCCCACGACAAAACTTCCCAGGAAGGCACCGGAGGATCGGGATCAAGAGAGAGCCACAGGATACTGGTTGCCGTACCAATAAAAATAAAAATACGAAAAATGACCAGGAGACTATTCACGAGGTAGGTTCCTTCCAGACAGTCGATGGTTTTGAAAATACACCGATCGGGAAGGAAACTAAAGGATAAATCCCGCAGATTTATATCAGGGATTGTCAGTGGTAGGCAAATAGGCTATAAAAAGGCGGTTCTTAATTCAATCAGGGGAGGATGGCTTGAACATTTCAATTATCAGAAGACTGTGGGTTCTGCTCGGTGTTTACGTCATCGGATTTTACGCATCCTGCCTCAATCGCTTCACAACGAAGGGGTGGCAGAACATCCCCTCCTCCGGCGGCGTTCTCCTGGCCTCTAATCACATATCAGGCTATGAGACGGTCTTTCTGCCCTGGGCAGTCATTCGACGCTTCCCCCTGCAGATGATCTGGGCCCCCGCCAAAGAGGAACTTTTCACCAATCCGTTCTTGAGTTGGCTGTTCCGTTCATGGGGAGCTTTTCCTGTGCGACGCGGGAGAGACATGCGGGCCGGTGAAAATATTTCTCAGTTGTTGCAAACAGAAAAGGTCATGCTTTTCCCTGAAGGGACCCGCCACAAAGACGGCACCCTCGGCAAAGGCAATCGCGGTGTCGGCAAGCTGATTTACGACAGCCGCCCCGTTGTCATCCCTGTAGCGCTTACAGGACTCAATGACTGGAAGTTTCCAGGAGTTGGACAGCGGGCCCAGGCCCTTTTCGGTGCCCCCATCGACTTTTCAGACCTGTTTTCCAGTGAGAACAACAAGGAAACCCACGTCCTCATCGTCGACCGCGTCATGGCCCGCATTGCAGAACTCCTGCCGGAGCAGCCTAAGTCAACCTGAAAAATGATACCTTAAAGTCCCTGAAAACTTTTCTCAGGCGACCCTGCTTAGCCTGACCCCCGACTGTCTTGCCCCACGCAACCGGTGAAGACGAGCTGCCAGATTTGCCGTATTCTCTTCAGTGCTGCCATCAAGTATGACCACATCGGCAAACCTCTGGGGATACCTGTCGATCAGAGTCCTCACCAGCTCAGCATTGAAATGACTGGCGGCCACAACGGCACGTCCCGTACCCAGGTAGTTCATCAAGGCCACCACTTTCCCAGCCAGGCTGCAATCCCTTGACTCGCCGGTTTGCGACAAATCGGGAACAATCACCCGATACCCCGATTCCGCCAAAAGGTTTTCCTGCGCAAGAGCCTGCTCCTCGCCACCCAACAAAACGACGGCTTTACCTTGCCCTGCGACACTGTAGTTGATTTTTTTCCCGTTAACGATAGCTTTCATGGCAATCCCTTCTTCATTGTATAGAGGCCAAAAGATATTTGACACTCACTATCAGCAAAAGGCATACCATCGTTCTACTTTTGGTCGTATGGGTGTTTTTGCGTTTAATTACGAATGCTTACAGGGGTGAGAATTCCTAACAGATTAGATGTTAAGGCGTGTTTTTCGCACAGAAGCAAAAAGAGAATACCCCGAAAAGCTAACCAAGGATGTGACCTAACGACTAATTTATGGTGCATTACCGGCTACTTAACCATCAGGACAAGGCCTTTGCATTTATATCAAAAACACTTTTTTATTTTTGCATAAATGCAAAATCTCACCATCAAAAAAAATCGCCCCCAAAGAATCCGCACAGGCACTTTGGGGGCGATATTCTGTGTTGATATTTATTGTTGAGTGAACTCGAATTGAAACTGACGTTTCTCTCCGTCGGTCAGCTTGGTGCCCACCTGAAATGTATAAGTGCCTTTTTCCTTGAGTGCAATGTCGGCACCATAGCCGCCATGCATTCCCATGAGTTTAATAGCCCCGCTCGTCACTCCTGACGGTGAGGTAATTTTCAACGCAACGACTCCTTCTTCGATTGGTTCATACTTTTGGGTATCCACAAACATAACCATGAAATGGTGCGTGGCTTCCATGCCCATCTGCGCCATAGCTTTGGAAATATCTTTCATCTCAGCCAGGGCCTCTACACCATTTTCGGTGACCGACCCCAGGTCGACCATTTGACCACTGGCGTCCATGCCGGCATGGTTCATTTTACTATGGTCCATTTTACTGTGATCCATAGCTGGAGAAGCTGAAGAGAAGACCGGTGACAATAGAACGGCAGTCAAGAGAAACAGGAAAACTTTCATTTAATCCTCCATAGGTTGGTGCTCGTTTTAGAGCGGAAATCAGGAATAGTTACCCTGTACGTATATCATGATCTATGCCATTCTTTAAAATATGCAATTTCAAACAGTTAGCGAAAAAAGATTCGATCGCAGCAGTCATGAAGTAGAATATTCCGCAGCTTTTTGAGAATATTCTACGACCATCAGCGTCAGGGTTGACCAGACCGACAAATACCGATCTCTATCTATCACCATGAAACATTTTGACGTGGTATAATAGCTCCTTTGAAAAGGTGCGAATATGACGAGAGGATATGCGCAATGACGAACTGGAAAAACTATACAAGAGAGTCGCGAATCGCTTACTTTTCCATGGAGATAGGTCTTTCCGCAGACATCCCCACCTATAGCGGCGGGTTGGGAATCCTCGCCGGCGACACCATTAAGAGCGCTGCAGACCTGAAACTTCCCATGGTGGCTGTCACCCTGGCAAGTCGGAAGGGCTACTTCCGCCAGGTTGTTGATCAGGAGGGATGGCAGAAGGAACTTCCCGTGGACTGGAAGCCCGAATCATTCATGGAACTTCTTCCCACCAAAGTCCTCGTAACCATAGAGGAACGAGATGTTAAGGTTCAGGCCTGGCTCTATCGGGTTAAAAGTCCAACAGGGGGTGAAGTCCCAGTACTTTTTCTCGATACGGACATTCCCGGCAATGTCGAGCAGGATAGACGTATCACAGACCATCTCTACGGGGGCGATCTGACCTATCGGTTAAAGCAGGAGATTGTCCTGGGTATTGGAGGAGCCAGGGCCTTGGACGCCTTGGGCTTCTCCATCCGCAAGTACCACATGAATGAAGGGCATGCCAGCTTCCTGACCCTTGAACTGTTGAGTCGTGCCAGGCGACCTATCGAAGAAACCTGGGATGAGCGGGCGGCCTGGGACACCCAGCATGTTCTTGGGCAATGTGTTTTTACAACCCACACGCCCGTTGAGGCGGGCCATGACAGATTCCCCTACGATATGATCCAGCAAATCATGGGAGAACCCGTACCCCTCACCCTGTTGAAAGAACTCGCTGGCAAGAACGAGTTGAACATGACCATGCTGGCCCTCAATCTAAGCCGTTATGTTAACGGCGTCGCGAAAAGGCATGGGGAGGTTTCCAAATCGCTCTTTCCCGGGTTTGAGATTCACGCCATCACTAACGGTGTCCATCCCTTTACCTGGGCTTCGCCCTATTTTGTCACTCTTTTTGACAAGTACATTCCGAGTTGGGCGCATGAGCCCGAACTCCTTGTCCGGGTGGACAATATTCCCGACGAAGAGCTATGGGAAGCTCACTGTGGCGCCAAGGCCTATCTTTTTCAATACATTCAGGAGACTACTGGGACTGAAATGGATCCGGATGTTTTGACCATAGGCTTTGCAAGACGGTTTGCCACCTACAAAAGAGGCGACCTTATCTTTAGTGATATTGAGCGGCTCACCCGGATGGGGGAAGGCAAGTTGCAGCTGGTTTTTGGCGGCAAGGCTCACCCAAAAGATATCCCCGGCAAGCAGCTTATCCAGAAAATTATCGGTCAGATAAAATCACTCTATCCAAAAATCAAAATAGCCTACCTGGAAAACTACAACATGGACGTTGCCTATCGCCTGCTTCCCGGGGTGGATCTATGGCTCAACAACCCCATACGTCCACTTGAAGCTTCCGGAACCAGCGGCATGAAGGCGGCCCTTAATGGCGTGCCGAATTTCAGTGTCTTGGATGGCTGGTGGATCGAGGGGCATATCGAGGGGGTCACGGGGTGGTCTATTGGGCCGCCACCGGAAAAAAATCCCAGCCAAGAGAATCATTCCGATGAAGATGCCAACGACCTGTATGACAAACTGGAAAATCTGATCATGCCCATGTTTTACCATGATCGCGAGGCATGGATCCGCGTAATGAAAAACGCCATCGGAAAAAATGCGTATTATTTCAATACGCATGTCATGATGCGTCGTTATGTGACAGAAGCCTATATTCGCTAAATTGAGAGGCGCTAAAGAGGATGGTTACCAGGACCGTGGGGACCCCGTGTCCATATGCACGAACTGTGACTTGGGATAATAGCCCACCCCTCCAGATCTGAGAGAAAGAGCTGCATTACGAAGGTTCAGAAGGTCAACTCCCGGGAGTCTGATATCGACAGCCTGGCCCTCGAGATGAAGACTCTTCGATGCAACCCCAGAACTGGTACGAGCCAAAAACGCGTTGGTTTCTGGTGAACGGTAGCCGGATATTACCTGATAGGGACGAAAACCGTCTGTTTTCTGACGCACCTCATACAACATATCAAGCAGCTGGACATCTATGTTCTTGACTTCACCGTTCCGGTAATCCCGAAGAAGATAATCTATGTCGGAAAGCGTTTCCTGAACGTATTCACCATCAGCCCAAAATACAGCCTTGTTCAGCCTTTCCCCCGTGTGAATATTGTGCAAAGAGATCGTCTTTTCCCCAGAGGTAAATTTCTGAAACTGGGCCAGGGCCTGCCCCGGAAACCCTAAAGCCACCAGAGAAAAAGCGCCTGCTGCCAAGAACCTGCGACGTGAGACATTGGGCCATTCTTCATTTTTGTTAAAGGTCATGCCTTTCCTTCTCCTGAACTTTTAAGTACCCGAAAAGCCGCCACATATCCAAGCTATCCAGCAAAGTTCACGCCAATCTGACCGACACCCAAGAAAAAAGTCCGTCAAAGTGTTAGCAAAAAAGAATAAGCCCCAGTAATTACTTAGAGACTGTTTTGAGTTGTCCTTTTTTCCTCAATTCGCGGAATGTCGTTTATGTGCTATGCCAACAGAATATTGACACTTCTTGGCCAGCGTCATCAGCAATTTCGCGAGAAATTACGAGCACAGATTGTTCAGGCAAGCCCGAAACTCCACATGAGAGCAATAGCCATAAAGATGGATGGCAGCATGTTGCCGACAGGAAGCCGCCTTATGCCGAGGAGGTCAAAAGAAATAGCCATGATAAGTAAACCACCGACTGAATTCATTTCTGTCATGACAGAAGTCGTCAGTACGGTCTTGGCAAGACCGGCCAGCAGGGTAAGACCACCTTGATAAAGGAAAAGGGGAATTATCGAAAAAACAACCCCGACACCCAACGTCGAGGTCAGTGCAATCGAAGCAATCCCGTCAAGGGCCGCCTTGGCGTAAAGAATCGATGGTTTTTCGCCAAAACCTTCCTGGATGGCCCCCATGATGGCCATGGCGCCAACACAATACAAAAGACTCGCTGTAACGAATCCTTCGGCAATCTTACCTGATCCCGAAAAGCGACTCTGAAGGTGTTGGCCAAAAACTTCCAAACGGTGTTCCAAGCGAGCCAACTCTCCTGCCAGCCCACCGAGAATCAGGCTGCCGATGGGAATAAGCGGGTGCTGGCTCTGCAGGGCCAACTGAAGTCCGATCAACAGGACAGCCAAACCGAGCGCGCACATAAGGGTATTGCGCATTCTGTCAGACAAAAGGTGACCAATGCTGCGTCCGATGGCGCACCCGCATATAACGGCAGCAATATTGACGAGAGTTCCCTTCAGAAGCACTCTTCCCCCACACAATCCACATCAATGAAAAAGACCCGCCATTCCGGCAGGTCTTTATAGATGGCGGCCCCGGCGCGATTCGAACGCACGACCTACCGCTTAGGAGGCGGTTGCTCTATCCTGCTGAGCTACGGGGCCTGATGCTCAAACCGCCTATTTTATACTTCAGAGGAATAGGGTTGACAAGGTTTTTTTCCTAAAAAGTCAGTAGACTGAAAACTTTATCCTCCGGAAGTTTCTTGCGTCCTTCCAGAAAAGCCAATTCAGCCATGAAAGCGCACTCTATTACCTCGGCTCCCAATTCAGTCACCAGGTCATAAACGGCCACCATAGTTCCGCCAGTAGCGAGCAGGTCGTCGGCAATAATGACCCGGTCGCCTTCCTTGAAAGCATCTTCATGGATCTCCAGCATATCGGATCCATACTCTAGCTGATAGCTCTTACCACGAGTTTTATAGGGAAGCTTCCCGGGCTTACGAACCAGTGTGACGCCAGCCCCAAGCTTATAAGCCAGGGCAGATCCCAGAACAAAACCCCTCGCCTCGACACCGACGACCTTGTCAATACGCTGACCGATGTAACGATGAGCGATCAGATCCACCATGCGGTGAAAGCTTCTTCCGTCTGAAAGAAGCGTTGTTATATCCTTGAAAACAATTCCCTTCTTGGGAAAATCCTGAACATCCCTGATAATGTTTTTCAACTCGTCCAAAATACGGGCTCCCTCTTTTAAAAAGACATCACACTGCACACGACAAGAACCTATAGCGGGCCCTGGTTTTCTTCCATCATTTTCCTTAACTTTTCCAAACTCTTGGCTTCAATCTGCCTGATGCGCTCGCGAGTAACCCCAAAACGTTTCCCAATGGTGTCCAGAGTCTGTGGCTCGCGGTCATCCAATCCAAACCGCAGGGTCAGAATGTCTCGTTCATTTTCGCTCAAGGTGCCGAGCCATTCGGAAACCCGGTTGAACTTGTTCAGATCCTCGATAAGGACAGCCGGGTCGGCGGCAGTTGGATCCTCAATGGTATCAATCAAGCTATAATCGTTGTTTTCCCCCATGGGATGTTCGATCGAGTAGGTCTTTTTAACCAGAACCATGAGGCGATTGATATAGTGCGGTTCAACTCCCATAGCTTCGGCAATTTCATCGATCTTAGGATCACGGTTGAGCTTTTGTAGAAGTTCACGACTTATTTTAATAAACTTATTGATGTCGTCGGAAACGTGAACCGGCAATCGGATGGTTCGGCTCTGATTGACCAATGCTCTTTCGATGGATTGCCGAATCCACCAGGTGGCATAGGTGGAAAAGCGACATTCTTTACTGAGCTTGAAGCGTTCGACAGCCTTGATCAAACCCATGTTGCCCTCCTCGATCAAATCGAGGAAAGGCAGCCCACGATTCATATAACGCTTGGCAATCTTCACAACGAGCCGAAGGTTGGACTCGATCATGCGATCCCTTGCAGCCATATCCCCCTGGGATATAAGCCTGGCCAACTCCCTCTCTTCCTGGGCAGTCAACAGGGTCGTTTTTTGAATCTCTTTCAGGTAGAGCTTAATAGCATCATCTGAATGGCTGTCATCTTCTTCTTCAGCTTCAGCTTCAGCTTCAGCCTCGGCCTCTTCCTTTGATTCATCTTCGGCTTCCAGAGAAATTTCGGCATCCTCTGCATCCCCATCTTCATGGTTCTCTGAACCATCAAAGTCGGCCAACAATTCATCCATTACAGAAACCTCTCATGAAATAAATCCCGTGCAAACTGCGCCAGAATTTTAAGGGATTGACCTGTTTAAGGCAAGTATAAACTCGGATTAACAGCTTCCTTCCCCTGTCTGATTTCAAAGTGAACACGAGGTTCTCCACCACCAGCAGGTACGCCGGAAAGAGCTATTTTCTCCCCCCGACTAACAAAGGTATCCACAGCGACTAGATTTTTATCATTAAATCCGTAAACGGTAAAATACGAATTGTCATGTTTCAGAATAATAAGATTGCCATATCCGCGGATACCGTTGCCGCTATAAATAACCCTTCCCGCACCGGAGGAAACCACGGCCGTTCCTCTGGGAACGGCAATTTCGAGCCCTTTGCTCGGGCCAGCTTCGTTGTTGCCAAAATTTTTCACAACCCGTCCCTTTACTGGCCAAATGAACTGGCCCTTGCGGGGAGCCGGCATAACTGATTTAGGTGGCGCAGTGACTACGGGTGAACGGTTTTTTTCCTGAGGCGAAGCAACCGTCTTTGTGGCAGGAGTCTTCGCAGGTGTATGTAGAGGGACAGGTTTTGGGGGGTTGGTCGATGGCGAACGAGAACTTGAAATGACTGTAGATGGGACCTTGCGTTGATGTACGGCACCAGGGACAAAAAGCTTCTGACCGGCCTGTAGCCGACTGGGATCACTGATCCCGTTAACGCGGGCCAGGTACTGTTCGTTCACTCCATAGACACGGCTTATGCGGTAGAGGGTCTGACCCTCGCCAACCTGGTGATAAATACCCTTAGCCGGAGTGCAAGCAGCCAAGAATATTAAAAAAAACACAATGATGAGTGTACGCAAAAGCATCCCGTTCCTATTGGACAATCGATTTTTGTGCATCCCCTTTTCTTTAACAAGGTAGCCTGAACATTTCCCCTCAGTCAATACCGGAGCTATCCGACAGACTTTTCTTTAAAAAAGACGCTGAACGACAATAAAGCCCCCTATGAGAAGCACAACAAATACAATCGTCAGCAGATTGAAATACTTCTCGACAAAACCTCTTACCACGGGGCCAAAACGGAAAATAAGCCAGGCAACGAGAAAAAACCGCAAGCTTCGTCCAACAGCTGAAGCAAAGATAAATACTGGTAAGTTGATCTCAAATACACCGGCCCCGATAGTGAAAACCTTATAGGGTATGGGCGTGAAGCCGGCAGCAAAGATAGCCCAGAAATCATAAGTAGAAAAAATATTCTGGACTTGATGGAATACCTCCGCTGTAAATCCCGGGACGTAGGCATAAAAATATCCGGAAGCCACGTCCCACAGGGTCATACCGATGAGGTACCCAACTATACCACCAAGGACAGAACCAAGAGAACAGATCAAGGCAAAGCGAAAGGACCTCGCTGGGACGGAAATGCAGAGGGCCAGCAGAAGGACATCAGGCGGGATGGGGAAAAAGGAGGATTCTGAAAAAGCCAACAGAAAAAGAGCAGGCACCCCATAAGGTGTCGAAGCCCAATGAAGCACCCAATCGTAAAGTCTTCTTACCAGATGCACTTCAGATATCCCTTTCCGACCATCCGTACCGTCCAACAAGAGGTACGAAACGACAATCCAGAATATTTTCTTCGCAGAACTGGTTTCCGTTACGGATAATTCTTTTGAGAATCTGACTATCCTTCTCACCGACCGGAATGACCAAGCGGCCATTACTGGTCAATTGATCAAGATATTTTTCAGGAACGGAGGGTGAAGCCGCCGTGACAATAATCGCGTCAAAAGGAGCCTGCTCCTCCCACCCGAAGGTTCCGTCCGTGACTTTGATATGGACATTGTTGCATCCCGTACTGTCCAGAACCTTTCTTGCCTTGCGGGCCAGGGATGGGTGTCTTTCAACGGAGTAGACACGAGAAGCGATGCGAGAGAGTACCGCGGCCTGATATCCGGAGCCCGTCCCTATTTCCAAGACCCGCTCGCCACCCCTGAGCAGCAAGCACTCAGTCATTCTGCCAACAATATAGGGCTGAGAGATCGTTTGCTTTTCGCCTATTGGCAGGGAAAAATCACTATAGGCCTGACTCTGAAAAGCTTCTTCGACAAATAAGTGCCGTGGGACCGCAAGCATGGCGTCCAGAACAAGGGGATCGCTGACACCTTTACCCTTGACAAGTTGCTCAACCATGCGGCGCCGGGCTATGGAAAAATCCATCATGAAGATCTCTTGGAAATCAGCTTTAGGAAAACTTCAGGCGAGTCTTGTGAAAACGTCCAGGTTCCAGCGAGAAAGGCCTGCAAAAGAGGTGTAATTGGTCAAGTCAAGATGTAGTGGCGTTATGGAAACATATCCTTCATTGACAGCATGGAAGTCGGTACCTTCAATGTTTTCAAACCCGAGTTCGCCGCCGCCAATCCAGTAATATTTACGTCCCCTCGGGTCGAGATTTTCTACGACAACATCACCATATCGGCGCTTTCCCTGTCGTGTCATCTGGGCACCAAGAGGCAGCCCCTTGGGCACGTTGACGTTCAGGAAAGTATCTGGGGGTAACCCGTAATCAAGGATTTTATGAGCCAATTCGAACGCGGCTTGTCCAGCAAAGTAAAAGTCGTCATAGAGAAAGGAGTCGGATGATAAAGATACCGCCATGGCAGGAACGCCCATCATGGTAGCTTCCATGGCAGCGGAAACGGTTCCTGAGTAGGTGATATCATCTCCCATGTTGCTGCCCTTGTTTATGCCAGAAACAACAAGAGAGGGCCTCTCGGAGAGAAGTCCATGGATGCCTAGGTTCACACAGTCTGTAGGCGTTCCATCCACGGCAATAACGTCGGTCCGAATTTCGTCGGCACGAAGTGGGGAATGAAGGGTGAGAGAGTGTCCGGCAGCACTGCGTTCCCGATCAGGAGCTACCACGACAACCCGGCCCAGGTTGCCAAGCGCATCAACCAGCGCGCTTAACCCAGGAGAATGGACTCCATCATCATTGGTAATCAGGATAAGCAAGGGGCCTCAAAGGAGTACCAAAAGAAACGACCGGGGAAGACCCGGTCATTCTTCAGGGGTTGATGATCATGGAGTCTCTGAGTTTGGACAGATCGCCCCGCAACTCTTTCAAAAATGATCGTGCGTCAAAAGACCCAGCATCGTCTGATTGCTCAGAAAATGAAAAACCACCTTCTTCATGCAGTCGGGCCTTGGCACCCGCTATTGTGTAACCCTGTTGATAAAGCAATTCTTTAAGTTTCAGGATCAGAGCAATATCTTTCTGCTGATAGATTCGCTGGTTTTTACGGGTTTTGGCCGGACGAAAACAGGAAAACTCAGACTCCCAATACCTGAGAACATGAGGTTTGACACCGGTCATGTTGGCTACTTCGCCAATCTTGAAGTAGATTTTCTCAGGGTGTATTTTCATTCTCTGCCCGATCCATTACCTGCCGCCGAGATCATTCACCATTAATAGCAGCCTTCAGGACTTGACTCGGCTTAAAGGTGAGTATCCTTCTAGAGGTAATTTCAATTTCCTCACCTGTTTGAGGATTGCGACCCCGACGAGTTGCCTTTTGCTTGACGACAAAATTGCCAAAACCAGCAATCTTGATCTTGTCGCCTTCCTCAAGGGTCGATTTCAATATGTCGAAAACCATTTCGACAATATCAGCGGATTCCTTCTTGGAGAAACCGGTTTTCAAGTAAACATTTTCGACAAGGTCCGCCTTAGTCATGGCACCTCCACGTAAAAATAGTACAGGTATTTGAATTCACGGGTTTTTTTATACCACAGGAATTTGAGGTGATCAACCGATTTTTTTAACGAATTTCGGCGCCTAGTCTTTTCTCCAAGGCTTTGATTATTTTTCCGTGAAGTGAAGCAATTTCTTCGTCGGTCAATGTTTTATCCATAGAACGATAGCGCACACGTATGGCTATACTTTTCTTGCCTTCGGGAACTCCCTTGCCTCGGTACACATCGAAAAGCACAATTCCCACGACTTCCGGGCTCTTTGCCTTGTTGGCAACCACGAGAACCTCTTGAGCCGACGTGGATTCATCGACCAAGAAAGCACTGTCCCGATAGACCTCAGGAAAGCGGGATAGGGGCTGAAATTTAACGGCCCCCCTTGAAGCGGACTGAAGCAAGCTCACGTCCATATCCAGGAGATATACAGGCGTATCAATTTCAAATTTTTCGAGGACTTGGGGATGGACTTCTCCCAAGACGCCGAGCTGTTTCCCCTGGTAAAAGAGCGCGCAGGACTTCCCAGGGTGAAGATAGGGTTCAACTACTTTGTCAACTTCCCAAGACACCCCATTAACCTGAAAACAGTTCAACAACCCTTCGGCAACACCCTTTAAATCGTAAAAATCAACGGGGTTATTGCTCTGGGCCCAACCTTCAGGTTCTCGGCGGCCACAAAGAATGGCACATAGGCGCAAATTTTCACGGGGCAGTTCATCTGCGGAATTGACCATGAACACAGGGCGCAGTTCGAAAAGACGAAGGTCCCTGGAACGGTAGGCAAGATTGCGCGCGACGGTCTGCAGAATACTCGGGACGAGGGTGGTCCGCATGACCGACTGTTCTTCAGTCAGAGGATTCAGAATTTTGACATTTTGCCGCCGGGGATCTTCCCCAGGAAGACCAATGGCATCCCATGCGGACGGGGAAACGAAAGAATAATTAATGATCTCACAAAAACCGGCACCGACAAGAAAATCCTTGGCATGACCGGACATATGAATCGATGCTGGCGGAGCATGGCAAACAGAACGGCCAACGGGCATGGTAACGGGAATTTTGTCGTATCCGTTTAAACGGGCCACTTCTTCAATGAGGTCGATTTCCCTTTCGAGGTCATGTCGGAATGAGGGAATGGCCACATTCAGCATATTCGTGCCTTGAGCATTCACTCTTTCCACAGCTAGACCGATAGAGCGCAAAAGGCGCTCTATGTCATCAAGGCGCAGGGAAAGCCCCAGGACCTCATTGGTCCGATGCACACTCACGGTTACTTTTCTTTCTGGCAGGCGATTGGGATAGATGTCAAGCATGCCCGTGGCGATTTTACCGCCGGCAAGTTCCTGAATCAGCGCTGCCGCTCGGTTTAACGCTAAGGGGACCATGTTGATGTCAGCCCCTCGCTCAAATCGATGACTCGACTCAGAGTGTATCCCCAAACGTTTGCTGGTGCGCCGGATTGCCTGGGGGCTGAAGTAGGCGCTTTCCAGCAGTATATCGGCGGTCTCCGCCTGGATCTCAGAGTTTTCACCCCCCATGATGCCAGCTAGAGCGACGGGTCCCTCGGCATCACAGATGACGAGGTCGCTGGAATTAAGTTCACGCTCCTGCCCATCGAGAGTGTTGAACTTCTCCCCTTCCCCGGCCCTTTTAATAATAATTTTCTTTCCCCGCAACAGGCTGAAGTCAAAGGCATGCAAAGGGTGCCCAAGTTCCATCATGACATAATTGGTTATATCGACAACGTTGTTGATCGATCTCATCCCCAACGACTCAAGACGTCGCACCATCCAATCTGGAGACGAATCGATTTTTACACCCTGAATCAAGCGGGCCGCATAACGGGGGCAAAGTTCCGGTTCTTCGATGGTAACAGAAGTCAGGTCACTGATAGCTTCATCGGAATCCGGAATATCCACAACCTTTGCCAGAACTGGTTTTCCCACCATAGCGCCAACTTCCCTGGAAACCCCCAACACACTAAGGCAGTCAGACCGATTTGGCGTAAGTCCGATTTCGAAACGAGCGTCTTTCAACTTCAGTGCGTCAAAAACCGGAACACCAAGGGGCAGGGTTTTCGGCAGGATCAAAATACCTGCAGACTCTCCGGCGATCCCAAGTTCACATTCAGAGCAAAGCATTCCCTGAGATTCAATACCCCGAATTTTAGACTTCTTAATCTGGAAGTCGCCAGGGAGGATCGATCCAACCTGAGCCAGGGCGACATGGTCGCCAGCCTTATGATTCGTGGCGCCGCATACAACCTGGACACATTCAGACCCCGTATCCACCTGACAAACCGTAAGGCGATCCGCTTGCGGATGGGGTTCAACCGAAACAAGCTTGGCAACGATGACACTGTCAAGGCCCTCGCCAATTTTCTCCAGAGAGTCAACTTCAAGACCCGCCAGCGTCAATCGATGAGAAAGGTCGTCGGCAGACATATTAAAATCAACGAATTCTTTTATCCAGCTTGAAGTTACAATCATTTCTTAAAGCCCTTTATCAGGAATTGGAGATATCAGAGCGTCACATACATCCACTCAGAATTGACGCAAAAAGCGTAAGTCATTTTCGAAAAAGAGGCGCAGGTCATTGACCCCATATTTCAACATGGCTATACGCTCCAAACCCATACCAAAAGCAAAACCACTGTAAATAGCAGGATCATAATTAACGGACTTGAAAACCTCAGGGTCAATCATGCCGCTACCGAGAATTTCAAGCCAACCACTATTTTTGCATACACGGCAACCCTTCCCGCCACAGATGACGCACTGGATATCCACTTCAGCGCTGGGTTCAGTAAAAGGGAAAAAAGAGGGGCGGAAACGAACTCCGATATTTTGTCCAAAATACTGATTGATGAAGGTCGTCAAGATACCCTTAAGGTCGCCAAAGGTAATATGACGATCAACAAGGAAACCTTCAATCTGATGGAACATAGGGCTATGCGTGATGTCTGAATCTCTCCGGTATACCGTACCGGGTGCAATAACCCGAACGGGAGGCTCATGCTTAAGCATGGTACGAATCTGCACTGGTGAAGTATGTGTACGAAGAACCACCTCCGGGGACACGTAAAACGTGTCCTGCATGTCGCGGGCAGGATGATCCTTAGGTATATTTAAGGCTTCAAAATTATAAAAATCCTTTTCGACCTCGGGACCTTCAGCAATCCCGAAACCCAGGGACAGGAATATTTCGGAGATTTCCTCTGTCACCAGACTGATGGGATGCTTGGAGCCACGGAAGTGCCCTCTCCCCGGCAAAGTTACATCGATTTGCTCTTTTTCAAGACGACGAGCAATTTCTAGTTCCTTGATTGCCACCAAGCGGGTGGTAAACAAATCTTCAAGGGTCATCTTGACGTGATTGGCGAGTGCCCCAATCACGGGCCGTTCCTCTGCAGAAAGTCGACCCATTTCTTTCATGATGGCTGTCAACTCTCCCTTTTTTCCGAGAAAACGCACTCGCGCATCCTGCAAAGAGACCTCGGACTGCGCAACCTCGACAGCCTCCCTGGCCCGCTCGAGCATATCATCAAAGTTCTGCTTCATCATTGCCCCACTTAGTGGATAAAAAGAAGAACGGAAGCCCTGGGGCTTCCGATAGTGAAAAATAAAAAAAAGAGATGAGGTAGGCCCTCATCTCTTTTTTCCATCTACTGCAAATGGGCCTTGGCTTTATCCACGACCGCGGTGAACCCGCCGGGGTCACTGATCGCGAGCTGTGCCAGAATTTTTCTGTCCAGTCCAATCTCGGCCTTTTTAAGCCCATGAACAAGACGACTGTAGGAAATCCCGTTTTCGCGGGAGGCCGCATTGATCCGGGCAATCCAAAGAGCTCGGAAATCACGTTTTTTTACCTTGCGATCACGAAAAGCGTAGTTCAGGGCGCGATCTACAGCTTCAGTTGCACTGCGAAACAGTTTACTACGCGCTCCACGGTACCCTTTGGCTAGCTTGAGTACCTTGTTACGTCTGCGTCTCGCTTTGAAACCTCTTTTTACTCTCGGCATATTCTACTCCTTCTAGTGGTGAAATGAGCGGTTTCCCGCTGCCGGATCTGAAGGGGGAGACAATTTCCCCTCAGTTCACGGTCTTGAGCCGATAATGACCTGTGCCTAGAGATAAGGGATGAGAGCCTTGATATTTTTCTCATCAGCCTTATGAACCAAAGTTCCCTGACGCAGGTCACGTTTACGCTTGGTGCTTTTTTTGGTCAAAATATGACTGGTAAAGGCCTTGTTGCGACGTACCCGTCCACTACCCGTTGTACGAAAGCGCTTTGCAGCGCCGCGATTAGTTTTGATTTTGGGCATTCCCTGTATCTCCTTCTATTTTTTATCGCGCAAGTTTCCTGCTATTTAGATGAATCCACACAAACACTAGGTCTTTATTGCTTCTTATGGGGTGATAACACCATGGTCATAAAACGTCCAGCCATGCGCGGCGACATTTCAATCACAGCTATATCCTTGACTTCCTCGGCAATACGATCCATCAAAGCTCTGCCGAATTCCGGATGAGTCACCTCGCGCCCCCTAAACATGACAGTCACTTTGACTTTATTCCCGTCATCGAGAAATCGCCGGGCATTCTTGGCCTTGAACTGGAAATCGTGGTCTTCTGTCTTGGGCCGCATTTTGACTTCTTTTGTTTCTACTTTTGCGGTTTTTTTCTTGGCTTCTGCCGCCCTTTTACTTGCTTGATATTTATATTTGCCATAATCCATGATCCGGCAAACGGGAGGTACGGCGTTGGGTGACACCTCAACCAGGTCAAGGCCACGTGCAGTGGCGGCGCCCAGGGCCTCCTCAAGGCTCAATATACCGAGCTGTTCGCCCTCATCGTCAACAACCCGGACTTCTCTTGCTCGAATGGCACGATTGATATTGGTCTCTTGCTTAGCTATGGTGTCACCTCCTAATGATATAACCTGCATTCATCCTGGATGAAGTGGATAAATGCATCAGGTTTCATGGCATTCAAATTATCACCGCTGCGATGACGAGGCGAAAGCGTTCCCTCTTCCAATTCCTTGTCACCAATGACCAGCATGTAAGGTATTTTTTCCATTTGAGCTTCGCGAATCTTGTAACCGAGTTTTTCATTGCGAAGGTCCGCATCAACACGAACACCGGCTTCCCGCAGTAATTGTGTCACTTCCCTTGCATAATCGGCCTGACGATCCGTCACATTGACGACACGGGCCTGAATGGGGGAAAGCCACAAAGGAAAATTGCCGGCATAGTGCTCAATCAGGACTCCGACAAACCGCTCGATCGCTCCGAGAATAACACGATGAACCATAACAGGGCGATGTTTTTCCCCATCCGTCCCGACGTAACTCAGATCAAAGCGTTCAGGCAGGGTAAAATCGCACTGGATTGTAGCACACTGCCATCTTCTGTCAAGAGCGTCCTTGAGCTTAATGTCAATCTTAGGGCCGTAAAATGCGCCGTCACCCTCATTGACTTCAAAAGGCAATCCCGAATCTTTAAGGGCGCTCATCAGGGCAGTGGTCGCCCGCTCCCAGTCCACATCGCTGCCAATAGACTTTTCAGGCCGCGTGGAAATCTCCATCTCATATTCAAAGCCGAAGATTTTCATGACGTCCTGGACAAAACGCAGAACGCCCTTGATTTCGCCATCTAACTGGTCGGGAGTACACAGGATGTGCGCATCATCCTGGGTGAAGCCTCGAACCCTGAGCAGACCATGCAACACACCCGATTTTTCATGGCGATGTACAGTGCCAAGTTCAAAAAAGCGCAACGGCAAATCTCGGTAAGAGCGCTTTTTGGATTTGTAGATGAGCATGTGGGCCAGACAGTTCATGGGTTTGATCCCATAACTCTGTTCGTCCACTTCTGTGAAGTACATGTTTTCCCGGTAATTTTCATAATGACCGGACGTTTTCCACAGGTCAGTGCGAAGAATCTGCGGCCCCATGACGATGTCATAGCCTCGCCGCAGATGCTCCTTGCGCTCAAAATCCTCAAGAATAGTCCGCAGCATGGCCCCCTTGGGATGCCAAATAACAAGTCCGGCGCCGGCCTCATCGTTAAAGCTGAAAAGATCAAGCTCACGACCTAGCTTGCGATGATCCCTCTTGCGGGCTTCTTCAAGTTTTTCTAGATAGGCCTTGAGCTGCTTCTTGTCCGGGAAGGCTGTCGCATAAATGCGCTGCAGCATGGCGTTTTTTTCATCACCACGCCAATAGGCACCGGCAAGACTGGTTAATTTGAAAGCTTTGATTCTGCCCGTTGACGGCAAGTGTGGTCCACGGCATAGGTCAACGAATTCTCCCTGACGATAAAGGGAAACGGTTTCGTTGGGAAGATCCTCAATCAATTTAACCTTGTATGACTCTCCCATCTGCTTGAACAGTTCGATGGCGCTATCGCGACTCATCTCCTGACGCAGAATAGGAAGATCGGCTTTGGCCAGTTCGGCCATGCGCGCTTCAATCTGCTCAAACTCCTCGGGAGTAAACTTGTGTGTATCACTGTAGAAATCGTAATAGAAGCCATTTTCAATGGATGGGCCGATGGTCACCTGTACCTCTTCACCAAAGAGATCCTTCACCGCATGGGCCATGAGGTGCGCCGCCGAATGACGATAGACGTCCAGGCCATCTGCAGAGTTGAGAGTAATCAATTCAAGTCGGCAATCACGAACAAGAGTTGACGTCACATCAACAGGGTGACCATCGATCTTTGCCGCGACGGACTGTCTGGCCAACCCCTCACTGATCGATCCGGCAACTTCTAGCACGGAAATTCCTTCGGCGACTTCCCGGATGCTCCCGTCAGGCAGTTCAACTCGAATCATTTCCATTCAACACCCCGCTAATGAAAAGAGGCATCCAAGGATGCCTCAATCGTTAAATCGTCCCAGAATGTATCTGGTAGGCACGGGCGGGATTGAACCGCCGACCCCTACCGTGTCAAGGTAGTGCTCTCCCACTGAGCTACGTGCCTACAACCCAAATGCCGGTACCTTTTATCAAACCGCACAAGGCAAGTCAAGCAATTTTATTACGCTCTAGGAGCATTATTTTAATCGAGACTTGCTTCAATGCGTATCAGGTGACTCTTTTCGCGGATCACCTCAAGGTTATCTATTTCCTTAAGGGCCTTTTTGATATTCACTTCCAGGGCATCGTGGGTCACCAGAACAACCGGAACAGACAATCCTTCCTGGCGATCGGGCTGAATCATGGATGCGATACTGATGTCATAAGTTCCGAGAATCCCGGCGATCTGCGCAAGAACTCCCGGCCTATCCATGACGGCAAACCGCAGATAGTAAGGCCCGACAATCTCGTCCATTGATTTTATCGGCAGATCACGAATATACGCGGGACAGTACCCCATTATAGGTGAGCGCTTATTGATTCCCTGCAAAATATTGCGGCCCAGAGACATAATGTCACCCACAACTGCGCTAGCGGTGGCATCCATTCCAGCGCCGGCGCCCTGCAGAGTCACAGGACCGACAAAATCACCGACAAGGCGAACAGCATTCAGCACGCCATCAACCTGAGCAAGAGGATAATCGGCAGGTATCATGGTGGGATGTACGCGGGCCTCGATTTGCCCTCCCTCCTCCTTGCCGATGGCAAGCAACTTGATTTTGTAGCCCATCTGTTTGGCAAATTCGATATCAACCAGAGAGAGCTGTGCAATGCCCTCTGTATATACCTTGGAAAAATCGACGCGAGTGCCGAAACACAAGGATATCAGCAGGGCCAACTTGTGGGCAGTATCGATCCCTTCCACGTCAAACGTAGGGTCCGCCTCAGCATACCCCTTTTCCTGTGCTTCTTTAAGCACAGAGCCAAAATCCTCTCCGTCTTCCGTCATGCGTGTCAGAATGTAGTTGCAAGTACCATTAAAAATGCCGAACACGCTATGGAAGTTGTTGCCGCAGAGATTTTCTTTAATGGCTGAGATAATAGGGATTCCACCACCTACGGCCGCTTCATAAAGAACCTCCACACCGTACTTTTCCGCAGCCTGCAGGATTTCCTGGCCATGAACGGCGAGCAATGCTTTATTTGCCGTAACAACATGTTTGCCGTTTTGAATGGCTTTTAGAACTAGAGAACGAGCGGGTTCATATCCACCAATCAGTTCAACAACGACATGGATATCCGGGTGGCTGACAACGTCATTCGCATCGGCAGTCAACATATGACCTGGAACACTCACACCACGATCGCGAACAATATCCAAGTCGGCTATTTTCACGAGGTTCACCTTGCAGCCGAGACGCTGTTCGATGATCTTGGCGTTTTTCTGGACAAGTCGAACTACACCTGTTCCAATGGTTCCAAAACCTAAAAGACCGATATTGATACTTTGCATATTAAAACTCCACCACTCGAAGATATGCTTTTTTGACCTAACGACAAATTGTAATTTAGATTTTTACTCACCTTGAAAGGTCAGAAGACATTCCATGGTCCCAAGGGAAGCGCTAGCAAGATAGGCTTCAATAGTACCCTGAAGAGCGGTACGGCTTACCTTGGTCGGAGGTGTAATAGCTAGCGCGACACGCCGAAATCCGGCTCTTTTAAGAATGTCCAGAACCTGTCGGACAAGGTCTTCCATTTTTTTCGTATCCAGGGTTTGAAACCTGCCGGCACCAAAAAACATCACCCAGTCCGCGTTGACACGATGATCGCCCATGACCACAAGTCGCTGGCCCGCTTCCCCACGCATGAATCCTTCAAGCAGATTTTGTGTCAGGAGACCGCAAAGACGCCAATCCAGCAGAGCGGCAGCTCCTCGGATGGGTTGCTGGTCCTCAAAGATGAAGGCAACAATGACCTCCCCGTCAAGTTTGTCGGCAGGAAGGTCAAGAACCCGCACGCGCGTCATGAAACAACATGCCTGTTTTCACGGGATATTTTATCTAGAATGCCATTGATAAAGGAGGGTGTTTCGACGGTACCATATCGCTTTCCAATTTCAATAGCTTCGTTGATCACCACATTGGAGGGGATATCCGGGCGGTAGAGCAATTCGTAGACTGCCAGTCGAAGTAGAGACAGGTCTACTCTCGACATCCTGTCAAGTGACCAGTTAGTCGAATGACTGGATATAACCTTGTCTATCTGTTCAAGGTGTTTGTCGACCCCATAAATTAGCTCTTCGGTAAAATGACGCTGCTCCGAGGGGACGGAGTCCGGGGGTCCCTCAACCGGGTCGCCGAGAATGTCATCCTGAAAATGGAAATTACGCCAGAAATCCTCTAACACCGCATCGATGGAGGTATTTTGGTCAAACAAGCTGTAGATGATTTTAAGAGCGAGTTCCCGCCCTTTCCTACGTGTCCCCATGTTCTCACAGAGCCTTAAAGAGATTGGCCATTTCAATGGCGCTAACAGCGGCGTCAAAGCCCTTGTTGCCGGCTTTGGTCCCCGCCCTCTCAATGGCCTGTTCGATCGTATCCGTTGTCAAAACACCAAACGCAACAGGAATCCCTGACTCAAGACTGACTGAGGCCACGCCCTTGGAAACTTCAGCACTGACATACTCGAAATGGGGAGTGGCACCCCTGATAACACATCCGAGACAAATAATGGCATCATATCGGTTAGTCTGTGCCACCTTCTTGGCTGCAATAGGTATTTCAAATGCCCCGGGCACCCGAATGGTATGAACATCTTCGCCAACTGCCCCATGACGAACAAGAGCGTCCACCGCACCCTCAACCAGACGGTCACAGATAAAACTGTTGAAGCGGCTCACAATCAGAGCCACCTTAAGACCCTTGGCATCCAACTTTCCTTCATAAATCTGGCTCATCACGATCTCCTATGCCGATACCATTAACAGGCAAAGCAAGCCTCAAAGATTTTCAAGAAGATGTCCCATCTTCTCCCGTTTCGTTTCCAGATAGCGGCGATTGGTGCCTGTCGGCGCAACTTCCAGAGGAACCCGGCCAACAATCTCAAGCCCGTACCCTTCCAGGCCAACAATTTTTTTAGGGTTATTCGTCATCAACCTGAGCTTCCGGACACCCAATTCGGAAAGAATCTGAGCGCCAATGCCATAATCCCGCAGGTCAGCCTTGAAACCAAGCGCTTCGTTGGCTTCAACGGTATCGTGCCCCTGATCCTGCAAAGCATAGGCGCGAAGTTTGTTGACCAGGCCGATACCTCTACCTTCCTGGCGCATGTACAGGACGACTCCGTTTCCTTCTTGAGCAATCTGCTTCATGGCCGCATGAAGCTGATCACCGCAATCACATCGAAGTGATCCAAAGACATCCCCAGTGAGACACTCGGAATGGACACGGACAAGAACAGGCTGACTTGGGTCAATATCTCCTTTGACCAGAGCCAAGTGCTGGGCCTGATCAACATCATTTTCGTAAGCGATGGCCAGGAATTCTCCACCGTAAGGTGTAGGCAAAATCGTTTCAGCCGCGCGCCTTACCAGTCGTTCCTTGCACATCCGGTAAGCTACCAAGTCAGCGATGGTAATAATTTTGAGACCGTGTTCTTGGGCGAAAACCTTCAATTGAGGCATCCTGGCCATGGTCCCGTCATCGTTCATGATTTCACAGATGACCCCAGCAGGCTTAAGTCCAGCCAACCGCGCCAAATCCATAGAACCTTCGGTCTGTCCGGCCCGGACAAGAACCCCGCCCTTCTTGGCTCTGAGAGGGAAAACGTGCCCAGGACGAGCGAGGTCGTAGGCAGTGGTTTCATCAGCTAGCGCAACCTGAATGGTCGTGGCCCGATCAGCAGCAGATATTCCGGTTGTAACTCCACGTCTGGCCTCAATAGATACAGTAAACGCTGTTCCAAACGATGACGAGTTGTTTTCAACCATAAGCGGAAGGTCAAGAAGGTCGGCTCTATCCTCGGTAAGGGTCAGACAAATAAGGCCACGCCCTTCTTTAGCCATGAAATTAATGGCTTCAGGTGTAACCAATTCAGCTGCCATAGCCAGGTCACCTTCATTTTCCCGATCTTCATCATCTACGAGAATAACCATTTTACCTTGGCGGATATCCTCGAGGGCTGCTTCTATTTTTCCAATAGGCATGTCAGGGTACGTCCTTTCGAGAGGCGCAATCATGTCACATAAATCCATGGTTTGCAAGAAATTCAAAGTTCACGGCTTGGCTCTTTTGCCCTTCCCCCCGTGATCCCAAAAGGCGCTCAACATACTTTCCAAGAATGTCCGTTTCGACATTAACCCTATCCCCCGGCTTCACGTACTGGAGAGTTGTCCGAGAGAGGCTATGGGGAATGATCATAAGAGAGAAGTCCTCTTCTGTCACATCGTTGACTGTCAAACTGATGCCGTCGACGGCAACGGAACCCTTCACAACCATGTATCGATGGCACCTATCAGGTATGGAAATAACGATGCGCTCAGCATTTCCCTCAAGGGTTTTTGAACGAATCACGCCAATGCCATCAACATGCCCAGTCACGATATGCCCCCCCAGGCGATCGGAAAGCATGAGAGCACGCTCCAGGTTGACCCTCTGCCCCACTCGCAGGTCAGCCAGATTGGTTCGCATCACGGTTTCCCGGGAGACATCGGCGGAAAACGCACCTCCACCCCTGGAAACGAGCGTGAGACAAATCCCGTTGACGGCGATGCTTTCACCAATCGAAAGATCATCAAGGGGAAAATGCGTGGAAACAGTAAGCTGAAAACTTGCTCCACCCTTATGAATTTTCAGTAGAGTTCCGACATCTTGAATCAGTCCGGTGAACATGGGTATACTTCTCCCTCCAAAAGGACATCGTCCCCAAAAGACCTGACACGAACATGCTTGAGGCGCCAGGCATCTACCAGGCGGGTGGCGCCTTGCCCAGCAAACAAGCCTCGTCCATCATCGCCCCCCAACAGTACCGGCGCCACAAAAATCATGGCCCTGTCCACCAGCCCTTCACGCAAGAGGGTACCATTTAGGATGGCCCCACCCTCGAGAAAAAGGTGTTGGATATCCATTTTCCCCAGCTCGAGCAAGAGAGCATTCAGATCAACATGACCGTTTTTTTGGGGGAGTACAAGAACACGCACACCGACGGCCTGAAGCCTGCAAATCTTATTGGGATCGGCCGCGTTTGTGGTGGCAACCAGAGTCCCCTCGTCGGCAGAAAGCGCTACGAGGGCCGAGTCTTCCGGAATACGCAAAAAAGTGTCAACAACAACCCTGATGGGGTTTCGGCCCCCCTCTGGAAGTCGGGTGGTTAACCGAGGATTATCGGTGAGAACCGTACCGATGCCAACCATGACGGCATCAACCTTATCACGCGTTTGATGCACATATAATCGACTTTGTTCGTTTGATATCCACTGGGATTCGCCGGAGGAGGTTGCACAGAAACCATCGAGGGTTATAGCGGACTTGAGAGTAACCAGGGGCGTTCCCGTCAGTACGTGCTTGGCAAAAGGGGCTATCAGATGGCGACATTCCTCCTCCAGTACGCCTGTCACCACTTCTACGCCGTTATCCGCAAGAAGCGAGATGCCCCTCCCACAAACCCTGGGGTTTGGGTCCCGTGTTCCAATAAAAACCTTCCTGATACCCGCCGCCACAATGGCCTCAGCACAGGGCCCGGTTCGGCCATGATGCGAACAGGGTTCGAGGGTGACATACAACTCCCCATCTTGGGCCTGCACGCCAGCCTGCCTCAGCGCATTAATTTCGGCATGGGGCTCTCCGGCCCGACGATGAAAACCTTCACCGACAATCATCCCGCTGCAGACGATAACGGCTCCTACCGCCGGATTTGGTCGGGTGCGCCCTTCGGCTGTGCGGGCCAGAATAAGGGCCCGGGTCATATAATAATCGGGAGATGGGCTTTCAGGATTTGCCATATCAAAAAGCTGGAAGAAAGAGATTGTTTACCTTGGTGAAAGAAATGAGCGGCTCAGGCTGATTTGTTCTCTTTGGCCAGAATTTCTTTAAGTTCGGACATAAACTCATTAATGTCCTTGAATTGCCTGTACACAGAGGCAAAACGCACATAGGCAACCTCGTCAACATTCCTCAAGGCCTCCATAACGCCCTCACCTATGCGGCTGGCTTCGATTTCCTTTTCGCCACTTTCCTGAAGGGAAATTTCCAGCTGATCCACGAGTTTTTCAATGGTAGCAATAGGAACAGGCCGTTTTTCGCAAGCTCTCTGCATACCGGCAATGATTTTTAAGCGGTCAAAAGGTTCACGGCGACCGTCTTTTTTAACGACCAACGGCAGAATCTCTTCGACCCGCTCGTAGGTCGTGAACCGACGACCACAGTCAATACACTCCCTCCTCCTTCGGATGTTGTTCCCTTCTTTTCCTAGTCGGGAATCGATGACCTTGGTATCTTCAAAGCTGCAAAACGGGCACTTCATGTCAGATATCCTGGGCCTTTCTATCGGCAAAATCCGCGAAAGAGTGTACGCCGATACCCGACTCTGCCAACATCTCCAGGGATAGCTGATCGGGATATCCCTCCAGGTAGACAATGCGGGCGATACCGGCGTTGATCAGCATTTTGGAGCAGATGACGCAAGGTGAGTTGGTGCAATAAAGAGTGCCATTACTGATGTTCACACCATGCTTGGCCGCCTGGATGATGGCATTTTGTTCTGCGTGTAGTCCACGACAAAGTTCATGTCGCTCACCGGAAGGAACGTTCAGCGTTTGTCGCAAACAGCCCACTTCAGAACAATGAGCAATCCCTGATGGTGTACCATTGTAACCCGTCGCCAGAATATTTTTTTCCTTGACGACTACTGCACCAACCTGCCGGCGCATACAGGTAGATCGCCTGGCCACGAGCCGGGCGATCTCCATAAAATATTCCTCCCAGGTCGGACGCGTCATACGGACAGGCGATGGGAGTACAAAGGAAACTTCAGACAGAGTTCTTTAACTTCCTGACGAATCGCTTGAAGTTCATTTTTGTTGTCTACGTTAGAAAGAGCGCGTGCCATCCAGACAGCCACCTTTTCCATTTCAGCCTCTTTCAGTCCGCGGGTAGTAGTGGCTGGAGTTCCAACACGGAAACCACTAGTGACAAAGGGAGAACGCGTATCAAACGGCACCGCATTCTTGTTAACCGTGATGCCAGCCTTTTCCAAGGTCTCTTCGGCCACTTTGCCAGTGATGTCCTTATTGGTTAGATCAACCAGCATAAGGTGGTTGTCCGTTCCCCCCGAGACAATATCAAACCCGTTACGGTTGAGTGCAGCAGCCAGGGCCTTGGCATTTTTGACCACCTGACGGCCATATTCCTTAAACTCAGGAGTTAGCGCCTCTTTGAAGGCGACAGCCTTGGCAGCAATAACGTGCATCAGTGGACCACCCTGAATCCCAGGGAAAATATTGCTGTTCAGTTTTTTGGCATGCTCCTCACGACAGAGAATCATGCCCCCGCGAGGCCCCCTGAGTGTTTTATGTGTGGTAGTGGTCACAAAGTCAGCATAAGGAACAGGGCTCGGGTGTTCACCCGCAGCCACCAGACCGGCGATATGAGCCATGTCGACCATTACAACAGCTCCTACCTTATCGGCAATCTGGCGAAAAGTGGGGAAATCCAGTGTCCGTGAATACGCGCTCGCCCCGACGACGATCATCTTGGGTTTGTGTTCAAGAGCTAGCCTCTCGACCTCCCCATAGTCAATTCGACCCGTCTCTCTCTCGACACCATAAGGGATAATATTGAATAATTTGCCGGAAAAATTGACGGGGGAACCATGAGTGAGGTGTCCACCGTGAGCCAGATTCATGCCGAGGATGGTATCCCCAGGTTGACATACAGAAAAATAGACGGCCATATTGGCCTGCGACCCTGAATGGGGCTGTACATTGGCATGCTCAGCACCAAAAAGGGTTTTTGCACGATCAATCGCCAATTGTTCGGCAACGTCAACGAATTCACAGCCGCCATAATATCTTTTTCCGGGATACCCTTCGGCATACTTATTGGTAAGAACTGAACCTTGCGCTTCCAATACGTTTTCGCTGACAAAATTTTCCGAAGCAATAAATTCCAGACTGTATTCTTGCCGCCCTGTCTCTCTCTGTATAGCTGATGCAATTTCAGGGTCAAATTTGGCCAGCAGTTCCGACATGTGACTCCACCTCCGATTTAAAAACTGTATTTATCACTATGTATTTTGGGGGGTATTCAATGACAATGGGCAGGCCGGAGGCCTGCCCATTGTCATCCTGCCTCTAAATTTTACCGGCGCATATTATGGTCTTTTCCAGTTCGGCAATCTTATCAAGCCGTCGCTGATGTCGCCCCCCCGAAAACTCAGCATCCAGCCAAGCTGCAACCATTTCGACACCTTGCGCTGAAGCATCTACTCGTCCACCGAGTACGAGAACATTCGCGTTGTTATGTTCCTTGGCCATGCGGGCGGTGAATTCGTCATGAACCAGAGCGGCCCTGACTCCTGGAAATTTATTGGCCACAATGGACATCCCTATCCCTGTGCCGCAGATAAGTATACCACCCTCTGCTTGACCAAGAGAAACCGCTTGAGCTACTTTCTCGCCAAAATCTGGGTAGTCGACGGATTCAGAGCCATTGGTTCCCAGATCACGAAAAGCGACCTGCCTTTTGTGGAGATATCCCTTGAGCGCTTCTTTGAGTTCAAGGCCACCGTGATCACTTGCAATGATGAGCATTTTCGTTTTTCGCTCCGGTTGTTATATTTTTTTAAAAAGCAGCGTCGCGTTAGTCCCGCCGAACCCAAAGGAGTTGGACAAGGCCACTTTGATGTGGGCCTTGCGTGCTTCATTGGGCACGTAGTCGAGGTCGCACTCGGGATCAGGCTCCTCATAGTTGATGGTAGGAGGCACAACCCCTCGTTCCATGGCCAGTAACGCGTAAACCGCTTCGATTCCACCGGCAGCGCCAAGGGCATGCCCTGTCATGCTTTTGGTGGAACTGATCAATACCTTGCTTGCATGGCTACCGAGAACTGACTTGATGGCCATGGTTTCGTAAAGGTCATTAAAGTGCGTGGAAGTACCGTGCGCGTTGATATAGTCAACCTGGTCCGGCGAAATGCCCGCAGTGGAAAGTGCCATCTTGATACAGCGCGCAGCCCCCTCCCCTCCTGGAGCGGGAGCCGTCAGGTGATGAGCATCACCGGTAAGGCCATAGCCGCTAATTTCCGCATAAATTTTAGCTCCACGATTTTTAGCACTTTCGTATTCTTCCAAAATCAGAATACCGGCGCCTTCTGCCATGACGAATCCATCACGATTCTTGTCAAATGGACGACTGGCAGCAGTGGGATCATCATTACGTGTGGACAACGCCTTCATAACGTTGAATCCGCCAATCCCAAGCGGGGTGATGGTAGATTCAGTACCTCCGGCGATCATAGCATCCGCATCTCCTCGCTGGATCATGCGAAAAGCATCCCCAATCGAGTGGGTTCCTGTAGCACAAGCGGAGACGGAGGAAAGGTTAGGACCTTTAGCGCCATATTTGATGGAAATCTGGCCAGGAGCCAGATTAATAATCAGCATCGGGATGAAGAATGGGGTGATTTTCTTATGCCCACCCTCTAGGCTGGCTTGATGGTATTTTTCAATAGCAGGAAGGCCACCGAGACCAGCACCTACGACAACCCCAACGCGCTCGGCATTATCGTCAGTAATTTTAAGCCCGGAGTCCTGCATCGCCAGTTCAGCGGCTCCAAGAGCGTACTGAATAAACAGGTCCATCTTTTTGATTTCTTTTTTATCAATAAAATCTTCGGCATTAAAGTCTTTGACTTCGCCGGCAATCTGAGTAGGCAAATCGGATGCATCGAAACGTGTAATCCGATCAATGCCAGATTTTCCGTTTATCAAAGCATCCCAGTTCTTTTCCACCCCGGTTCCAAGAGCAGAAACAACCCCGACACCTGTCACAACGACTCTACGCATGATGATACTCTTCCTCCGTAAGGGCGACTATACCCATCAGCGGGAATGTTCTACGCGATCAAGGTCCCATAAAAAAACAGGAACGATAGACCAGGCTTTTGTTAATAAAACAAAGAACAAGGGAGGAGAAAACTTCTCCTCCCTTGTTTGAATCTTAGGCTTGTTCGCTGATGTAGCTGATCGCATCCTGAACAGTCTGGATCTTCTCAGCGTCCTCGTCAGAGATTTCAACGTCGAACTCTTCTTCAAGAGCCATGACCAGCTCAACAGTATCAAGGGAGTCAGCCCCGAGATCGTCCATAAAAGACGCATCGTTGGTTACCTGATCCTCATCAACACCAAGCTGCTCAGCAACAATCTGTTTAACTCTTTCTTCAATAGAAGCCATTTGCCTTTCCTCCTTTTTGTTGTTCAAGCCGATCGATGACCGGACAAGTGTTTTGCGCTTTCTGAACTCCTACATATACATCCCGCCGTTGACTCCAAGCACTTGTCCTGTGATGTAACCGGCGTGATCCGACGCTAAAAAGATGACAGCATGAGCAATGTCTGTTGCATCACCAAGACGACCAAGGGGAATCTGGGCGGCCAATTCCTCTCGAGTTTTTTCCGGCAGGGCCTCTGTCATATCCGTAGTTATAAAACCTGGAGTTATGGCATTAGCCGTGATATTTCTTCGAGCCAGTTCTTTGGCCACCGATTTTGTAAGCCCGATAAGGCCCGCCTTGCTGGCACAGTAATTGACCTGGCCTGGGTTTCCCATTTCTCCCACAACGGATGAAATGTTAATTATACGTCCAAACTTTTGTTTGCTCATGACCTTAGCCGCGGCTCGGGTGCAGAGAAAAGCTCCCTTGAGGTTCGTATCGAGCACCGCGTCCCAATCCTCATCCTTCATGCGCAGCAACAAGCCGTCCCTGGTTATCCCTGCATTATTAACGAGAATATCGAGTCGGCCGAAATGATCAATGGCGGCCTTGATGATGCGATCGGCGTCTTCAGTGACAGCGACATCACCCACGACACTAATGCAGGATCCCCCACTATCTTCAATTTCACGGCACAAAGCCTCGATTCCCGCTGCACTTCGAGCAGACACCACCACTTTAGCACCGGCAGCTGCCATGGCAAGAGCGATCGTGCGCCCAATCCCTCGTGACGCACCCGTGACTACACCAACGCGATCTTTAAGCATATAAATCTCCTAGAAGTTCGCCTGCAGATTTTTAAGACTGTCGGTGTCTTCCAGGTTCCCAACAGGGACCCCTTTCGCAATGCGGCGAACCAGCCCGGAGAGAACCTTCCCAGGACCGACCTCAATAAAATGCTCAACGCCCAGATCGACCATTTTTAGAATAGACTCGTCCCAGCGGACAGGCGCGCTGACCTGGCGAACCAGGAGATCTCTGATCAGGGAATGGTCCTGATTCGGAAGAGCCTCAACATTGCTAACCACTGGCATATTCATGGTCGAGACATTGACACCATCAAGTACTTCTTTCAGACGAAGTCCTGCAGGTATCATGAGAGAACAGTGAAACGGAGCACTTACGGGTAAAGACATCGCCTTTTTGGCGCCCTTTTCCTTGGCCAGGGCAATGGCGCGATCTACCGCCTGAACGTGTCCAGCAATGACTACCTGACCAGGACTGTTGTAGTTGGCCGGCGCAACGACATCCCCCTGCGCTGCCTCACGACAGATCTCTTCTAGATCTCTGCCCTCCAACCCAAGAATAGCGGCCATGGAGCCGGTACCAACGGGAACGGCCTCCTGCATGAAAAGCCCACGGGCACGGACAGTTTTGACGGCATCTGCAAAAGCCAAGGCGCCAGAAGCGACAAGGGCAGAATATTCCCCTAGGGAGTGGCCAGCCAGATAAGACGGTTGCAGGCTCATTTCGGATTCAAGGACACGATAAGCCGCCACACTGGTCGTCAATATGGCAGGTTGCGTGTTGGCCGTCAGCTTCAACTCTTCTTCAGGTCCTTGAAAACAAAGCGAAGAAATTTTGAATTGCAGGGCGTCATCGGCTTCTTCAAAAGTCTGTCTGGCAACGGGGAAGTTATCCGCCAGCGCTTTCCCCATGCCGGCGTATTGTGATCCCTGTCCGGGAAAAATCAAGGCAACCATAATGGTTAACACTCCCTTTGTACGCAGAAGCTACCAGCGGATAAGAGCAGACCCCCAGGTCAGTCCGCCACCGAAGGCATCTAGAAGAACGATATCTCCAGGCTTTATTTTCCCGCTACGGTTCGCTTCATCCAAAGCAAGGGGAATGGAAGCGCCGGAGGTGTTTCCGAAACGGTCCACATTGACGTAAACCTGCTCATCACGAAAACCAATTCGCTTGGCTGTCGCATCAAGAATACGCTGATTGGCCTGGTGAGGAATGAAAAGGCTAACGTCATTGATCGTCATCCCATTTGCCTCAAGAGCCTCAAGTGCTACATCAGTCAAAGACCTGACGGCAATTTTGAAAACCTCATTTCCCTGCATTTTCAGGTAAGGAAGACGAGCTTTCAGACCCTCTTCAGAGGCTGGGTTTCGGGATCCGAAGCCTGGCTGGTAGAGTAACTCCGCATAGGACCCGTCTGCATGCAGGTGAGTCGAGAGGATCCCCTTGTCTTCGTCACAGGCTTCGAGAACGACGGCACCGGCACCATCGCCAAACAAAACACAGGTATTGCGATCTTCCCAGTCTACCGCGCGAGTAAGAACCTCAGCCCCAATAACGAGAGCTTTGGAACCAACTCCGGAACGTATCCGGCTGACCGCTGTATCGAGAGCATAGACAAAGCCGCTGCACGCTGCGGAAACATCATAAGCAGCACAGCCGCGGATGCCAAGTTTATGCTGAACAACACATGCGGTGGCAGGCCAAGGATAGTCTCCGGTAATCGTCCCGACGATTATCATGTCGATCTCTTCCGGCAAAACGCCGGCCATCTCTAGAGCACGTCGAGAAGCCTCGGTCGCCAGGTCGGATGTAACTTCCTGATCTCCAGCAACATGGCGGGTACGAATGCCGGTTCGAGAGGTAATCCATTCGTCAGAGGTGTCCAGAAATTTTTCAAGATCAAGGTTGGTCAGAATTTTTTCAGGAACATAAGAACCCGTCCCTGTTATTTTGACGTTTTTCATTTGGACACTCTCCTTGCCAACAGTTGAAATCAAGCCGAGTTGCCTACAGGGCTGCTTCGTCAGTTTGAGACTCGGTTTTTTCCAACTGGGCCACCAACTTTTCGTTGGTTTTGCTCGCCACGGCTTCGCGGGCCATATTGATGGCATTCATAATCGCCCTGGGGCTTGATCCGCCATGGCATATCATACCTACACCATCAATACCCAAAAGCGGAGCACCACCGTATTCGGCATAATCAACTTTTTTCTTAAAAGCCCGGAAGGCGGGTTTGGCCAGAAGAAATCCGATCTTGGCGAAGAATCGGCGGCTCATTTCTTTCTTCAGCATGGTGCCGACAGCCTCGACCAGCCCTTCGGAGACCTTCAGGACAACGTTTCCGACAAAACCGTCACACACGACGACATCCGTCTTACCGTTATAGATATCCCGACCTTCTACGTTTCCAACATAGTTAAAAGGAGCAGTCCGGAGCAATCTATGCGCCTCACGGGACAATTCATTCCCCTTTTTTTCTTCTTCCCCGTTGGAGAGCAGACCGACCCTGGGACGTTCTTTCCCAAGAACACTTCTACAGTAGACCTCGCCCATGAGAGCGAACTGCGCGAGATGCTGTGGTTTGCAATCGACGTTTCCCCCTACATCCAGCACCAGGGTCTGATCACTGAGATTCGGGACTATCGTTGCAATAGCAGGCCGGTCAATTCCACCGATGCGTTTAAGGACAAACATCCCCGCAGCCATGGTGGCACCCGAATTGCCTGCGCTGACAACAGCACTGGCCTCGCCATTTTTAATCAGATTAAAAGCGACCCGAATCGAAGAATCTTTCTTTTTTCGAACGGCATCAGAAGCCGAATCACTCATCCCGACGACTTCGCTGGCCTGCTGGATGCGAATATCCAAATCCTCAGTGGAATACTTTCCCAATTCCGACTTGAGTCTATCCGAATCCCCAACAAGAATAATGGAAATCCCAAATTTTCTTGCTGCCGCAACGGCGCCCTCAACCTCAACCTGGGGAGCGTTATCTCCCCCCATGGCATCAACGGCTACTACGATGGACTTCAATCAGACCTCTTACTCTTCGGTTCCAACGATGGTCTTGCCCTTATAGCTGCCACAGGAACCACAAACCCGGTGGGGCTGCTTCGGTTCCTTGCATTGGGGGCAGGTGGAAATTCCAGGTGCGCTCAAGGCGTCGTGGGCACGGCGCATATCGCGCTGGGATTTGGAAGTTTTCTTTTTAGGTACAGCCATTATCAGTTTCTCCTTCTGTATTCAAGCCTATCGGCTCTATGCGTGCTCAAGGCACCTCTTTGACAGGATCAAAATCTCTATCGTTTTTCATCCACTTTAAAATTCTTCAATGCTGAAAACTTCAGACTGAAATCATCGGTATCGCAATGACAGACTTCTTGATTGAGGTTGCCACCACACTTAAGGCAGAGTCCCTTGCAGTCTGCTTTACAGAGAGGACGCAGGGGCAACGCCATAATCACTTCTTGTTGAACTGCTTCTCGAAGATCGATAGTATCACCGGAATAAAGCATTAAACCCATGTCTTCCGGGGCAACTTCAATCTCTTCATCATCCCCTTCAACCTCAGGAAGCTCTTTTACGTAGGTAAGATCAAAAGCGCTCTGAATGGGGGTCGCATATTCGACCAGACAGCGACTGCAATGAAAAACAACATCGGCCTGAACGACTCCAGAAACACTAACCATGCCATCAAGCATGGAAATTTTCAGATGTATCTGGATAACCCCGGCAAACAACACCTCATTACGCTGCTGCATATCCGCCAAGACCGGGAAGGAAGACGCAGGTTCTGAAAACTCGAGAGTGAGTCCTTCTTTGGTTATGTTGTCAACATGAAGAAGCAAAGGGGTTTCCCGGCAGCAAGAAAGCGGTTAGTATAAAGACTGCCCTTGGTTTGTCAAGGGAAAACACAGTCACTCAGAGCGGCAAGTAAGCAGTTTTTATTAGCGTATATCCTATCTTTTTGCAAGCCTTTAATTCATCCCACAAAGAGCTATGCCAAGAAAAAGAAACCCCCTTATTTCAAAGAAAAGGCAAACCCCAATGACCAGAACCGCAGAGGCTATCAACCGGCTCGTATCCATCATTGAAACATTAAGATCTCCCTCTGGCTGCCCCTGGGATGCAGCACAGACATCAGCCACCCTGAAACCTTTTCTTCTTGAAGAAACCTATGAGGTTCTTGAGGCCATTGACAGTGGGAAACCGGATGCCCTCAGAGAAGAACTAGGCGATCTGTTGATGCAGATTGTCTTTCATGCCCGCATATTTGAAGAAAAACAACAGTTCGACCTGGCGGACGTCGCCAACGAAATATCAAAAAAACTAATCCGCCGCCATCCTCATGTATTCGAAAAAAGCACAGAGCTAGACCAGGCCAGCCTGAGAGAACAGTGGAACCACATCAAAAATAAGGAAAAAACAAAAAAAGATGAAAGCCCGAACCTCTTTTCAGGGATCCCGACGAGTCTACCGGCGTTGGCCCGCGCCCGGAAAACGATGGAAAGGACAAACCCCAAAGATATAGAGGTTCAGCATCAAGAAAAAGCCTACAAGGAAGTGTCGCACGGCTTGAGCAGGCTTAAACTCGACGACCAGACACAAGCCGAGACCGAACTGGGCGAAATTCTTTTTTCCTTGGCTAAACTGTGCTACGTCTCAAAAATAGACCCGGAAGAGGCTCTCAGGAAGGCAACCAACCGCTACATGTCTTTTTATTTAAAATAAACCCAAGAGGGTTATTTGCTAAAAACGCTTAGCTTTCAAGCGGGTCCCCTTCTTTTCCACACGAACAGTGGACAACCTGTGTACACTCCTGTGGATATCACCCTCAACGAATGGCCTCAGCTGTCAAATAGCGTATTGCACATTATTTGCGCATTCTTTTTTTATATGTGTTTTCGGTATGTTAGGCTCAAAAAACCAGGAGACACCAAAAAAGAACCACCTGCCCCCAACCCCCAACAACCAAAAGGGAAAATCAGCGAAATATGTTTATAAAGCTTCTGCTATTCTTCACATTGGTACCAGTCATTGAGGTTTACGTTCTCTTTGAAGCAGGGAGGCTTATCGGGTTGCCGCTTACCATCACCCTTATCATCCTGACGGGGATAGCCGGAGCCTACCTGGCACAATCTCAAGGCTTCCAGGTTCTGATTGACATCCGCCAATCCATTGAGCAAGGTGGCCTGCCGGCCGAGGGTCTGGCCCATGCAGCCTTGATTCTCACCGGCGGGATACTCCTGCTTACGCCCGGGTTCTGTACAGACCTCATCGGCTTTATCCTGTTGACACCACTAACGCGCCAGATTCTTAAAGATCGGATATTTAAGTGGTTAAGGAACCACCTGGCGGAGAGAGATATTTAAGTCTATAGAGAAGTACTGAAATAAAAGAAGTCGCCCATCAGGGGCAGAGACTGGCCCAGTGCAGAAGGATAGAAGGGTTGAATTCAGCCAGGGAGGATAGCGCCAAGGCATTAAGCCGTGGATCCAGCAGCAAGAAGTCTGGGGGAGGAAAATCCCGGACGGATGACACAAGTAGATAATTCAAATCAAGGGCTACCCCCCGCCTCCCCGATTCTAACCCCTTTTGTCCGAAACCGACTATCCCTTGACAGAGAAAAACGATACCGAGAACCATGGGCAGGCCGACATTGCTCACAAAATGCATAACCAGGCCGGGAATTCTCCCCCAAGACCTCTTCATAGCTGTCAGGCGTGGAAACTCATCATCTGCCATCAGGCGAAAAGCCGACACAACGAAAACATACAGAGAGAATATCCCCATAGCCAGTTGCGCATTCAAAAAACCACTGTCAAGAAAGGGCATATTCACTTCCTCTCCAATAGAAACAACCTCATGCAAGAAAGAATACTACAGAATATAACATTTTTCTACTTTTCTCGGGCCCATAATATACTGATTTGGATTAGAATATTTACAAAAAGTCCCACCCATCAATAAATAACTATGTAACCATGTTTCTCTGCGATCTTTGAAATTTCAAGAACGTCCTCGATTTGATAAAATTCCCCATCCAGGATAAAGGTATACCCCCCAGAGGGTTCTTTTTTGGCAAGACCGATGAGATATTCAAAAGATGCTGTTTTGATAGTTTCCATGGCCAACCTAATCTCCTATAATTTTAACCAACACTCTCTTGGGTCGATTTCCATCAAATTCGCCATAAAAAATCTGTTCCCAAGGCCCAAAGTCAAGCTCCCCATCTGTGACAGCGACTGTCACTTCCCTGCCCATGACAGAACGCTTGAGGTGCGCATCTCCGTTGTCTTCTCCTGTCTGGTGGTGCTTATAGCCCGAGGGGTCGAAGGGCGCCAATGTCTCGAGCCAGCGATCAAAATCCTGATGCAGACCGCGTTCGTCGTCGTTTATGAATACCGAGGCCGTTATATGCATAGCGTTTACAAGGCATAGCCCTTCTCGAATAGCGCTTTCCTCCAGGCACCGTCGCACCTTCGAGGTGATATTAATAAAACCCCGCCTGGAAGGCACCTCAAACCACAACTCCGCCCGATAGGATTTCATACAGAAATACTCCTTTCAGAACACGAAACAACAGGCACATCTTGTGCTGAGCACTGCTTTTATGGTATAGGCATCTACTCTGATATCCCTCACAGGAAAAGCGAGAAATGATGAGAGTCCGACATTTAGCAACCCGCCTTACCATGCCGTTCCTTGCCATCGCACTGGTGGGTTGCGTAGAAAGCCAGACGACTGCCTCCTCCAACGACCAACCCAAGCCTACCAAGGTAAAGACTCTTCACATATCAGGACACCACGAACTAAAAAACTTTTTTAAAGAAAATGGTTACCACTGGGACACCCTGGATCAAGGAGTCCCGCCCTTTATTCTTAAAAAACTGCCCGAAGACTTCACCCATATCGAAGAGGTCAGAGAAAAAAAACGTCTCTTTTTTCTCTCACTCCTACCGATGATCCTCATCCTCAATGAGGAAATCTTACAGGAAAGGGAAAGTCTCCTTACGATTTACCAATCGCTGGGGAAAGGAAATCCCATATCCAAAAAACAGAAAAATTTCCTGCAAACTCTCTCCCAAAAGTACAAGGTCAAGGGAGATCTTTTAACGAGCGACGAGACTCGCGACAGCCTCTTGAAAAGGGTCGACATCCTGCCCCCATCGCTCGTTCTGGCGCAGGCGGCAATAGAATCAGGCTATGGCACCTCGCGCTTCGCTCAGTTAGGCAATAATCTCTTTGGAGAGTGGACGTTTACCCCAGGGACAGGGCTGGTTCCTCAAGAACGGCCAGAAGGTGCTACCTACGAAGTACGTCGTTTTGATTCAGTTTTCGACAGCCTGCAATCTTACATGACTAATATCAATACCCATTGGGCCTATCGAAAACTGCGTGAAAAAAGGGCACAATTAAGAAAGGGAGGAATCTCGCCCCAGGGAATAGATTTGGTTCCAGGCCTTGAACGCTATTCTGAGAGAGGCGAGGATTACATAGAGGATGTCAAGACCATGATTCGCCTTAACCGCCTTTCTCGTCTTTCCACAACAAGCTTGCGTAAATCCTGACATTCCTTGTCGCCCGCTTAAATCATCTTTTAATCCATAACTGACTGAACCAGTACCACTGCCCGTCTTTTATGCCTGGAGCCGTGAGCGTGTACTTGTTGCGTCTTCCCGAGAGCGGCTCCTTTGCCTGAATACGATACCTTCCGGCTATGATAGGATCAGGCGTAATAGTCGCTTCTTCTTGTCCTTGGACAAAACAACGCAGCCGGGATAAGTCAACCTCTCCATTCTGGATATCGATGACAAGTAGCGGAGGATCCTCCTTGTCAACTATCGGACTTTGAGGAAAGAGCACATCGACCGGCAATGCTTTCATGGAAAGTTTTGTGGTGAAATCATCCAAGGTGGCATAAGGCCCACCCATGGGAAAGCGAGGCAGAGTAAATCTGTCCACTCCCACATCAATAACACCCGATTGCTGAGCTGCTGCTGCTTTAAAGCCAAAAGAGCGAACGATTTCAACAATATCCGGAGAATACTCACCATAGGGATAAGCAAATAGCTGCGGCTCAACACCCAGTTCTAGTGTCAATTCACTCTGCGCCTTGCGGATATCGGCAAGAATGCGTTTATTCCAGGCAGCCTCGGATTCGCCCTGCTTTCTGTTGACCATATAGGGATGAGACGCCGAGTGATTTCCGATCTCGATCCCAACCTTGGAGATGGCGCGCAGATCATCCCAGGAGAGATAGCCCTTTGCCCCAACCGCATCGGTGTTGACAAAAAGAGTCGCTTTGTAACCATATTCCTGCAACAGGGGTAAGGCCCCCGTCAAAAAAGAGTAGTATGCGTCGTCAACTGTAAGGCTTGCCGTTTTTTCAGGAAAAGTCCCGCCACTCTCTAGATGGGATACAATTTCCCCCAAAGGCATGACGGTATAATTTTGCGCTTTTAGCAGATCAAGCTGAGACCTGAACACGTCGAGGTCGATGTTGGTGGAAGGATAGCGTTCATCTCCGAACCGATGGTATACAAAAACCGTCGCCGAAAATGCTAGCGGCGGCCCGACAAAAAACAGCACACACAACAGCGGCAAAATTACCCATGAGAATTGTTTAGGCATCCCCCTGCCCTCCTTCAAGAACCCTGGATCTCAAATAGCGCCTAATGGCATTCCGGGCACGAGGCGTAATGGCCCACTCCAGCCACTTGGGAAGGACCTGCGGCTTGCCGCTCCTTTCAATCTCCACCTGATCACCATCCATGAGGCGAGATTTAAGGAGACGCGTTTTACCATTGATTCTTGCTCTAAGGGCACACAACCCAAGTTCTTCGTGGATATCAAAAGCAAGATCAAGAGCACTGCTTCCCTCGGGAAGAATAATCGTCTCGCCTTTGGGTGTATAGACTTGAATAGAGGCAGAAGCAAGACGGAAGGCATCCGTGTCGATGGCCGATTCTCCTTCGAGAAAGGAGCGCATCAAATCACGGAAATTGCCTTTTTTAAATTCGAAACCAGGAGCAAGAACACCGGATTCGTTGAATCGTGCCAATTTTCGCGTAGTTATCTCCACGCGCATGCGATACTGTCGCGCCTGTACCGTTGTCTTTAGGGCTTGGTAGCCAAACTGGGAAGGCACACTCAAGTGATCTCTGAGTTTACCTGGAATGGGATAATAAAGGCCATGCAGCAAACCAAGCCCCAGGTAAGCGTCCGTGGTTTTGTCGACTTGAATTTCCAAGGTATAGACAGTCGGAAAGCCGCGGCTTATGGCCTGGGCCCCTGATATGGAAAAAGGGCGCCAGCGATCCTTGAGAAGAACGGGGGCTTTGTTATGTTCAAAGGCGTGGATAATTTCAGTGCGGATTTTCCTTAATTCGACCTCGGTCTCTGCCTTGACTGTCTCAACGGCCCGTTTGTATCGCTGAGCCCTTCGTGGGTAGAGAACACCAAGCGACAAGGCATCCAATTCGGAAGCAACGTGTCCCATCCCGAGATGACGGGCCAAGGGGACATAAACTGACCGTGTTTCTTCAGCAATCAGCGACTGCTTTTCGGGCTTGAGAGCCGCGATGGTCTGCAGATTATCAATGCGATCCCAAAACTTGAGGCATAGAACCCTTACATCTTCCATCGCCAGGAGAAGCTGTTTCCGATAAGTCTTTGCTTTAAGAGCTTCACGGCTGAGTTTCTCGTCAGCCGCTTTGGTCAGACCGTTAACCAGTAAGGCGACTTCTTCACCGAAGTCAGCCTCAACCTGGGCCAGGGTTACGGGAGTATCCTCCACCACATCGTGAAGGATGGCGGCAATGACCGATGAAAAATCCATCCAATGGCGGGAAGCCATATGAGCGACCCGCAATGGGTGAAAAAAGTAAGGCTCCCCGGATTTCCTCACCTGATCGGAATGCGAACTTCGGGCTATCTGAATCGCTCTCTGAAGGGATTCTATGCCGACATCCAGCTCCTCTTCGCTTAACCCACCACCATAGTGTGTTACCAAGAGTTCCATGATCTCATTGATCATGCGTTTTTCTATGCGTTCTTCCTGTGGATTCAAGAAAAATGGCTCCATCCTTTGAACGGGTCACCCTGAGAGATAACCGAGATACCATCCGACTCAAAGTTTCGATTTACTGATCATAGCACAGATCTGCCACCAAAAGGCTCCTTCGGATGTTCCTAGCCTGGAGGCCAGGACATTTCCCGCCCCCCGAGTAAATGAAAATGGATATGCCAAACGGTCTGGCCGGCTGCGGCATTACAGTTGTTGACCACACGAAAACCCTCTTCGGCAAAACCTTTTTCCTTGGCGATGTTGCCAGCAACAAGGTAAAGATGTCCCAACCAGGTCTCATCTCCTTCACTTAAATCCAGGGTGGTGGCAATGTGTTTTTTCGGCACGAGCAGGTAATGATGAGGGGCCTGTGGATTGATGTCCTCAATTGCCACCACCAAGTCATCCTGATAAACAATGTGGCCGGGAATATCTCCAGAAATAATTTTACAGAAGACACAGTTGGTTGACATTCTCACTCCTTTCCGCACTTTTCGCTATGTTACAAGCTTTGGCCTCATTCAGTGAAACGCAATTCCAGCGATCACGGGTGGCCCGTTTAAGAAGGCTTTCGTCATGGGTAAAGAAGATAATCTGATGTTCAGCACTCAGCGTTTCCAGAGCTTTTATGGTATCTGTGAGGCGATTGCGATCAAGGTTGACCAAGGGATCGTCAAGCAACAATGGCAGCTTTTTCCCCTTGGCCAAATGGCGGCTCAGCGCCAGGCGAATCGCGAGGAAAACAGCATCTCGAGTGCCCTGGCTGAAGGAATCAAGCGGTTTGAACCCTTGGCTCTGCACTTTAAGCATAAACTCGAAATTCTCATTGCACGCGACTTCCTGATAGTGTTCCAAAGAAATCAGACCGAGGTACCGAGAAATATCGGAAAGAAAGCGATCTAGGTAGGTGCGCCTGAACTCTTCAACCGAAGAGGAAAGCAGTTCTATCGCCGTAGCCAGCACCTTTTTTCGGTGCATCAAAAAAACGAGCCTATTTTTAAGCCTCGCTTCTTCTGCTTCGATTCCAGGCAACTCCTCTAACAGGGAAGACCAGGCTTTATCCTCGCGCAGAAGCTCCTTTATTTTCTCTTCCCTCTCTTTAATAGATATTTCCAAGGCATTGAGTTTCTCTTCAGCATGGGGAAGTTCTTCGAGCGGAATAAGGTTTTTCCCGCGCAGGGGGCGTTCCTCCTCAAGGCGCTGGGCGACAACAGCCAACTCCCTGGAAAGGCGATCTTTGTCTTTCTGCAACCCTTCAAGACTCTCTAATACCTGCAGAGCTGCCTCAAGTTGACCCATTTCTCTTTTAAGAAGATTGTACCTCTTGAAATTCTCCTCTACGGGGCTTTTCTTTATTTTAAGAGCGGACAAACCTGCTGCCTCAAGAACATGGTCAATTTCATCAAGACGGTTCTGCGCTTTCTCCCGTCCTTGTTCGACGATGCGCAACTGCCCCTTGAGCCCTTCCGTATAGGCCTTCAGCGTACCACTTCGCCAGACATAGACGGCCCAACTCATGGAAACAAGCAGAATCGATATCAACAGGGCATAAGGCCAATGAGAACCGGCCAGCCAACCAGCCACACCACCAAAGAGCAAAACCACTCCTGTGAAGAGAATTGGCCATCGCTGCAAGGGCGGCGCACAGGACAACAGTTCCTGCCTGAGCGCATTGCCGTCTTCCTGGAGTTGAATTAGTCGCTGTCTTGTTTCTTCTCCTTCCTTGAACAACAGGGGGAAAGTTTCGGCCAATTCGGGGGATACACCGAGTGATTGCAGTTCCTGCCTTAAGGAATCTTTTTTACGCGTGAGGGCTATTACCTTGTTGTGCTGCTGACTCAAACGTTCATATTCTTCCTGCAATCTGTGCTGCTGCTCATCGAGGTACCATTGTCGCCGAACATAGGCGAGGTATTTTTGTCCTCTGGCGCATTCGGCCTTGTCCGTATCAATAGATTCCTGCATTTCTCGAATCTTATGCTGAATCACCACAAGATCCGTCATAACTTTATGCAGTGCTTCCCTGTCTTGAGATACTTCTGTCAAGCGACTCTTTGTTTGTTCCAATTCGCGATCAAGATTTTTATCTTTTCCCCAAGGGTTTTCCCTGGAAATGGAGAAATAGTCTTCCTGAAGCGAAGAGAGCACGCGATCATAATCAACATCAAGATAACCGGATAGCAGTGCCTTTATCCGGTCACCAATCCCGCTTTTACTGTCTAGCTCAAGGCGGCCCTGTCCAAAAAAAACGGAGGCGCGAAAGAGATCGTTTTCGACAATAGGGATAAACTCGGCCAGCCTGGAAAAGTATTCAAGCCGCTCCGAAGATCTCCCCATAGGCGACACCTTTCCTTCAAATTCATAAAGAATCTGATAAAGGTCATCCGTTTCGATGAGGCGCACTCTGTCCGTAAGAATGTTACGGTCAATTTTTACAAAACGGCCCCCGCTCTCAAAAGCCATAGAAACCTGGCAGTCCGCAGACCTCCCCCATTTCTTATAACGATCCTTGTCCCGAACACCAAAAAGGGCAGCTGGAACGGCTTCCATCAAGGTCGACTTTCCCGCTTCGTTGGGGCCTATGACGATATTCAGCCCTCGCCGGAACTCGAAGGACCGTTCATCAAACTTGCCAAAACGTTTGAGATCTACCTGTCGTAAAATCATTGACATCCTCAACGTTCCCGGGAAAAACGAACCAGAACTTCTCTGAGAGCCTCTTCGAGAATCGGGGTTTCTTCAGGGGCGACTTTTTCAAGAAGTTGCCGAACACGTCTCACAAACAAGCCGCGAACCGTATCTTCCTCACCAATTTCCCGTACCAGCGCGCTTTCAAACAAATCGGTTTCGTCACGTAATTCAAGGTTGAAAAAATCATTTTCACAACGTTCTCGCAATTGATCGATTTCGAAAGGTCTTTCCAGAACCCCAGTCAAGGTGAGTCGCAAAATAAGATTGGGGTCTGCCAATCGCCTTGCCGCCTCGGCTATCTCATCCTCGTTATCCATGCCGGTAATGTCGAGCGTCTCTTCCTTAAGTACGCGCTGGTTTACAGAGAGCTTCTCAACAGAAACACCATCGCTTTTCACGGAAACAAGAGCACAGTGCCGGGAACCGTTTTCACCGAAGCGGCGCCCTTCCGGAGTGCCCGGGTAGCAGGCAAGAACCTTATCACCATCGCGCAACACTGAAAAGTTGTGATAATGACCTAGAGCGACATAATCCAACCCCCAGCCTTTGATGTCTTCCAGCGTAAATGGCAGATCCTTGGGACGATGATCCCACTCGGGACTCCCCTTGAGGGAACCATGCAGCAAGCCTAGATGCACACCGTTCAGCTGATGCCGCTTCATCCCCTTTAACGCTTCACTTGAATGGCGGGGATGATAGGCAAAGCCGTAGAGATGGACGTCAACGCCTGCTATGGTAATCGTAGTAGGGCTTTCGACCTGGGGGGCGTCAAGCAGTACAGCGCCAGGAAAGTTGGTTCGGTGATAGATGTTGTCGGGTGCGACAATGTGGTCATGCGTACCTGGCAGCAGAACAGGGATGATGCCACGATCGGATAACCGCTGAAGTCCCGCCTGAACTTTTCCAACGGTAGAGGCGGAAGGTCGAGGATGATCGAACAGATCGCCGGCGACGACAAAAAGGTGGACCTCGTTCTTGATCGCCAGATTGATCAACCGATCAAAACAATCCAACAGATCTTTGCGTCGAATGCTCTCTTTGGTTCCCAGGGAGGAGAAAGAAGCATCGAGATGGATATCGGCAGTGTGCAGAAATTTGAGATCCACAGGTGCTCCCGTCAGAAATTGCTGGGCTCAGGCGACCCATAACGTTTACGCCATGACTGTTCACGCTTATGATCCCACCAATGTCCATCAGGACAGGCCGCCAGGCTTTCACCGGCAACGATAAGCGTCAAGGAGGCATCCTCCCTGGATAACTGCTGCAAAAAAGACCAGGGGCCGCAAAGAGCCTCAAGGTCATTAAGAGTTCCTTCCAGTACAGTTTCTCCGGGCATCCCCAGTCGATGAAAAATGGCGATGGGGATATTTTTTCCAAAACCTTACCGCAAACGACGCCCCAGCTCTTCCAGTGGCCAAGAGTTCATATAGATGACCAGTGTCGTCTCTTCAGGCAGGGTTTCAAAAAGCGAATCGGTCTCTTCTATCATTCTGGTTGAGAGTTGAATGACCCTCGGATTACGATGGCCCGCGGTCAACGACTTTTTAACGAAAGCCGAGGCAGTGTTCATGACAGCGACACCAGGAATGACTTCTGCGTGAGAACCCAGTTCTTCCAGCAAAGGTTGAAAGGGACAAAATACGGATAAATCTCCAGGGATCAAGAAGGCTACATTCTCGGTCTGGAGCAACTCCAGGACTTTATCGCGCAGGGGAATAAAATCCCAGGCAAAAGGAACAAACAAGTTTTTACGGGCAAGGTAGTCGCCAAAAGTCTGATCATAGGGTGGCACAACAAAAACAGATTGGCAACGACCAAGAGCCTTCGCCCCTTTCAGGGTAAGCAAGCCGGGATCGCCCGGACCAGCACCGATAAAATAGGCCCGTCCGTGCTTCATCAATCACCTTTCCTGAAAAATATGAGAAACTCCCTGTTCCCCTTAGGACCAAGGATCGGACTTTCCGTGACACCGAGAATGTTGCAGTTAAGAGCTTCAATAAAGCGCGTGATCTTTTCAACGACTTCCATCTGTTTATGCTCATCTCGCACAACCCCCCCCTTGCCAACCTCCCCCCGACCTACTTCAAACTGAGGCTTGATTAAAGCCACCACACACCCCTTGGGCTCAAGCAGACTCAGCGTTGCGGGCAAAACTTTTTCAAGGGAGATGAAGGAGGCGTCAACTACCGCCAGCGCAGGCCGCTCTGGAAGGTTTGCCGAATCAAGATGGCGGATATTGATCCGCTCCAAGTTGACAACCCTTGCATCTTCACGGAGTTTCCAAGCCAACTGGCCGTAACCTACATCGACAGCGTAAACCCGAGTGGCTCCATGCTGAAGCAGACAGTCAGTAAACCCGCCGGTGGAGGCTCCTACATCGACGGCGACAACACCCTGGACCGAAATGTTGAAATGATGCAAGGCCTTTTCCAATTTGAGACCACCACGGGACACGTAAGGGATATCTTCTCCCTTCAAGCGGATATCGGCACCTTCCGGGACAAGAGTTCCTGCCTTGTCGACAGCATGGTCCCCGACTATAACCTTGCCTGCCAAAATCAAGGAGCGGGCACGTTCTCGTGAGGAGACCAGACCTTTTAATACAAGCAGTTTGTCGAGGCGCTCTTTTTTATTCAAAAAAATACCTTACGCGTAAGCCATCAGAATTAGGCTAAACTACCATAGGAGGTATCACCCGGCAACAGTTTTGCCGGCGGCCAGCCATGGCGATCTGGACCTTAAAAAAAATGGCCTCCATCAGGGAGGCCATTGGATTTCAAAAAAAGAAAAAAGGCTAAGGGAAAAGGGGCAAAGCCTCCAGGCCTAGAGACTCCTTTTCGCCGATCATCAGATTCATATTCTGAACAGCCTGCCCCGCCGCCCCCTTCACCAGATTATCGATAACGGAAACAACAATCACCCTTCCCGTCCTTGAGTCAGCATATAATCCAATATTGCAAAAGTTGCTGCCACGTACATAAGAGACGTCGGGGAACTGGCCCTGTGGATGAATACGGACGAAGGGTTCATTCTTGTAAAAATCCTGAAACAGGGCAACAAGCTCGGAGGTCTGCCCTACCGTGCAAGTGGCATAACAGGTCGACAGAATGCCTCTATTAACGGGAAGAAGGTGTGGGGTGAAGTTCAAGACCACGGGACGGCCAGCAAGTTCACTAAGAGTCTGCTCTATCTCTGGGGTATGTCGATGATTGCCGACCCCGTAAGCCTTGAAGCCCTCATTGACTTCGCAGAAAAGTGATCCCACCTTGGCCCCTCGTCCAGCCCCGCTGGCGCCGGATTTGCTGTCGACAACCAGTGTGGAAACATCAATCACCCCTTCCTTGAGAAGTGGGGCAAGGGCCAGGGCCACACTTGTCGGGTAACAGCCTGGATTGGCGATCAGGCGGGCACCTCTTATCCTTTCCCGATAAAGCTCGGGAAGACCATATACCGCCTCGGCAAGAAGCTCTGGGCAGGAATGCGCTTGATACCAGGCTTCGTAAGTCGACATATCACGAAGCCGGAAATCAGCCGATAGGTCCACGACCTTTTTGCCAGCACGGACAAAATCAGGTACGACTTCCATCGCGGTCTGATGTGGTAACGCGGTAAAGATGAAGTCGGCCTTATCAAGAATGACATCAATGTCGACAGGATCACAGACATGATTAAACCGCTCAATAAGAGAGGGAAACAGAGACGAAATGTCGTCACCAACATTTTGCCTTGAGGTTAGACAGCTGATCTCAACTGCCGGATGAGCGGCCAACAAACGGATAAGTTCGACGCCCGTATATCCACTGGCGCCCACAACTGCAACCTTGACCATAGTACCCTCCTAAAACGAAGAAAGGAGAAACCCGCAGGCCTCTCCTTTCCCTGAACATAACGTCAAGCGAACGTGACGTAATAGAACTTAACGCTTGGAGAACTGGAAGCTCCGACGAGCCGCACGACGTCCGTATTTTTTTCTTTCTTTGATACGGCTGTCTCGGGTGATGAAGCCAGCTTTCTTAAGGACACCACGCAGTTCTACATTGACAGAAAGAAGAGCCTTGGTGATGCCGTGCTTGATGGCTCCAGCCTGCCCGGAAGGACCGCCGCCACTGACATTGACAGAGATGTCAAACTTGCCGACATTGTCCGTCAGTTCAAGAGGCTGGCGAACGACCATCTTGGAGGTCTCACGACCAAAGTATTCATCAAGGGTGCGTTTGTTGACAGTAATGTTGCCACTGCCGGGGGTAAGCCGGACGCGTGCAACGGAAGTTTTCCTTTTACCGGTAGCGTAAAATTTCTGCTCGGCCATTATTATCTCCTGCTATGAACCTTAAAGAGCGAGTTCTTTGGGCTGTTGGGCTGCATGAGGGTGATCAGAACCTGCGTAGACTTTCAGTTTTCTGAACATCTGCCGGCCAAGCTTGTTTTTAGGCAGCATTCCCTTGACAGCTTTCTTGATCAATTCTTCAGGCTTGTTTTCGAGAAGCTTTTCAGCATTCACTGAACGAATCCCACCCGGATAACCGGTGTGACGGTAGTAAAACTTATCGGCCATTTTATTGCCGGTCAATTTTACCTTGTCCGCATTAAGAACGATCACAAAATCTCCAGTATCCACGCTGGGCGTAAAAACCGGCTTATGCTTCCCGCGGAGAACCCGGGCAATTTCGGTTGCAACACGACCCAGAACCTTATCTTCGAGGTCGACTACAAACCAGCTACGTTTAATCTCTTCTTTTTTGGCTACTTGCGTGCTCATCGTGTTCCTCTCTATGGATAACTGTGATTTTACGGGGCTCACAGGAGACGACAAGCTATCTAAAAGACTGGATGTTGTCAAGATGTTTTTTTAAGCCAGAGACGTAAGCCGGAAGTGTCGGAAGAACGATTTACAAAACGCGGGGCTTGATGCTCAGAACGGGGCAAGGGGCGTGCTGTACCACCCGTTCGGCAGTACTGCCAATCAGCAGATGGGCCAGCCCTGTCCGCCCATGTGTGCCGATGACAATAAGTTGAAAATTGTCCTCTTCGGCAATGCGGCAAATCTCCTTGAAAGGGAAACCCGAAACAACTTTACTTTCCAGGTGAATCCCGGGGTTCTCTTTTTTCAAAAGGTCAACCTCTCTAAACAATTCCTCCGATACCTCATCCAGTCGTTTCTGGAGACTTGGGGGTGGCGGCGGGATTTCAGCGGCAAAATTGTTGAAATCATCGTGAACCACGACATGCAGAAGGCAATACTCAGGATCAGTCCATTGTCGCAACTTCAAGGCAAAACTAATCGTTTCCAGACTATGCTTGGAGAAATCGACGGGAACCAGAATTTTAATTTTATTGTTCATCGCAGCCTCCCCGGAAGAAGTCAGACCCTAGCGTTGCAAAACTATACCTTCGGCAGGTTGTTTTTCAAGGGCACGGTACACGGGGTCTGGTCACCATACCACACCTCCATGAGACAAAGACCATGCGGAGGTGCCGTTTTGCCCGCGTTCACCCGGCTGCCATGCTTCAAGAGAAGGGGCACATTTTCACTAGGTCGCTTGCCTAACCCGACCTCAACCAAGGTGCCCACTATAATGCGGACCATGAACTTCAGGAATCCCCCTCCCCTCACATCGAGATAGAGCAAAGGGCCGTCCTGAACGATGTCGATGGAAAAAATTTCACGGACAGTCGTTTTGGCGGAACAGTTGGACGCTCGGAAAGCGGTAAAATCATGTCGTCCGACCAGAAAAGAAGCTGCTTTCTCCATAGCTTGCAGATCGAGCGGCTTCTTGATTGTCCAACAGGCGTGACGATTGATCGCTGTGCGTACAGGCGAAAGGTTCAGGGTATAGCGATACCATTTACCTTGGCTATCAAAGCGCGGGTGGAAGTCGAGGGGGACAATGTTGGCCTGTCGAATGACGACATCTTCCGGGAGATAACGATTGAGCCCGTCACGAAAGGCTTGCTCGGGAAGCCCCCTTGACGTCCTGAAGCAGGCTACCATCCCGAATGCATGCACGCCGGCGTCGGTACGACCGGAAGAAACCAACCGCACAGAGTGCCCGAGCAAGGACAAGAGCGCCTCTTCGACAACCTGCTGAACGGCTATCCCGTTGGGCTGCACTTGCCAGCCCGCATAACGTGTACCGTCATACTCGATAACAAGCCTCACCTGTTTTTCAGACCCATCCAACCGTGCAGGCATACTTCCCATCGTTCCTAAAACGAGGAGAGGGGACCGCTGGCCCCCTCTCGATTCATACATCGCACTTAATCCAGTTTAAAGATACTTATCTAACAGCAATTCGGCAATCTGGACCGCATTCGTTGCAGCGCCCTTGCGGAGATTGTCTGATACGAGCCACATATTCAACGCGGAGTCAGCCGAATCATCAGCCCGGATACGCCCAACAAAGATGGAGTCCTGGCCAACAGCATCACTCATCGTTGGGCAAGCTCCCTGGCCAGCATCATCAAAAATGGTCAACCCAGGTGATTGAGCCATAAGTTCTCGCGCCCTGCCGGGGTCGATGTAATCAGCCAGTTCGACATTAACCGTTGCACTGCATCCATAAAAAACCGGCACGGTAACACTGGTGGCGGTGATCTGAAGATTGGGAGAAGCCAGGATTTTGCGAGTTTCCCGAGCAATGTTCATCTCCTCAAGGGTATAACCATTGGGCATAAAGACATCGCTGTGTGACAAACAGTTAAACGCAATCTGACGAGGGAATACCTTGCCCTCTGCCGGTCGGCCATTGAGTAGTTCGCCGGACTGGACCCTGAGTTCATCAACGCCCCTGGTGCCAACCGCGGAAACCGCACGATAAGTGGACACTACGACTCTCTTGATGCCACATAAGGCCTGTAAAGGCTTCAGCGCCATAACAAGAGGGACAGTGGAGCTGTCAGGACAAGCCACAATCCTTTTTTGACGGAACAGTTCCAGATCCTGAGGGTTGACCTCTGGGACCACCACGGGAACCTCGTCATCCATCCCCCAGTAGCCACTAACATCGATACACAGGGCACCAACTGCTGCCGCGGATGGACAAAATTCCATGCAAAGTCTCGGACTGACAGCAAAAAAAACTATATCCGTGCCAGAAAAAGAGTCTGCTGACAGGGTCTCGACCACGATTGGCTTTCCCCTATATTCAAGAATCTCTCCCGCACTGGCTTCGCTGGCCATAAAGCGTATCGATTCAACCGGGAAATCCCGTTCTTCGAGAATCTCTACGAGCTGAGAACCAACGGCACCCGTAGCGCCGACAATGGCTATGTTCCACTTTTTGTTGATAAGCGTTCCCCCTTATGGGAAAAATCAATCTATTTTCGGAGCTTGAATTACTGCTCGCGAAGGATGCGAAGCATACGCCGCAGCGGTTCCGCCGCTCCCCACAACAGTTGGTCGCCGCAAGTAAAAGCCGACAGGTACTGGGGCCCCATCTTCATTTTGCGCAGGCGACCGACCGGTATGGACAACGTTCCAGAAACAGCCGTCGGCGTCAACTGCGCCAGGGAGTCAGCCTTGGTGTTGGGCACCAGTTTGACCCACTCATTGTCGTTCTGGATCATCGCTTCGATATCAGCCATAGGCACATCCTTGTTCAGCCTAATCGTCAGGGCCTGGCTGTGGCAACGCATGGCACCCACGCGAACACAGATGCCGTCAATGGCAATGGGCTGTTTGGTACCCAGAATCTTATTGGTTTCTGCATACCCTTTCCATTCTTCGCGGCTTTGCCCATCCTCCACCTCACGGTCAATCCAGGGAAGAAGACTGCCGGCCAAAGGATAGCCGAACTCCTTGGTAGGCAGTGTGCCATCACGCAAAGCCGAAGTTACCTTACGGTCAATGTCAAGAATGGCAGAGGCCGGATCCTGAAGCAAAGGGGCAACGGTGCCATGGAGGGCACCCATCTGGCTGAGCAATTCACGCATATTGGGTGCGCCTGCGCCAGAGGCAGCCTGATAGGTCATGGAGGTCAACCAATCGACCAGACCGGCACGAAATAGCCCCCCCAGCGCCATCAGCATGAGACTGACGGTGCAGTTACCTCCAATAAAATCTTTCTGTCCGTTAGCCAGGGCCTTGCCGATGACTTGCCGGTTGACCGGGTCCAGGATAATAACGGCATCTTTTTCCATACGCAGACTACTGGCCGCATCGATCCAGTAGCCCTTCCAGCCAGCTTGCCGCAATTGGGGGTGCACGGCTTTAGTATAGTCTCCACCCTGACAGGTCAGAATGACATCGAGCTTTTTGAGTTCATCGATATCATCTGCGTCTTTCAGAGATCCAGCCCCCAAAGGAGCAGGTGCTCCCGCCTGGGAGGTAGAGAAGAAAACGGGCTCGATGCCGGAGAAATCATCCTCCTCCTGCATGCGCTGCATAAGGACCGAGCCGACCATGCCACGCCAACCGATAAGACCGACTTTCATACGAGTATTCCTTCTGATGACAAATAAGGTTTCAACAATTGCAGCTCCGGGAGGTTGCCCTATAGAGCAGCGACGATCGCGTCACCGATCTCCTTTGTATTGGCCAGTGTTTCATTGACTTTTTTCTGGTAAATGTCACGGGTGCGATATCCCTGTTCAAGAACCTTTTCCACGGCCGCCTCAATGGCTTCGGCAGCCTCCGTCAACCCAAAAGAATAACGCAGCATCATAGCGGCAGAAAGGATCTGGGCGATAGGATTGGCAATTCCCTGACCAGCGATGTCCGGAGCGCTGCCGCCTGATGGCTCGTACATGCCAAAGGAACCTTCGGCCAGAGAGGCCGAAGGAAGCATGCCGAGTGAACCCGTCAGCATAGCCGCCTCGTCAGACAGAATATCTCCGAACATATTTTCACAAAGCAGCACATCGAACTGCTTGGGCCAACGAACAAGCTGCATGGCCGCATTGTCCACATACATATGGGTCAACTCTACCCCGGGATATTGCTTGGCGACATGAATAACGACTTCTCGCCAGAGAACGGACGTAGAGAGCACATTGGCTTTATCGATAGAGCATAACTTTTTGCCACGCTTCTGAGCAGCCTGGAATGCCACATGGGCAATGCGTTCAATTTCAGATACACTATAGCGCATAGTGTCGACACCGACACGATCATTCCCCGACCCTTCAATACCTTTGGGCTGGGAAAAATAAATCCCCCCTGTCAGCTCGCGCACCACAAGGATATTAAAGCCCCCCTCGATAACCTCTTCCTTAAGACTGGAAGCTCCGGTCAGGGCAGGAAAGATAATGGCGGGACGCAGGTTGGCATAGAGGCCGAAAATTTTACGCAGGGGAAGCAGAGCTCCCCGTTCGGGCTGTTCGTCAGGGGGCATGGACTCCCACTTGGGACCACCGACACTACCAAACAAAATGGCATCAGACGCCTTGCAGATATCGATAGTCGTGGCGGGCAACGCTTTTCCTTCGTTGTCAATTCCGGCACCACCAACGTTGGCAAAAGTACGCTCGAAATGAAGATTGAACTTCTGCTCTACTGCATCAAGTACCTTCAGTGCCTCAGCCATAACTTCTGGGCCAATCCCATCACCAGGGAGAATCGCGACTTTAAACTCTTTAGCCATTGGTAGAAATCTCCTTGCCATATTCTTGAAATAAAAAACAATGAAAATTCGATGTGTTCAACAGGCAAAAATATAGGTACGCCCCAAACCTTTGTCAAACTCTTTTTAGGATTCTTCTCCCACCAACGAAGAATTTGAGCCGCTTACGGCACACCGATTATGTCACAATTGACACATTCCCGCAAACCTTCAAACCACCCCAACTTCAACCTTCAAAAAAAAGGCCGGGCAAAGCCCGGCCTCAGTTGTGCGACTACGCCTTCAATAGCGGGCATCAGCAAACTCGACCCATCCACCTGCCTTGACAAGAGCTTTGTCAAAAGGAGAAATATCAAAGGACAAAGTTTCCGTCTTACCATCGCTCGTGGCGACGACAGTTTGCGAGTCCAGCTGAACAGAAATATTTACATTGCCCTTTTTTTCAAGGGCAAACAGCCGGTCGATGTCAGCCCTGGGAAGTTCAATGGCGAGCATACCGCCATTGAACATATTCTGGCGAAAAATTCGGGCGTAACTTTCAGCAATAATAGTATGCACTCCATTGACTTCGAATACCCAGGGAGCATGCTCACGCGAGGATCCGCAGCCGAAATTTTCACGGCTTACGACAACACGCGCATTGCGAAGCTTATCCCCTCTGGGATCGAATCCATCAAGATTCAGATCTTCAAGCATGTAAGGTCTCAGGGCATCCTTGGTGACTTCAGTCAGATACTTGGCGGGAATGATTTCATCGGTATTTATATCGGACCGATCCAAAAAAATGGCTGGTCCTTCAAAGATTTTTTTGACATTCATTCGAAAACCTCGCTAAAGACGTTGTCCGGTAGAATTTAAGCCTGACGCGGGTCGGTAATGACACCGGTTAGAGCCGTGGCAGCTGCAGTCGCAGGGCTCATGAGGTGAACCATCCCCCCCTTGCCCATCCGACCGTTAAAATTGCGGTTACTGGTGGAAGCAGCCACCTCGCCCTCGGCCAGTACCCCGTTGCTCATACCAAGGCAGGCCCCACAGGTCGGATTGGTAACACAAAAACCGGCATCCATGAAAACCTGAATGATCCCTTCCTGAAGAGCGTCGTTAAATATCTTTGGGGTGGCAGGCGAAACTATTCCCCGCACGCTGTCAGCTATTTTTTTCCCTTTGAGAATAGCGGCGGCCACGCGCAAATCCTCAATCCTTCCATTGGTGCAGGTGCCAATGTATATCTGGTCAACAGGTGTCCCAGCCATTTCTCCAACGGGTTTGACACAATCAGGCTTGTATCCAAAGGTCACCTGGGGTTCCAGCGCTGAAACATCAAAGTGGAGGACTTTTTCAAAGACGGCATCCTCGTCCGAGCACCATTGACGGTAATCATCCAAGGCGGCCTCACGGGAAGCATATTCGTCAGAAATAAAGGGCCATAGATAATCGACAGTGGTCACGTCAGGCATACAGATGCCGCAAGTCCCCCCGGCTTCAATGGCCATATTACACAGCGTCATGCGTGCTTCCATGGAGAACTCATCAACGACTGAACCATGGAATTCGATGACGCGATCTGTCGCACCATTGACGCCGAGTTGGCCAATCACGTGGAGAATAACGTCCTTGGCATAAACTCCTTCTGGTAACCGGCCTGTCAGATCCACTCGGATGGTTTTAGGCGTCCGAAAGGCACAGACTCCCTTCAAAATACCCACTTCGAGGTCGGTCGTCCCTACACCTGCAGCAAAAGCCCCGAAAGCGCCATGGGTGCACGTATGGCTATCCCCCATAATCACTGTAAAGCCTGGCCGAATATAGCCTTTTTCAGGAAAAAGGGCGTGACAGACGCCATTATTTCCAACATCGAAGAAATCACGAATACCATGCCTGCGGGCCCAGTCACGCAGCATCTTGGCCTGGGTGGCCGTCTTGCTGTCTTTGGAAGGGGTGACGTGGTCGATGACGGCCTTGATTTTGGTATTGTCAAACACCCGATCCTTACCGCGCCAGGCCAGATCTGCAATGGCAATAGGGGTGGTAATTTCGTGGCACAACACCCTGTCAAGATCGAGCACCATAGTACCTGGAAAGGGCTCGTCCCGCAGGTGCGCTTCAAAAATCTTTTCGGTAATGGTCTTTCCCATACATTCTCCTCAACTATTCTTATGAATTAGGGAAGCCATCCTATTCCATCAAAAAGGGTAAGGCAACCCGGATTTTACAAAACGGCAGGGAGGAGCAATCTATGCACTTTACCCTGCCGAAAAGGAATTCTAGAGATGAACCCTGGTCCGGCTCATGCCGCTGGAAAGCTTGTTCAGGGCATTAATATAGGCCTTGGCGCTCGCCACAATAATGTCAGGATGGGCGCCTTGTCCGAGAACCTCACGCCCTTCTTCTTCAAGTCGCACCGTACACTCCCCCTGCGCGTCCGTTCCTCCCGTAATGGCCCCCACCGAAAAATGGAGCAGACGGGCTTTGGTTTTGGCCAGCTTCTTGATCGCCTTGAAAGTCGCATCAACGGGACCGTCGCCCATGACAGCCGTCTTTCGAACCTTGCCGTCAATTTCAAGCTGAACCGTGGCCGTGGGCGCCGCGAAGGACCCTGAGGACACATTCATCTGCAGCAGTTTGTACTTTTCAGGGCCGCGGATGATTTCATCGGCGACAATGGCATCTAAATCCTCATCGAAAATTTCCTTTTTCTGATCAGCCAGAGCCTTGAAGCGGACAAAGGCTTTTTCGATATCCTCTTTGCCCAGATCGTAGCCGAGTTCCTGAAGCCGCTGAATAAAGGCGTGGCGACCCGAGTGCTTGCCGAGCACCAGCTTGTTCTGGTTGAGGCCGATGGACTCGGGTGTCATGATTTCGTAGGTAGACTTGTCCATCAGCACGCCATGCTGATGAATTCCGGCTTCATGTGCAAAAGCGTTGGCGCCGACGATCGCCTTGTTTGGCTGCACGGTAATCCCTGTGATGGTGGAGAGCAATTTGCTGGTTGGATAAATATGCTCAGTCACGACATTGGTCTGAAATGGCATTATGTCATGTCTGGTCCGCAGCGCCATGACAACTTCCTCAAGCGAGCAATTGCCAGCCCGTTCGCCAATACCGTTAATAGTGCATTCGACCTGCTGAGCCCCTGCCTGTACAGCGGCAAGAGAATTAGCCACGGCGAGTCCGAGATCGTTGTGACAATGCACGGAGATAATCGCCTGGTCGATGTTGGGTACGTTTTCACGAAGGTAGGTAATGATCCGAGAATACTCTGATGGGATGGTATACCCTACTGTATCCGGGATATTCACTGTGCGGGCACCGGCCTCGATAACCGCTTCTACAACCCTGGCCAAAAAAGGCAAGCGGGTTCGCACAGCGTCTTCGGCGGAGAATTCCACATTGGGCGTATAGCCGGCTGCCCGCTTAACTGCCTTGACAGCCGTTTCGACAACCGCATCCTCGCTCATTTTCAGTTTGTACTTCATATGGATATCGCTGGTGGCGATAAAGGTATGAATACGGCCGCGGTCGCCAGCATACTTCAGGGCTTCCCAGGCCCTGTCGATGTCCTTGTCGTTAGCTCTGCACAGGCCGGCGATCTGACACCCCTTGATCGTCTGGGCTATTTTTTTCACCGCTTCAAAGTCCCCTTCCGAAGCGATAGGGAAGCCAGCCTCGATGACGTCCACTTTCATCTTTTCCAACTGGTGGGCAATTCGCAACTTCTCTTCAATGTTCATACTCGCACCGGGAGACTGCTCACCGTCACGCAATGTCGTATCAAAAATTATAATAGTCTTGGCGTCACTCATCGATTACATCTCCTTATGGATATTCCGGGCTCAACCAACCGTTGGTCCGGGCAGTACGTGTCCATTTACGCCCACAGGGCCATTCATGGTCTGACTCAATCCAACAAACGACTAGGTCTCCAAGGTCTGTTTCCACACGACCACCCCCCTTCCAACAGTGTGCACAAAAAAAGCTCCCGCCCCAATTGCAGGGGCGAGAGCCTTGGCTTCGCGGTACCACCCTGTTTCGATCTTCCGAAGAAGACCCTTCTTTGGCCCTTTACGCGGGCTGACGGCGATGGCTATCTCTCGAAATCGAAAGAGCTTCACCAACGCGGCTCCAAGGCGAGTTCGACTTTCCACAGTACCGGTTTGCAGCAACCACCGGCTCTCTGAAACTGGGGATTAAGTCTACTACTCCTTTTCGACGCCTTTGTTTGATATGAGTTAAGAATAAAACAGAGGCTCAGGTTGTTGTCAAGGTCTTTTCCGTGTTCTCCAGGGCTGAAACGTCGTTTTTCATTGGCACTGTACCTGATGTTTGACCCCATCGAAGAAACACGGTTATGCCCCGCGCTCTTTAGCGGATGTAACCGATAATCGTTTCACCGCCCACTGTGTTGTCGCCCACGATAGCAGTAACCTCGGAACCAGGTGGAAAGTAGATATCCACCCTTGAGCCGAAGCGAATCAGCCCATAGCGCATCCCCTTTTCAAGCACGGTTCCGATGACCGGATAGGTGACGATACGACGAGCGACCAGACCAGCAATCTGAACAAAAAGAAGCTTCTTGCCTCCGGGAGTTTCCAGCAGAATACCTGCCTGCTCATTCTGAAGACTGGCTTTATCGAGCGATGCGTTAAAGAACTCGCCTTTGTTATAAAACATGTCGAGCACCTTCCCGGGAAAGGGGGCACGATTGACATGCACATTAAAGACGGACATGAAAATACTGACCTTGGTAACCTCTTCCTTGAAGAACTGTTCTTCCATAACATTGCCGACAAAAATGACCTTGCCATCAGCAGGTGCGACCACGGCTTCCTCATCTTGAGGAACATGTCGTTCCGGATTCCGGAAAAAATAGACCGTGAAAAGAGTCAGGCACAAGGTCAGAAAAGTCAGGAAGCTCCAGTCCAGCAGGGCAAACACCAGCGTGACGAAAGCAAATATCCCAATAAAGGGATATCCTTCCACGGCGACGATCTGGTTCTGATTACGCATTTCACAATCCTCGCATTGAATGTCAAAAAAGACAGGGGCAGGCCGCAGCCTGCCCCCTGGGATCTTTGCTGAGCGACCTAGTTACGCTCTTTGTCAACAATCTTATTCTTACCGATCCAGCTCATCATGCTGCGCAGTCTGGCACCCACCTCTTCAATGGGATGCTCGGCACCCTTACGGCGCAGAGCGGAAAGGACAGGCTTGTTGGCCTTGTTCTCCAGCATGAATTCGCGAGCGAATTCACCTTCTTGGATCTGGCGCAGAATTTCTTTCATGGCCTTTTTGGTCTCATCCGTAACGACCATGGGGCCCCGTGTGAGGTCACCGTATTCAGCAGTATTGGAAATGGAATAGCGCATGTTGGCGATACCCCCTTCGTACATGAGGTCAACGATGAGCTTAAGTTCGTGCAGGCACTCGAAATAGGCCATCTCAGGTGCATATCCTGCTTCAACCAGAGTTTCAAAACCAGCCTGTACGAGGGCACTGGCGCCGCCGCAAAGAACAGCCTGCTCCCCAAAGAGATCCGTTTCCGTCTCTTCCTTGAAGTTCGTTTCAATAATGCCAGCCCTGCCGCCGCCGTTGGCGCTGGCATAAGCCAGAGCAACATCCTTGGTGTTTTTAGAGGGGTCCTGATAGATGGCAATCAGGGAAGGAACGCCTCCGCCTTTGGTATACTCGTGGCGGACCATGTGGCCTGGCCCCTTGGGAGCCACCATGAAGACATTCACATCAGACTTAGGGACAATCTGGCCGAAGTGGATATTAAATCCATGACCGAAGGCGAGATAGACCCCTTTTTTCATGAAGGGCTCGATCTCTTCGCGGTACATGTCTCCCTGCAACTCGTCAGGAACAAGAATCATAATAACGTCAGCAACCTTGGCCGCTTCGGAGGTCTCCAGTACCTGCAGACCCGCCTTTTCAGCCTTGGCCCAGGATGAGCTGTCCTTGCGCAAACCGACGATCACGTCGACGCCGCTCTCCTTAAGATTGTTGGAGTGGGCATGCCCCTGGCTGCCGTAGCCGATAATGGCGACTTTCTTGCCTTTGAGAACGTCCAGATTGGCGTCTTTGTCGTAATAAACCTTCATTGTTTCACTACCTCCTGATTGTGGGGACCACCCCTAAAATAACATCGCCTTATAGCACACACAGCGAGCTACTGCAAAAGTTTTCGCCAGCAAAGTACAACGAGCGGATAAAAACTCACGCCCCTTTCCAGCTTTTCGAACCCCTTCCAAGAACGACAGGGCCGGACCGCACCAGTTCCTTTATCCCCATGGGGCGCAGCAATTCGAGAATAGCATCCACTTTCCCGGGGGCTCCGGTGACCTCAATAGTGTAGGATCGGGCCGTCACATCAATAACTTTGGCCCGAAAGATATCGGCAATACGAAGCACTTCTGCCCTGGTGTCCTCTTCTGCCGTGACTTTGATCAGAGCAAGTTCTCGTTCAACAAATTCCTGGCCGGTAAAGTCGATGACTTTGATCGTGCTGATCAGCTTATTTAACTGTTTGTTAATCTGCTCAAGGATCTGCTCGTCGCCACGAGTGACCAGGGTGATACGAGAGATACTGGGGTCTACCGTCGGGGCGACGGAAAGACTTTCAATATTAAATCCCCGGCCTGAAAACAAGCCTGCCACTCGTGACAGCACACCAAACTCATTTTCAACCAGTACGGAAATCGTATGTTTCATTATGTCGTTCTCCTGAGTATCGATTCGAAAGCCTGCTAGGAGGCCAACACCATTTCGTTAAGACCAGCTCCGGCCGGAACCATGGGCAACACATTCTCCTCACGAGCGATTTTGAATTCCATAATGACGGGCCCAGGAGTCTCGAGAGCTTTCCGGATGACGTCTTCCACCTCTTCAGGTTTGCTGGTACTCAGGCCGGTAGCACCGTAGGCCTCAGCAAGTTTAACGAAATCAATAGGCAACTCCATGCAGGTCTGGCTGTAACGGCGGTCGAAAAAAAGCTGCTGCCACTGACGGACCATGCCGAGGAAATTGTTATTGAGGATAACAATCTTAACGGGCAATCGATATTGAACCAGGGTGGCGAGTTCCTGTGAATTCATCTGAAAGGAACCATCTCCGGAGATGTCAATGACCTGCCGGTCAGGGAAGGCGGCCTGGGCGCCAAGGGCCGAAGGCAAGCCAAATCCCATGGTACCCAGCCCGCCCGAACTGAGAAAGGTTCGGGGTTGGGTGAAATCAAAGAACTGAGCGGTCCACATCTGATGTTGACCGACTTCCGTGGTTATAATGGCGTCGTCGCGCGTCAGTTCACGAATTTTTTCAATGACGAACTGAGGCTTGATAATCGTTTTAGAGTTTTTATACGCCATGGGATGCTGTTTTTTCCAGCCCTCGATTTCTTCCAGCCAGGGCGATGTTTCTTCAACATGTGCCTTCACCTCGTCACCATATTCAATGAGTTTGGTGATCATTTTCTGCAGCACATCCTGAACGTCGCCGACAATAGGCAGGTCCACTCTGACGTTCTTTTTAATCGAAGTGGGATCGATATCAATATGAATAATTTTGGCATGAGGGGCAAAAGTAGCGATCTTACCTGTCACGCGGTCATCAAAGCGGGCTCCGATGGCAATCAGAAGATCCGAATTGGTCACAGCCATGTTAGCGTAATAGGTGCCGTGCATGCCAAGCATCCCCAGAGACAGAGGATGCTTCTTGGGAAAAGAAGCCATTCCCATCAACGTGGTCGTAACCGGAGCCTGCAGCGCCTCGGCAAAATCCTGCAATTCATTGGATGAATTGGAAAGCGTGACGCCGCCGCCCACATAAACCACAGGCTTCTTGGCGCTCAGGATCATCTTGACCGCTTTTTCTATCTGCCGGATATTGCCGCTGTAAGTCGGCTTGTACCCTCGCAATTCAACGGTTTCGGGATAGGTGAATTTGGCCGTCGCTACCTGCACGTCTTTCGGCAGATCGACCAGTACGGGCCCCGGGCGCCCCGTGCGGGCAATATAAAAGGCCTCTTTGATTATTCTGGCGAGGTCATTGATATCCTTGACCAGATAATTGTGTTTGGTAACAGGACGGGTAATGCCGACCATGTCTGCTTCCTGAAAAGCGTCGTTCCCAATCAGGGCCGTGGGGACCTGACCGGTAATGATAACCATGGGAATGGAATCCATATAGGCCGTCGCGATACCGGTAATGGTATTGGTCGCTCCCGGCCCGCTGGTGGCAATGGCGACACCGACTTTTCCCGTGGCCCTGGCGTATCCATCGGCGGCGTGAACGGCCGCCTGCTCATGTCGGTTAAGAATATGACGAATGGGAGAACCCATAAGATCATCATAAATGTTGATAACAGTGCCCCCGGGGTAGCCGAACACCGTGTCAACCCCTTCAAGCTGTAGACATTCCAAAAGAATCTGTGATCCGGTCTTTTTCACCAAGGCCTCCTGAAAGATATTCTAAACCCAATGGGGGGGATACCCCTCTTCATTAATTGTGCTCGTTTCATCGACGCAACTGCTCAACATCCCTGACCGCGCCCCGAGCGGCACTGGTCGTTGAGGCGGCATAGACCTGCAAGGCCTTACTGACCTGTCGATCGCGGCCTTGGGGCTGCCAGGCATCGGCGCCTTTGTCCTCCATCCTTTTCCTTCTGCGCTCCAGTTCACTATCAGACACTTTGACAAGGATGGAACGCCCGGGGATGTTAATCTCAATGACATCACCCTCCTCTACCAGCCCGATAGGTCCGCCCTCTGCAGCTTCTGGGGACACATGGCCGATGGATAAACCGGAAGTGCCGCCAGAGAAGCGCCCGTCAGTGATAAGGGCACAATGCTTGCCAAGCCCTTTGGATTTAAGATAGCTGGTAGGGTAAAGCATTTCCTGCATGCCTGGTCCACCTTTTGGGCCTTCATAGCGGATAATGACGATATCGCCAGCCTTAATTCGATCACCAAGAATGGCCTCAACAGCCCCTTCCTGACTTTCGAAAATACGAGCGGGTCCACTGAAAGTCCATACGGACGGATCGACCCCGGCGGTTTTAACGATACACCCCTCCGGGGCCAGATTTCCATAGAGAACGGCTAGCCCGCCGTCCTTGCTGTAGGCATGGTCCACATCCCGAATGCAACCACCGGCCCTGTCCGTGTCGAGTTGCCCCCACTGATTGCTCTGGCTGAAAGCCTCCAGGGAAACCCGGTTGCCAGGCGCTGCCACATAACGGGTGTGGGTCACGGGATCAGAGGATGTCATGATGTCCCATTTTTGAATGGCCTCGCCCATGGTCGGACTATGTACAGTCGGACTATCGCGATTGATCAGCCCGGCACGGTCAAGCTCTGCCAGAATACCGATGACGCCCCCGGCACGATGCACATCTTCCATGTGGTAATGGGAAACCGCGGGCGCTACCTTGCACAGGTTGGGGGTTTTCAGCGAAAGTCGGTTGATGTCGTCCATGGTAAAGTTGACATCCCCCTCCTGAGCCACAGCCAGAAGATGAAGAACGGTATTGGTTGATCCGCCCATAGCGATATCAAGGCGCATGGCGTTTTCAAAAGCCGCAAAATTGGCGACCGAACGAGGCAGCACCGTTTCGTCTCCCTGCTCATAATACCGTTTGGCCATCTCCACGATGCGCTTTCCCGCTTCCACAAAAAGTTTTTTTCTTTCTGCGTGAGTAGCGACAAGGCTGCCGTTGCCGGGGAGGCTGAAACCGAGCGCTTCCGTAAGGCAATTCATGGAGTTTGCAGTAAACATACCCGAACAAGAGCCGCAGGTGGGACAGGCTGAACGCTCATATTCGGCCAGGTCCTTATCGCTGACCGCGGGCGTGGCGGCAGCAACCATGGCATCAATCAGGTCAACATGAAGATCCTTGCCAGCAATATGAACCTTGCCCGCCTCCATGGGCCCGCCGGACACAAAAATGGCAGGAATATTGAGCCGCATGGCCGCCATGAGCATACCGGGAGTTACTTTATCGCAGTTGGAAATACAGACAAGGGCATCGGCACAGTGGGCATTAGCCATATATTCCACCGAATCCGCGATCAACTCCCTGGAAGGCAGGCTGTAAAGCATGCCGGCATGCCCCATGGCAATACCGTCACAGATGGCCACCGTATTGAATTCCTTGGCAATCCCACCAGCCTTCTCGACTTCGTCCACGACAAGTTGACCAAGGGCATGGAGATGAACATGACCAGGAACAAATTGGGTAAAAGAGTTAACAACTGCAATGACCGGTTTTCCAAAATCGCTGTTTTGAACCCCGGTTGCCCGCCATAAAGCACGGGCTCCTGCCATATTCCTGCCTTGCGTCGACGTATTGGATCGTAAACCCGCCATAAATAAATGCTCCAGGTATATATTTCAAACGATTTTCTTTACGGAAATCGTCTCGGTGGCCATTTGATTTTACAAATAAGACAGTACAGATTCTCGTTTAATACAATTTGCTCGTCTAGTCCAGCCAAAGAAATGTTGCGGCGGGCAAAACGGGGGTAGATACAATGAAAGGGTTCAAGCTGTCGCCCGAACCCTTTTCCATTCGCAGGTCTGACAAAACAGGCTAACGATAGTTACTGAGGATACGTTCCATTTCGTCTTTACCTGCAAGTTTGAGTTTCTGCAACTTCCGTTTTTCCAGTTCTTCCTCAGGAGTCAGGAAAGATTTTCTGGTGAGTGAATCCAAGTCTTTTTCCAGCAGCCGGTGTTCCTCATAAAGCAGTCGAAAGCGGGGATTCTGGTCGAAAAGACTTTGTACCAGAGACTGACTATCCTGCTGCATCGCACACCTCCCGGGAAAGAGTTTACATATGCCAGAAAACACAGTTTTAAGATAGCGAAGCAGCCTCAGGATGTCAACCTTGAATCAAGTCATTCTCCTGCCTCCTTGCCCAGGCAATCTCGGCCTCGGAAAGACGAATATACAGAGGTGCGAGAGATTCCAGAGGGAGAACCTCTCCCTGCAGATAGGCTTCCAGCAAAAGGCTTGCGGCCATGGATGCTCGAGGTGCGATGAAAGTCCAGGGTGCGAAATGGGCCTTGCCCCCCAAGTGCCTCAGGATAAGGGAACGATACAAAATGGCACCGTTGCCGACAAACAGCGTGGAAGACTCTAAATTCAACAGCACTTTTTCAGGATCGGCAACCACCGCTGGTCCGATACTTTCAGGGCGCCCTTTCTCGCACGAAAAAAGCTCTGAATAGACCTCCTTCTTACGTGCGTCCACCATAACGCATACCGGATAGCGCGAAAAAGGCAGAGAAGCAGCAAGAACCCGCAAAGAGGAGACGCCGACAACGGGTTTTCCGGTAGCCATGGCAAGCCCCTTTATCGTAGCCAACCCTACCCGCAACCCGGTAAATGAGCCAGGGCCAACAACAACACCGAAGACAGTTACATCATGGATAGACAAAGCACAATCGGATAGAAGCTGGGATACGGAAAGAAGCAGCCGGTCCGTATGATTGGCCGCCTTGAGGTCGAGAAAGATCTCCCCGATGAGAGCTTCACCACGACTGATGGCAATACTTCCAGCGGGAGTTGATGTATCCACGGTGAGAAGGACTTCAGGCAAATTTAGGCTCCGAAAAAGATACGCACAATATCATTATAAAAAGCAAAAACCATCAGGCCCAGAAGAAGCATCAAGCCAATCTGCTGGGCAATTTCACGGGTTTTGAGCGAAAGGGGCCGGCGCAGGATCAATTCAAAAAAGTTAAAAAAGAGGTGTCCTCCATCGAGAATGGGGATGGGCAAAAGGTTAAGGATCCCCAACTGGATGCTTAAAAAAGCCAGGACGGAGAGAATGCTGGCCAGGTCTGTCTGCGCAGCCTGCCCAGCCACCTGAATAACGGTAATAGGCCCGCCGATATTTTTGCTGGGGACATGACCGGCAAATAATTTTTGCAGAAAGACTAGCGTAAGGTCAATGAGTTCCATCGCCCTGTCGGCACCGGCGTTCATGGCAGCGGCCAATCCGAACCTCTTGAAACTTGTCTCAAACTGGGGCGCGACACCTAAAAGAAATTCGTCGGGGTTTTCTTCACTTCGCTGAGTCTGTACAGCAAGGCTCAGGGTCTCCTCTTGACGACTCACCCGATAAACAGCTTGAGCCTCTCCTGTTTTTTGAATGGCAGGGCTCAAATCATACCAGGATTCTATGGGCTGACCGTTTATGGAAAGAATTTCGTCTCCCACCTGCAGACCGGCTTTTTCCGCGGGCATGCCAGGGGCGAGTGCTCCAACAATGGGACGCTGTACCGGCATAAGACCGACGGACTCCAGCCCTTCTAAACCGCCATCTTCAGGTGTAAGCAGGATGGAAATCACCTGCCCTTCACGTTGAACGCTGAAATCCAGCGCATAGCCGGCATAGGAAATCAGAGCGCGGTTGGCGTCAGACCAGGTCGGCACCAGGTCTCCGTTGATACGCAGGATACAGTCGCCCCGAGAAAACCCCACGGATTGCGCTTCGGAATCCGCTGTCACCATCCCTATACAGGCTGGCTTTTCAAGATAGGCCGGCACATTGACACCGACCAGGTAAGCCACGGGGAGGACAAGAAAAGGCAGGAGGAGATTCATGATGGGGCCGGCAGCAACGATCGCCATCCGTCGCGAAACAGGTTTGTCAGCAAAAGATCGCTTGCGTTCCTCAGGCGTAAGAGTACCCCCCTCTCCCACGCTTTCTCCGAGCATCTGCACATAACCGCCAAGGGGAATGGCGCAGATCATGTAATCCGTTTCACCGTAACGGATGGAGATAAGCTTTGGGCCAAACCCGAGAGAAAACTTGAGAACTTTGACCCCGGACAACTTGGCCACAAGAAAGTGGCCAAATTCGTGGATAAAGACAAGTATGCCCAGCATGAGTATGCCGGCGACCAGAGTGAACATGAATTCTTCCCTTACAAAACAGCGTCGATCAAACGCCGTGCGGCCTGACGCCCCCAGCGATCGGCACGCAATGCTTCGTCAATATGAGTCAGTGCAGCGATGCGATGAGTATCCAGGACACGGCGCAAGATGTCGGGAATGGCCAAAAAACCAAGCTCTTTGTTGAGAAAAGCCTCTACGGCAACCTCGTTGGCGGCGTTAAGGACAGCTGGAGCCGTACCACCTTCCCTGAGAGCCTCATAGGCAAGCCCCAGGCAGGCGAAGCGCTGATTATCGGGTTTTGAGAATGTCAGGGACCCTAAAGCACAGAGATCAAGCGCGGGAAGATTCAGAGGCAGACGTTCCGGGTAGGACAGAGCATAGGCGATGGGGGTTTTCATGTCGGGAATGCCAAGCTGGGCGATGACTGACCCATCGACATATTCGACCATGGAATGAACAATGCTCTGGGGATGAATGTGCACATCGATCCGGTCTCCCGGCAAATCAAAAAGCCAGTGGGCCTCAATGACTTCAAGTCCCTTATTCATCATGGTGGCTGAATCGATAGAGATCTTCCTCCCCATGGACCAGTTCGGGTGAGCCAGTGCATCGGCGGGTGAAACCTGCCTCAGTTCAGCCAGAGCCTTATCTCTGAACGGCCCACCGGAAGCTGTCAATATCAAACGACGAACATCAGTCCTGCGGTGCCCTTCCAGTGATTGGAAAATGGCAGAATGTTCACTGTCTACCGGATAAAGCTTTACTCCTTTACGATGGATGGCCTCCATGACAAGAGCGCCCGCCGTCACGAGCGTCTCCTTGTTGGCGAGGGCGATATCCTTGCCTGACTCAATGGCGGCCATGGTGGGGACGAGTCCGGCTGCGCCAACGATGGCAGAAACAACCATCTGGGCCTCGTCATGCACGGCACAGGCCATGAGTCCTTCGAGCCCGGAAAGCACCGCTGGCGCTGCAGCTCCTAGCATGTCGCGCAGCAACGCCTCATCCTCCCTGCGGAGCACGGCAACGACAGAAGGGCGAAAGCGGCGAACCTGTTCGGCCAAAAGCTTAAGATTGGAACCGGCGGTCAAAGCAACAATCTGGAACTGGTCGGGATGGGCAGCAGCAATATCCAGAGTACTGACGCCGATCGATCCGGTCGATCCGAGAACAGATATTTTCTTCATGGCGAGTGGTGTCTATCCCTTAAAAAAGAGAAAGGCATAATAATAGACTGGCGCAAAGGCAAATAGCAGACTGTCCAGTCGATCGAGAATGCCACCGTGGCCGGGGATGAGGCGTCCGGAATCCTTGACATTGAAACTCCTCTTGAGCATGGACTCAAAGAGATCGCCAAGCTGCCCGAGAACACCAAGGGCTCCACCGAGCAAAAGTACATCTATCCAGGATAGTTCCTGAAAAAAGAAGACTTTGGCCAGCGTCGCCCCGAGGAAGGTTCCAGCCACCCCCCCAAGGGCCCCTTCAACACTCTTATTGGGGCTGATGGCAGGATAGAGTTTTCGGCGTCCGAGAGACGAACCAACAAAATAAGCCGCGGAATCACAGGCCATGACACAGAGAAGGACAAAAAAGATCCATTCCCGCCCGAAAGGCAGGTCTCTAAGCAGCATGAGATGTCCCAGGAGCAGAGGGATGTACAACAAACCCAGCATGACGAGGCCCATCTCCTGCACGACGCGCGTCAAGTCTCGGAACGAGAACAGAAAGGCTATGGCGAAAAAGCCGACGAGAATAACCAGCCAGCCCTGAAAATACGCCATATTTCCAAGGGCAAAGGGCACTAGAAGAAGAGAGCCACCGGCGACAGCAAGCTTCTGGAACTGTTGGCGATCTTCACTAAGCGCCATCCCATAGAACTCATAAAGAGCCAACAGCCCGACGCCAAAGACGAGCAGGTTGAAAACCTTGGGGCTCGCATAGGCAACAAAAAGTACCAGCAGTGGAAGCGCCACCAATGCTGTTAAAATTCGCGTCTTAATGATTTCCCTCCTTGAACGATGTGGATTGGGTAACTTGCTCGGCTGTCAGACCATAGCGGCGTTCTCTTTTAGCGTAAAGTTCCAGGGCCCGATGTAATTCATGGATATCAAAATCAGGCCAGAGTGTTTCCGTGAAGTATAATTCGGCGTAAGCCAACTGCCATAGTAAAAAATTGCTGACGCGCATCTCACCACTGGTGCGGATAAGCAGGTCGGGATCGGGCAAATCATGAGTATCCAGGGCGCCTGAAAAAACATCTTCGTCGATATCTTCAATCCCCAATTTACCTGCGGACACCTGACGACAAACCCTCCGAACGGCCCGCAGGATTTCATCTCTGCCACCATAGGAAAGGGCCAGGGTCAGTACCATCTCCCTGTTGTTACTGGTCCGTTCCATAGCTTCCTTGAGCGAGAACTGCACATCGTCGGGCAAACGCTCTATTTCGCCGATCACATTAAAACGAATTCCTTCTCCCAGCATCTTGGGAAGATCATTGGCGAGATATCTGGCAAGAAGGGACATCAGGGCATCTATTTCAGCGGGAGGCCTTCCCCAGTTTTCAGAACTGAAAGCATACAGGGTGAGGTAGCGAATGCCCTGAAGCCTGCACTCCTCAATGACAGTGCGCACGGTATCGGCACCACGACTGTGGCCGGCCGTACGCGGCAACTGCCTACGTTCAGCCCAGCGGCCGTTCCCGTCCATGATAATGGCGAGATGCTGTGGAGTCTGCATATCCTGACTTCCAAGTAGAGAAAACAACGTATTAAAAAGGGCGACAATTTACCATGAAACATCCTGTCAAACAAGAAGCTTGTTCCCCAAAGACAAATCCCCTTTTTGTGTTCAAGGGAGTGAATTCGACAAAAAAAGGAAGACAGCACCAGGCCGTCTTCCTTAAGGTTATCGGGCTAATCCCGTAAAAATCATTTTTCGCTACATGCAACCGTCATAACCGGGAGTGGAGACTTGCGCACAACTTTTTCAGCAGTGCTGCCAAACAAAACATGGTCAAGGCCAGTGCGTCCATGAGTGCCAAGAATAATCAGGTCGGCCGAGTGTTCAAGACCTATTTTGATGATCTCGTCGTAGGGGATCCCCGGCACGATAAAGGTCTCGTATTGGATGTCTTCACCAAGATGAGCCCGACAAAACTTTTCCATCATTTTTTTTGCCCCCTCTTCTATTTCTTCTTCCAGCTTGTCAAAAGAAATGTGGGGGACATAAAAACCTCGCAGATCGACGGGTTCGTTTATAACATGGGCAAGCAGAAGCTTGGCGCCGCATTTTTTGGTCAGCATGTGAGCATATTGGAAAGCATGATCGGAACATTCGGAAAAATCTGTGGCAAAAAGGATCGTTTTGAAATCTTTCATGGTTCCTCCTTCACTTCAAGGAAAAGGTCGAATTACATAGGGCCAACTGGAGAAATGTGCTTGGTTTCTTTGTGTATTTTTTCCAGCACAGACTTGAGTTCTTCAATTTTGATCGGCTTGTGAATGTATTCGAAGGCTCCGAGATTCATAGCCTCCAGATAGGACTCGACCCCGCCATAGGCAGTAATCATGATGACATGGGTGCTGGGGTAGAGACGATTAAGTTCTTTAAGAAAGGTCAATCCATTCATTTCGGGCATATTGATATCGCTGATGACCAGGTTTACACGACTGGATTTCAGATAGTCCAAGGCCTCCTGACCGTTGGCCACACTACAGACATCAAAGCCTTCCTGGCTGAGCAGCTTGCTCAGGCCGATACGGGTATTCTCTTCATCATCAACAATAAGGATATTTTTTATTTTCGATCCCACTCAAAATGCTCCCGTGCAAGTTTTGCAGGTAAGTCTATCACGAGGTCTTGCCCTGTCAAGACGGCAAACCACACGGAAAATTTATTTATTGCCAAATAATTACAATATGTTACAGGAAAGCCTTGGGCAGAAGGAAGGATGTCAGACAGAAGTGGATGCAGCCCCCTGCCAAAGACCGATCAACTGGCTGACAAGGTCGACAAGGTGACGCTCAGCACTCTTGCCTGCAGACAGCACATCCTCGTGCAGCAGAGGAACGGGAGAAAGTCCAGCGGCATGATTGGAGATATAGGAGAGACCGACAACGTCCATGCCGAGATATCTGGCCATGATGGCTTCAGGAACGGTTGACATGGACACCGCATCGGCGCCAAGAAGCTTCATGGCCCGGATCTCGGCAGGGGTCTCGTAAGATGGCCCCTGCACGGCACAGAGCACCCCGCGATGAAGACGAATTTGGTTCCGAATGGCGAATTCATGCAGAGGAGGGTAAAGAGAATCCAGATAGAGGGAAGAAAGATCGACAAATGGATTGGGAAAGTTCCCGCGCAACGGGTTGTCTCCCATGAGATTGATGTGATCGGCGATATACATGAAATCGCCGGGCTCAAAGGAAGGATTGATGCCACCGACCGCGTTGGTCAGCAGCAGCCGGGGACAGCCAAGGACATGAGCAATGCGGGCTGGTAGTGCTACCTGGGTAGCAGAATACCCTTGGTAAAGGTGATAGCGGCCCTGAAAAACCAGTACTCGCCAGCCCATAAACATCCCGGCGACAAGACGGCCCTGATGTCCGGCCACCATGTTCTCAGGAAAACAGTCAAATCTCTGGTAGGGCCAGGCGGAGGGTTCTTCGATGTGGTCCGCCAAGGCGCCGAGGCCAGAACCAAGGACGACAGCCAGATCAAAGGGCGCCCTCCCCTTTTCATTTATGACTGTCTCCTGGATTTCTCGGCAATCCTTGAACATGGGCTCTTCGTTCAAGCAGGATATCACTTCAACACTTTCAGATGTTCCCTGGACAATTTACCCAGTTCGGTGTCAGGAATAAGGCGGATGACCTCGTTGAAGGAAGCGACAGCTTCTTCGGTTTGACGAAGTTTTACCTGAGCCAGCCCCAGTTGATAGTGAGCCTGTGCATAATTGGGGGCGATAGCCAACGCCTCACGATATTGAGCGACGGCTTCTGTCGTTTTATCCAGCGCGTAATACGCTTGGCCCATCCCCAGATAGGCAGGGGCATAGCGCCTTTCAGTGGAGATGGCCTCCTTGAAGAAGGT